>SFRL01000031.1 GCA_004562765.1 bacterium | reverse complement strand
AATACAAATATAAGTGATTTCAGAATTGCTTGCAGCAAAGAACTGACGTTTTGCCACGGGAGAAATCTTCAGCCAGTCGCCTGCTGCAAGGCTGATTTCTTCGCCATCGATAACGACCTTGCCTTTGCCGGAAAGAACACCGTAGATTTCCTCATTTGCCTTGTGGGAGTGGATAAACGGAACATTTGCTCCCGCAGGAAGCGTATTCAGACTGATCTCCGCACCAGTCAGGGCTAGCTTTTCATGAAGCTCCGTCCGATTTTCTTTTCCAACTGTCATTTTTGTGTAGCTTGCCATTGTAAGCACCTCCATTTCATCAATTATCATATCAGAATTTTGTTGTAAATTCAATGATTACATTCAAGTTCATATAAAGAATAAGGTAATTGTTCATCCATTTAAATTCCGATTTGTAGATTTGTTTTTCTTTATTGTATCATTTGATAATATAGAATGAAATGACTATTCATGCTACAGAAAACTATGCATCGCTATTCAGTTGACACACAATTCCGAAAAGGGACTTTATTTTTGCAGACCGCCGGTTACTAGCAAGGTAAGAAAGGCAAGGAACACAGGAATAGAAACCACCAGCAACCACTCAAGGACACCTAAGAAGCCTTCAGAATTACAACTTACAAAACCTCTTTTTGGATTTTCTAACCAGTAGACCGGCTCGGTATCTCCTTTCCTAATAATACTGCTACTGCCGCTAGGAACAAAAATTGTTGAATACTTGCGGCCATCTACTTCATATCCTACACGTCCGGAATATTTACGATTTCCATTTTCGTCAGTATCAAAGGTAGCACTGATAACAGTTCCGTTAACGACATGACCTAGTGCTTTAGCTTTTTCAACCCTTCTTTGACCTCTGGTCCTATAATTGAATTTGATTCTGATTATTAATGACAAGACAAAGCTTACAAACATTACCAAAGCAGCCAGTTGCTGCTGCCATGGAGTGGTAGTGAAGTACTCTCGCATTGCATTACCCATCATTCTCAGAACTTCACCAAATTCAGCAAAGACTTCTTTCAGTTCATTTAACTCATCCATCAATATAAAACCTCTTTCCTTTCCCCTGCATTTGAGGAGATACCAATGTTGAAATTTTTCTATATTATTAGCATGATCAAAACAGCCCGCACTAGAAAACGAAACACCGTATGCCGCGATATTTCCTACCAAAGCATGTCAGTGTCATTTGCGCAGCGGCAGGGACGCATCATCAATGACCTTACATGTTAAGATAGGGACATCGTGCAAAACGGTGTTTCAATTCCCTATGCGGGCAATTATGCTATTTATCAGAATTTCGGCAGTCCGTCAAATCCCACCTGCAGATCTGCATCCGTCGGGATGTAATCACTCATCTCTCCGTTGTGGAACTTCTCGTAAGCCACCATATCAAAGTATCCGGTTCCGGTCAGACCGAACAGGATTGTCTTCTCCTCTCCGGTCTCCTTGCACTTCATTGCCTCGTCGATCGCAACGCGGATCGCATGTGAGCTTTCCGGTGCAGGAAGGATACCTTCCACCCGTGCGAACTGCTCTGCTGCCGCAAATACGGAAGTCTGTCCAACCGCACGTGCCTCCATGTAACCCTGATCATACAGCTCTGACAAAATAGAGCTCATACCGTGATAACGCAGTCCACCGGCGTGATTTGCTGAAGGGATAAAACCGCTTCCCAGTGTGTACATCTTTGCCAGCGGGCATACCATTCCTGTATCGCAGAAATCATATGCATATTTTCCTCTGGTCAGGCTCGGGCAGCTTGCAGGCTCCACTGCGATAAACTGATAGTCAGCCTCACCGCGCAGCTTCTCTCCCATAAACGGAGAGATCAGTCCGCCAAGGTTGGAACCGCCGCCCGCACATCCGATGATGATATCCGGCTTGATGCCATATTTATCCATCGCGATCTTTGTCTCTACACCGATGATGGACTGGTGCAGAAGAACCTGATTCAACACACTACCAAGTACATAGCGGTAACCTTCCGTATGTGTTGCCACCTCTACTGCCTCGGAGATCGCACAGCCAAGGCTTCCGGTAGTTCCGGGATGCTCTGCCAGGATCTTCTTTCCTACCTCTGTGGTTTCAGACGGTGACGGTGTCACACTTGCACCGTAGGTACGCATCACCTCACGGCGGAAGGGCTTCTGCTCATAGGAACATTTTACCATGAACACCTTGCAGTCCAGATCAAAATAAGAACATGCCATAGACAGCGCAGTACCCCACTGGCCTGCTCCGGTCTCTGTCGTCACACCCTTTAAGCCCTGCTTCTTTGCGTAGTATGCCTGCGCGATCGCAGAGTTTAACTTGTGGCTGCCACTGGTGTTATTTCCCTCGAATTTATAATAGATCTTTGCGGGTGTGCCCAGCTTTTTCTCCAGACAGTAAGCACGAACCAGCGGAGCCGGACGATACATTTTGTAAAAGTCCTGAATCTCCTCGGGGATCGGGATATAACGGTCATCGTTGTTCAGTTCCTGTTTCACCAGCTCATCGCAGAATACTGCGCCCAGCTGCTCTGCCGTCATCGGCTCATGAGTTGCCGGATTGAGTAACGGTGCCGGCTTTATTTTCATATCCGCCCGCACATTATACCAGTCCTTCGGCATCTCGCTTTCTTCCAGATAAATCTTGTAAGGAATCTTTTTCTCCATATCTCTACCTCACAGTATTATTTTATAAGCTACTCTGCTTTATACTTCTCCATCTGCTCCTTGATGAGCGCCGCATCATCAAAATAATTGATCTTCATTGCCGCGCGCACCTTTGCAAGTGTGTCAGCCGCTACCTTTTCCGCCTCCTCGGAGCCTTTTTTCAGGATCTCGTAAACCGCAGGTATGTCCTTCTCCCACTGCGCTCTGCGCGCACGGATCGGTGCCAGTTCTGACTGCATCACATTATTTAAAAATTTCTTTACCTTCACATCACCGAGACCACCGCGCTTATAGTGCTCCTCCAGTTCCTCGATACCTGCGTACTCCGGTAAAAATTCTGCAAAATGCTCCGGGCGTGAGAATGCCTCCAGATAGATAAATACCGGATTGCCATCCACCTTTCCGGGATCGGAAACCTTCAGGTGATTCGGATCCGTAAACATAGACATGATCTTTGTACGAACCTCTTCCTCCGTATCGGAAAGATAAATACAGTTGTTGAGCGACTTACTCATCTTTGCCTTTCCGTCAATACCCGGCAGACGCATGCACGCCTGATTGTCCGGCAGCATGATCTGAGGCATCGTCAATGTTTCGCCGTATACGCTGTTAAACTTGTGCACGATCTCACGGCACTGCTCCAGCATCGGCATCTGATCCTCTCCAACCGGCACTGTCGTCGCCTGAAAAGCAGTGATATCTGCTGCCTGACTGATGGGGTAGGTAAAAAATCCTACCGGAATGCTGGCCTCAAAATTGCGCATCTGGATCTCTGCTTTTACGGTCGGATTGCGTTGCAGACGTGCAACCGTCACGAGATTCATATAGACTGAATAAACAGTGTGGACTTCTCCGGATCAAGTCCGCAAGAAAGATAGTCCAATGCCACCTCAACGATATTCTGACGCACCTTTTCGGGATTGTCTGCATTATCCGTCAATGCCTGCGCATCCGCGATCATGATATAGATCTTGTCAAACTCACCGGAATTCTGCAGTTCAACTCTGCGTCGCAACGAACCTACATAATGTCCTACATGGAGTCGTCCGGTGGGACGGTCTCCGGTTAAAATAATCTTTGCCATTTTAATTTACCTCTTCTAATTTATTTACAATGACCGCTGATAGTCACCCACTTCGCGGCGCAGCCAGTCGATCCAGCCGTCAAATCCCTCTCCTGTCTTTGCAGACACGAAAATGACTTCCGCCTTCGGATTGAGCCTGTGAATACGTTCGACAACCGCCTCCTTATCAAAATCATCAAATACACATAATGTATCACATTTGTTGATAAGTACAACGTCGCAGATCGTAAACATGAGCGGATATTTTAACGGTTTGTCATCACCCTCGGGAACAGAGAGGATCATCGCATTTTTTGTACTTCCCGTATCGAACTCTGCCGGGCAGACAAGATTGCCCACATTTTCCAAAACGACCAGATCCAGATCACTCGTGCCGAACTCCCGGATACCCTGACGGGTCATATCCGCATCCAAATGGCACATACCGCCGGTATGGATCTGTATTGCCCGCGCGCCGGTCTCCGTGATCGCCTTTGCGTCCACATCCGAGTCAATATCCGCCTCCATGATCCCGATCTTCATCTCATCCTTCAGCGCCTCGATCGTGCGCTTTAACGTAGTCGTCTTTCCCGCTCCGGGTGAGGACATCAGATTCAGCAAAAAGGTTTTCTCCACCTTCAACTCTTCACGCAGCTTATTTGCATCCGCATCGTTATCCTCGAAAATGCTGCGCTTCACCTCGATCACTCTGAAATCTGCCATCGTATAGTTATCTCCTTTCCCAACTGCCCGGTGTCTTTGTTCTTCCGAAGCCGAAATCACCAGCCCGTCCGAAAGCAAACCACCACGTTTGATTTTAACACGCTCCAGCGTTAAAAGCAAGGTTTGCGCAATCGAAAAGGCGTAAGCATACACTTACGCCTTCATTTTACCTGTTACATTTAATCCTCGTCTGACAGACGCTTCTCCTGCTCCCTCTGAATATCCTCGAAGAACGACAGCATCGGCTTTACGGATGTATCGCCTTTGAAGACACGCTTTGCGTAGTTGTTTGTGATCGCCATGACTGTTCCTGACAGGGTGATGACACCGATCAGGTTCGGGATCGCCATCAGACCGTTGAAGGTATCTGACAGGTCGATCACAAGTGATGCATCAAGTGCAGAACCTGCAACGATGATCACGATAAAGATCACTTTGTAAATGAGCGTTGCTTTTGTTCCAAATAAAAATTCCCATGCCTTTGTACCGTAATAACTCCAGCCGAGCACGGTAGAAAACGCAAACAGCGTGATCGCGATCGCGATAAAGATACCACCGAAGCTGCCGAAGCACTTGGTAAACGCCTCTGTCGCAAGACCGAGCTTTGTCGCACCGCTCAGAGATGCGCCGGTGTCAAGATCAACGATACCGGTCGTCAGGATCACGAGTGCAGTCAGTGTACATACGATGATCGTATCAAAGAATACTTCAAAAATTCCCCACAGACCCTGTGTCACAGGCTCTTTGACGTTGGAAGCGGAATGTACCATAACGGAAGATCCCAGTCCTGCCTCGTTGGAAAATACGCCTCGCTTGAATCCCCAGGTCATCGCCTGCTTGATCACGGCACCGCCGACACCGCCGGCTGCTGCCTCCAGGCTAAATGCATGACTAAAGATAGAAGCGAATGCAGGAATGATCATCTTGTAGTTCATCACAACAATAACCAGACTTCCCAGTATGTAAAAGATAGCCATAAACGGCACAATCTTTTCATTTGCCTTTGCGATACGTGTCAAGCCTCCGATGATAACCAATGCCGCAACTACTGCAACGATCACACCGATCACCAGTCCACCGGTCTTGGAATCAGCTGCAAATCCAAATGCATGCAATACTGACTCGCGGATAGAGGTCACCTGACCCATGTTTCCGATACCGAAGGAGGCGAATACTGCAAAAATGGAGAACAGGATCGCCAGGATCTGTCCGATCTGCTTACAGCCCTTCTTATTTCCAAGTCCGTCGCGCAGATAATACATCGCGCCACCGGACCACTCACCCTTCTCATTTCTGCGGCGGAAGAAAATACCGAGTACATTCTCGGAATAGTTCGTCATCATACCTACGATCGCCGCCAGCCACATCCAGAAAACCGCTCCGGTGCCGCCCATCGTGATCGCATACGCGATACCGGCAATATTTCCGGTTCCGATCGTCGCGGACAACGCCGTACAAAGCGCCTGGAACTGGGAAATGGATTTTTCATCCTTATTGTTTAAAATATCTTTTTTGCGGAACAGTCCACCGATCGTCTCTTTGATCATGTGACCAAAATGAGTGAACTGGAAGAACTTTGTCAGCACGGTCATCAAAATACCGGTGCCAATCAGCAGCGTCAACGCGGGAACACCCCACACAATGTTGTTTATGAGACCATTGATCTCAGCAATTTTGTCAACCATAACGTTACTCCTTCACATTTTTATTGCTTTACTTCTTTAAAACCTTAAAGGAATTTTTCCCTTTTGTCAAGGAGAGACGCTACATTTTGACGAAACACCTCAAAAAATTAGGTGATTTACTCCTCGCTGTCCTCTTCGTCGTCATCCTCCTGCTCTGTCATGAACTCTCTGGATGATACGCGGTTCGCTCTTCTTGCCTCCTCGATCAGATCGGATAACTCGTTTTTTACCTTCTCAGAATCCTTGATATTTTTGATCTCGAAGTTTTTCATCGTCTTGTCCACGGAATTACAGTGGATCGTGCCGAGACCGAAGATGCGCTGCATCAGACTTCTCTTCAATGACAGATCCAGAATGCGGTACAGGCGCACCTCATCCTGATTCTGCGTGAAAAATCCGGTCTTGACGATCAGCTTTTCTTTGCTCAGCTCATACTTTGTAAAAGTCCAGGGCAAACCACACCATACGCGTTTCCGATCCTGCCACACAATTTCATGTTCCATAGTTTTTCTCCTTTCCGGAACTGCTTTGTTTCTTCACAGCTCCGATGCAAAAATCCATTCATCTGTTCTTAATAGTTCCATCATAGCATATCTGCATACTGCCCGCCATATGATTCCCCCGTTTTTTATCACACAAATTCTCCCTTGAGGCTGCGCGAAAACAATTCCTCCAGCGCGGTCTCGGGCGAAAGATTTTCATACAGCATGGCATAGACCGTCTCACAGATCGGCAGATCCACGTGATAGCGCTCTCCCAGTGCAACTAACGCCTTTACGGTATAGTAGCCCTCCGCAAGTTTATCGTAAGTTGCTTTCTGTATAAACCGCTCACCAAACATGCGGTTGTGACTGTGCTCGGAAAACAGCGTCGCCTCGTAATCACCCAGATGGCACAGCCCGTAGGCGGAAAATTCATTGCCCCCCATCGCTTTGATGAGTCTTGCGATCTCGCGGGGACCACGTGCCATAAGCGGTCCCTTTAATGAAGTTCTCCCGATTCCGTCAAGCATTCCGGCGGCAATACCGATGACGTTTTTCGCTGCTCCGCCGATCTCATTTCCGATCAGATCCATGCCATAATAAAAACGGATCAGATCGCTGGAAAACTGTTCCACCAGCAATTGCTTGGTGGCGTCATGACTGCTGTCGATGACCATACAGTTGGGAATCCCACGATAAAATTCCTCCACATGCCCCGGTCCGAGCCAGACCGCAATGCGGTTTGATGCGTCGATATTGTCCTCCATCACCTGTGAGAGTCTTCTTCCGGTACTGATCTCAATACCTTTCATGCAAAGCACAAACGTCTTATATTTCAGATCATAAGGCTCCAGTGTCTCACAGAGCGACTGGAGATTTTGTGAACTGATGGAAATGACGATCGTATCCGTCTCCTTTGTTCCCTCGAGCGAGTTCGTAAGCTGCAGAGAATCCGGCAGTGTGATATATTCATTTTTTCGCTCCCGCATGAGCGCTTCCATATTTTGGGAGCCCTCTCTGCCGTAAAGCGTGACTTCATGTCCAATATGATCCAGATACCATGCGATGAAGGTTCCCCATCGTCCGCATCCGATTACAAATATTTTCATAAAGCATATCCCTCCTTGCATACGCTAAAAATCATAACATAAAAGTGCTTCGGAGGGTACATTTTTTTCAAAGAATCAGTTATACTTGAAGAAAACCGCAGATTTTATCTATGATACAGCAACGAAAAAAAGGAGATCTCACCATGAATGCCAAGAAAAACAAACCAGAGCCTGCCACATCCGGAATCGACCGGCTGGCAGCACTCATACAGGAATCGACTTCACCTTATCATACAGTTCGCGCTGCAAAAAAACGCCTGATCGAAGCCGGTTTTGAAGTACTGACAGACGGAGTGCCGTGGACACTCAGCCCCGGAAAAAAATATGTTGTCTCACCCTATGGATCCTGCCTCATCGCTTTTGCGGTAGGTGCAGATGCCCGGGCACAGGACGGCTTCCGCATCGGAGCAGCACACGGCGATTTTCCCGGATTTCGCATCAAGCCCCGTCCGCAGATGGAAAAGGACGGCTACATCCGGCTGAACGCGGAAGGTTACGGCGGTGTCAATCACATGAGCTGGCTGGACAGACCCCTGTCTCTGGCGGGCAAGGTTGTCCTTCGCTCCGAAGACCCGTTCGCGCCGAACGTACAGCTGGCAGATCTCAGAAAACCGCTGCTCACCATTCCCAATGTAGCTGTACATTTGCAGCGCGACATGAATAAGGGTCTGGAATTAAAAAAACAGACACAAATGCTCCCACTCATCGGTCTTTCCGGCGAAGAAACCTCTGCAGACCTGCTGTTGCGCATATTGGCAGAACATCTTTCCTGTGATCCGATAGATATTCTGGATTATGAATTGAATCTGTACAACGCAGAATCGGGTAGTCCGGTCGGTATGAACGATGCATTTTATCAGTCTCCTCGTCTGGATGATCTCACATCCGTGCAGGCGCTTCTGGATAGTCTGACAGCCGCAGACAGATTGCACGGCATCAACGTACTTGTCATCTTCGACCACGAAGAAGTGGGCAGCCGTACCAAACAGGGTGCAGACAGCACATTGTTTACGCTGGTCCTCCAAAAAATATACCGGAGTCTCGGCTGGTCCGACGGCGAATATTCGGATGCACTCAGCGCATCCCTCATGATGTCCGTGGATGTCGCACACGCACTGCACCCGGCCTACGAGAATCACTATGATCCGGTCAATAAAAACATTATGGGGAATGGATTTTCCATCAAACAGGCATGCAGCCAGAGCTATGCCACAGACAGTGAAGCCATCGCGATCGTACAGCAGATCTGCGATGCAAAAAAGATACCTTATCAGAAATTTGTCAACCACTCCGACGAGCGGGGCGGTGGAACGCTCGGAAGCATTGCTGCTGCGCTGCTTCCGGTGCGCTGCGCAGACATTGGCGTACCGATCCTCGCCATGCACTCCGCCAGAGAAACGATGGGGACAGCCGATCAGAAAGCTCTGACCGACTATCTCACCGCTTTTTATTCGTAAACTGCTCAGTACCTGATTTAATCAATCCTCATATCGCTCAGACTGAAAGACTACCGGGAGCAGATGTGCCACCGCGCGTTTCAGTTCCTGCATGGTCAATGTGCCGTCCGCGAGTGCCCGACGGATATCTTCATGATCCTCCGGCACTCCGGGCATTACCAGATCGTTTCCTGCACGCATGCAGCCGGAAGCGGTACAGTCATCTCCCCACTGTGTCGTTGTCCAATCAGTCATGATCACGCCTTTGAATCCCCACTCATCTCTCGCGATCTTTGTGCAGAGATCATAATTATTTGCAGCATGAACCCCATTGATCAGGTTGTAGCTCGTCATAATTGCCAACGGCTGCTGCTCTGTCACAGCATAAGCGAAGCCTTTCAAATAAATCTCACGCAACGCACGCTCAGAGATCACACTGTCAGAAGCCATTCGATTGTCCTCCTGATTGTTACATGCAAAATGTTTGATCGTCGTACCGACGCCGCCCTGCGCCTGTACGCCCTTTGTCATGGCACCGGCAAGCCGTCCGGACAGGAGCGGATCTTCTGAATAATACTCAAAATTGCGTCCACACAGCGGATTTCTGTGAATGTTCATGCCGGGAGCAAGCCATAGTGTCACACCAAACTCCCGCAGTTCCTCTGCGACAGCCGCTCCGACCGTTTCCAAAAGCTCCAGATCCCAGCTCTGTGCAAGCTGCGTTCCGGTAGGGAACGCCGTACAATACTGGTAATACTGCTCTCCATCCATTTCCGCTCCACCGCGATATAGATATCCGTTTTCAATGTTCGCTTCAATGGGAAGCAGCTGCTGCTCGCCATCCTTTGCATAATAGGTCTTTGTCAATCGAAGCCCGGCAGGACCGTCCGCCAGCACAATGCTTGCAATACCCCGATCTTCTGCACAGTCACTGGTCTGTGCCGCAGAGCCGGGAACTGTCTTTCCTGCCACGCCAAACTGCCCCTGTGCGCGTCCCGGGTCTCCCGTCACAAGCCGGATGAGCTGTTCCTCGGAAAGTGCATCGACCTCTTTCCAAATCTCCGGGCTGATACGTTTGTCCTCTCTTCCGTATTTTACATTCTTCCGTGTCAGCAGCATCTGTGTCGGCACAACGATTGCCGGATTTTTGCATACATATGCATGCCATTCGGCGCGGCGTTCAAATACGCTTTCCTGGGGACATTCAAGCTCCTTCAACTCTTTTTGCAGGGGGCAGACATGATCTGTTTTCTCCAGCAGAATATTTCTCGTCAACTCCACAGAAGCCGCAAACTGTGCGCTCTGGAGACTGTTTCCCATGAAAAATCCATAGGTACCGCAGTCCATCAGCCAACCGGGCGCTTTCTCACTGTAAGAGGCGAGGCTGTAAATGGAGATCAGTATTTCCACATTCTCGTACTTGCCCGGAGCGATCTCCCCGGTCTTCACAAAACCGACCAGACGACGGTATTCTTTGGCCATGTTCTTCTGTGGACAGGAGGCATATATCTGTACGACCTCCCTGCCACTGACCGTTCCCGTGTTCGTCACTTCCACGACAATGCGCACAGCTGCCTTCGCAGAATTCGGATGCACAAAACTCAGATGCACCATGCGAAGGTCAAAGTCCGTGTACGATAATCCATAACCGAAGCTGTAGCGCACAGGCACTTCAAAGGTATCAAAATAACGATATCCGACATAAATACCTTCCTCATAACGCTCGATGTCAGTGTCGCCGTTCATGTGTGAGAATGTAGCCGCATTCGGATAATCCTCGTAGTGATATGCCCAGCTGTCCGTCAACTTTCCGCTGGGTGTGGCTGCGCCGCTCAACACATCTGCCAGTGCCGATCCCGCCTCCATGCCGGGCTGTCCCATATAGAGCAGTCCTTTGATCTGAGGCATTTCATCCATGAAAGAAAGATCGATCAAACCACCGGAATTGATGATGACCAATACCTTTTCATGCTGCTCGCATAACTGACGGAGCGCATCATGCTCCTCCGCACTCAGCAGATAATCGCCCGGGCGAAGCTGTCTGTCCTTTGCCTCACCCGCAATACGGGCAATGACATAGATTGCCGCATCTGCATCCACCGGGGTCGGCAACGCTCCCGCCGGAAGATCAAACTGATGCGCCGCATACGCAGAAAACAGCGGATCACTCTCGCCTGCTGCTCTCCGCTCATCGCTTTCCTTCCAGATCAGTTCACGCCATTCCTCTCTCGCCTTCTGATAACATAACCGGTACGCGTCGATCCACTCCTCATTTACGATTGTAAATCCTGCATTTTTTAACCCCTCATATACGCTGACCGTCTCTCTGGAATTGACATCTCCGGAACCTGTGCCTCCTTTGATCGTCGCCACAGCGCCCGCCCCGTAGATTGCAAGCCTTGTACCCTGTGCAAACGGAAGCATCCCGTCCTCGTTTTTCAAAAGTACCATTCCGTCTGCTGCCGCACGTCTTGCCACTGCACGGTGTTTCGTCTCGTACTCCCTTACGCCCGGGTCTTTCGTTCCCGGAAGTGTAAATGCTTTGATCTTTCTGTCCATCGTTTTTTCTCCTTTATTTTTTACTCATCCTTCATCCAGTCGTCAAAATCCGCCTTGCAGATCGCGGTAAAAGCACGCTCCCTCAGATCGGGATACTCCTGCTGCAATTGCCGGATCGACCGCTTCACTTTCTCCCGCGCCGTATTTCCGTCCGCCGTGCAGTTATTCGTCACGACCGGAAGCTGATATTTTTTGCAAAAACCCCTGATCTGTGCCTCCGGAACAAGCATCATCGGACGGATCAGTGTCAGCCCGGTACGCTCAAGCACATAATGCGGGGAAAGACTTGCGATCCTTCCCTCCTGAAACAGCGACAAAAACAATGTGTCCACGAAATCGTCCCGGTGATGTGCATAGGCGATCTTATTGCAACCCAGCGCAAGTGCCTTTTCATTCAGTGCGCCCTTGCGCAGCTTCGCGCACAGCGCACACGGATGTTTTTCTTTGCGCACGTCAAACACAATCTCCCCGATGCGTGTCTCCACGATCTCATAGGGCACATCAAGCTGTTCGCAGAGCGCGCGAACCGGTGCAAACTCCATACCCGGAAGCCCCAGGTGCACCGTGATCGCAGTGATCGTAAATTTCTGCGGATAAAACTTCCGAAGTCCCGCCAGCGCATAGAGCAGCGTCAGTGAATCCTTTCCGCCCGAGATCCCTACCGCGATATGGTCACCCTCCCGGATCATGCCGTAATTTTCAATTGCCTGTCTGACATAACTGTATAATTTTTGTAACTCCATGTCCTCATTTTAATATAGGATATTCGCGGTTGCAAGCGCAGTTTTCGACAATTGACGCGTCATATTTTTTCTATTATACTTATAATAAATCGTTTTTTGGGGGAGGCAGACAATGCAGGCAGTAAAAGTGCGAAAAGGGGATCTTGTGGCCAGACGGCAGGACAAGGTGATGGAATGGTATCTGATTCAGGTCGGTTCCGTGACACGCCACTATAATTATGCCGAAATCACAATGGGGGCAAACTCAATCATCGGAATTCTTGAAAATGAATGGTTTTCCTGTGACTATACTGCCAGCGAGGATACAACGCTCATCGTCATCCCGTGCAAAAACGCAGAAGATCTGCGCGCACTGCTCAAGGCACAGGCAAACTTCCGCCCGATCTTTCTTCGCACCGCTTTAGAACAGCGTCATCAGGCGCTTTGTCTATACGTCAGCCTGAAGCAGAAAGCCACCCTTTTGCATACGACTGCACAGAACAGCTATAATGATTACAAGGCACTGTGTTCCCAGTTCATGATGCCGGAGCACAGTTTTTACCGCCTCACGCACTTTGAAGCACTCACCATGCAACACAGGGTTGAAAACTGGGAGCTGAACAATAGCCAGAGTCTGATGAAAGGCTATTTGCGCGAATATCTGCAGCTCATGATCCAAAACGATGACCTGTGTGTGGGTGCCATCATGGAGGCTTCCGCACAGATGCACCGAACCGCGCAGGGTATCGAAGAGATTGCCAACTATCTGATGTGCAACCGTGACGTACTGTGGAACGATACCGAGGATGATATTTTTCATCTTTATTTTCATCTGGCCGTCCGTCTCGCATCAGAAAACAAGGATCTGAGTGCCTGCCAGACACACATGAAGGAAATCTGCAAGACGATGAAAAAACTGGACATCTATGATCCGATGCAGGTTGACGAATGTGCAAAGGCCTGTAAAAATCATCAGTTCTCCGCCACAGGCGATGCGCAGACAAATATTGCCGACGAGGACTGTGTGGCACATATCATGTCCTATGCGGGTTACGACAAAGAGGAGATCCGAAAATTCAAGCTCATTCTTCAGTCGTACAAAAAACTTCCCGACCGCACCTCCGGCGACAAGGAAGTACGGGCGCTTCGCAAGGCAATCTCAACCTATTTCTACGAGATCTATAAAAGAGCATTTTTTAACTCCATGAGTCCGGTCAATCGTCCTACACCGATCCTGCAGATGTTTTTCAATTTTGGCTTTATGGATGTGGATCTGCTTGGCGTGGAACAGACCAATGCCCTGGTTCGCTTTAGTGAATCGCTCGGTCTGTTTCATTACACGCATATATATACCATCTATGAATGGCTGAAAAGTATATACTGCGGCGAAAAAGAACCGTCCCGCAATGAATTCGATCTGGACTACAACGGGCATCTGCTGGAGCAGTTAAAGCAGGGCGAGATCACAGAGCGCGAACTCTCCAGTCTTCGCCGCGACCAGAATGCCAAGGTGGCGTTTGAGATTGAAAATCTGTTCCAATCCACCCACAAGTCAGTTTCCGGACGGCTTTCAACCTTCTGTCCGATCCTGTCTTCCGATGAGCTGATGAGCTCCTTTGAAAAGATGGCTGCGACTGCGGCACGCATTGAGCAGTCCGTCAACGGTATCCGAAGCCTTGATTACTCCATCCTCTACCGCGAGATCCTTTTCTCCGATCCTGAACACGGTATCACGCAGGAAGAACTGATGAAGGAGATCATGCCCGATATTATCCTTTTGCCCTGCGTCGGCTCCCGTTCCGTCATGTGGCAGGAGACGAGCGGTGTGCGCACAGACACGCCTGCACGCTTTGTGTTCCCGATCTTTATGAATACTGATCTGGACGAGCAGATGCTTCTTGCAATGGGGCGCTACCGTTGGGAGATCTGTCGACACGTGCAGGGCAGTTACTGGAATGACTACCGGGTGAAATCACTGACAGCAGAATATTATGATTACCTGCAATTTTACCGCAAAAATAAAGACCTCTCGGCAGACGCAAAAGAAAAGCTGAAATCTGCATTATTGCACGCCCGCAATAATTTCCGTGAAGTCTTTGTATTGGATTATGTAAACTGGATCAAATACGAATCGCAGGGCAGCTTCCGCCTAAACAAAGTCACACGTGATATTTTAACGCGCTACTGCCCGTTCTCCCGGGAGATCCGCACTTCTCTGTCCAACAACCCGCTCTATCAGAATGCGTTTGGAAAATTGGAGATTGAAAACAAGAAAAATACAAAACGCCTGCAGGCTCTCTACAAAAAGTATGAGGATGCAGGCGGTGAGATCACGGCGGATCTCAATGAAAATTTGCGGTTCTATCAGATGTAACGATAACACAACACAAATAAAAGACAAGAGGTATATCCCTGCTCCGTTGCCCTTGGGTCGTCAAGCTCGGTCGGGCAAAGTCACAGGAGATATACCTCTTGTTTTTATACCTTCCAGTTATGTATTTCTATCAATCCCGGCACTAGTTCCCGGGCGCTCGTGCGCAAAATAATGCGGCCTTTTTCGGCGGTTGCTCCGGAAGGGTCGCCTCCGATGCCGATGGGCTTTCCTTCTTTTGTCTTCCAATCCTCAGACACCCATCCGATCGACACATTTCCATAGGGAAGCAGTGCTTTATTTTCCGCAAATGCCTGCGGAATACCGGCTTCGCTCGTCTCCAGCTTCACAAGGCTCTCATCCACAGCCATGACCATGGATGTCTCCATCTCTCCACCGTGGAAATCCCAGATATTGCCCTCGGAAACAGTCGCCTTGACATCCGGATGCGAAAATGCTCCGGAGGATAAGATAAAAGGCGCAATCCCCAGCTCACTGCGGAGTTCTCTGCTGAGCACCTGCACGATCGGCGCATTGCCGCCATGGCACACAAGGAATGCCAGTTTCTCAAAACCGTGGTGCGCAAGGCTTACCGCTATGTCATAAAGCATATGGTAGTACGTGTCCGGACGCATGGTGATCGATCCGCAAAAATTTTTATGCTCCGTACTCAGACCAACCGGAATGACCGGGAAGATCAACATCGGGAAATCGGTCTCTCCCGCTTCCTCCAACGCTTCTGTCAGATACTCACACATCGCCTCCGCGATAATGTCATCCGTGCCGAGCGGAGCCTGATTGCCATGCTGCTCCAACGCGCCCAGCGGAATGAGTACGATGGTTTCTTTCTTGTCAACGGCTTCCATCTCCAGCCGTGTCAGATCCCTGTAATTTCTGATCATGACATGATCTCCTGTCTTACAAAACTGATCCTGGTCAAGCGATCATATAAGAAGTAACCTACCAGATAGTTGATACCAATCTTTAAGATATTAAATGGAATAGTAGCCAGCACGATAAAGCTTGTCAGATTATGGATTGCCGGGTTTACGGCTGCCACGATCTGGATCACTCCGTCCAGAGGCATCTCCATTGCCTTCGCATAAAGCGGCAGGGTGATACATGCGTTACAGAAGCATGCAAACGCAACACGCAGCGGAACACTCACGAGCATTGCAGTAATACCTGCTTTTCTTGTCTTTCCCATTTTTTTGTAGATAAACCACAGCGGGAAAATATACATGACGATCGCGATCAGATTCGCAAGGTCACCGACAAATGCAGAGCTGGTTCCAATCGTTATGAGCTTGATGAGGATCTTGATAACCTCTACGCAGACAGCAGGGATCGGTCCCATCAAAAACAGTGCGATCAGAGAAGGCATATCCGAGAAATCCACCTTATAAAACGGCGGCATCATGGGGATAGAGATCTCCAGCGACATGAGCACGCCTGCCAGTGCAGCAAGCATTGCTGTTGTGATCAGCGTCTGCGTTGTCCAGATTTTCTTTTTTTCGTTCATATTCAGAACCTCCTTAAAATAAGTGATATGTTTGCGAGCAGAAGTCCTAAATTCCCTGAAAGAAAAAGAATAAAAAAATCCCAGACCAACGGGGGTCTGAGATCTGCGTTCATTCAATCGGTTCCTGCGCATTGCCTTGGCACTGCCACTGCCCTTGCGCATATGATCCATGAATTTTCTTCTCTCATCCAGACTGTAACTGTCGGTATCGGAATTCCTGTGTTCAGGTCACCGATTCATGCCCTGTGCCATCAGCATTCACTTTCTGACAAAGGCTCGCGGACTTTACCGCCGGTAGGGAATCTCACCCTGCCCCGAAGAATTTATTCGTTTCTGTTCGTCTATGATAGTAGCACGATATAAGGGATGTGTCAATCCGAAATTTGCTGTTTTTGTACTTCTTTCATGATCTGTACAAATGATTCCGGCATGAAAAAACGACCGCTTTCGCGATCGTTTTTTCGAGGAGTTTAGTTATGAAAATGTTACATCTATATAGGGAATTGTTGCTTCAGCATTTCTGCTGATGGTTATACTATAACCGGAAATTGTGTCTTATATGTGACGACTTTCTAAAAGAATTCTAAAAATCCTAAAGATCGTATGAATGATTCCTAAATACTTCTTTCTTGCCCCCGAAAGTCGGCTGTGTTATACTGGTAATATCTGTTTAGGGCAGGGAGGAGTATTCACATTGATTCACAGAAAATTTATGCGCACCAGACAATTAAAGCCCGGTATGCGGGTCGATCATCCGGTCTCTGACCGGCTTGGACGCGTCCTGGTTGCACGCGGTGCGACACTGGATGAATATATTATCGAAGCAATGCTGAAAATGGGTATCATGAGTGTCTACATTCAGGAGATCACAGACGATGATGAAAATGAGCCGATATCTCCTGCCGCCCAGAAAAATATCGAACGGCTGCGCACCGAAGACCGCTCAAAGGTCAGTCTGTCCGCCAGCGTACGTGAACGCGTTGCAGAAGGTATCCAATATGTATACAGCAATACCGATGATCCCGCCCTCGTACAGGCAACTGACAGCATCGCCGACACCCTGATGTCCGCTATTCAGGAAAATGACGCGATGGCAATTGATATCAGCGCATTAAAAACCAGCGACGAATACACCTTTAAACACAGTGTGGATGTGGCGACCATCTCTATGATCGTTGCGAAAAAAATGGGTATGACCGACGAGGAGATCCATGAGATCGGTGTTGCCGGTCTGTTGCACGATGTCGGAAAGACGAAGATCCCTCTGGAAATATTGAATAAGCCCGGCCGTCTGGACGATGCCGAATTTGAGGTCATGCGCCAGCATTCCGTCTACAGCTATCGCATCATCCAAAACAACGCCGACCTTTCCGAAGAAGTAAAACTCGGCGTACTCCAGCATCATGAAAAGATCAACGGAGCCGGCTATCCGATAGGTGTGAGCGGGCAGCAGATCAGTCCTTACGCCAAGGTACTGGCAGTTGCGGATATCTACGATGCCCTCGTGACGGAACGGCCTTACAAATCCGCATTCTCCCAGCGTGAAGCGATCGAAATGATCATGTCTATGACGCAGGAGCTGGATCTGTTTGCCATGGAGAGCTTTCTTCAGAGCATGATCCTTTATCCGGTGGACTCGATCGTAGAGTTGAGCAACGGCGAGAAGGCAAAGGTCGTCAAGAACAGTCCCTACTATATTCTGCGTCCTACCGTTGTCGGACTGGCATCCGGAAAAGTATACGATCTGGGAGAAGACCTCTCCTGTGCAAGCATTATCATCCTGTAATTTTAAGTTTATAAAAAACGCTTTTCCCGCAAAAAAGTGCGGAAAAGGCGTTTTCTTTTTATGCTCTACGTTTATTCCATTGACTGGGAATGTACGTTTTTCAGCAGAATCAACACTGCCAGCATCAGTACGATGGCGATCGGTAACGCGATCCATGCGTTCTGAACAAAACCTGCAATGATATATGACACAAAGGACACACCTGCTGCCACAATTGCGTAAGGCAGCTGCGTAGACACATGGTTTACATGGTTACACTGTGCACCTGCGGATGCCATGATCGTCGTATCGGAGATCGGTGAGCAGTGATCTCCGCAAACAGCACCTGCCATACATGCAGAGATGGAGATAATCATCAGCTCATGGTTCGTACCCTGGAAAACAGCTACAACGATGGGGATCAAAATACCGAAGGTTCCCCAGCTTGTTCCTGTGGCGAACGCAAGGAAACAGCCGATCAGGAATACCACTGCGGGAAGGAAGCTCATAAAGCTGCCTGCACTGCTCTGTACAACTCCTGCGACAAATTCCTTTGCACCGAGGGAATCGGTCATCGCCTTCAATGTCCATGCAAAGGTCAGGATCAGGATCGCCGGAACCATTGCCTTGAAACCGTCTGCAAGGCAGTCCATGCATTCCTTGAACTTCAGTACCTTTCTGGCAAGATATAAAATAATGGTGATCAGCAGTCCGAAAAAGCTGCCCAGAGCCAGACCTACGGAAGCATCACTGTTAGAGAATGCTGCTACAAATCCCTCGCCGGAGAAAAATCCACCGGTATAGATCATGCCGATCACACAGCATGCAACCAGGCAGATGATCGGGATCACCAGATCCAGCACGGTTCCCTTGGAATCGGGCTTTTCTTCCGCCTGAATATTTGCGTATGGACGATCCGGTGTGGTATACAGGTCACCGTTTTTCGCATTTGCTTCGTGTGTCGCCATGGAACCAAACTCTACCTTCAACAGCACCATGCCAACCATCATAACGATCGTCAGGATCGCATAGAAGTTATAAGGGATCGCGCTGACAAACAGTGCCAGTCCATCCTCACCCTCCACAAAGCCGCTGACTGCAGCTGCCCATGAAGAGATCGGTGCAATAATACAGATCGGTGCAGCCGTGGCATCGATCAGATATGCCAGCTTGGCGCGGGATACATTATGCTTATCCGTCACCGGACGCATCACGCTGCCCACAGTCAGACAGTTAAAATAGTCGTCGATAAAGATCAGTACACCCAGCAGGATCGTTGCCAGCTGTGCGCCCACGCGGGTCTTGATATGCTCTCCGGCCCAACGCCCGAATGCTGCGGAACCGCCTGCCTTGTTCATCAGGGCAACCATTGTTCCCAACAGTACCAGGAAGATGAGGATACCCATATTATAAGCATCCGTCAGCACCGCGATAAATCCGTTGTTAAAGGTATGTAACACGGCTCCTTCAAAGCCGAAGTCGGCATACAGCAGCGCTCCTACGATGATTCCTACGAAAAGTGAGCTGTAAACCTCTTTCGTGATCAGCGCCAGTGCGATCGCCACGATCGGAGGTAAAAGTGCCCATGCGGTAGCGTAAACTGCCGGAAGAGCCTCGCCTTCCTCTGCCGCACTTACGATCGTCGGTGCGATTGCACACAAAAGTACGAACACAGAGAGAAAACCGATGATTTTTCTTTTGTTCTCTTTCATACAAATTCTCCTTTGCATATAGATGTAAGGTCTTTGTAACACTTCAATCCTTTACCGTTGCAAAGACCTTTCTCAACATTATATATCATGCGGCGCAAAAAATCTACTTTTCATTCTTTCTTTTTTGATGAAACCGCAAAAAAGGACGTTATCAAAATCCGTACGGACTCTGGGCAGTTACTTCCAGCAGCAGTTCCTCCAGTTTCTCCAGTACCGCCCCCTGTGAGACGTCGCCCAACACATGCTTCGCCGCCCCTTTGACCTCTTCTCTCGCATTTGCCACCGCAAAGCTCTCCGCAGCCTGCCGCAGCATCGGAATATCGTTTCCGTTGTCACCGAATGCAGCGGTCTCTTCCCGCGTAATGCCAAGTGTCTGTTGAATACGCGTAAGCGCTGCTCCTTTGCTGATACCGGGCATCATGATATCTACCCAGCGCTCACCCGCCAACGCGATGCTGACGCGCTCTCCAAGCTGCCGGCGCAGCGGCTCCGCCACCTCAGCCGCATCCTGCGCATAAGTGTAGAGTGCCACCTTGATCAGCGGTTCCTCCACCGCAAGCAGATCATCCACCACTTTCATATCCATTTTATAACCCTCCCGGATCCATTTGACATACTTCGGGTCATTGCGGTCCGTGTATACGCCGCGAGCCGCCGATGCCATGATCCACACATCCGGCACGTTACGCACCAGTGTCACGACCTCATCCAGAAGATCTTTCGGAAAGCTGTGACAGTAGACCTCCGTTCCTCCCTTTGCGAGATAACCGCCGTTATCGGATATGACTGTCAGTTCCTTTTCCATGTGCCCGAAAACACTCATCACGCTCTCATAATTGCGGCCGCTTGCAACCACAAATGTAACTCCCGCGTGCTGAAGTCTGCGAATGACCTCAAAAATTTTCGGATCAATATCCGCCGTCCCCTCAGGGAGCAATGTACCGTCCAGATCCGATGCGATCAATTTTATCATCTTTTTATCTTCCTCTTTCATCCTTATTCATGGAAAAACCAGCTCTAATAGCTGGTTTTCTCTGCAATATTCTGGTAATCGCGATACAGCTTTCTACACTCCGTGCGATCCATTTCCTGCACCATCTGTGCTTTTTTCTCCTCGGTAAACTCATAAAACACCTTATCGCGGAAGCCGATCTCCTCCGTATCCGCAATGTTGCAGCCATAATAGACTTTCCCGATATTTGCCCAGAGGATCGCGCCCATGCACATGGGGCACGGCTCTCCGGTCGTGTACAGTTCACAGCCGGACAGGTCAAAGGTATCCAGACTCCTGCATGCCTCATGGATCGCCATGATCTCGCCGTGACAGGTAGGATCCTTGCGCTTCACGACCTCGTTGTGTCCTTTTCCTACGATCTTGCCATCCTTCACGATCACACAGCCAAAGGGGCCACCCTCTCCGGCATGGATCCCATGTTCAGCCTCCTCGATCGCCGCCTTCATGTATTCGTTCATTTTGTTGTCTCCTTAATCTTTTTTAAAAATTCACGCACGATCTGCGCGTATCGTTTCTCATCGCTGTCGATGGACAACGCGTGCTCTGCCTCAGGAAACAGATGCAGTTCACTGTATCCCTGTGTGGCTGCATGCATCTGCTCCGAATGGCTGCACGGAATAAAATCATCCTTCGCACCGTGTATAAAGCAGATCGGTATCCGGTTCTCCTTTAACGCATCGAGCGGATTCAGCTCTGTATAAGAAAATCCAAAATAGCATAAGCTTGCCAGACTCGCCGGATAACAGATCCACCGGGGAAGATGCAGGATCTTACCCGCATTGTGTGTGATCACATCCATCAGTCGCGCAAATCCGCAGTCATTAACGATAAACTGCAACCTTGGCGTTTCGCGCAATGCCATGATCTGCAGTGCGGCACCCATGGATTCCCCATGCAGTCCTAAATAGATATCATCCCCAAAACGCTGATAAACATACCGGATCAGTGCCAGCAGATCTGAACTCTCCCGTTTTCCCATCGTGCAGACGCCGCGCCGGTTATCCCCGTGACTGCGATTGTCATAGATCAGGCAGTTGTAGCCCAGTTCATGAAACAGATGCATATATTTCAGGCTGCCCATGCGGTTGCTGGTGTATCCATGCGAGATGATCACATACTGATCTCCCGGCTCCGCCGCCGGAAGATAGGTAGCATGCAGGATATAACCGTCATAGGAAGATATCCGCCACTCTTCCTTTTTCATTGCATCATAATCCCGCCAAAAGCCCTGATCTTTCATAAATCGCGCCGTGTCATCCACGGTGTGATACGCCGGTTTTGCCACATACGCAGTCAATCTGTACAAAAAGAACAGAACCCCCACCAGCGACACGATCACCAGTATTCCCAAAATCTGCCACACCTTCATCATTGATTCCCCCAATCAATTTCACACGATCCGGTTCCGGTCACCGGATCTGAACATTTTTATTATATACGCTGTGCGTCCTCCTCTGCAAGTCCAGATCGCATCCGCCAAATAGATACAAGCGTCACAGCTGCGATCACCACCTGTGTGATACCGGAGATCACGTCCCAGATCGCGAAAAAGTAAACCGCCCATAAGACGATATTGATAAACAGGCTCCACTTGATCGCCAGAATCTCCCGTGCATAGTAATTGCACACCGTGAGGATGACTGTCGCCAGCACCGGAAGCAGTCCGATCAGCCCCTTATTGTTGACCGCAAGCCCGCAGACCGTCACAAGCACAATAAACACATACATCATCCGCTTGTCAAACCGCCCCTTCACCAGCAGAATATTTCGCGCCGTAGAGACAAGCAGCGTAGAGATCCCGCTCCACGAGCCGAAACACACAGACGAGGCAACAAGGATCAGATTTTCCGTCACCTGCATCATATACACTTTTTTCGGATCTTTCATCAGGCACCCCGCCGTCAGCGCCAACGACGCAAGAAACGAGATCAGGTTGCCAAGTAAAATTCGATTCATTCCTGTCTATCTCCCATATATAATTCCCCTTCCCTATTTTAGCACATATACGCAAATTTTGATAAGTTTTTATTGTTTTCCTTGCGGGCAGCCCTCCGGTCGGTTAAAATAAAAGTAATTGGTGACTGCGGCAGTTTCCGACAGTTGCAGTAATTATTCGTTTTCGGAGGAAATCATTATGGATAAACAGATCTTTACAAATGATGTGATCATCAGCTGGCTGCAATACTACTCACAAAACACAACGGTAGATCTTGAGCATGTGAAGATGATCGATATTACAAAGAAAAATAAGAACGTTATTCCCACCGTGGAAGCACACAAGACAACAATGGTATTCACCAATGCCGGTGTCGACGATATTTTTTACCGGCTGTGGGATGCCGGACTCGGCGAATGCGAAGTATGGTACAACGAAGGTTCCAACCCCGAAGGGCCGATCCTGCACAACTATGTCAAGGAGATGATCAACCGCGGCATCAACGCCTCCGCCGCCATGCTCATCATCAATCCGCAGGCGAGAAACACTGCCAAGATCGGACTTGCAAATGAACTGTTCCAGCGCGGCTCCATCCACTACGTTGGCAGTGAGATCCGCGCCATCATCCTGAGCAAAATGAACGTGGCTCCCACCGATGACATCTGTGTCATCAGCGGTGAGAGCATTGCCATTGAAGCAGCGCTGATCGCAGTTGAAGGCTCCGTTACCGCTGTTGAGTACAACAAGGCAGACCGTGCGACAATGGAAGACAACGTGGTCCACTTCGGTCTGCACAATGTCAATATCATCGAGCATGTGGATGAGCGCAGCATGTCCGGCTGTCCGGTACCCTCCCTCGTATTTCTGGTGGCATCCGCCAGCACCGATCAGGAGCTGGCCTACCTCACAAGCCTCAACCCGAACATCAATGTCGTGATCTATACCCTCGACTTTAACGTCGCCGCCGGAATGCCTGCCACACTCGAAAAGTATGGCATCAACGATGTGGAGACCATTCAGGTAGCCGTATCCACACTCGGCAGCAATCATTCTTTCAAGCAACAGCCCGCACCGTGGATCATCACCGGTCGCGCAAGATAAAAAAATGCCGCACATGCGGCATTTTTTATTTCACATATTTCCGGCAGACCGCTGCCCCGATAATGATCACATAGCCGACGATACTTAGCGCATCCGGAACCTGTCCAAAGAAGCAGAAACCCCAGATGGCAGCGAATATCACCTGTGTGTAATCATACACCGATATCTCTTTTGCCGGCGCATAGGTGTATGCGGCGGTGATGGAAAGCTGACCTCCGGTGGCCGCAAGCCCTGCCCCCAGAAGGAACAGCAGCTGCTTCCACGTCATCGGCTGATAACCTGCCAGAAAGAAGGGCAGACACACCAGTGTGGAAAACGTGGAGAAAAACATGACAATGATCGGTCCTCTGACACCGTTTTTTCCAAGTTTCCGCACAAACGTATACGCCACTCCGGCACCAAATCCACCCAGAGTCCCGATCAGCGCCGGACCGAGTGCCATGTTAAAACCGGGCTTGATGACAAACAGAGCTCCGACAAAGGCCACCGCTACAATGAGCCACTCTTTTTTACTTGCCTTCTCCTTCAGGATAAAAATACTCATTAAAATTGCGAAAAAAGGAGACAGCTTGTTTAACATATTCGCATCCGAAATGTTGAGCCGGTCAATCGCATAAAAATTGCAGATCAGCCCGATGGTTCCAAAAGTTGCACGCAGGAGCAGATCCGGCACATCTCCTTTTTTGATCTCTATTTTCTCACCGCCGGACAACAGCATGGCCCACGAAACCACTGCCGCAACAAGATTGCGGAACAACGTTTTTTGCATCGTCGGCAGGTCTCCGGACAGTCTTACAAAGGCAGTCATCAATGAAAAAAAGAATGCTGCCAACAGTATATACATGATTCCTTTTCGTTTTTCACCAGTCATATCTCTTTTCTCCCGCTACACATTTTGAACCTTTTCTTTGCATTTTGCAACTGTTACTTTCATATACTGCTTCCAAAAGAAAAACAAGAGAGCACACCATTTTGAATGAAAAATATCCTTTTGTAAATCCGCCGTTACCCTACGAATATGATGGCATGGAGCCCTATATCGATACGCAGACCATGCGGCTCCATCACAACCGGCATCTGCAGGCGTATGTGGACCGGCTGAATGACATCCTGTCAAAGTATCCGCAGTACCAGCCCCTTTCTCTGGAACAGCTGCTGATCAGCATTGATTCCATGCCGCCTGAAATACAGACAGATATCCGATACAATGCCGGAGGCGTATACAACCACATTTTTTATTTTATGAATTTGCAGAATCCGAGTTCCAAGGCGCTGCCATTTCCCCTGCAATCCTATCTGGACTCCACATTTCACAACTATGAAACATTCCAACAATTGTTTACGGAGGCAGCTCTTTCCATGTTTGGTTCCGGCTATGCCTGGCTCGTCATCAATGCATTGGGAAATCCCCAGATCATAACGACGGCAAATCAGGACACTCCGTTAGCGATGAATATGTTTCCGCTCCTGAACATCGATGTCTGGGAGCACGCCTATTACCTGAAGCATTTCAATCGTCGCGCGGACTATATCAAGGATTGGTTATCAGTCATCAACTGGGATCGCGTCAATCAGATTTTTTTAGACTTTTCCAAACGATATCTGTTGTGACAGTAACGCAAAAGCAGGGGTTGCATCCGGCAACCCCTGTTTACATGGCAATTTCGGTTTAAAGCATATGCGCGCGCAGTTCCTCGCCGGACAACGGACTCAGATAGGCAGGCGCAATGTCAAACACGGTCTTACAGCCGCTCACACCTTCCTGTGAGAGACGGTTGATCGCTCTTGCAAAGGCTAAGATCACGGATGAAGTGAACTCCGGATTTGAATCAAGCTTCAGGCTGTACTCGATCACATGCTTGTGCTCCTTCTCAAAACCGGTCACACCGGTGCGGAACACAAATCCTCCATGGGGAATTCCTGCATGATTTGCAAAAAACTCTTCCTCTGAAATAAAGTGTACCGTCGTGTCGTAATCGGCGAAGTAGTTGGGCATGGTCTTGATATCATGCTCGATTTGCGCCAGATCTGCACCATCCTCAGCGACAACAAAACATTCTCTTACATGCTTCTGGCGTGTGGTCAGCACCGGATTTTCTCCGTTTCGCACTGCTTCTAACGCCGCATCTACCGGAATGGTATACTGCTTGCCGTTTTTTACACCCTTTACTCTGCGGATCGCGTCAGAATGTCCCTGACTCACGCCCTTGCCCCAGAAGGTATAATCATTGCCCTCGGGCAGAACCGCAGATCCGTATAATCTCATAATGGAAAACATGCCCGGATCCCATCCGCAGGAGATCATTGCCACATGTCCGTGCTCTTTTGCCACCTTGTCTACATTTGCAAAATGCTCAGGAATACGCGCATGTGTATCAAAGCTGTCGATCACATTAAAGTATTTTACATACTCCGGTGTCTGTTCCGGAAGATCTGTTGCGGAACCTCCGCACAGCACAAGCACATCGATCTTGCCCTGCATCTTCTCAATATCATCTACCGAATACACAGCAACGCCTTCCGTTACCGGATGGATAGATGACGGATCTCTCCGCGTAAAGATACACACCAGTTCCATGTCATCGTTCTGGCGAACGGCGCTCTCCACGCCTTTGCCAAGGTTTCCGTAGCCTAAAATTCCTATTTTCATCCTGTTCCCCTCCCAGTCTGGTATTATTTTAGAATATAAACATATTGATTATAGTTGAAATTGCAATACATTTCCACAAAAATTTATTATGTTCTTATGACTTCAATACAAGTGCCGATATACTCGATCTGATCCAGCCTTTTTAAAACAATATCATCACCGATATTATGCAGGCTCTTCAGCGTATACTGCCCGGCTTCCTCTACAAACTGTCGGATAAAAGCCCGGTCACCCTTTATAAATGCCCCATATTCTCCGCTTTTCGGAAACTTATTCGCAAATAAGATCACATCGCCTTTGCAGAATTTGGGGATCAGATCATTGGTAGTGATCTTTACCCCGACATAAGCCTCCTGCACAGATGTCTCGTATTCTACGGTTTCGCATGCATCATAGATAATACCTTTTCGGATATCGTTGTGCGGGATCAGACAGGGCACTTTGTGCTTGTTGACCGAATCACGGTCTGCCCTTGCCGACGTAGCTTCGTACTTCGCCACAAGGCCGATAATCGCTTTCCCGTGTGTCCCGCACTGCCTGTAATAATTGATGATACACCGCTCTTCTTTGTCAATCTCCAGTTCACCCACAAGCGTGTTCACACTCATCTTGAGCGCCGATGCCATCTTAAACACCGTCGACAATTTTGGATCTGCCGTTTTCCCGTAATAAATATTTCTGACAGTTTCCACCGGTAAGTTACACATTTCCGCAAAATCTGCAACAGATATCTCTCTTTCTGCCAGTACGTCTTTCAGTCTATCACTTAACATCTCCGCTACACATCCTTCCCGTGTCATAAATGACACAAACCCGGTTTCATTTGTCAGACTTAATGTTATACCCGATATTTTTTTATGTCAATATTTGGAATATGATGTAGAAAGGAAAAACGTTTTATTGCACAACAGAAAGGAATTTATCATGGCAGAAATCGAGAATACTCTTTTAATGATCGGAATGCCCCCACATCTGCTCGGCTACAACTATATTCTGTCAGCACTTGATATGATCACCTGCAATCCGGAATATCTTCACCGCATCACCAAAGGTCTTTATTTCGACATTGCAGCAAAATACAACACGACTCCCTCAAGGGTAGAAAGAGCCATGCGGCACGCGATCGGCACCACATGGCTGCATGGAAATGTAGAATACATGAACTACCTGTTCAAAAGCTGTGTCAATCCCCAGAAAGGTACCCCGACAAACTCGCTTTTTCTGGCACGGATGTATTATTTTCTGAACAGAGGCTAATTTTTGCACGCCCTTTTTCGCGGACAATCCCTCTATTTGTGATCTGCTTCCGCTTCCATAAAATACAATCTGGAATCAAAATCCTTAAAGATCCGCATGCCTTCCTTGTATCCGGCTCCTCCAAATGACGGTTGCAGGTGCACGCCGCCATACATCAGCACATCTCCGTACAGTTCATAGTCTTCCTTCTCACCCGACAGCTTCACGAACTTTGCTGCTGCCTGATGAAGGAGCGATCCCTGGCGGATGTGGATCGGCGCGATCGTATTGATCAGATCTCCAAACTCCCTGATATCATGATCCATCTGTCTTCCATAGAAATGATATTTTCTGTCCGGCTGCAATCCCTTTGCCCGAAAAACAGCGTGAGGCGGATTTGGCTCTGCCAGCTTCTGCATAAAAAATCCAACTGCTTTCTTTCTATCCTGCGACACACACATCCATTGGATCTGATCATCTTTTCGGATCCGATAGAATTCACCTGTCTGCAGCACCTCTCTCCATTTCTTATACAGTCTGATCTGCTCTTTGACCGCGTCCAGCTCTTCCTTTTTCATATCACAGAAATTGCATTCATAACCACAGATACCAAACGCCGCCACATGAAATCTCGTCTCCAGTGGAGTCACTCGAAGCGTCTGGTGATTCGGGCAGCCTGACACGTGTGAACTGATCACAGACATCGGATAACCGTAGCTGTAACCCAGCTGGATTTCAGTCCTGCAGAGCGCATCCGTATTATCGCTGGCCCAGATCTGCGGAAAGTAGCACAACATACCAAGGTCAAACCGGTTTCCGCCGGATGCACAGCCTTCAAATAAAATGTGCGGGAACCGCTCCGTCAGCACTTTCAGACAGCGATACAATCCCATCACATACCTATGGGCAGCCTCCTGCTGCCGCTCCGGCGGAAGACTGCTCGAATAGTAATCGGTAAAAATCCGGTTCATATCCCATTTCACATACGAAATATCTGCCGATGCAAACACCCGGCTCATCTCTTCGATCAAAAAATCCTGCACATCGGTTCGTGTCAGATCCAGGATCCGCTGGTTTCTTCCCTCGGAATGCGTCTTTTCCGGAATCTGAACCGCATAGTCCGGGTGTTGCTCATAGAGTTTGCTCTTTACGTTCACCATCTCGGGCTCCACCCAGATGCCAAAATCCATTCCCAGAGCCTTGATCTTTTCTCCCAGCCTTTTCAGGCCGCCGGGCAGTTTTTTTGTATCCTCCGTCCAGTCCCCCAGCGATTGCGTATCATCGTTTCGGCTTCCGAACCATCCGTCATCTACCACGAACAGTTCCACCCCCGCTTCCTTTCCGGCCTTCGCCAGATTCAGAAGTTTTCGCTCATTGATATCAAAATATGCCGCTTCCCAGCTGTTCATCAGGATGGGACGCGTTTTGTTTTTCCATGTGCCCCGAACAATGTGTTCCCGGACAAACCGGTGCATCCTGCGACTCATTCCTCCAAAGCCTTCGCAGGAATAGGTCATCACTGCCTCCGGCGCCTCGAAATCTTCTTCGGGAGCGATCGTAAAGCAGAACGTCTGTGGATTGATTCCGCAGCAGATCCGCGTCTTTCCGTAGCTTCCTGCTTCTACCGCCTCATAATGATTGCCGCTGTAGATCAGATTAAAACCATAGCATTCACCCGCATCCTCTGTTGTCTCCTCCCGGCTCAGCATTACAAACGGATTGGAACGGCTTGAGGATGTACCGGTGTAAGATGCATTCACACATTTTCCTGCATGTACCGTCACATCATTGCGATTCATTTCTCTGACCCATGCCCCGTGAAATGTTGTAAAGACATATCCGCTCCGGTCAAAATCCATCTGCATACTCATCATGCGAAGCAACTGGATCGGCTCCTGACTCCGGTTGATCAGTCTGGCACTCCTTGTGATCACATCACACCCCGTATATACATAATAGTGCAATTCCAGTTCCAACGAATAAGCGCTGTCCCTCAGTGTCACACACAAATGCTCCACTTCCGTTTCCGCGCCATACGACCCCGGAAGCGTGCGATACTCCGGCTTTCCGGCTGTGATCTCCGCCTTGTCAAAAACAAAATCGGAGGTGCTGCTGCCATCCGCATGGACGATTTCCAGAAACGGTTCTCTGATATCACTTTTTCCGTGAGCCGACATTTCCAGACAGACATCTTCCAGAGAAATCTCCGGAAACTCCGGGCTGTAAATACACGCATTCCCCGGCGCAAACATTCGCTTTTCCCCAAGGGCTTCGATCCCATCCGCATCAAGAGTCAATCTTCTTCCATAATATAAATGCTCCAGTTGACCGCTCTCCATCACCCGGAATGCATAGGTCGTGTGCTCTGTATACAGCAGAAAACTTTGATTTATCCTCTCGATCATTGTGCTTCACGCTCCCTTTTTGCTTTTACCTGTGCTGCGATCTCCTCCACCTTTTCCTCCGTCAGAATGTAACGTTTCCGGAAAATGAAGAAGGTGGCTACAAGACCGATGATGGGTATCACCGTCATCGTAAACCGAAGGCCGAGCACAGAGCTGCCGGCAGCAGCATCCACCACCTGTGTCGTATCATTGCTCAGCTTACACACTGCCAGGCAGACAGAAGCGATCATGGCAGCCACGCCGGATGCCAGCTTTACCACAAAGGTCTGCATCGAAAAAATAACACTTTCATCTCTTCTCTGGTTTTTCAGTTCCCCGTAATCCACCGTATTTGCAAGAAACACGGTCGTGAGCACCGTCTGAAAGCCAAACGCGGCAAAGATCAAAAATCCCGGAACAAACAGCAGATGCACGTTTGTCATATTGGTAAACATGAGCACCAGAAGGATCGCATATCCCAGTGCAGCCATACCCAGACTGACAAAAAACACGTTGATGGAGCTGAGCCATTTTCGTATCACCGGAAAAAAGACCATCATGGATAGAATCTGAATAGCTCCTCCAAACATATTGAAAAGCGTAAAGCTGTCGTACCAGTTCGCTCCGCCAAAATCATATTTAAAGAAATAAATGACAAGGTTTGAAGTAATATAAATGGAACAGTTGATCAGCACAATGGTAACCACAACAGCCATTGCCTGATCGTTGTGGAGCAGCGCCGAAAACATCTGTCCTATGGATGGCGAATCCACGTCAGCGGTAGATTTTTCCTTAATATTGATACAGGTAACAGAAATAAATACAATAAAAATAACAGCGATGATCAGTGCCAAAAGTCTAAATCCCGTTCTCTCATTTCCCTGCCCCAACAGATACACACATTTCATCGTAATGATCGTAATGAGCGCAGAGCCGACACCTGCGCAGGAGCGCGCCAAAGTAGAAAGTCCTTCCCGTTCTTTCCCACCTTCTGTGAATGCCGGGATCATGGACCAGTACGGAATGTCCATCATCGTATAGGTCACTCCCCAGAGCACATAAGTGATCGCCGCATATGCGATGAGTCCGCTGCCATCCAGCGCCGGCGGCGCTGCAAACATCAGATACAAAATGACCGCATTCAGCAGTGTTCCGATCAACAGCCACGGACGGAATTTTCCCCATCTCGTTCTTGTTTTTGCCACGATAATACCCATGATCGGATCATTAAAGGCATCAAACACACGCGCTACCATCAGTATCACACCCATTGCGATCGCGCTGACGCCTAAAATATCCTGATAATAATACAATACATAGCTCGCAGAGAGCATGTAGACCATATCTTTTCCTACTGCACCAAGCCCGTAGGCGGCCTTTTCTCTTCCTGTCAGTTTCACTTTTTTATCCCCCTTCCGCGGTGTTCTCTCAGCTTCACCGTTTGATGATCCAATTTATTCCGCACAGTTTCCCATGCCGATGTCCTCCCGGCATGTAACTATAAACTCCATACAAACCGATTTTGCCTGCGCACAGCTGACCGTGAGACGGATATGACCAGCTGTTCCGACGGTCTTTACATACGTGCCGCCCATACCGCCGTGAAGCGAGATCACAGACGGTCCGATCAGCACACCTTCCCCCTCTACGGAAAGCTGCACCGGTTCGTTGTAGAACGGAAGCACATTTCCGTTCTCATCCACCGCCCGAATCCGCACAGATGCCACATCGTAGGTTCGTCCTTCCGTCAGGTTCACACGATCCGCAGCCACCTCCAGCGCCACCTTTTTCATCGGCTCCTTCACGGCAGTCTTTACAACCGCTTCATCTTTCACTGCCTCAAAGCGATAGCAGGTGGAAGCCCCGCCCCAGTCTCCGACATATCTGGTGTACAGATCTGTCACCTGATCCAGATTCATCCTGTACACGAAAAGAAGCTTCAGAATTGTCGGATACAAACGCACCGGAATGTGATTCACTCCTCTTCGCGCCACCGTATTCAGCAGCTTTTTCACGCTTTCCGCTTGTTTCTTCGACATATGCTCTTTTGTCTCAAGCACATCTCCGACAAAATCATCGATCAGGATCGGTCCGTGCTTTATATTTTTCCAATTGGTTTCTTCCTTTTTATACTCCCGTATCAGCTGATCGTTTTTGTACATCCGTACACTGTCCGCATTTGTAAAAATGTACAGATCCTCCCAGTTGCACGCCGGGTGCTCTCCGATATCCATGGAAGAACTGATCTCCAACACCGGATCTGCCTCCTGCTGGCTTGCATAGACAGCTGCTGCCATTTTCGGGTTCCTGAACATATCCAACACGCCGTGGTAGCAGATGCGGTCCCCACTGCCAAAATCCTTATGGGTATTATAATCTGCCATACACCACGCGAAGCTTCCCGCTATATCTTCCTGACCCGCCACGGCATCCAACACATTTGCATGGCGCAGCGCATGTTCCGTTCTTCGTCCTTCACAGTCAAATGCTTTTGTCGGATACATATGCCCATTATACTCGCTGATCAGATACGGCTTGCTCACATCAGAAGTAACCTTTGATTTTTTCTCACAGCCCGGCAGTTTTCCGTCATGGATAAAATCATTGTATGTATACACATCTTCCAGCAAATGGCTCTTTTTACTTGCCCGTACACCTCCCGTCGGGCGCGTGTCATCCAGCTCATGAGCGGCAGCATTCGTGCGCTCGTAAAACGCATCATCATCTACCGACTCGTTGATCCGCACACCCCACAAAATAATGGAAGTGTGATTCCGATACTGTAATACCATGTCCCGGACGTTCTGTACCGCCTGTTCTTTCCATGCTTCATCTCCGATATGCTGCCAGCCGGGGAACTCCGTGAATACAAGCAATCCCAACTCATCGCACCGGTCCAAAAAGTCATGCGACTGCGGGTAATGAGAAGTCCGCACGGCATTGACACCAAGCTCCTTTTTCAGAATATCCGCGTCCGCTTTCTGCGCGGAGGCCGGCATCGCATAACCGACATACGGATAACTTTGATGACGGTTCAAACCTCGGATCCTTAATTTCCTGCCGTTCAGATAAAATCCGTCTACACGAAACTCTGCTTTTCGAAAGCCGGTCGTGACAACCTGTTCATCCAGCACCTCTCCTGCTCGGCAAAGCTCTGTTTTGACCTCGTAGAGCACCGGAACATCGATATCCCAAAGGGCAATATGGTTCAGTGCCTCAAGATTGGAAAATGCGAGCATCTCCTTCCGTCCGGTAATCACTTTCTCACCAAGCAAGCTGTATTCTTCGTCACCTTTCTTGCGGATCCACTGACGAAGTGACGTATGTTCTCCGGAAATGCTTACTGTCACTTCCGATTCCAGCGAGATTCGCCGAGCGGCATCCGATTTTCCGAAAGAAACCATCGGTTTTACAAATACATCTTCCAGATGCTCCTGATTGAAAACTTCCACATACACATCCCGGTAAATGCCGCCGTAGGTCATATAATCAATCACAAATCCAAACGGCGGAACATTCAGACTTTCCCTGCTGTCCACACGTACAGTCAGGAGATTATCCTGCCCGTAGCGCAGCTTTTCGCTGATGTCTGATGAAAATGCCGTGTAGCCACAGTGATGCTCCGCCACCTTTTCCCCGTTCAAAAACACTTCACTGTCGTGGGCAACACCGTCAAACGTGAGAACAATGCGCTGTCCCTTCCAGCTTTCCGGAGCCACAAAACTTCTCCGATATCCGCTGACCATCTGGTACAAAGATTCGTCAAAATAATGGTATGGAAGCTCCTTGCATGTGTGCGGAATCCGCACATTCTCCATCCCACTCTCATCAAACGCTTCGAAGCACATTGCCTCATCGTAGCTTTCTGAAAACTTCCACCCGTTGTTTAAATAGATCCGTTCTCTCATGTCATCTCCCCCGTTTTAATTCCATCTACCAGAATCGCCAGCACTTCATCCAGCGCCTCCGCGTATGAGATCTTGTTCATCGCAAGGATATCCCTCTGGAAAAACTGCTCCAGAGCAGCCTCAAACATCATTTTGAAAATTGGGATCCGGATCGGCCGAATAACCCCTTCTGCAATTCCCTGTTCCAGCAAAGCGATCGTGGTCTCCCATCCGGTTTCCAGCCGATACTCCACCTTTTTATAGATCCTTGGATATTTTTCCTTCAGCTGGTACAGCTGGCTGAAATCCAACTCACGATACCCCTCCGGCAGAACCACAAGGATCTTTCTGATCTTTTCGATCAGCGAAAGTTCCTCATCCTCCACAATGGCCCGCTCGCTCTCCTTGATCGAGTCAAACATATAATCCACCATCGCGTACAGCAGCGCTTCCTTGTTCAAAAACACCGTATAAATCGTCTTCTTGCTGATCTCCAGCTGCTTCGCCAGATCATCCATCGTGAACTTCATTCCTTTTTTGTTAAAGACGATGATCGCCGCCTCCAATATCTTCTGTTCTAAATCCATGTACATCCCTCCGGAAACTCGGAAACTAATTTCATTTTTCTGGTTTCCTAAATAGTAACATCTTCCTGCGATTCTGTCAATTTTACAAATACTTACATCTGTCTAATCCCGTGCCAGAAAGCATAAAAAACCGCCCTCCCATTGTTCGACTGATGGGTCGGACTTTTGAGAGAGCGGAACAGCAAACAGTGCCCCGGCTGATGTTTTATATTTTAGCGGGTCAGGTCCTTCACCCACTTATATTTTCGGTAATGGTACATGACCCATGGAATCTTCCCCACTTCGTCCAGGCAGGTGCATGCATAAACAACCAGAACCGGCCAGTTCAAGAAGAAGGTTCCTGCTGCAGCCAGCGGAACTGCAATGCCCCACATACAGACAGCCAGACTGTACATATCAAACAATGTATCTCCACCGGCCGCAAAGATTCCGTTAATGATGATGGTATTTACAGTACGCCCGATCATATAGAACGCCATGATGATCATCATCCCCATCAGATACCGATTTGCCTGATCCGTCATCTTCACAAAGTCGGTGACAAAAGGTGTCACGGCCAGCATGATCGCCGTGGACAAAAAACCGGTCAAAAATGCGATCTTCACTAACCGGTCTCCGTACTGCTTTCCCTTTTCCAGCTTTCCGGCACCCAGTTCATTGCCCACAAGGATCCCGCCGCCATTGGCAAGGCCGTTACACAGGCAGCAAACCAGATCTCTGACCACGGCGGCAATGGAATTGGCTGCAGTCGCGTCCGTTCCGAGATGTCCCATAAATGCCGAATAGGAAGTAAAGCCTACACCCCAGAACAGACTGGCACCTAAAAGCGGGAGCAGACATTTACGAAAATCCATGGACAGTAAACGGTTTCTTTTAAACAGACCGCTCCAATGCGGGTGAAGGTACCCTTTTTGATAAGAATAAATGACCACCCATAACAGTTCAACAACTCTTGAGATCAGTGTTGCAAGCGCCGCACCCTGCACTTCCATCTCCGGCGCTCCAAACAAGCCAAAAATAAAAACTGCATTCAGTACAATATTGATGATCACCGCTCCGGAGCTGACGATCGCCGTCTGCAGTGCATGCTCACTGACCTTCATGATTGCCAGATAGCACTGGGAGATACCGGTCAGAAGATACGACCAGCCTGCCACCCTCAGATAGCGGATGCCGATTGCGATCAATGCCTCCTCATTTGTAAAGATCAGCATCAGATACCGCGGAAAGCATGTACATCCGATGAAAAAGACGAGTGATGTAGCTACACTTAATCGAAGCCCGATACAAAAAATATCATTGATTGTCTTTATATCCTTCTTTCCCCAATACTGCGCGCCCAGAATAACGATCGTAGACACGATCGACATCAGAACCATATTCTGAATGAACTGGATCTGAGTTGCCAGTGACACGGCCGCCATCGAGTTCTGTGTCACACGCCCAAGCATGAGCGCATCCGCTGCAGCCACCGATGCCAGCATCAGATTTTGCAGCGCGATCGGTGCCGCCAGCTGAAAAAGCTTTCTCCAAAAGACATCATCTGTAAATAGTTTTCCCTTCATATTACAACTCCTCTGCGTGCATTGGACACTGGCAAAAGCACCGTCCATGCTTACACTTGCCTACAACAGTATTTTTCTCAGCTGGTCTGTCAGACCCATGTATTCTTCCATCACAGCTTTATGATGTGAACGGATATAATCTGCATCGGCCTCTTTTGCTGCCAGCTCCAGCGCTTTCGCCTCCCCTGACAAATGCACCGCGCCAATTGTCAGGGAGGTGCTCTTTAAAGCATGGACCAGTGTTCTGTAATTATCCCAATCCTCATCGATAAAAAATCGCTCCAGATCTGTCACCTTATCCGATCTCAAATATTCCTCCAGCATTTCCACATAAAAATCTTCCTCATTCATGCAATACGCAAGTCCGGTCTTCACATCCAACGCTTCCAGCTTTTCCAGCTGCCCCATTTTGCCTGCTTCCGGCTCATCCATGCACGCCGCCGGTTCTGCTATTTCCGATCTTTCTTTTTCCTGATCATCCTTCTCACAAATAAGCTCTATCGGCAGATATTTGAGGAGCATCTCCAGCAATTCCGTCTCCCGGATCGGCTTTGTCAGGTAGTTAGTGAAGCCTGCCTCCATGTATTCTTCTTTTGCTCCTACGATCGCATTTGCTGTCAACATGATCACCGGTGTTTCCCTATTCGGATGATCAGGTAGCAGCTTCATGTTCTGCAGTGTCTCAACGCCATCCATTTCCGGCATCATATGATCCAGAAAAACAAGATCATACTTCTTCCTTTTTATGCATTCCAGACATTCCCTGCCACTGACAGCTGTATCGATCTGTATGTTAGTTTCTTTCAAAAGACCCTCTACTACCTTTAAATTCATTGCCACATCATCCACAACAAGAATCTTTGCTTCCGGTGCCAAAAACGACCGTACGTTGTCATCTGAAGTATTGAGGTACTGTTGATATCGTTTGCTAAAATCCCCCATGGGCTTGGCATCTACAATTTTCTGCGGTATTTTGGCAGTAAAACAAGACCCTTTTCCATAGGTACTCTCCACGGAAAGTTCTCCACCCATCAGATCCACCAGGCTTTTCGCCAGATTCAGTCCCAGACCGGTTCCTTCGATATTGCGATTACGTTTTTCTTCGATCCGCGAAAATGCTTCAAACAGCTTTCCTAAATCTTCCTCTTTGATTCCAATTCCTGTATCAGCAACTGATATGACAAGCAAAATCTGCCCATTCGATCGTTCTTCATAATCCAGACAAAATGTAACCTTTCCCTCTTTCGTATATTTGACCGCATTGGAAAGAAAATTGTTGATGATCTGCCGGATCCGCACTTCATCCCCATATAGCCAGGAAGGTAGGTTTTCATTGATCTGCATGACGAATTCAACCGATTTGTTTTGCAATTTTACTTTTGTTAAGTTATAACAGTCGTTCAGTATCGAAAACAATTGGTATTTGATCGGCAGAATTTCCAGTTTGCCGGACTCAATCTTTGATATATCCAAAATATCATTGATAATCGAAAGCAATGACTGTCCTGCACTCTGGATATTTTTCGCATATTCCCTTAAGTTCTCATCTTTGCATTCTTTTAAAAGAATGCTGTCCATACCCAGAATGCCGTTGATGGGCGTACGGATCTCATGAGACATATTGGCAAGAAACCGACTCTTTGCTTCGTTTGCCTGAACAAGCTCCTGCAGCATATTTTTTTCCTTTGTAAGATCATAGACAAAGCAAACAATACAATAAGGATCGTCATGAAAATCTTTTGCAACCGAAAAATTCAGCGAGCAACTGATTTCTCCATGTACTGATACCAGTTCTGCAACTCCCTTGCTCTCCAGTAAGATCGTATTCTGCAGCCGCTCAACTTCCTCTTGTGTACTCTGAAACAGCCCGAAAAGCTTTTGATTCTCAATCTTTTCAATTTCCAAAAGCTCCTGACCATAATGATTCGCCAAGACAAGCCGGAAGTGTTCATCAAAAATCAATATCGCGGTGTTTGCAGAATCGTAGATATATTGACTCAGATTGCTAACCGTAATGCTGAATGCATTAAAACGGGTGGCCCAAAACCATGTGATCATATAGGTCAAAAACATGCCGTAAGCAGAGCTCGGGAATGAAGGTTTTCCTAAAATTGGCAGAATTGTATCCGGAATACAGGAAAACAAGATTGCCAGATTTGCCAGAATCGCAGCCCTGACATAATAGACCTGGCGTGTCGGTTTATCCTTACGAACCCAGATAACGGCAATCGCTAGCATTGTCACCGCGACAAATACCAAAAATGCATTATGTATCATTCTTCCAACACTGTTTGTTGAATAATAGCACATTCTTCCACCAATCCGCAAAAAGGTGTGCTGATCGGGTATAAAGAAAAGCAGATCGATAACGACAAAAATCCCAAAGACAATCGCATATGCGCGAAACAGCCACTTCGGAAGCCCCACCATATAAGCAACCATCAGCGCTTCTGTCATCATAAAACCCGCAACGCCTATCACTCCCACTGCGCGGAATACATTTGCTTGTTCTGCTGTTTCTGTAAATCCCATGATACCATAGCCGCCACTCCATAGCGCCCCGAAAAAGCCCATCACAAGCATATAATACCGCAGCTTTCCGGCATTCTTTTCACGCGCAAAATAACTGATTCCGCAAATCGCGATAATTGTACTGAATACTACCGCAAGGCAATTAATAAATATTCCCATCACATATCCTCCACATATAAAATAATACCAAAAATCCCACAAGTTCACAATAAACTTGTGGGTATTCCGAATAATTATCAAACTCTTTTTCGGGTTCAACTCATGGATATTCATATTCAAAAGATGCTTTGTCTGTTTCAAAATAAAATACAGTACTTCCGTTTATACAAAAACGGTACAAAGCTCTGCATGCAGCTAAAGGTGCGTCTCTTTCCACTTTGGTGGACTGCCGGAATCACTGCCAAAGTCTGTGAAGCAGACTGGCATTTCATATACCAGCCATAAAATGTACCTTTCATATCTTCTGCCTCCATCGATAAATACTCTAAAGTATTCCCCATGAAAGCCGAATTGATTCATTTTTTCAGGCTGCTTGCCAGAAACATCCTGCACCCACACTTTTACATACCCTGCCCTCAGTAATATCCTTCTTGCCGTGAAGAATCCCTCAGCTTACAATGTCTGTTTAGGGCTAATTCTTCTTCCCGTCCATCCCATCATTTCCGCCCATGCGAGCATACTGTCTCTTTCTTCCATATCTTCTTCATCATAAATATCAGCTTCATATATTGTCTTTAGCATTCTGCAAAAGCCACCAATACCACCAACATCATCAACAAGCTCTATTCCATCCTTTTCGATACAGATTGGGCGATGCTTGACAATGATTTCTTCCAGTGCATCAACTATATTAGCTTCTACTTTTCCGTTTTCTCCTTTCCATACGCCGTTCTCATCCAAGTGATAGATATCCTCACAAGTAATTAACACTTTCCAGCCATCACCATAATCATAGCTATAAATTAATTGCTCTGTGACAGGTAATACCACGATATTGTAGCTTTCCAAATATTCACGCTCCTGCTTTAAACTTCCAAACCTCTTGCTGTTATATTCCTCCACTGCATCATCTACTTTGAAATTCTTTAATTGGGAAGTTATGTACTTCTTAAGCTTTGCAAAATCTACTTCTCCGTTATCCTTTGTACTGAGAACATCAGATACAGGTAATCTTTCGATCAATTCGTGACACATAACATCTGAAAATGCATTCATTACCTGATCTATTGTTGCTTCCTTTAGCTTTACATTATAAGGCTCTGGTTGCTTTTCTGCTCTAAAATCAAACTCATGAACGGTGATTTCATCCCACCTTATAAACATATCTTTTACTTCTATCTGATTCATAAGATAATGCTCACCATAACCTTTATATTTATATGGTCCTGTATATTTTCTTCTCATCCATGACTTAATACTTTCTCCTTCCCTATAATCATCATCCCAATAAATATCTTCATAATTCTCTGTCGGAAATCTAAAATATACACCCGCCATTTTTGACCATGTAAGAAACTGGTTTTCCGTCAATTTCTTAAATACATTCTCCGGTAAACTAAAATTATGCAGATGTCC
>SFRL01000083.1 GCA_004562765.1 bacterium | reverse complement strand
TGGCGGTAAGCTACCAAAACCTAAAATATCTACAGTTTTCAAGGTTCATCTGAGCCTTTTTCTTTTGCTCATTTTTTTCATAGGTCATTTGACACTATCGCATATGTTTCATCTGCTCATATAGGGCAGCATCCGTCATATGATTTTCCAGATTTGTCAGCAGCACAACACGCTTATCCTCCGGAGAATAAGTCACCTCACGCTGCCACAGATAAAAGTCCGGTCCATCACCGATGACACGGACATAGCTCATCAAAACACGGAGCAGATAGGCAGTTTCCTTGATGTCCGTCAGACAATCATTGGCATAAAAATTTTTCCATTTATCATGCTCACGCAAACGCATTGCAGCATCCGCTGCCTCATAATGATCTGCTGCCTGACCAAGCAGAAAAAATGCCTCAATATAGTTACCCTTCGCCGCCTGATCATATGCTTTGCAAAAAATGACCGCTCCGCGCAGACATTCGGCATGCATGCGCACCTGCAAAAGTATGGAATCCTCCCACAAGACCGAATCTGCCGCCGCATCCTCACAACCCCGTAAAAGCTTTTCAAAGCGTTCCTGGCTCTCACCGCATGTTTTTTCATACCACCGGATCTGTTTCGACAGACAATCCTCAGGCACACACCAGAACAGTTCCTCACATGGCGCCTCGAGCCCGTTTTTCATCCATGCATGTATAAAATGTCTCGTCAGATAATTGCTAAACTGCTCGCCTGCACGTTCATCCTCATGTCCGCCAAAACGCGCCGTACTCTCCGCGTAATCGCTGATACACCGGCTGCGCTTCTGTACAAGCAGCGCATCTTTGCCATAATAGTTCTTTACATACGCTTCCCTGTGTTCCGACGCATGCATGGGTTCTTTTTTCCATAGATCCGCCACGAAATCTAAGGCATATACATGGGGCTTCACATTTGAGCAGTTGATCAGCCAAAGCTGTCTGATGCCACAAGCATACGCCTGCTCCAGTTCCCGTTCCACAAATTCCATCGAATTGGGCAGAAGCGTCATATGGTTCGCAGCCTGCAGATCATAAAAGGACACATGATAATAGGTTCCGTGATTCTGATCAGCCGACGCAGTCTCCGGTAAGGCCGGAATACGCGGATTATGATTTCCCTGTCTTCTGGATACCATCTTCCCATATCCATTATCTGCCCATATAAGAATGACATCCTCCGGAATGGAAAGTACACCCTGACGATACAGTTCCATCACTTCACCATAAAGATTCGTGCAGCATACCGCATCCGGATCCGCTTGCTTGACCATCTCATACTGTTCTCGCAACACGGCACTGATCAAAACACCTCGTTTTTCCGGTGTATCATATTCCGGATCAGCCTCCCAGAACGGACAGTCTCCCTGCCCGCGAAATCCGAGATTCCAAATGACCTTCCGATTTTTCTGCCGATCGATACCTTCCTTCCACAGCTTTCGAAACAGCTCCGGATATTTCCGAAACGATGGTTCCAATTCCGGGTATGCTCTCGCAAACATTTCCGCGCCGAGTGGCTCCGCATGATGATGTGTGATCCACAATCCCATGTCCGATGCAAGATCCGCATAGATTTTTGAATTGTGATCCGTTCCGGGGATCACCGTGTTTCCACCCAGTCGAAGCAGTGCCTCAAACGCCATCTCCCATGGATAAGAGGAACTGACACCTGCATCCCAATGGCTGAGCAATACCTCATCATTCACAAACCACCCACGAAAACGCACACGGTATTCAGGTGCATACAACTCACCCAACGGAATCTCTATGAACGCCTTTTTTTCAAACCTCTGGTCATTCCAAAACCAGAAAGGCTTCACTCCCAGATAAACCTCACTGATCCGCAACAGCGCATAGACAAAGCCCAGTTCATCCCCTGCAAAAATGTGAAGCTGCCGTTCAGATATCAAAATCCGATAGCGCTCCTCCGGCATCTTTTCATAAGTCAGAACGATCTGTCCGCCCGACGGCGCCCCGGTTTCTTCCAACACAGCGTCCATGTCCCTGTAAAGACGTCGGATCGCCAATTCCACAGGACGCATATTCCCGATCTTCCTCAGCTGATGTGTGACAGACACACTTTTATCTAACAGAAACATCCGTTTACTCCTCACTAAATTGTGCTTCCATCAGTATAACGTTTTTTAGGGCAAAAAGAAAGCCCCGGACACACATTCTGTCTGTGTGTTCGGGGCCTTGTTCCTTTACGCAGGCTCACCAACCAATGTGGGGATCTCCCGATGCTCGATCGCAGTAGAGAAAACGATCTGTGTCTGGGTCTTGCCAAACTTCTGTACCTGAGATACGAATGCCTCCAGCTCCTTCGTATTGGAATAAGCTACCTCCAAGAGCATGGAATAATCACCTGTGATGCAGCTGCATTCCATGACATTATTGCAGGCGCGCGCCAGATTGAGAAAAGCCTCTTTTTTTCCGGGAAGTACTTCCACGTTAATAAACGCACGGATACGATTTCCGAGTTTTTCTTTATTCACACATGTATGATAGCCTAGAATATAGCCCTCACGCTCCAGCTTATCGATCCGGGCGGAAGTCGCCGGTGAAGATAAAAACACCTGCGATGCGATATCCTTCAAAGAGGTTCTTGCATTCTCCTGTAAAATATGTAAAATTTTTCTGTCCACACTGTCTAATTGTTGTCTCATAATTTTCACCTCATAACATTTCCAAGCATCTGCCTACAAATGAGAAGCTCATCTGTTTCCCATCCTCCGGATATTCGGCATCAAAAAAGGCGCTTCAACCCCTTGGTTGAAACGCCTTTGTTTCGCTTAATTTTTTTAAGTTGGTGATATAATAACATTCTTTTATTAATTTGTCCAGTATGTTTTGTTAAAAAACTAATCTTTCTTCCAAATTCAGTTAAAATTGTACATAATCGTTTCCAAAAGAAAACGCTTTTTAGTCATTTATCACAGGAAATGTCAGAACCACTTTGAACAGGTCGCCGTCCACGATCAGTTCCAGTACGCCTCCCATCAACTCCGTCAGGCTGCGGGCGATCGACAGACCCAGTCCGTTACCCTCCGTGCTGCGTGAGCTGTCTCCGCGCACAAATCGCTCCATCAATTCCTCACTGGTGATATTGAGCGGTTCTCTGGAAATATTGCGGAAGGTGATCTCTGCATGATCCCCCACACGCTCCAGATTCACATAGGCACGTGTGCCGGGCTGCGCATACTTGCATATATTGTTCATCAGATTGTCAAACACGCGCCACAGATGTCTGCTATCCGCATTGATCCGGATCTGTTCCTCCGGTTCCCGGATCTGCAGCTCGATCTGTCCCTGTGCCAGTTTTTCCTCATATTCTCCGATCGTCTGGACGAGCGTCACCTGCGCGTCACACACCTCCATGACGACCTTCAGGTTTCCTGTCGAAGCCTTGGATGCCTCGATCAGATCCTCGATCAGCTTTTTCAGACGCGCCGACTGACGGCTGAGCACTTCGAGATACTCCTGCGCCTTTGGATTTTCCAGCTGCTCCTTGCCCAGCAGATCCACATAATTGATGATGGATGTCAGCGGAGTCTTGATATCATGTGACACATTCGTGATCAGCTCCGTCTTGAAGCGTTCGCTCTTCATGCGTTCACCCACTGCTGCATTCATGCCGTCACCGATCGCATTCAGATTATCTCCGTGTTTCTTAAACTCCCAGTACATCTTCGATGTATCGAGCTTGCCAGTCAGATCTCCCTGTGCGAGCTTCCTGCTACCCTCCTGCAGACGGTTCATCTGCAGCAGCGCAAAAATAATGATCGGGTACAGGATCAGTTTTTCCAGAACCCAGTACACAAATAACAATTCTGTACTGCCCATGCTACAACAAAACACAATTAACAAAAACTCCACACATGTAATGACTCCGAGGTTCAGCCATGCTTTCCACAGAAAACGCATGGTGTGTAGCAGTTCAATAAAACGTCTCCAAACACGGCAGCACCACCGTCCGAGCACTTTCACGCCTTTCCAGCACAATTTTGCAACTGCATAAACCAGTGTATGTCGCCACCATTTACCCATCTTGCACCAAAGCGCAAAGCTCATGCTGCACTCGATCAGAAGAAGGATCGCCAGAATGCCTGCCGCTCCCGCGAACAACCAGGTGACCAGATATTTCAACGGATTCCATTCGGTGCCCACATAAATGACCGCGCAGGCAAGCAATGCATCCATGCACAGAACGCTGCATACATTCACGTCCACCGGGATCGCATCCCACGGCCGCTTGCACAGTTCCTCCACCCCGTTTCTGTGCCCTGCCGCACACAGCAGGAACACAAAGGCTACGATCGCAAGGATCACCGACAGCAGCAACACAACCACAAATACATACTTATATGCAAATGCAAAATCTATAAGCAGCTTCGCCTGAGCCAACAGGTCACAATCATTAAAATCAGCGTTTACATCCAACGGATCCTTCGCATAGGAGACGATATAGTAGCTGTCAACTTCAGCCTCATCCGTCTTCGGCACCACCGGAACGGTTGCCATTCCGGCTGACACATAGTCCACACTGTATCCGTCTGGATTTACCTCTCCCAGCTCACACAACATCTGATCATCAACGACTACAACATCCGCTGCACGCAGATACTGACCGGAATTGGAAAGATTCAGCAGCATGGAAGGAAAACGCCACTCATTAAGCGCCTCATTAAGATAAGAATTATTCAGCGTCCCTTGCACCGTATAAATGTTTTCTTCCACTTCCTGCATACCTGCTGCATCCTGCGTCAAATAGGTGACTTCCTCTGCTTCATCCACCACTTCACCGGCGATCTTCGTTACCTCAGATGTCCCGGACACATTAGAATCATTTCCCTGCGCGGCACCGCTCTCAAGTTCTGTCTCGGATATGAATGTATGGTCCGTGTATCCTGTAGAATTCAGGTGCGTCACCAGAATCTCCCCGATGTACGGATAGAGGCGCGCTCCCACCTTGATGTACAGCGTCTCATTCATCCAGTCATAGAAATATCCATCGATCGCCTGGCTCTCACAGGTGTAGTCCCCTTGTTCACCATAATTGTTGATCCACGCATAGCCGAACAGCCGCATATCATAATCATACCCGGTGTACTCGCTCCAGTTGCAGGAATAGAGATTCACATCGATACGGTCGATCTCCCGGTCGATATTACTGATCACATAATTCTTCGGGTCGTTCAGATCCACCGCGTCAAAATCATCAGTCTTTATGATCCCATAACGGAAATTCGTCTGATCCAGTCCCTTTAATGCTTCCTCATTTTCATTCATGTAATTGGCCATTGCATATACGCTGTAACGGTCTAAAATCTTCTCATTATAATTCGCCAGCACAGCAGACTCATCCTGACTGTACACGTTCATGTAATCTGCCGCGATAACGGCAGCGGCGGATGCCAGGCACATGAAAGCACTGACAATGACCAGACAGATCGCCACGATCTTTGCGGCAAGACTGCCTGTCAATTTTTTTGATGACCGCTCCGTACCTTCACAGATCGTTACCTCATTCTTCATAATATATTTCTTCCTCCTTCATGGGCTTCCATCTTATAGCCCCTTCCCCATACGACCTTCAAATACCTCGGTTCTGCCGGGTTGTATTCGATCTTCTCCCGCAGATGCCGAATATGTACCGCCACCGTATTCTCCGTTCCGAGCGAGGCATCCTTCCATACTGCCTCGTAGATCTCCCGCGGTGAAAAAACGCGCCCCGGATGCTCCATCAAAAGCTTCAGGATATCGTACTCCGTTCTGGTCAGTGAAACCGCATCCCCATCGAGTGTAATCTCCTTTGTCACGTCATCCAGCTCAATACCGCCGATCATAAAGCGCTCTTTCTTTGCGACCGTTCCTCCGAGCTGCATGTAACGCCGAAGCTGCGAGCGCACACGCGCCAACAGTTCTACCGGATTAAAGGGTTTTGTGATGTAGTCATCCGCGCCGACATTCAGTCCCAGCACCTTGTCCGTATCCTCACTCTTTGCCGTCAACAGGATCACAGGCACATTGCTCTGCCCGCGGATCTCCACCATCGCACTCATTCCGTCCATCACCGGCATCATCAGATCCAGCAGTACCAGATGGATCTCCTCCCGTTTCAGAACGTCCAGCGCCTCCTTGCCGTTATAAGCCGGAAATACCGTATATCCCTCACTGCGCAGATAGATCTCCAGTGCGGACACAATATCCTTTTCATCATCACAAACCAGTATGTTGTACATTTTCTCCTCCTGAATACGCTGTGGCATGTGTCGTCTTTTATGACTCTGCATCCTTGTCGTTCCGATGCCAGGGTTTCACACGCCGGACTATGATCGATCATGGTTCTATTGTAACGGATATTTTATGAAGTTCCAAGATGGTGAATCTTTAAGAATTTCTTAAGATTTTGCAGAAAAGATTGTTGATTTTAGCGGGTTTGCGAGCTTTTGTTACTAATTTGTTGCTAACCGATAAATTATTTAACGGTTTTTCGAGGCGTTTTAACACCTAAATTTTGCATTGATTATAACATATTATTTCAATTTTGCGCGACTAATTCCCTTATACTTCAGCGGCACCCAGTATCCGGATTTGATCTTGCCCCAGATATCATCACCTACCGTTTTGACCTCTGTAAGCGTAAATGCTCCGCTGAATCTTGCATAACCTCTAAACTTCTTGCACTTCGCCTGAAGGTTTCCGGATACACCCTTATATAATACCTTATTTGATCCAGTACCAGGAGATGTGCGCAGATAACATGCTGTTACCGTCTTGTATGTGCGCCCGATCCGGTAGCCAATGATGCGCGCTTTGAATTCCGCCCATGCCTGCTCGTCCATCAGATACACCGGGCAGTGCTTGCCGTTGACGTCGAAATGCCGGATCACATGGTCGATATCGATATTGTACTCCTTCATCTTTTTGCGCACAAGCAATATCGTATTGACGATGGTCGCCTCCTGCGCTTTGATTGTGCCGTCCTTGACCGTGTCGCACATCTCAATGTTGAGCGTATTTTGGTTCTTTGCAATCTGGTACAGTTTACCGCCGCCGGTCTTTGCGCAGTCTGTATACTTTGATCCACCGACTGAATATGCCACGTAGTCATCCGGTACTGACTGGGTGATTGAATCGTCATCTACAAAATAGTGCGCAGATGCCTTTGGCTCTCGCTGGCTGGCAAAGTAGTTTGCATTGCCCTCATCGTGATCACCGTCATTTGCTGTGAAGTGGATTGCGATGTATTTGATCTCTGACTTACTGCGTTTGACTCCGTAATTGCTACGATGTGCCAGAAGTGTCTTCATTATATATGCCATTTCCATCCTCCCCTGTATATCCAATATCATCTGCCTTCGACTTGATGTTCTTGATCAGCGGCAGCAACCACGGCGGAAGATCCATGCCGATATCATGCATGTTTTCGAGAATGCTGATCAGCTCATTGCAAATAATCCATATAGCCACTAAGCATGCAACCAAAAATGTCACCGGGAATTTCCATCCGAGTAGCTCTGTTGTATATGTGATCAACTGATCGACTATCGCTCCTACGACTACCAACAGCCACATTGCAACCTTTTTTTTGATTCCTCTGATCGACTTATACGAGCTGATCCCTCCATCATTCCGGTACGGAGCTGCTGCCAGACCGGTTATGTAATCAATGATATTTGTTGCCACCATCAACAGCACCGGCACATACAGTGTGCCGAGCAATGATGACAGCATGCCAAAGATTGTTGTTATTAAGATCTGTAATTTATTTCTCATGCGCTCTCCTCCGTATTCTTCTCATCCTCAAACGAAATGAACATGTCAAACAGTTCATCGTAATTCGCGTTGCTGATCCTCTTGCGCATCAGGAATGTATCCATGTATCCAAGGTACTCTTCCTTGAATCGTTTGTACTCCTCCTCGGTGATCTCGTTGCTTTTGTACTGCGCGTTGTTGTGCGCGATAATCAATTTGAGATTTTTGTATGTACTATTCATACTGCTTGTCCTCCTTACTGAGTTTCACTCGTCATTTCTGCCAGCTCCAGTTTGCAGTTGGTGAGTTCCTGCTGCAGCTGAATCTCTGCCATCTGGATTTCTAAGTCGTTCTGCTTTTCACTGATTTCTTTGATCTGATCGTTAAGTGATTTCACGAGTTGCCCTCCTATTTAGATGTATATATCGAATAGTTTGCTCGTACTGGATAGTATGTTGCGCCGAGATAAAGACCGTCCCACATAATTAAATTTGCATTTACAGATTTATTAGACGCGCATCTAACCCATGCATATGTATACGTACCATCATAACTGTAACAAGCCACGCCTTGATCGTTGCTGCTAGTCGATTGATTCGTAACAGTCCCTACATAACATATTGAGTCGGTATAATCTTGTTTATAAGACACAACGGTAGAGCTAGAAATGAACGGATTGCCGAAAGAATCGAACAAAGATGATGCGTTTAATTTACTTACTAAACCGCTCGTGTTTGCCACTCTCAATCCGGTTATAATATCGCTATTTGTTTTCTGAAATCCATTTTTATAGATTCCGTTCTAATACTTCCGTTTCGGCAACAATTGATGTTACTGCATCCAAATTTGACGAGACATCTTCTATGGTTTCTAATGATTTTAAATCAGCCTTTATAGAATATCTTTTAGATAACCACGATCCGACTTGCTCATTTTGTTCAATAATCCATGAAAGAGCTTCACTAAATATTCCTCTGTCATTCGCTGCAATCGGACTAGCATATAACTCGTGCAAAATATCCTTATTCTGAAATACGTAGCTATCCTCGCCATACGTCTTGTAGTCATTCAGCCAGATCAGATGATTCAGAGGAACATCTGCAATCTGGCTGTTCATCTTCTTTCCTAACGCCCAATCACTCATGAAATCACCGTCCTTTCGGACTTTCTAGGGTGGTGTTCTACCCCCCCCTAAAATTTTTCGCACTACTCATTTTATTGCCCTCCTTGTCTTTATTTTGTGTCAAGTTCCATCTCTCTCAGGCAGTTGTTGTAGTCAATAGCTGTACTAAGTTCTGCCTGCTGTATCTCTTGTTCGGTCGGTTGCGGTTCCGGAATCGGCGCTCTGACTTCCTCAAAGATTCCGTATCCGTCCGCATCATTTCCGACGTATTTGTGTGTGACAATCTCCGTGTCGGTCTGATGCTGCAAAAGCGATGTATCGTACTCTCGAATCCGAATCATCGAATCATACATCGGATGAGATTCTTTGATTTCTCCGCTCAAATCCGATACCGCAGTTACGATGTTGTGTGAATCAATTTGTGCGTAAAAGTGTGACATTGTGAATCCCTCCTTCAATAAAATTCTATTATTTCATAGTATATTGTTTGTGTCTGGTACGAATAATCACCGGAACTAGAAGCATAATAGTCACCGCTTATTATAGTGAAACTAGAATCATTCATAGATTTTAATTTTGGCGCTTTATAATTAGAATAAGAAGTACCGTTTTCAGTAGCCGTATTGTCATACCAGAATGTTACATGCGATTTTGAAGCGTCCACTGTAGAAATAGCAACCGTTTTTTCAGTTCCTTTTTGATTAGAAGTAAAAGATCCACGTTGAATAGACTTCACAATCTTCACGCCGCCCTCATTCAAAGGAGTCATCGGGTCGCTGTTGATTTTCTTTGCCTCAGCCCAACTCATGCCGCCACCGCCTTTCTGCGGGCGGATAACGCCAGTACCTTACACGCTATACCCCCCCCCGAAATTTCTCGGAGCTCAGCGATGCCAAGCAGATAGTCCATCTTGATATTTGTGTCCAATGCAAGCGCCTCCGTTTCTGTCAGTTTTGTTTCCTGCTCGATCGGCTTGTCCGAACCAGTCAGGTACCGCTCGACCGTGCCGTTATCATATTCGTTGACAGTGTAATCACCGTCGGTGTATGTTTTTACTTCTTTCATTGTTAGACACCTCACAATTTATTCAAGCAATCCGTACGTTACGGATGCAGATGCAGCATATGTGGTAGCAACATTTACATTTGTATACAAATCACAGGAAACTTTCAACGATTCTTCGAAATATATAAGATCATTCAAACTACCGGAGCTTGATATATCTATTTCACTTCCAGAAACATCTACCGTGCTGAACAAGTTTTGTAAATTCACAGACACAGACGCGCCACTTGACACGGTTATTGTCTTTTTCCCGTTGTCAATATCCACTGTTACTATAGCTCTGCATGAATCATTATATCTACTAGTCGATATTCCTGATACAACTCCTCTACCGCTTATATCTAATATTGTGCCATTAAATGTTGATCCGTCACCGGTTATTCCTTTTGATACACTTTTCTGAATTACTCCCCTTGGCATATTTCCA
>SFRL01000030.1 GCA_004562765.1 bacterium | reverse complement strand
TGGACATGCAGAAGACAATTCCGATGGGTATACGAACGTAACGATCAATTGGGAACATCCATATCCCTTTAATACAAAAACGATGAGTGACACAGATCCGGTATTGACACTCGCATTACTTCCACAGGATAACCGCTATGTTCGTATTTTTAATAGCCTGAAAGAAAAAGTGGACGTTTATTCCAGCGATCTGCTTGTAGGGCAATCGTACATAACCGAATTATCGTATGGATACAATAACTTGATGAATTGGAAATGGGGAGCTTCCGGAGCTGATGAAGACAGTACGATCATATATATGGAAAATGGTTATCTGACTTATCAACAGCCACAAATATCAGAGGAAGACATCTCTGAAATAGCAGATTCGATAGAGGATTTCTCAGATTATCTCGCAGATAAAAACATCCCTTTTCTGTATGTAAATGCAGGTTCTAAAGTAAATCCTATTGATAAACAGCTTTCGGCGTTGGATGAATCCAACGAATACACCAATGAGAACGGAGATTCGCTACAAGCAGCATTAGCTGCCAGAAATGTTAACTATCTGGATATGCGTCAGGAAATGCTTACATCCGGTCTTGACTGGTATAGTTCTTATTATAAGACAGACCATCACTGGACAGCAGAGACCGGATTATGGGCAGCCGGAGTTATTGCACAAAAATTAAATGAGGTCGCAGACATGAATTTTAATATGACATATTTTGATGAAAGTTCTTACGATATGATCATTCATGAAGATGCCTTGTTTGGAGGTCAAGGACAAACTGTAACAAGAGCCAATGCGGAGTTTGAGGATTTCACAGAAATCCAACCGAAATTTAAGACCGATTTTTATGTTCAAATTCCAACAAAATCCTTTGAAGCTCAGGGTGAATATAGAAATACTTTGTATGATCCGGACCATCTTCAAAAATGCATTATGAATAGCAACGGTGGCGTATATTCCAGTACGCGATGGACAAATGATGCCGTTGCAATCATAAAAAATAATATTGATACGGAGAATCATGATAAAAAATTACTGATTCTTTCTGATTCATTTGGGTTCTACTTAAACACCTATCTCGCATGTGACATAGGAGAAACTGACATTATTCATCCGATGGCATTCGACGGTTCGATCCGTTCCTATGTAGATGAAATGAACCCGGATGCTGTCATCGTTCTTTATTGTGAACGAAATATTAAACCTATAGATTGGAGCAACCATTTGTCCCAGTTTGATTTTCGGTAATTATGAATCGTATTCTTTCTTAGAAAGCGCGGCACAATGTCTTCACTTCCCACATATGATATAGCAAACTCTGTACAGAGGCGCAAATATGAACAGCTGTTCCAACCTTTTTTATCTTTCTTCCGTTGCCTGTAAGCTCAGCGAATGTCTGTCCGAAAAAGAATTGGCCTCGCTTTCCGCAGACCTTGTCGTCCTCAGTGATATGCTGGCAAATATCATTGCCCATCAGGATCTCAGCGTGCCTTCACCTGAAATTGCTCCATTCTGTTCACAAGATGATCAATCTGATCATTCAGATTATTACTCTGCTGTTGGATGCTGTTTGCCATATTCTGGTATCCCGCCATCATTTCCTGAATGACCTCCACCTGTCTTTTGGATGTCTCCACAGCATTTCTCTGTTCTAAAGACACTTCTTTCAATACATTGGCATGATCTTCAATCTTACCGCTGATCTCCTTAATACAGGCAAAATTATTTTCAACATAGGATACGACCGATTTTCCGTTTTGTACGACCTTACGTCCGTCATTTAATATTTCTTCGGTCCTTCCGGTAGCCTCACTGGTCTGCTCGACCAGCTGTCGCATCTGTCCCGCTACCACTGCAAATCCTTTTCCCGCCTGTCCTGCTCTTGCCGCCTCAATGGAGGCATTCAGCGTCAGTATGGTGATCTGCTCAGAAATATCCTTGATCATATGGAGTATTTCACTGACACTCGCAAACGTATCTTCCACATTTACAACTACCTCCGATAAATGGCTCATATATTCGCTGCCTTCATTGATAATGTTCTCCGACTGCTCCGTATACTGTTCCATACTTTCCGCCGCGCGAAAATTCTCATTGGCCTTTTCCGCAACCAGATCCATCTCCTCCTCAAAAGAACTTACCAGCGATTCCTGCCTGTTGGCAGACTGCATGAGTGTATCTGCGATCTCCATCATATTACCGGACTCCGCAGATATCTCTTTTGTCGCATCACTGACTGAATAAACGACTGCTTCCATGGAGTCGATGATATTTTCCATTGAGTTTTTGATCGGGTGAAACATCCCCTGATAGTCAGCTCCTACAGAAGCGGTAAAATCCTTTTCTGCCACTTTTCCCAATACGCCTGAAATATCCTGTACATAACTGCGCAGCCGTTCACCGGTCACGATCAAATGCTCCGCCAGCAGTCCGAATTCGTTTCTGCGCTCATAGTCGATGTCAAATTCCAGATTGCCTTTTGCCATTTCCTCCATTGCTTGTTCCACCAGATGAAGTGGCTCTAAGATCATTCCGATGACCTTCCGCTGCTTGAAGGATACGAATGCTGCGATCGCCATCATGAAACACACACTGATGATGCCAAAAGCAAAAATACTTCCGCGTATCACCAGCATCGCCTGATCCGCATTTTTCTGATTCGCATCATTTAATTTTTCCAGCTTTTGGTTGACCTCACTGATCAACGGAAGATAATTTTCCTCCAACGTGGATACCGCTTTCCCGCTCTCGCCGACCAGCGACTGGAGAATCGCCTGTGAGCGGAACGGAAATGCCTCCTGCAGCAGCTTTTGGATCTCAACAACGCTGTCTGCGGATTCCGAATAACTCTTTTTCAAAGCCTTTAACTCTCTCTGCAGCTCCATATCCAGCTCATTCACTTGCTCGGAGTATTCCTTCTTCTGTTCCCCGTCCGTGCAGAGCATCAGCTTATAATTCGTATTCTGGATCATGACATTACAATACTGGATATTTTCAAGGCTCTGCATGGCTCTCATGTTCTCGTCACGAAAATTCTGCATGGAGGAATAGAGTACAAACAGGATCACGATCGTCATGCCAAGCACCACCGCCAATCCCATGATCTCAAAGACGAGCATATTCCCCAGAATCTCTTTTACCATACGGTTCCTTTTGCGTTGCTGTCGTCGTTCTTTCAGTTTTCGCAGCACCTTCTTTCGATCCATGCTTTTTACTGCTCTAAAAAATCTGATGTTTCTTTTAATCTTCGTTTTCATCACGTTTTACTCCCGGTCTCTTTATTTTTCCCCATTATAAAAAGTCCTCGTCAAGCCAATGTCAGGAATATGTAAAAAACCAGTAAAATTTATATATATGGAAAAAGAAAAAGCAGCGATGGATCTTCATCATATCCATCGCCGCTTCTATTTCTTTCATGTGATATTACAAAGTCTCAATTTCCCGCATCCACACATTCACTGATGCGTCACTCGGCATGCGCAGATCACCGCGGGGTGAGAGCGCGATCGTACCGACCTTGGGTCCGTCGGGAATGCAGGAACGCTTAAACTGCTGTGAGAAAAAGCGCTTATAAAAAGTCTTCAGCCATTTCAGGATCGTGGCGTCGTCGTAACTGCCTGCAAAGGCGCGCTTCGCCAGGCGGTACACCTTCGCCGGTGAGAAACCGTAACGAAGGATCTGATACAGATAAAAATCATGCAGCTCGTAAGGTCCCACGAGATCTTCCGTCTTCTGCGAGATCTTGCCGTCCTCCGGCGGCAGCAGCTCCGGGCTGACCGGTGTATCCAGCACATCGTAAAGCACCTCGGCGAGTCTCGCATCGCCACAGGTATCCGCGTAGTAACGCACCAGATGGCGCACCAGCGTCTTCGGCACGGAACAGTTGACCGCGTACATGGACATATGGTCGCCGTTATAAGTCGCCCAGCCCAACGCCAGCTCCGACATATCTCCGGTACCGATGACCATGCCTCCGCTCTTATTGGCAATATCCATCAGGATCTGCGTCCGCTCTCTGGCCTGACAGTTCTCATAGGTCACATCATGAACAGACGCGTCATGTCCGATATCCGAAAAATGCTGATTGACCGCTGGAACGATCGAGATCTCACGGAAAGTTGCGCCCAGACACCGGATCATTCCCACCGCATTCTCATAGGTGCGGTCGGTGGTGCCAAAGCCCGGCATCGTCACAGCGGTGATCTTCTCACGCGGTATGCCAAGCGCATCGAAGGCACGCACGGTCACAAGCAGCGCCAGCGTCGAATCCAGACCTCCGGAAATACCGACAACCGCGCTCTGACAGCCGGTATGCGCCAGCCGCTTTTTGAGTCCCATGGACTGGATCGCAAGGATCTCCTCGCATCGTTTTTCGCGGTCATACATATCACTGGGCACAAAGGGTGTCGGATCTACATGGCGCGTCAGCTCCGTCTCCCTCATCTCAAGCGAAAAACTCTCATACCGGTAGTCACTCTGACCCCTGCTCTCAAAAGTCGTCATGCGCCTGCGCTCTGCGTTCATGCGCTCTGCGTCGATCTCTGCATAGGTGATCTCATTTGTAAAACGCTCTGCCTGTGCGAGAAGCGTGCCGTTTTCGGCGATCACGTTGTGACCGGAAAATACGATGTCCTGTGTGGACTCTCCCTCTCCCGCGCTGCAGTAGACATAACCGCACAGAAGACGCGCGGACTGTCCTTTCACAAGATCCCTGCGGTAAATATCTTTTCCGGTCGTCTCATCGCTTGCGGACAGATTGACGATCAGGTTTGCCCCCGCCAGCGCATGATAGGTGCTGGGCGGATCAGGCGCCCACAGGTCCTCACAGATCTCCGCAGCCACGCGAAGTGTGGGGTATTCCCTGCACTCAAAGATCATCCGCGTTCCCATCATCACTGCATGCTCACCCAGACAGACAGGAACCGGGTGCTCCATGCCCCGCGTAAAATGGCGCTGCTCGTAAAACTCGCCGTAATTGGGCAAGTGTGTTTTCGGCACAATCCCCAACAGTTTACCGCGGTTAATGACAGCCGCCACGTTATAGAGCTTTCCCAGATGCTCAAAGGGTAGTCCCACAAAGATCAGCGCATTCAGTCCCACCGTCTGCTCCATCAGCCAGACAAGTGCCTCCTTTGCCTGACGCAGGAGAAGCTCCTGCAAAAACAGATCATTACATGTATATCCCGTCAGGCACAGTTCCGGACACACGATCACAACGGCTCCGTTTTCTGCCGCTTCCTTAACTTTTTTCAACACAGACTCGCGATTATACAGGGGGTCTGCCACCCTGATATCCGGCGTTACCGCCGCTACTTTTATGAAACCCTGCTGCACTTTGCTATCTCCTTTAATTCATCAATGTCAAACGTGTAATCCGTATTGCAGAAATGACAGTTGACGTGGATCGGCTCCCCGTCATCGATCATCTCTTTCAGACCCTTTTTGCCGACGCTGATCAACGCTTTTGTAATGCGCTCCTTCGAGCAATTGCACTGAAACTGTACCGGCATCGTCTCGTTGAATTCCACATCAAAAAAGGTCAATACCTCCTCCAAAATGACCTCCGGCGTAAAGCCCCGCTCCAGCATCTTTGTCACCGGCTCCAGCGTTGCAAGGCTTCCCTCCAGTTTGCTGATGACTTCCTCGCTGGTAAAGGGCATAAGCTGTACGATAAAGCCGCCTGCCTGAAGCACGCTGCCGTCCTTGTCCACCAGTACACCCAGACCTACAACAGACGGGATCTGTTCGCTGGCAGCAAAATAGTAGGTCAGATCCTCCGCGATCTCTCCGGTCTGCAGATCCACTTCACCGACATAGGGCTCCTTCAGTCCCATATCCTTGATGACGCGCAGCACACCGTTTCCCATCGCTCCGCCAACATTCAGATGTCCGTCCGATCTGGACGGAAGCGCCACCACGGAAACCTCCGGATATCCTTTGACGTTGCCTTTCGAATCTGCAGTGACCGTCAGCCCTTTGCCCGGTCCGTCACCCCGGATCTGCAGCGTCAGCAGATCCTTCTCTCCCTTCATCATCGCTCCCATCATTGTGCCTGCGGAAAGCAGGCGTCCCAGTGCCGCCGTCATGACCGGACTGGTGTCATGGCGCACACGCGCAAACTCCACCAGATCTTTTGTCGTGACCGCAAACGCACGGATCGCTCCGTCTGCCGCCGTCGCTCTCACCATATAATCATTCATGATTTTCCCTCAACTTTCCTTTTTCTCTTGCTATAAAAAAGACCTTTTCACTCGTATCTGTGGGCGCTTCGCAGGTATCTGCGTCAAAGACACGCACAAATTCCATGCCGCCCGCCGCAAGAAATCCTTTGACCTCCTCCAGCGTATAACCCTGCTCCTCGTGCACCTCGATCTGCCGCTCGAACCGCCCGTCCTCCTGTTTTATAAACAGCGTAAGATCATACTCGTTGCGCCCGGTTTCCTCATCGAAAAAGTTATCCCAGATAAAAGCGGCGTCCTCTCCACTCTCCGCAATCGTAGTATTTCCCATTACCTCACGAAACTTGTACAACGTATTCAGATCGAAGATAAAAAGTCCGCCCGGATCCAGATAATTATTTACGAGACGAACCGTCTGTATAAAATCCGACCGTGTCAGCAGATAGTTCATCGTATCGCATGTGCTGACCACCGCGCGGACCGTTCCGTACAGTTCAAACTCCCGCATGTCCTGACAGAGGTAGAGGATGTCCGCGTCATTCGTCTTTTCTCTCGCCTCCATCAGCATCTCCTCGGAACCGTCCACGCCGATCATATCATATCCCTCTGCCGCGAGCATTTGGGTCAGTGTTCCCGTTCCACAGCCCAGATCCAACAGCAGTCCGTCTTCGATCGACGCTTTTTTCAGTTCATTCACAATGATATCACACCACTGTTCATAGGGAACATCCTCCATGAACCGGTCGTAGACACCCGCAAAACCGGTGTATGCATCCATATGTTCCATCTCTCCCTTTTGCTTCATGACTTTACTTACTATAGCATTTTTATGGAAAACTTTCTACTATTACTTGGAATCGTTCTGCTTTTTTGATAAAATTAAAAATTAATGGAGGAATATCATGCAGCAATTAGATCATCTTATCACGAAAAAAATACGGAGCACCTACGGCAGACGTGTGTTTTCTCCGATCATTTATTGTATCTTTCTTGTGATCGTTTGGTTTTCTACCCCTATGAGATCTCTCATGCACCCTCTGGAGATCTCCGATCAGGCGCAGATTGAGGCACTTGCCGCCAATGGTAACCAGTATATCACAACCACTCTGCACAACCTGAATTTCACCGGATATACCCAGAGCCGTCTCGGCTTTATCACAGGATACTATTACTACACCATGCGCGAGGACGGATGCTATCTTGTCGTCTTAAGCCCCCGAACCTGCGAGGAAGGTCTTCCCCAGGTACGTGAAGTGACGATCCGCGCCAGTATCCGCAGACAGCCGGAAAGCTATGCCCTGCTGGCAGAGCAGCTTGCTGACGATCTGGATTGGACGACGGCAGGCTTCTACGATACGGTCTCCGACTGTATCATCTCGGAGCCCGGTTTTGGCAGAGTCAGCAGTTTCATTCTTTTGGCATGCTTTTTTGTCTCCGGTGTCTACGCATTTCTCAGCATCGTACTGTTCACGCTGTACGCCCTGTTTCCGGTGCTCTCGCCCGCCAGCCGGCAGTTGGGACTGTACGGGAAGCGCAGTGAACTTTTAGCGCAGGCAGAAGAAGAACTGGCCACGCTTCCTCAGCTCGCCACCGAGGATATGTATATCACGGAACACTTTTTTATCGCTTTTGCCAACAAGTCCGTGACGGTCATTCCGATCAGCGAGATCGTGTGGATCTACAAATATTCCACACTGCACAATATTTTGTGGTATCATTTCAGCATTTCCTACACACTGCACATTACCGCAAACAAGCACTTATATATTCAGTTTCCGAAAAATATGAAATCCGATATCGATGGTATCATTGACTATCTCGCCGAGGCAAACCACAACATTCTGGTGGGCTTTAACGAAAAAAACCGCAAAGCGGTCCAGGCTATGCCCGGTGTGACGCGCTTTGCGGATGGTTTGATCGCTTTTCTCAAGCAAAAGATTTAATTTTACCAGTTAAACAGATTTTTGAAGAAATCCCGGATGCCCTGGAAGATCTTTGCGAAAAATCCCTGTGCATCGTCAGAGTTTTTGATCTGGTCATACAGTGACTTTGCCTGATCCAGCAGGGAATCTACATCGATATCCAGCTTGCTGATCTTCATCAGTACGCTGGTGAGCTCATTCTTTTCATCATCAGTCATGGAAAAATCATATTTCTTCAATGCATCGTCAATACACTTGCGGATGCTGCTCTCGTCCTTTAAGCCGCCCTCCAGGACTTTCTGTTTTACATATGCGATGAACTCCTCCACCTCACCGTCATCGGCATCTGCAATGATATCTGCCAGTTCTCCGGTGACGACGATCTCATTCATTGCCGCGTCCAGACTTTCCTCATCAACAGGTTCTCCGGTCATCTCGGAATATGCCTTCATGGCACCGATCAGAGCCGCTGTACCGGAAATGGGGCTGGGACCTGCCACGATGATGTCCGCATCCTTCAGACCAGCCGTGGCAAGCGCGTTCTTATACATTCCGATCGTACAGTAGTTGATATTCTTTGTGGAAATATTGAGTCCATTACCTTTTTCTCTCTTGACGATCACAACGGAGGAAAGTGCCTTCGTTCCGATCTTCTCCGCGGGCAGATACTCATCCAGATACTGGTGCTCCTCCGCGTTTGTAATGTAAACCACGTTGTAGTCAGACAGATTTGCTGCATCGATACCCATCAGACTGAGCACCTTTGCCTGCTGATCTGCGGAAAGATTCTCTCCAAGTGCAAGATACGGCTTATCATCCGCCTCGATCACAACGTTATCGTCTGCATTGACTCCGCTGTTATCGACTTCTACCTCACCGACAGGTGCACTGCCATCCTCATCAACGGTGATCTCTCCCTCCACGGTATCATCCGCGTCATCTTCCTCCACGTCCTCTGTGATCTCGCCTTCTACTTCCTCTGCTGCCACAGGCATTGCCAGTGAGCAGACTGTGACTGCGGTCAGCAACATTGCCAACCATTTCTTCATGCTTCTCTTTTTCATAGTTTTTCCCTCCTTAGAGATGACTTGTTATCCATTCCCATATGTCCGCATATACGATCTCACGATCCAGCTCGTTGATAAGCTCATGACGATCGCCCTCGTACAGCTTCATTGTAACATCTTTTAATCCGGCTTTTTTATATTGCCGGTAAACTCTTTTGACTCCAATACCCGCATCTCCCACCGGGTCTTCCGATCCGGATATGATAAAGAGCGGCAGATCCGTGCGGACCTGTTTGACATATTTTTCCTGATTGTCATAAGAAACGGTAGAAAACAGCCCATAAAATCCATTCAGAGTAAAATCAAACGTGCACAGCGGATCACTGTAATACTTTTTCACCCGCTCCACATCATTGCACAGCCAGCTGTTTTCCGGCACACTGCCATCCATGCAAAACTTTGCATAAGGTTTTCCAAAGGCAGCCTTCTTTACAAAGCTGCTTCGATAATGCCAACCGCGAAACATCGCGATAAAAGCGCAGGCAGCCATTCCAAAATAACAGGCTGCGTCCGGCACACTGCCGGTTCCACAGATGATCGCACCGTCCACATCACTGCTGTAAACGGTAAGATATCTGCGCAGCAGATAGGAACCCATGCTATGTCCAAAAATAAAGTAAGGCAGGTCCGGATATACTCTCTGGGTGATCGCAGTCACCTGATGAATATCCGCCACAAGCACCTCTGAGGGCTTCGATTTACAAAAATAGCCCCGACGACGCTCATCTCGCACAGACTGTCCGTGACCGAGATGGTCATGACCCACAACCAAAAAGCCATGCCCCGTCAAAAAATCTGCCAGTTCTTCGTAACGACCGATATATTCCTGCATTCCGTGTACAAGCTGGATCACGCCGTGCACGGCACCGTCATCCGGCATCCAGCGCACACCGTGTATTTTTGTCTTTGCATCCTTTGATAAAAAATGAAAATCCTCTCTTATCATGCGACGCCTCCTGTTTTATCCGCATTCTTTTCTTTTATAAAATCCAGAAAATGCTGTTCTGATAACGGTTTCGAAAAATAGTAACCCTGTATGTACTGTATTCCAAGCGTTTTCATCGTCTCAAGCTGAGGCTCTGTCTCAACGCCCTCTGCAACGATCCCCAGATTCATTCCATGGATCATATGCATAGCTGCATCCATCACGTATTTCGCTTTTCCGTTTTCAAAATACGCCTTTGTCATATCCCTGTCAAATTTGACGATATGAACCGGCATTTCCACAATATAATTCAGATTGGACTGTCCGGTTCCGAAATCATCCAGTGAAAAACGAACTCCGCGTCCGATCAACACATTCATATTGTCAAGCAAGATATTGCTGGCACTGACAGAGGCAGACTCCGTAATCTCCAGATTGATATGCTTCGGTTCTATGCGATGTTCATCCATGATACGAATATAGTCCTTCGCGAGATTCTCATCTGTAGCCTGCACTGCAGACAAATTGACCTCAATATATTCTATGCCATACTGCTCCAGATTCTGTTCAATAAAAAAGTGACATACTTTCTCAAACACACGCCTTCCAAGCTTCCGGATCATGCCATTTTCTTCTGCGATCCGGATAAATTCCGCCGGCATGACCAGTTTCCCCTGATCATCGATCATGCGCACCAATGCTTCCGCACTGGTAAAACGCTGCTCTTTTACGGAATAGATCGGCTGGTAAAATACAACGATACGATCCTGTTCAAGCGCATCATTGATCTGGTGCTCCATATGTTTAATGGAAAACAAACGCTCCGCAGTCTGTGCATCGATCTTTAGAAATTTACCAAGTGCAGATTCACCGTTTTTTACACGCGCATAATGCATCAGTTCCAACAGTTCTGACGCACTGCCAACAATCTGCAGATTATCTATATAAAAATAATACGGTTTAAAGACATTGTCTCCATAGAGTCTGAATTCCGATTCTATTCTCCGGTAAATATCATCTGCCGCATATTCTGCCCCTTCTTTTTTCCGAAACAGCAGCATCAGTTCTGACTCATTCACACGGAACACATAAAGATTCGGTATTGCCAGCAAAATACGTGCAAGCTGCCGGATAATATGTTCCTGCACAGCCTCCGGCTGCTTTCCGTCATGATATCGATAAACGCGTACAGACATCACCGGCAGTTCCTGTTTCTGCTCGTAAAGCTGCTGCATATATGTCATGAACGCACCCTGATTGAACAACCCCGTTTCCCGGTCCAGATTCAGCTCCGGGTTCTCAAACTGAAGATAAACGACCATAATGCCCATTGCAGCGGCAAATCCGACGATCAGCAGTTCCTTATGGAAAAACTGTACCACTGCCGCACAGATCCACATGGTCATCCAGACGAACACTGCACGCCTGCGCCTTGGATTGATCCTCTTTTGCGTCAACAATAATGCCACATTATTGAGGAGCATCACAGCTACACCGAAATATGTGACCAGCGTTGCCGCTCCGTAAGTATAGATCTCCTTTGTCCACAAACTATAGTAAATGGAGATCCGGGTCGCACATATGCCAATGGTGATCGCGAGCGCATACAGACTGTAAATGATCACACGCCGTCTCCACCGCCTCTCCTCCTGCAAAATGTCAGCATATACATAGAGCAGTGAGGAAAGCATTGCCAATACAAGCGACACCAGATAGATCTTACAAACCGCAGTTACCAGCCACCCCGGAAAACGGCTTCGATACGTGATCACCGCAATTGACAAAACATCCATGCACAAGCAAAACGTGATCAGCAAAAACGAGCATCGGAATACATGCTCCGTCCGTGTCACCAGAGTTTTCTTTTGTATATAGAATAAAAACAGGATCACCAGAACTGCGATCCCGCAGCATTGTACAGCAATATTCATGATTTGTCCTCCGTGCGTTAACACTTTGTCTCATGGTCATGTATGCATAGGTATTTTGAACTAAATCCCGCAAAAAGTCAACCTCTATTTTGTCATGCAGCCGCTTACGCGTAATGCGAGACCACGATCTGCAGACAGTTTCTGCCCTGATACCGGTTGATCTGCGGATAATAGACGAACGCAAAGCGTATCTGCTGTGGTCTGCCCTGCAACAGTGCATCCACCTGATCTGCACCGTATTTTCCACGATAATGATCCAGAAATTCCTCCGCGTCTCCAAAATAGAGTGCATCCATTGAACCGCTGCCACAGACCATCTGCAGTTTCAGCATATTGTGTTCCTTTCCTATATAAAATGCACGCCTTGCCATCAACTCCCGATCAGCAAATACCGGTTTTTCATTGCCGTTTCCACAGGGCTCCAGCACCGAAAGCTGCTCTACCAGTGTCTCACTGATATAGGATAACGGCATGGGAACATCAATGCATATCTTCTCTGTCAGATCTGCCTCTCCAAGTCCTGCATCCGCATTGAGTGCCTCAGCGAACTCATGCAGATGCTCCTCAGCGATCGATAACCCCGCTGCCATCGCATGCCCGCCGAATTTCAAGAGAAGATCTCCTGTCCGGCTCAGTTTTTCGTACATATGGTATGCCGGAATCGACCGTCCGGAGCCCTTGATGCAGTCCTCGCCCTTTGTCAGCACAAAAGTCGGACGATAATAGCGCTCCCGCAGTCTGCCCGCAATGATGCCTGCAAGACTTTCATGGCACTCCGGCAGATAGACGACCATCACCTGCTTTTGCCAAAGCTGCTGTGACTCCACCAGCTCCACCGCTGCTTCAAAGCTCTTTGCGGTCAGATCCTTCCGACTCGCATTGAGTGACACCAGTTCCTGCGCCAGCAGACTCGCACGCTCAGGACTGTTCTCCAGCAGCAGTTTCAGCGCGCGCTCGGCAGTATCCAGTCTTCCGCTGGCATTCATGCACGGACCGATGACATAGCCGATATGATATGCCCGGACTTCTTCCGGCTCCAGATCGTTCTGACGGATCAGTGCCTGCAGACCGATGTTTTCCGTGCGCCGCAACTGCTCCAGCCCCAGCGCCGTGATGGTTCGATTTTCTCCCCGCAGTTCCATCACGTCACCCACCGTCGCAAAGGCGGCGCATGCAAGATACTGCTTCCAGTCATCGGGTCTTCCCAGCTCCCGCTGCAAAAGCTGCAGCACTTTCCATGCCACGACAGCCCCGCAGATACCTTTGAAAGGGTACATGCAATCCGGCTGTTTCGGGTCTACGATGACATCTGCCTCCGGTAACACGACCGTCGACATCCCGCCTTCCCAGCGCAGTGGCACCTCATGGTGATCTGTCACAATGACTGTCATGCCAAGCGATTTCGCATATGCGATCTCCGATGCCGCCGCGATACCGTTATCACAGGTGAGGATCGTGTCACAGTCCGCTTCATACGCCTCACGGATCAGCTTTTCGCTCAGCCCGTATCCGTCGTTGATTCGATGCGGAAGTGCGTAATCTGCCACCGCCCCGCACCCCGTCAACCCATGATACAAAATGTAGGTGGAAAAGATGCCATCAATATCATAATCACCGATGATCCGGATCTTTTTCTTCTCCCGGATCTTTTGCCGCAGCAGATCCGCGGCTTCCCTTGCGCCATATAAAAGCTCCGGATCATGCAGACAGTGAAGTGCAGGATGAAAATAAGCCTCCAATTCCTCCGGATCTGTGACTTCACGGTTTCGCACAATGCGCGCAATCACCGGATCCACGCCATAGGTTTTTCCGATGCCGTTGAAATCAGCCGACTTTGCCAGCACCACCCATTTTTCCTCTCTTTTCATAGTGAATCGTTACCCTTTCCGAAATAAAACGCAAAAGGAAGCCTTCGCGCGAAAGACTCCCTCAAAATGTTTCACTAACTAATATACAATGCGATCCCGACCGCTTTCCTTACCTGTATACAACTTATCATCCGCCAGCTTAATATTGCCATCCAGTGACAGATGAAAATCATATTCTGTCAGACCAAAGGTCATGGTCACATGATGCGTCTCCCCCTCATACGGAATATCCAGACGATTCAGCTTTGTCTGTATCAGCGACAGAGCTGTCCGCGCATCATCGCCATTCATATTCTCAAAAAGGAACAGAAACTCCTCGCCGCCCCAGCGGGCTACCGCGCCGATCCCATGCGTTTCCGTATCAAACAGATGTGCCAGAGAACGCAACACTTCGTCACCGCATTCGTGCCCGTAAGTATCGTTGACATGCTTGAAGAAATCAATATCACCGATCGCCAGCGACATAAACTGCATCTCACCCTTACGATATTTTTTCAGACACTTTTCCACATGCTCCAGCATCCGGAAGCGGTTCCACACTTTTGTCAGCGGATCGGTGGACGCAACATGGCGAAGTTCCTTATTATACTCCTGCAGTCTGCTCTCCATCTGAAAAGCATCCTTTGTAAAATAGATACCGGTAAAAAGTACTGTCGCGCACTCGATCACCACGCTGAGAACATACATATAGATCTCCAGATCTCCCAACATGCCTTCCACTGCCAGCGGCAGACAAGTCATCCGTCCAACATACAATGCCACCCGGACAATATATAAGCCCAGGATCAGAATGATCGGATGGCGGCGGTCCAACAGGAGATCTACCAGAATCAATGCGAAGATAAAATGCTGTACACCGGTGCCCTCTCCAAAAATGGCATAGAACATGATCACCCACAGCAGCGTATTGATATTCAGCAGCATAAACGCAGATGACATCCGATCCTGATACGAGCAGTAAAAACTATACGCATATAAGATCAGAAACAACATGCTGAACACGGTCAGATACGGGCGTTTCATAATTGCAAAACCGACACCTGCGCTCAAAAGATACAGCATAAACAGCAGGCATGATATACGCAATACCACTGCCACCTTTGGCGACTCGTTTTTATTTTGAGGCTCCTGAAAAACTAAGGCTTTTGCTTTTGTAAAAGCTGTCACATATGTGACCTCCCCCCTGAATATATCTAGAATCATTTTATCACATCAGGCCGCATAATGCCACACTTTTCCTCTTTTTGCGGAACCTTTTTTTTCTGTTTGGATATAATGGAGTAATGACGTTTGGGAGTTTTTTGCATGAGACAATTATATGCGATGCAGGAAGCCACAGATACCGGTACCCTGCAGGTCAACGTGACCTCCCGGGTGCAGAATACACCGATCAAGGGGGCCACGATCATACTCAGCTATAGCGGAGATCCGGATGCTACACTGGAGTCGTTACAGACCGATGAATCCGGACAGACACAGACAGTCACATTAGACGCACCGCCGGTTGAATACAGTCTGGACTCCTCTCAGGAAAACCAGCCGTTTTCCCTATACACGATTCAGATACGTGCCGAAGGTTATCAACCATTAAACATTTCCGGAATAGAGGTATTCTCCACGATCAAGGCCATCCAGAATGTAGTCCTGACACCCCTCGACTATGCGGGCAGATTCCGTGAGAGCATTGACATTCCGGTCAATACACTGTTTGGAGATTATCCTCCGAAGATCGAGGAAGCGGAGATCAAACCTATGGAGGAAACCGGTGAGATCGTCCTGAGCCGCGTAGTCATTCCGGAATTCGTTGTTGTCCATGACGGACCGCCCACCGATTCGCGGGCCAACGATTACTATGTCCGCTACAAGGATTACATTAAAAATGTAGCATCCAGCGAGATCTATGCCACTTGGCCGGATTCCACGATCCGTGCCAACGTGCTGGCGATCATGTCCTTTACCTTAAACCGCGTTTTTACAGAGTGGTACAGAAATAAAGGCTACAACTTTACGATCACGTCCTCCACTGCCTACGATCAAAAATGGTCTTACGGAAGAACGATCTATGACACGATCTCCCGCGTTGTGGATGAGATGTTTGAAAACTTTCTCTCACGCCCTAATGTGATCCAGCCGATTCTGACGCAGTACTGTGACGGCAGAAATGTCATCTGTCCCAACTGGCTGTCGCAATGGGGATCCAAATATCTGGGTGATCAGGGCTACTCGGCGATCCAGATCCTGCGCAATTATTACGGAAGCAGTATTTACATCAATACAGCCGACGAGATCTCCGGCATACCGTCCTCCTGGCCTGGTTACGATCTATCCGTCGGCTCCAGCGGCTCAAAGGTGCGCCAGATGCAGCAACAGTTAAATCGCATCCACCAGAACTACCCTGCCATCCCTGCAGTCACTGCCGATGGCATTTTCGGTACGGCTACTCGCGATGCCGTGAAAAAATTCCAGTCCGTATTCGGTCTGCCTGCCACCGGCATCGTCGATTATCCGACCTGGTATAAGATCTCTGAGATTTATGTCGCTGTCAGCCGTATCGCCGAGCTGGTATAAAAAGAGTTTTTCGCACAGAAAAAAGCGTCCGCATAAACGGACGCTTTTCTATATGCATTTTTGTATGTACTATTCCCCGAGGATCTTTTTGATAGCCTCTAATACACGATCAGCCTGGAACGGCTTTACAATGAAATCCTTTGCGCCGCTCTGGATCGCCTCGATAACCATTGCCTGCTGTCCCATTGCAGAACACATTACAACATTTGCGCCTGCATCTGCTGCCTTGATCTGCTTCAGACTCTGAATTCCATCGCAGTTGGGCATCGTGATGTCCATCGTTACCAAATCGGGCTTCAACTCCTTATACTTTGAAAGCGCCTCGTTACCGTCAGCCGCTTCTCCGGCGATCTCGTAACCACCCTTGGTCAAAATATCTTTTAACATCATCCGCATAAATGCTGCATCGTCTGCGATCAAGATTCTCTTAGCCATATCTTATCCATCCTTTACTCTATTTCTATTTCATATTTCTCATAAAATACTTCCAGATCTATGATCCGTTCTAACAGAATCGGTCGTACAACCGCATTCCACTACTTTTTAATTCTACACAATGTTTTAGGATTTTGCAAGATGTTTCTGAAAGATTCTCATTTTTGTACAAAGTTTTTGCATACACGACACGAATATGGTATGCTTATATCAGGTTTTAACAGGAAAAACAGATGAATCCATGTGTCATCATGATAAAAAGGAGTGATTTTTATGCATTCATTTCAACCTTATCCCGCAGATCTTCTTGAAATCAATCCGTTTTCCAAGATCGGAACGGAATGGATGGCAGTGACTGCAGGGGACAATAAAAAAGTAAACACCATGACTGCCAGCTGGGGGACGCTGGGCGTACTCTGGGGCAAAAATGTTGTCAGCGTCTTTATCCGCGACAGCCGCTACACCAAGGAATTTATCGACAGTCACGATACCTTCTCGCTAACTTTCTTCGACACACAGGATAAGGAAACAAAACTTGCACTGAAATATTTCGGTGCCGTTTCCGGCCGCAAGGAAGACAAGATTGCCAACGCAAAAATGCACGTGGACTATGCCTCTGACGGCACTCCCTACATTGACGAAGGTAATCTCGTGCTGGTCTGCCGCAAAATGTCCGCGACAAAGATACTGCCGGAGCAATTTATCGACAACACCATCGATGATACCTGGTACAAGGACAAGGATTATCACACCATGTATATCGCGGAGGTGACTGAGATCCTCGCCAGGTAAATCGGTATCCCGGACGTAAGATCAATGTAAAAGAACAGGTTACGATATCCTGGACGTAAGATCAGTATAAAAGGCCAGGTTACGATATCCCGGACGTAAGATCAGTATAAGGAGATATATTTTCTGTGCTGCACTTCGCCTTAACAGGCTCGCACGAAAGCACAGAAAACACATCTCCTTTTTTGATCTTACTGACTATTTCTTATCACTCATACACCTTTCATTTATTTTCCAGGCAAACACCCGTAATCTTATCTACACGAAGTACTTATAGATTCGATGGCCACAGCTCCGCCGCGCACGATCTCGATGTTCTTGAATTTGGAACGGAGCAGCGCAATGAGCTCATTATTTCGCCGCTCGGTGAGCATGCACTCCAACAGCACGCTGTCGGTTCCGATATCCTTCACCTTCACCTCAAATACCTGTGCGATCTGGAACACCTCCAGTTTTTCCTCCGCCGTGATATCCTTTACCTTTGCAAACAGGATCTCCTTCATATGGATTGGCACATTGGTCAGGTCAATGACCTTGATGACCTCGATCATACAGTTGAGCTGTTTTTTGATCTGCTCAAAGGTCACATCATCGCTCGTCACGCAGATCGTCATGCGTGACACGGTCTCATCCTCCGTCGTACCGACAGTCAACGACTGTAAATTATAGGATTTTCCGGAAAAAAGCCCGGACACCTTTGCCAAAACACCGACGGTATTTTCCACATACAGTGCAATCCATCGGTTTTTCATGCTTCGATCGATCATAATACCGCCCTCCCTTATCTCAAAATCATTTCGCTCATCGGATTTCCGCTCTTTACCATAGGAAGCACCAGCTCATCCGTGGCGATCAAAAACTCGATGATCGTAGGCGCATCCGTGTTAGCCTTTGCCTGCGCAAGGGCGGGCGCGATCTCTGAGGCTTCTGTCACGCGGATACCATGCGCGCCATAGCTCTCCGCCAGCTTCACAAAATCCGGCTCATAGGGCGGACAGTTTTTGTTCGGTCCCTTGCAGTCCGCCGGACAGCTCTTTCTTTTCCTCAGACAGGTTGCGCTGTAACGCTTTCCGTAAAAAAGCTGCTGCATCTGGCGCACCATGCCAAGATAGTAATTATTGAGGATGCACACGGTGATCGGCACTTCTTCCACCATCGCTGTGGCCAGTTCCTGAATATTCATCTGCATACCGCCGTCGCCGGAAATACAGATCACATCCTTTTCGGGAGCACCGATCTTCGCACCGATCGCTGCCGGAAAACCAAAGCCCATGGTACCCAGTCCTCCGGATGTGATAAACTTCTTCTCCGGTCCGAAATCCAAAAACTGTGAGGCCCACATCTGATGCTGTCCCACGTCAGTGACCACGATACCGGACTCGTATGCCTTGTTGATCTCCTCCATGATCATCTGGGGACTCATGCCTTTATCGTCGCGCATGCAAAGCGGATTCTCCTGCTCCCAGGCTGCGATCGTATCCCGCCATGCCTTTGTACTGCGGGGCTTTGCCCACTCCATCATCGTCTCCAGCGCCAAATGCGCATCGGATACCACCGGTACATCTACGACAACATTTCTGGAAATGGATGCGGTCGCAATATCAATATGCACGATCTTTGCGTTGGGCGCAAATTCCTCCAGATCTCCGGTAATGCGATCGTTAAAGCGCGTTCCGATGGAAAAGAGCACATCACACTCGCTGACTGCTTTGTTTGCCGCATATCTTCCGTGCATCCCACAGTTGCCGACATACAGATGATGTCCCACCGGCATCACACCCTTGCCCATGACAGTGGTCACCACCGGTACATGTGTCTTTTCCGCAAACTCGCACAACAGCTCCTCCGCTCCGGAAATATGTACACCTCCGCCTGCGAGGATCAGCGGTTTTTTTGCCGCATGCAGTAATTTGTAAGCCTTTTTCAGCTGTCCCACATGGACAGAAGTATTCGGCTTATAACCGCGGATGGACACCTTTGCAGGGTAATCCGCATCGCCGGTCTCATTCTGAATATCCTTTGGCAGATCGATCAGCACCGGGCCGGGTTTTCCGCTCTTTGCAATGTAAAATGCCATTTTCAGGATCTTTCCCAGCTCTGCGCGGTCTCGCACCGTCACACCATACTTTGTGATACTGCGCGTCATGCCGACAATATCCACCTCCTGAAACGCATCGTTTCCGATGAGTTTTAAGGGTACCTGTCCGGTGATCACGACAAGCGGAATACTGTCATAATGCGCATCTGCCAGTCCCGTCACGATATTAGTCGCACCGGGACCGCTTGTAACAATACAAACGCCCACCTTTCCGGTAGCTCTCGCGTAGCCCTCTGCCTCATGGATGAGCGCCTGCTCATGCCGGGGCAGGACGAGATGAATGTCGTCTGCCTTATATAATTCATCGAAGATGTCCGTGACCATTCCTCCGGGATAGCCGAAGATCGTGTCCACGCCCTCCTCGCGCATTGCTTTTACAAACAATTTTTTTCCGGTAATATCCATCTATATCATCTCCTATCCGATAAGTTGTAAGCATTTTAACACAAAAATCCATCCTGTCAAGGTAAATGCCGCAAGCAATGTTGTTGTGACAACAATACTTGCAGTCAGCACCCCGTCATTTTTCATATTTTTTGCCATGATATAGCAGCTCGGTGTTGCGGGCGCAGCCAGCATGACCAGTATTCCGATCAGCTTTTCGCCGGTAAATCCAAGTGCCACGGCAAGGGGAATGAACACTAACGGCTGCGCCACCAGCTTGATGAGTGATGCCGCGATCGTTGGTTTGATCTTTGCAAGGGCCTTCCGCCCCTCAAATCCCGCACCCATGCCGATCAGTGCCAGCGGAGTTGCCATCTTTGCGATGTTATTTACCGTATTATCCACGATCGTCGGAAAATCGATCCGGAAATACGCTACGATCAGTCCGAGGACGATCGCAATGATGATGGGATTTTTCAAAATATTGATCCCCGCCTGCTTCAGTCTTCCCATATCTTTTTCCCCGCCGTCATCCTCCGCCTCAAAGGTGAGGACGATGACCGAAAAAATATTGTAGAGAGGCACGGCTCCGATGATCATAAGCGGTCCCATAGCAGATGGTCCGTATATATTTTCAATAAAGGCCAGGCCCATCACGGCTGCACTGCTGCGAAACGATGCCTGCACAAAGGCGCCGGTCATGGACTGATCCTTCAAAAACAGCTTCGCGCCGCCCCATATGACAAAAAAGCACACGGTGGTGACCAGTGCGCAGTATAACACGTATTTCAGATCAAAAACGGCCTTGATATCCACCGCTGACAGATCCTTGAACACCAGAAACGGCAGTGTGACCTGAAAGTTAAATTTGTTTGCAACGGAGACAAAATGTTCATCCAGCATACCCCGCTGCTTTAAAAACCAGCCGATCACCATGACGAGGAAGATCGGCATGGTGACGTTGATACTATATATAAAATTTTCCATATCTGTTCGGTTCCCTCACAGCGATCGATGCATCATTTTTGTTTTTCGTACTTATAAAAATGATAGATCAGATCAAAGTAGGTCTGCTCCTCACTGTCCTGCGTGATCCTCCACTCCGGCTTTTCGTCCAGATTCGGGAAATGCGCGTCCGCATCGTAGGCAAAATCCACCTTTGTGATATGTGCCACATCACACTCATCCACCAGCTGACGGTAAATACTTTCACCGCCGATGATATAAATATCCTCAGAAGGGTATTTTTTCAGCTCCTCGTGCAGCTCATCCATGGAGTAGACCACGATCGCATCCTTCACCTGATAGCTCCGGTCATGTGTGAGCACGATATTGGTGCGATTTTTCAAGGGCTGCCCATTCGGAAAGCTCTCCAGCGTCTTTCGCCCCATGACGACCACCTTTCCGGTCGTCGTCTCGCGGAAAAATTTCATATCCGCCGGGATCTTTACCAGCAGCTGGTTGTTTTTTCCTATTGCCCAGTTTATGTCTACGTTTGCGATTAAATTCATGATTATCTCCTTAAATAGCCACCGGAATGTTCTCGATCTGAGGCCCGGTCTCATAGTCGATGAGTTTCACATCATCCCGTGTGAATTCATAGAAATCCTTGACATCCGGATTCAGCCAGAACTTCGGTGCCGGATGCGGTTCCCGGGAGATCAGTTCCTCCACAAGGGGCACATGCCTGTCATAAATGTGCGCATCCGCGATCACATGCATCAGCTCACCCACACGCATGTCACACACCTGCGCCAGCATGTGCAGAAGCACCGCATACTGGCACACGTTCCAGTTGTTTGCCGTAAGCACGTCCTGCGAGCGCTGATTTAATACCGCATTTAAGGTCAGCTTATCATCACCCTTTTTCTGCGTCACATTGAAGGTCATGCTGTAAGCGCACGGATAGAGATTCATCTCGTGCAGATCCTGATGCACATAGATATTTGTCATGATCCGGCGGCTGAAGGGGTTGTTTTTCAGGTCGTAGATCACACGATCCACCTGATCCATCATGCCCTCTTTGTACTGGTGTTTCACGCCAAGCTGATAACCGTATGCCTTTCCGATGGAACCGTCCGCATCTGCCCACTCGTCCCAAATATGGCTGTGCAGATCATGGATATTGTTGGATTTTTTCTGCCAGATCCAGAGGATCTCATCAGTCGCACTCTTGATCGCAGTCCGGCGAAGGGTCAGTGCCGGAAACTCTTTTGATAGATCGTAGCGGTTGACCACACCGAATTTTTTGATCGTATAGGCGCTGCTGCCATCCTCCCAGTGCGGGCGCACCTTCTCGCCCTCCGTGCTTGTGCCGTTATCCAGAATATCACGGCACATTGCGATAAAAAGCTCATCTGCTAAACTCATATTTATGCCTCGTCAATTGCTTTGCCGATATCGTGTCTCATATATTTGTTCTCAAAGGAGATCCACTCGGTCGCCGCATACGCATTTGCACGCGCTTCCTTCAGGTCTGCTCCGGTCGCCGTAATGCCAAGCACGCGTCCTCCGTTTGTGACGATCTCTCCCTTGTCGTTAAAAGCAGTGCCTGCATGGTAGCAGAAACGGTCATCCCTGCCCTCAAACTTCTCAAATCCGGTGATCGGGTAACCTTTTTTGTAGCTGACCGGATAACCATCGGATGCCAGTACGACGCAGACAGCCGCATTATCCTCAAACTGCAGATCGATCGTATCCAGTTTTCCGTCGATGCAGGCCTCCATCACTTCAACGATATCATTTTTCATACGGGGAAGTACGACCTGTGCCTCAGGATCACCGAAACGGGCATTGTACTCCAATACCTTCGGACCGTCTTCCGTCAGCATCAGTCCGAAGAAGATGATTCCCTTGAATTCTCTTCCCTCTGCTGCCATCGCATCTACTGTTGCCTGATAAATGTATTTTTTACAGAACTCGTCTACTTCCTTTGTATAGAAAGGACTGGGTGAGAAAGTTCCCATACCACCGGTATTCAGTCCCTGATCGCCGTCCTTTGCACGCTTGTGATCCTGTGCAGATGACATGATCTTGATGGTCTTTCCATCCACATAGGACAGTACAGACACCTCGCGTCCGGTCATAAACTCCTCAACAACCATGCGGTTTCCGGCTGTGCCGAACTTCTTGTCCTGCATGATCTCCTTCACGCCATCCTTTGCCTCCTCCAGCGTGTTGCAGATCAGCACGCCCTTGCCCAGCGCCAGTCCGTCCGCCTTCAGCACGATAGGAAGCTTTGCGGTCTCCAGATAGGCAAGCGCCGCATCCGCATCATCAAATGTCTCATAGCCTGCTGTGGGAATATTGTATTTCTTCATCAATTCCTTGGAAAATGCCTTGGAGCCCTCCAGGATCGCTGCATTTTTGCGGGGTCCAAACACGCGCAGCCCGCGCGCCTCAAAGACGTCCACAATACCGCCTACCAACGGATCATCCATTCCGATGATCGTCAGATCAATGGCTTTTTCCTGCGCGAAATCCGCCAGCTTATCAAACTCCATTGCTGTGATCGGCACACACTCCGCCTGCGCTGCAATACCCGCATTTCCGGGTGCACAGTATATTTTATCCACCTTCGGACTCTTTGCGACCGCCATTGCAATGGCATGCTCACGTCCGCCGCTTCCTACGATTAAAACCTTCATGGTTATTTGCCTCCTAAAATTTATCTTTATGGTGTACCGGTCTTGAACCGGCCTACTGCAGGATCCGCACTACGCCGTCCTCAACAGAGATCTTTCCGTTTGCGATCAGATCGATCGCCTTGGGCATGATCACCCACTCCGCCTGCTCCATCACACGCTGCTGCAGGCTTTTCGGCGTATCATCCGGCAATATCTCCACTGCCTTCTGCAAAATGATCGGACCTGTATCCGTGCCCTCATCGACAAAATGACAGGTCGCTCCGGTCACCTTCACGCCTCGCTGTAATGCCGCCTCATGTACCTTCAGACCGTAATAACCCGTTCCGCAGAAAGAGGGAATGAGTGACGGATGAATGTTGATGATCCTGTTTTTATAGGCAGCGATAAGCTGCGGCGGAATGATCACAAGATATCCTGCCAGTACAACCAGATCGATCCCGCGATCCACGATCGTCTGTGTCAGCGCATCGTTGAACTGTTCCCGGCTCTCATAGGACTTCGGCGAAATGCACAGGCCCTCGATCCCATGATTTTTCGCCCGCTCCAGCGCGTATGCATTCGCATTGTTGCTGATCACCACGTCAATTTCTGCATTGGAGATCGTCCCCGCATCAATGGCATCGATGATCGCCTGCAGGTTGGTGCCGCCGCCGGACACTAAAACTGCTAATTTTAACATAAGGTCACTCCCTTTTCTCCGTCTGTGATCTTACCTACAACATAGGGTGTATCGCCTGCTGCCTTCATGGCTTCCATCGCCTTGTCCACATCCGCGGGATCAACAGCTACGACCATGCCAAGACCCATGTTATAAGTGTTGTACATCATCTGCTCTGCCACGTCACCCTCTCGCGCCATCATCGTAAAGATCGGCGGGATCGGATAGCTGTTTTTCTCGATGACCGCATGCTTGCCCTCGGGAAGCATACGGGGAATATTCTCATAGAAGCCGCCGCCTGTAATGTGACTGCAGGCCTTGACGCGCACACCGGCTTCCTTTACATTTTTCAGTGCCTTTACATAGATACGGGTCGGAGCTAAAAGCGCCTCTCCCAATGTCTTTCCCAGCTCTTCATGATATGTATTTAATGTTTCCTTGTCCATCTTGAAGATCTTGCGCACAAGTGAGAAACCGTTGGAATGTACACCGGTGGATGCCATACCGATCAGCACGTCTCCTGCCTTTAAGTCCTCGCCGGTGATGATATCCTTTTTATCGACAACACCCACTGCAAAGCCAGCCAGATCGTACTCATCCTCAGGCATCAGTCCCGGATGCTCTGCAGTCTCACCGCCGATCAACGCACAGCCGGACTGCTTGCAGCCCTCTGCCACACCGCTGACGATCGTCGCGATCTTTTCCGGATAGTTTTTACCGCATGCAATATAATCGAGGAAGAACAGCGGCTCGCCGCCTGCACACGCCACATCATTGACACACATTGCCACCGCATCAATGCCGATGGTGTCATGCTTGTCCATAAGAAACGCCAGTTTTACCTTCGTTCCGCAGCCGTCCGTTCCGGAAAGTAATACCGGCTCTTCCATTTCCTTGATCTTGTCCAGTGAAAATGCACCGGAGAATCCGCCCAAGCCACCCAATACCTCCGGGCGCATGGTTCCCTTTACATACTCCTTCATCAGCTCGACGGACTTGTAGCCAGCCTCAATATCCACTCCTGAATGCTTGTAATCCATTTTACGTTCCTCCTGAAATATTATACTTTGGTTTTTATGCAAATTGCCTCGGCTCTGAACCGATTTTAGTAATTTTTATATCCCACTTCCTGCAGTTTTGCATCCTTTGCCACAACCTGCTCCTTCAACTCCTTGGAATAGGTTTTGAGCTTGTCCAACAGTGCTGCGTCACTTGTCGCCAGGATCTTTGCCGCCAGCAGTCCTGCGTTGGCACCACCGTTGATGGCTACCGTCGCTACCGGAATTCCGGTGGGCATCTGCACAATGGAGTAAAGAGAATCTCTTCCACCAAGAGAAGTCGTATGCATGGGGATTCCGATGACCGGCATCGGGAAGATCGCTGCGCACATGCCCGGCAGATGAGCTGCCATACCAGCGCCTGCGATGATGACCTTGTAGCCCCGCTCCTCTGCGGTCTTTGCGTACTCAAAAAACTCTTCCGGCTCTCTGTGGGCAGAGATGATGTTCATCTCATAATCAATACCCAGCTTGTCCAGAATGTCTGCTGCCTTTGCCATAACGGGCATATCTGAGTCGCTGCCCATGACGATTCCTACTTTTGCCATAATTGTTCTCCTTTTTCTATGGTGATCATTTTTTGTTTCTATAAATATTGCCGTTCATTACAATTAAGAACTTTCAGACTACAGTTGCCCGCAGCCGCTACTATTCTAACATACACTGTTTTCCGGGGGAAGTGCTTTTTGCCTGAAATTTTATGTCTGTACCGATACCGACAAGCAAACACTTCTTTTCCCTACTCCAGCGGCCGGTTCAGTTCCTCCGTGCCGGGCACGACAAATTTTCCATCCAGAATGATCGGATGCTCCGTGCCGTCCGCCTCGATGGCGATGATGGAATCCAGTTCGTCGTAAGGGATCGTGATATCCGTGTGGCAGTTGAGATATGCCTTGGACAGATCCTCCTTGCGCAAAACAGAAACTTCATTGTCTCTCGCGATGATCTCCTTGCCGTCCGGATTGTACACCGGCGTATCCTCCGCATGCGAGTAGCAGGTGTCACCAACGGCAAAATGAGGTCCGGTCTTTTCTGCGATGAGAATCGGCAGCTTGTCCGCAATATCAAAATCCCGCGCCATGCGGTAAGCGGTAGTATTCGTTCCGATCGCGAACTCACCCATCGGCAGAGTATCATGATGCATGAGCAGGTTCTCATGAATAAATTTCTGATTTTCCGCCGCACTCGCAAAATTGCTGCAGTTGTATTCCTTTACCATGCCATCCTCAAATGTCAGTGAAAGATTCTCATAGCCCAACTCATTCAGATATACCTTTGTCACATGCAGTGTTCCGTTTGTGCCCGCCAGCACCGGTGAAGTAAACACCTCCCCGACCGGAATATTCACATCTGCCACACAGTTCTCAAAGGCCGTCTGACTCGCCGGATCGCTCAGCTGATGGATCTTCACGGTCAGATCGGTATGGTTCTTTCCTTTTCCTTTGATATGCACGTGATCCGCCATGTCAAGCACATCGATGATCTTCTGCTGCATATCACGGTAAAGCATATAATCAAGCGTATTGATCTCCACCGTCCGTGCAAAGATCTCCTTGAAATCTCTGCCGATGGTGGGAATCGGATATGCGATGATCGTGAAACTCCTCTCCTCGCCCTTGATATACCGGTTCGTGATCTGCGCACTCGCACTTGCGTTGTACACATTCAGTTCCTGCTGCTTATCTGTATAATTCAGGGCCGCCGGCTTGTTTTTCGGCTGAAACGGAGTCTCGCCAAATGTCTCGATCACTGCCGGGCCTGCGTAAACAGCCGCCAGATCTTTGTATTTTTCATATGAAGTGCGCAGCACCTCCAGTCTTCGCTCTACAAACGCCTTGTCCAGGTAAAAGGCGCGATCAGATTTGTGATCATAGTCAAACTGACGGTTGACGGACTTCACAAAGCAACCCTTTTTGCCGTTTCCGCGATTGCCCATGGAATTGATGCTGTCGCGGTAAATGACCGGACGCAGCCCCATTTTCTCAAAATTTTTGATCGCCGCGCGTACCATTCGCTCAAATCCGATCGGATAGCGCACATCGACGGTTTTCTTTTTGCTGAGATCCTTTCCGGTCACCTCAAATCCGATCCGGTAACCCTCTGTATAGGTATCCGCCATCGACTGGATCTGCTCCTCAGACAGCGAATTCAGATATTCCGCTACCTGAAGCTCACTGCTGCTGATATATTCGCCGTAACGATACAGGTAGCTTAAGTCTGTCAGATCCGACTCCATCACGATCTTTGTAAAGAAATCAAGCGACGGATCAAGCATCTCCCGCACACTCTGCTCCACAAAGATCTCGCTGTAGTCATGGAAAAACCAGTAGATGATCTGCTCGATCTCCTTCTTGTCTGCGCCCTCTTCAGACTCAAAGCAGTTGTAGACCTGCACGAACAACTCACACAGGATGGTGATATCCCGCTTTCTGCCCTCGAACGCATAGGGGATCGCCGCACGCAGCTCCGTATACAAAAAGCAGAGCATCTGACCAAACTCCTCGCCCAAAAGCTCTACCGCCACTGTCGGATTCGCATAGCACCGGTCATAATTGCCCTCCTGCAGTTCATAATAAAACTGCCAGCTCATCTCCTCGCACTCGGAGAGATCTCTCTGATCCAACGCACCGCTTTCCTCTTTTTTCAAGGTCTCATCTACCATCATAAAAATATCAGCAAGCCTGCGAAAATAGGGCCAGTATTTCTCCTCCACGTTATGTTCGCTGCGAAGCTCCAGAATCCGGTCCATCACCAGTTCATAACGCTCCCTTACTTCCTCATTTGCTTCCCGATATTCCTCTCGATAACCCATCTTTTTGAATTTCCTTCCTAAATATAATTATGCAAATGCAGAATATATTCCCAGTCCATAGACTGATGCCCATAGTAAAAGCAACACGGCGGCAGTTACAGTTGCCGCCTTTGGAATACCTCTGAACACATCATCCTCATGCAGTGCGCGCATTGCAAACACAAGCGCAAAGATCTGCAGCACCAGTGCCAACATTCCGACACCGCCCAGCACATTGCCTGCGGCATCTCCCAACAGAAATGCCTGACTGACAGCATAAATGAGCCAGATCAGAGAAAACGCAGACAATACCAGTGATGCGATCCCCACCCGGGAATAACCTTTATTTGTAAACTTCACATTTCTATTTTTTCGTTTCATGAGTTAACCCTTTTTGCTTATTATGCCAGTGCAAAATATACAGCAGCCGGAACAAGATATACCCGACAAATACACCCAGCGTATTCAACAATATATCATCCACATCAAAACTGCCCACTTTGCTGAAAAGCTGCACGATCTCCACGAGCAGCGAAAATTCAAAACCCAGCAGCAGTGTCTTTGCGAGAGACCTCACCCGTTTCACAAGCAGCGGCAAAAACAGTCCAAACGGCACAAATGCAAGTACATTACCCACCAGATTCAGGGCTACTGCCGCAAAACCAAGCTGCCTGCGGTAGACCAGGAAACGACGGATCTCATGAAACGGTATCAGATTATATTGATACGTCCGCTCGCCAAAAGTCCGTCCGGTCGCTTCCGCAAAAAACAAAAAATATGCCAACGACAAAAGATATACTGCAAACAGGCACCAGCAAACAACATATGTCCTATCTTCTATCTGCCGGTTTTTCATGAATACTTATACTTCCTTTACTCCGTACTGCTTATAGTATTCATCGATCCGTGCTTTTAATTCATCATCAATGAGCACGGTTCCATCTACCGGTTTGTTGTAAAGCGCTTCCACGACCTCTGCCATGGTCACGATCGCACACGCCCGGAAACCGTATTTCTCCTGAATCTCGTCCAGTGCACTCTTCTCACCGCCAAGTCCTACCTCCATACGGTTTAAGGATACCATGAGACCTAAGATCTCAACATTGGCAGCACCTCTTACCTTCGGAACCGTCTCTTCCATCGATTTACCGGAAGTGGTAACATCCTCGATCATAATGACTCTGTCGCCATCTTTTAAGCTGCTGCCGAGGAAACTTCCCTTATCTGCTCCGTGGTCTTTTTCTTCTTTCCTGTCCGAGCAGTAGCGGATCTCTTTTCCGTACAGCTTGCTGTAAGCAACCGCTGTCACAACGCTGATCGGAATTCCCTTGTAGGCAGGTCCAAAGAGCACATCAAAGTCATCCCCGAAATTCTCATGAATCGCTTTTGCATAATATTCACCCAGCTTCATGAGCTGTGTTCCGGTCACGTAAGCACCCGCATTCATGAAAAACGGCGATTTCCGTCCACTCTTTAACGTAAAATCACCGAATTTTAATACCTGACTGTCTACCATAAAATCAATAAACTCTTTCTTGTAAGCTTCCATTCTATCAGATCCTCCTGTTATAATGCTCCGCAGGGCATTTCTCTTATACTTTTGGCACACATGTGCGTTTTAAGTATAGCATCAAACTTCTGCCTTTTCAACCGAGAAATGAACGTATTCAAATAAAGGAGCATAGCCTTCGGGCTATACTCCCTATTTATCACTATAATGATATCTGCAAGCCAAAATGTATACATTATCTTCATCAATTTTATAGATCAGCCTGTCTTTATCGTTGATGCGCCTGCTCCAGAATCCAGATAGATTTCCGGTTAATGGCTCCGGTTTCCCGATCCCCTCGTTTCCGTTTCTGGCAATGTCCTCAATGAGATTGTTTATCTTCTTTAGTGTCTTTCTGTCTTCAGTCTGCCAATAAACATAGTCCCGCCATCCATTATCCGTAAAAACTTTATTCATTCACATCTACCTCAATGAGATCGTGCCTTGTGATTTTTCCGCTTTCCAGCTGCGCTTTCGATTCCATCAGCCAGTCATAATTTGCTTTGTTTCCCATAACATAAACATTTTCCATCAAATTGTTGTAGGCTTCCTCTGAAATCATGACCACATTCTTATTATCTTTTCTGGTGATGATCATGGTCTCATAATCATCTGTCACCTTATCCATATAGGATTTCATATTGTCGCGCAGATTTGTATAATTCACAGCTAACATATGCACTCTCCTCTTACTAACGTACGGTTTTCTGTACTTAAATTATAACGTACAATTTTCTGTACGTCAACTCTTTTATTATTCTATGCAACATGATCAGCTTTTACATCATACATTTTAAGAAATTTTTCTTGTCACTTCTCTCAGCCACGCCAACTCTTCACCGGAAAAATACGGTGCAAGCTTCTCATACACATCCTGATGATAGCGGTTGAGTGACTCGATCTCCTTTGGCTCCATTGCGGAAGGATCGATACCGTCCAGGTCGATGGGCACATAGGTCAGGTTCTCGAAATACATGAACTGCCCATATTGGTTTTCCTCACCCTTACGGCAGAGCAGTTCGTTTTCGATACGCACGCCGTGACTGCCCTCGATATAGATGCCGGGCTCATCGGTGGTCACCATGCCCTCCTCAAACACCCAGTTCTCCGGCATGTCAGCCAGTTTGTATCGAAAACTGTTGGGTCCTTCGTGCACATTCATGAGATAGCCGACGCCGTGACCGGTGCCGTGCTTGTAGTCCAGTCCTTTTTCCCAAAATACTTCACGCGCCGCCAGATCCAGATTGGCTCCGGTGCAGCCGTACAAAAAGCGCGTGTCCTTGAGCCGCAGCATCGCGCGGACGACCAATGTAAAATCCTGCTTCATCCGGTCTGTGATCTCACCGAGAATGAAAGTTCTCGTAATATCGGTCGTTCCCTCATAGTAGTGACCACCGCTGTCGATCATGAGCATGCCTTTCGCCTCGATGTCCGCACATTTTTCCGGAGTGGCACTGTAATGGACGATGGCACCGTTGGCGCCGTATCCGCTGATCGTGTGGAAGCTCGGCTTGATGAAGGAATCATTTTCCCTTCGAAACTGTTCGATCTTGTCTGCCACACTGATCTCTGTCATCGGCACTTTGCCCACGGATGTCTTCAGCCAGTACATAAACTTTGTCACTGCGACGGCATCCATCAGATGCGCCTTTCGCAGATTTTCCCGCTCGATAGGATTTTTCATCGACTTCATGAGCGTTGTGGGATTGGGCTTGTCCAGAATGTTCACCTGATCACCGATCTCTTTTTTCAGCCGATAATTGATCTGCTTCTCACAGAGCAGCAGTCTGGCATCCTCGTGCGCACTGCAATATGCAGATACATATTTATAAAAGAAATCATATGCTTTTAAGGTGATTCCGTTCTCTGTCAGATATGCTTTCACCTCTTCCGAAAAAGCACGTTCATTTGCAAACAGATACGCATCTTCCGCAGTAATGACCGCGTATGACAGTAAAACCGGACAGCACTCCACGTCACCCGCGCGCAGATTAAACAGCCATGCGATATCATCCAATGTTGTCAGAATATGCGCATCCGCTTTTTCCTGTTCCATCTTCTCGCGAAGCCGCGCCAGCTTCTTTTCCGTAGGTTCTCCGCTATAGGCTTCCTCCAAGGACCAGACCTCTGTTGTGGGAAGCGCGGGCCGGTCCTCCCAGATATCGTCTGCCAGATCCAGATTCCAGATCACACGCCCGCCTTTTTTCTCTGCGATTGTCTCATACTTCATGCCATCACTGGATGTCACAACTCTGCCGTCAAAACCGATCGTACCGCCTTCCTTCAGTTCCTGCTCCACGTATTCCGTGAGCTTTGGCACACCCTTTTCACCCATTTTCATCAGCGTGATGCCGCTGCCTGACAACTGTGCTTCCGCCTGAATAAAATACCGCCCGTCGGTAAACAGCGCCGCTGTATCCGCCCACACGACCAGTGTTCCGGCAGATCCCGTAAACCCACTGAAATATTTGCGCACGCAGAAAAAGTCACTGACATACTCGCTGTTGTGATAATCCGAGGTAGGGATGATGTAGCAGTCAATACCTGCCGCTTTCATCGCTTCTCTCAGTTTTTTTAATCGCTCCTGTATCATTTTACTTTCCTTCTTTCCTATTATCATTGCAGATCACAAGTGCCGCCAGCACAAACACAACACCAAGCACTCCGGTGACCGTAAGTTTTTCATGAAATATAAGCGCACCCAGCAAGGTCGCCGTCACGGGCTCTATGGATGCAATAATGGACGCTTTTCCATTTTCCACATACTGCAGTCCCAACGTGTAAGTCAGATAGGGTGCCACTGTGCACAACACCCCGAACGCAAGGCAAAAGAACAGATTGCCCATATCGTTTGTCGCCACCTGCATGACCTTTCCCATATCCGTCAGGAAACAGGAAGCGATGGCCGCGATCAAAAATGTATAAAAGGTGATCGTCAGCGACGCGTAGCCTTTTGCAAGTGCATAACGGCTGAAGATCGAATACAACGCATAACCGAGCCCTGCACCGAGCCCCACCAGAATTCCTCCTGCCGAAACGGATCCCTTCTCCGTCAGTATGCCGGTCACCAGCACACAGCCCACGAAGGTCATCGCCAGTGACAGCAGTTTCCTCTTTGTCAGCTTTTCTCCAAACAGAAAATAGGAAAGCACCATCACGATTGCCGGTGCCGTATATAAAAGGATCGCTGCCACAGATAAGGACGTCATTGTGATCGCCTTAAAATAGCAGAAGTTAAAAAAGACGATGCTGCATATCCCCGTTCCGATAAAACACCACAGATCTTTCCAATGGATCTGAAACAATTTTCGGTCAAACAAAAGCAGAAACAAAAACAATGCCACTGCCGTAACTGCGGCGCGAAGCCCCACGATCTCCATGGACGCAAGCCCCTGGGCGTTCAGCGTACGCACAAACAATCCCATGCTGCCCCACAGGACTCCTGCTATTAAGATCAATATCGGTGCAAATTTTTTCATAGTGCTATTCCTTTTTCGTCAGATGCTGTAAAAAAATCGAAAGGATCTTTTGCCCTTTTTCGCTGAGGCTCTCCGTTCCGCCCTTGACACACCAGTCATAGATCAGACCGCGCTCCAACGATGCATAAGTATCAGTCAACGACTCTGCTGACTCCTCTCTTTCAAATTCTCCCTTTTGCTGTCCCTCTTTAATGATCTGGGTGATCAGCTGATAATAAAATCGGTTTTTATTTAACAGTTCCTGCCGCTCCTGCGGCATTCCCACATAAACATGCTCCACAAGCTGAAACGGCACCTGCGTCTCGATCATTTCAAACAGTTCCCGGTTTAAATATACGAGCTGCTCGTAATGCGAAAACCTCGGATTCATAGATACCATCAACTGCGCATATTTCTCATCAAACAAGTCTCCCAAGGTGTGCTCCAGATCATCCTTCTGAGCAAAATTCCGGTAAAAGCATTCCTCCGTCACACCCGCCCGGACGATCACATCCGCGATCGTCGTCTCCTCGTAGCCCTTCTCATGGAATAACTCCCAAGCTGCCTTGACGATCCTGCTGCGCTCGCTCTCAGTCTCATCTGTGATCTGTCCAAGCAAAAATCCATACTTCATCGGATCCTGATCATCAATGATCCATTCATTGAGACCTGTAATATAAGCACTTCCGGTGATCTGTGGGATAATGCCCGTCAGTTCTCCGATCTCCACCTCCTGAACAGCTTCGCCGCGGAACACAGAGCCGGTAATACTCTCATAGAGAAACGGCTCATGCAGACCCAGCTCGCCTTTCGCATAGAGTGCAGCCAGTTTGGCACTCGTGCCGGTTCCGCAGGGAGAACGATCCACCTGCGCATCACCGAAAATGACACAGTTTTTCATCGTTGCATGATGTCCCGCATGCTCTGAGTAAAACTCCACCAGATCAACTGTTGTGATATCCAGATACAGGTGACGGATCTCCACCGCATGATTGATCGCATCCCGCAATTCCATTCCCAGCCGGGTGATGGCATCCGCGTTCTCCATCTTTAATGACAGTCCGATCGCATCCGCGTCAACCAGCGCAAAAAAAGAACCTCCGAAAGAAATATCATAGGATATTCTGCCCCAGTCCTGCGTATCGATCTCCAGATTCTTTTTGTACAAAAACGCCGGAACATTCAGGATGCTGACTTCCACAGCCTCACCGTCCACCACATGTACCTTTGCGCGGATAATACCGGACGGTGCATCCAGCACAACTTCTGTGTACGGTTCCGTGACCGGAACCATCCCTGTCTCCACCAGCATGGACGCTGTTCCTATACTACCATGTCCGCACATGTTCAGGCAACCCCCGCTGTCCAAAAAAATAACGCCGTAGTCCGCTTCCTCGTGGACCGGCGCAGTCAGAAGTGCTCCGAACATATCACGATGTCCCCGTGGCTCCAGCATAAGCGCCGAGCGAAGATAATCGTAGTGTTCCATCAGATATTTCTTTTTATCCATCATCGTCTCACCGGGAAGCTCCGGAAAGCCGTCATAGATGATCCTTGTCGGTTCTCCCATCGTGTGGGAATCTATTGTCTTTATATGATATGAGTAGTTTCTTTTTTGGGGAGGTGTCATGATGACACCTCCTCTCCGGTCTTAACGCGTACGATCGCAGCCAGCGCCTGTGCAGTTCCTTCCACATCCAACAGCTCACTGTTGATGATGATATGTTTATGTGCCGGGTCTCCCGGTGCATAGTTTGCAAAATACTTATGGTAAGCCATGCGCGCTTTATCCACCTCAGCGATCATTCTGCGGGCTTCCTCCTTTTTCATTCCGAGTGTTCCCACGCAGTTTGCCAAACGATCGGCATAGGAGGAATAGATATATACATGGATCGCATCCGGCTCATCCTGCAAAACGTAGTCAGCACAGCGTCCGACAATAATACAGGATTCCTTTGCTGCCAGATCTCGGATGATCTTTGCCTGTGTATCAAAAATCTTTTGTTTTTTCTCCATAGATTCCGAACCGAGCGGCAAAACCATCTTGAAAAAGCTCGACTTTTTCTCCTCCTCCGCACTGATGACAGACACCGGAAGATGCATTTCCTTTGCCGCCGACTCCACGATATCCCTGTCGTAATATTCCACATTTAAAAGCTCTGCCAGACGCTTTGCGATCGGGCGTCCCAGACTTCCGAATTCTCTTGTGATCGTCACAACAAATTTTTTCATGATAAAATATCCCCTTTCTATTTACAATCAGGTTTACAATCAGGTCGAAGCATTTACTGCTGCCGGAATCTTGATAAGAACGCCTTCGTGCGCTCCTCCTTCGGATCGCCGAACACCTCTTCCGGTGTTCCCTCCTCCACAACATAACCATCCGCCATAAAGATGACGCGGTCTGCTACATCTCTTGCAAATGCCATCTCATGTGTCACAATGACCATCGTCATACCATCCCTTGCAAGGTCGCGCATAACATTTAACACTTCGCCGACCAGCTCCGGATCCAGTGCGGATGTCGGCTCATCAAACAACAGTGCTGCCGGTTCCATCGCAAGTGCCCTTGCGATCGCCACTCGCTGCTGCTGACCACCGGACAACATATCCGGCTTTGCATGTGCTTTGCTTTCCAACCCGACTTTCTTCAACAGCTCCATCGCCGTCTGCTCTGCCTCAGACTTGCTCTTTTTCTTTGTGAGTACCGGTGCCAGCGTGATATTGCCGAGCACGCTCTTGAGCGGGAACAGATTGAATTTCTGGAAAACCATGCCCACTTCCTCTCGGAATTTACGGATATCCGCTTCTTTACTGCAAAGGTTTTCTCCCTTATAATAGATCTCGCCGCCGGTGGGTACCTCCATCTGGTTGATGCACCGCAGCAGCGTACTTTTTCCGGAGCCGGAAGGACCAATGATACAGACGACCTCTCCCTCCCTGACTTCCACGTTGATATCTTTTAAAACTGCCAGATCACCGAAGGATTTTACCAGATGATCGACCTTTAATAATGCTTCACTCATCGCTCCATCCCCCTATCTCTTGATCCTGTTTTCAACAACTTTCTGAAGTACCATCAACACGGACAACAGGATCAGGTAAAACACTGCACACGCTGTATAAGCCGGCAATGTGTTGTAGGTACGTGCCACATAGTTCTGTGTCTGTCTTGTGATATCATCCACTGAAATGATCGATAACAGCGCGGTATCCTTGACTGATATAATAAACTGGTTAAATAAACCGGGAATCATCGATTTAAACGCAGGCGGTATTACGATATGTAATAAAATCTGTCCTTTTGTCAGACCGAGCGCCATGCCCGCTTCCTTCTGTCCGATATCCACACCCTCCAAGGCTCCTTTTACGATCGCTGAAATAAAGGCTCCTGCATTCAGCGTAATGACAATAATGCCTGCGATCGTACTGTCGATCGTAAAACGTTCTCCGGTGATCAGAGTGATCAGTGCAGGCACTGCAAAGAACACATACAGTGCCTGCACAACCAGAGGCGTGCCACGGATGATCCATATATATACATTGGCTATCGTTCGTGCAACCTTGTTTTTGCACTGCAGCGCATAGCCGCTGACGGAGCCAAGTACGAATCCGAGAAGGATACCGACAACTGCGATCAGCATCGTCAGCTTCAGACCCCGAAACAGCATGGGTACAATACTTGATAAAAACTCTAAACTCATCTAATCACTCCTCTTGATCATTCTCCGGGTTTATTCACACCACTTTGCTTTCAGTTCATCCAGCTTTCCGCTCTCGGATAAGTATGCGATGGCATCATTGAAGTTATCAACGATCTCCGGGTATTTGTCACAGATGTTAAAGGAAAGTGCCAATGCATACGGTGCCTGGCCGGTATAGAACTCGTCGCCTACAACCTTCAGATGGATCTCACCGGTCTTGATGGAGTATGCGGTTCCGGGCAGATCGTAGATAGTTGCATCTGCCTGACCATCCTCAACTGCCTTGTAGGCAAGCGCCTGTGAGTCATATGCCTGGATGCAGTCCTCCGGAAGGTTTGCAACACCATACTCGTAAGCAATGGTTCCGGTCTGTAATGCCACGGTATACTCACCGCTTGTCAGATCATCCACTCCGGTGATCGTGTCGTTATCCTCTGCCACTGCAACGATGATACCTGCATCATAATAGATATCCGTAAAGTTCATACTCTTCTTTCTCTCGTCAGTCGCACAGAGCGCTGCAGCTCCGATGTCCAGCTGACCCTGACTTAAGGATGTACCCAGCGGACCGTAATCCATATCCTCGATCTCTCCGCCACTGATCTCAAAGCCGAGCACTTCCTGTAATGCATTCAGGAAATCCACATCATAACCCTGCAGTGTTACACCGTCCTCTGCAAAGTAAGAAAACGGAGCATAAGTTCCGGATGTGCCGACTACCAGTGTCACACCCTCAAGTGCTCCCTTGCATGCAGGTGCATCTGCATCCGCAGTATCTGTACTCTCCTCCGCAGGCTCCTCTGCGGTCTCATCTGCTGCCTCGTCTGCTGCAGGCTCTTCCGCCTCCTCAGCTGCGGGTTCTGCTGCCGGAGCAGCCTCCTCACTGCTTCCGCAGCCTGCCAGGAGCGCTGCACTCATCACGGTTGTAAGTAAAACGGAAATCACTTTCTTCTTCATATTCATATCCTCCTTCATAATGATGGTAGTGTCAAAAACTACCCGTTTTTATTGTTCTAAAATCCTTTAAAACCTTGATTTATTGGAGGTTTGCAAATAAAATGAGCAATTACCTCCTTTTT
>SFRL01000082.1 GCA_004562765.1 bacterium | reverse complement strand
CGGTGCATCACACGTTGGTATCTATGTTGGCAATGGTATGATGATCCACTGCGGAAACCCCATTTCCTACGCTTCTATCGAATCGAATTACTGGCAACAGCATTTTTACTGCTTCGGCAGAATCAGAAACTAAAGGAGGGATGGCGATTGAGTGCCAAGTTAGACAGAATAGGTGCAGACCTTGAAAAAGCCCGTAAGAAACGGGCAGAATGGGATGCTAAGGTGAAAGACCTGGAACGCAGATACCGTGAGGAGGAAAATTCCGAAATCCATGAGATGGTTCATGCTGCGAACCTGAATCCCGAACAGCTTTCCGAGCTGCTCCGTATGTTTGCTGCGGATATGGCTCCGAAGCCTGATACGATCAATACTATGAATGAGGAGGAAACGCAGAATGAGATTTAAGAAAATTGGAGCCGCATTGCTGGCGTGTGCAATGTGTTTTGGCGTGTTTTCTACAACGGCATTTGCCTATGTAGATGAAAGCGTAGCGACTGAAGAACCTGCGGTCGAAGAAAAAGTTCCCGAAACAGAGCCGGAGGAGCCGATGCTACCGCTTACTCCCGACGGCAATCTGACTTTGGTTGATGAGCTGTAACCAAAAACGGAAACTACTTCTATATCATCATTGACCGTGATGATAAGGGCGAGGAAACCGTGCATTTTCTGAATCAGGTGGATGAAGCCGACCTGCTCAAGCTGATGGACGAGGAAGAAGTTGCAGAGTTCACCAAGCCGGTTGAGGAAACAAAGCCGGAAGTAGTTGAAACAGTTCCTGAAATTACAGAACCGACACCGGAGGAAAAGCCGAAATCCACAAATATGCTCCCGGCGATTCTTACTCTGATTGTGCTTGCCTGTGGTGGTGGATTCTTCGTATTTAAGAAAGTCCAGGAAAAGAAGAAGGCACAGGAAGCGGCAAAGCCTGACCCAGATGCTGATTATGTGGACGATGACGAGGACTATGGGTACGATCCGGAGTTTGAGGACGACGATGAAGATAGCTCCGTCGATGAAGATGATAATGAACCTGTGTAAACAGGATAGGCTTGATGCCTGGGGCAGCCTTCGGGTTGCCTTTACATAGTTTCCGCTTTCAAAAAATAAAAAAATTTGCGTTTTTGAAAGTGACATCTTGCATATACTATTAGCAGACAGTATAATAAGTACAGCGAAGCGGTTTCGAGAAATGAAAAAACTTCAATTTTTGAAAGCGGGTGACTATATGAAAACAATCACGAGAGCAAAATATCTCGATAGAATCATTGAACTGAATGGTACTCCTGACATCAAGATCATCACGGGCATTCGTCGATCTGGTAAGTCCAAATTGATGCAGGCGTATATTGCGTATCTGAAAAGCAATTTTGAAAACATCAATATTATCTTCATCGACTTCATGGATTTGGCGTATGAAGAAATCAAGGAATACCATGCCTTACACGCCTATGTGGAAGAACATTATCAGGAAGGAAAAACGAACTACCTGTTTGTAGACGAGGTTCAGATGTGTCCCAAGTTTGAGTTGGCAATCAATAGCCTGTACTCTAAGGGAAAATACGACATCTATGTAACAGGCTCTAATGCTTTCCTGTTGAGTGCAGATCTGGCAACTCTGTTTACCGGACGCTATATTGAAATTCATGTGTTTCCTTTCAGCTTCCAGGAATATTGCCAGTATTATGATGATATTAGTGACAAAGATAAGCTCTTTGATGAGTACGCTATCAAGGGCGGTTTAGCAGGTTCCTATGCTTATAGAACCGAAAAAGACAGAACAAACTATATCAAAGAGGTCTACGAAACGATTGTTACAAGGGATTTGGTACAGAAATATACTCTCCCGGACACTTTGGTTTTACAACGTCTGAGCGAGTTCCTTATGGATAATATCAGCAACCTGACTTCTCCGAATAAGGTCAGTCAGCTACTGACAGCAAATGAGACTCCAACCAATCATGTAACCGTCGGCAAGTACATTAAGTATTTGTGCAATGCTTTTGTATTTTATGATATTAAGAGATATGACATCCGAGGTAAGAAATACCTTGAAAGCTCTGAAAAGTTCTATTTGTGTGACAGCGGTATTCGATATGCAATACTGGGAAGCAGAAATATAGACTATGGCAGAGTATATGAAAACGTTGTTTGTATCGAGCTTCTTCGCCGTGGATATGATGTCTATGTCGGCAAGCTCTATCAAAAGGAAATCGACTTTGTTGCTCAGAGAGGTAGCGAAAAGATTTATATTCAGGTCAGCGACAACATTTCCGGGCAGGAAACATTTGAGAGAGAATGCTCTCCTCTGCTTCAGATTCGAGACGCTTATCCGAAAATGATTATTGCCAGAACCAAACATCCCCAATATAGCTATGAAGGAATCGAAATTCACGATATAGCCGATTGGTTGCTACAAGAATAAGCAAGGTGAAATATCTCCGTCATTCTCTTTTGAAATGATGGAGATATTTTTATTATGACGGAGATTGTAGAACAGAAAATTGTATCAGGTTGCAAAAATCCTTTCCGAACTTTTTACATAGCAGTCATGCACTACGGTGTGTGGCTGCTTATTTTTTTGTGAAAGGAGCAGATGCAAATGAAATTAGTTTTGGCTGAAAAGCCTTCGGTTGCACAGAGTATTGCCAAAGTGTTAGGTGCTGCCAAGCGTGAGGATGGCTACTTAGAGGGAAACGGATATGTGGTCAGCTGGTGTGTAGGGCATTTGGTGGAGCTGGCACAGCCGGAAGTCTATGATGCGAAGTACAGCAAATGGGCTTATGCAGACCTTCCTATCTTCCCGATGGACTGGCAGTATGAGGTTTCTGCCGGTACGAAAAAACAGTTTGGGATTCTGAAAAAGCTCATGGCCAGAGAAGATGTTGCGAGTCTTGTGTGTGCAACAGATGCCGGTCGTGAGGGCGAGCTGATCTTTCGGTTGGTGTACCACAAAGCCGGGTGCAGAAAGCCGTTTGAGCGGCTTTGGATTTCCTCGATGGAAGATGTAGCAATCAAGGAGGGCTTTGAAAATCTCAGGTCTGGAACGGAATATGATGCTTTGTATGAAGCAGCACTGTGTCGAGAACGAGCCGACTGGATTGTTGGTATTAACGCTACTCGACTTTTTTCGACCCTTTACGGGCAGACCCTGAATGTTGGTCGTGTTATGACCCCTACCCTTGCTATGGCTGTTATGCGAGAAGCTGCCATTTCCGCATTCAAGCCTGAACTGTTCTACACAGTTCAGATTGGATTGGATGGTTTTACGGCTGCAAGCGAACGCTTCAAAACCAAGGCAGCAGCCGAAGCTGTCAAACAAAGCTGTTCGGTGGCAATCGTTCAGAAAGCTGAATGTAAGGAGAAAACAGAAAAGCCGCCTGCGCTCTATGACCTGACCAGTTTACAGAGAGAAGCCAACCGTGTGCTTGGCTACACGGCACAGCAGACCTTGGACTACACGCAGAACCTCTATGAAAAGAAACTGGTCACTTATCCCCGTACGTAAAGCTGGCTTTCCACACATTCCCCGTGGAGGATGTGGATAACATACCAGTTCATGCAGAGCAGGTTGTGAATAACAAAAAGGTCACAGATCACCATGCCATCATTCCGACCAGAGAATTGCAGAAATGCAATCTGAGCGAACTTCCCAAGGGTGAACTTGCAATTTTGCAACTGATCTCGAATCGGTTGTGCGTAGCTGTTGGCGATCCGCACCGATACGCAGAGACAGTTATTGAGCTGGACTGTGGCGGTACCGTGTTTTCCACCAAAGGCAAAACTGTTGTGCAGGATGGATGGAAAGCTCTGGTTCAGAAAAATGATTCGACAAAATCCGACGAAAACGTGCAGACACTCCCTTCTGTTTCCGTTGGTGACGAAATGACCGTCAGCGGCACGGAAATCAAGGAAGGGAAAACATCTCCCCCTAAACACTTTACCGAGGATACTCTGCTTTCTGCTATGGAAACTGCCGGTGCGGACGAAATGCCTGATGAGGTGGAGCGCAAAGGTTTGGGAACGCCTGCGACCCGTGCCGGTATCATTGAGAAGCTGGTTCGCATCGGTTTTCTGGAGCGTAAGGGTGATAAGAAAACCAAACACCTGATTCCGACCCACAAGGGTACGGCTCTGGTAACAGTCATGCCGGAACAGATTCAGTCCCCATCCATGACGGCGGATTGGGAAGAAAAATTGTTGCTCATTGAGAAAGGCGAATATGCCAGCGAGGACTTTATGGACGAGATCAAAGATGTGATTGCCGGTCTGATTCAGAACTATGAAGTAATCCGTGATTCCGAGGTTATGATGTCGAAAGAAGCCAATTCTATCGGCAAATGCCCGCTCTGCGGCAGTGCTGTAGAGGACAAAGCCAAGGCATTTTTCTGTTCCAACAGAGCTTGCAAATTTGCCCTCTGGAAAAACAATCGCTACTTTGCGAGCATCGGCAAGAGCATGACTTCTGCCACGGCGCAGAAATTGCTTGGTTCCGGCAAGGTAAAGCTCAAGAATTGCAAGTCCGAAAGAACGGGCAACACCTTTGATGCCACCGTCTTTATGGAGGTATCAGATGATGGCAAAACGAAGTTCAGTATGGAATTTGAAAATGGAGGAAAGCGCAAATGACAAATGAGTACAACCCGGATGGTAAGGAAATCCGATTTATCGACAGGTTGTGAAGCCCTGCACCTTCATTGACGAGTATCATACGCAGATCGGATACAATGTGTTTCATATCTGCCAGTTTGCAGAAATTATGGAGCGCAACGGCGCAAGCTATATGCCGGAGCCTGAGATTATGGGCGATGAAGCCGCATGGAAGGTCGGAAAGGATAGAATCCTTGCGGTGCAGACCTGCGAAGATGGTTACGACTACACCCTGTTGGATGAAAACTACAACGAGATTGATGGCGGTCAGGTTGATAACCCTGAACTGTCCATGCTCGAAGTCCGCCGGGATATTCTGGAATCCTTCGGGCTGGAGCGCCGGGAACTGCGGGCAATGTTCTATGAGGATGTCATGGAGCAGGCTTTTGAAGTCGGCAGACAGGCGGTGGTGGTCAATGACCCTATCGCTGAGCTTGCTTTTAAGCTCGACCGTTTTGCAGAGAACTTCGACCCCTATGAATATATGGATCAGGTCGATGATGTGCAGGCGCATATCCAAGAAATCAAGGCAGATCTTGCCGCTGGTAATACGGCTCCGTATCGTGAGTTCCTGAATACAGCCATTGAAGAAGCCCGTGAGGAAACTGCGGTTGAGGTTGCCAAAGTGCTGAAAAGTCAGCTGGATAAGCTCGACTCTCCGAAGCGTGAGTCGGTCATGGAAAAACTGGCACAGGCCGCAGAAAAAGCTGCGCCTGCCAGTCCCTCTCCCAAACGCAAAGAGCCTGAACGATAAGGAGGACACGGATATGAAAAACGAAAAATGGGATGATGTTCACGGAAATACCACCCCGGATGACAGAATGGTTGCTTTTCTGGAAAGCCCCACGGATTCCTATGCGATTCTTCAGCTGCGGGAAGATGTAGACGATAATATCCCGCTCATGTTTGCAAATTACAGCTACCTTCAGAAGAAAGAAATGGAGCCTGAGATTGACCGTTACGAGGTGGTCTATCATGGCTCCATTTCTATGTCCGAGGATGTGAATCGGCAGCTGGAAGATTTGTATGTAAAGTTCAATATTGACCACCCGGATGATTTCCGTGGTCACAGTATGTCGGTCAGCGACATCGTAGCCTTAAAGGTAGTCGGTGAGGTATCCTTTCACTATGTAGATTCTGTTGGGTTTCAGAAGCTGGAAAACTTTATGAAGTCCGAAAACTACCTGAAAAACGCAGAGATGGCAATGGAAGATGATTATGGGATGATTGACGGTATCATCAATAACGGAAAAGCGTCCGGATTAGAGGAACGTCCTTCGGTGTTGGAGCAGTTAAAGGAAAAGCCCGTGCCGGATGTTTCCCATAAGCCGCCCAAGAGCCACCCGGAAAGGGAGATTGAATGATGGATTTCACACAGGATGAGCGGAACATGATGATGCTTTACAGCCCTGGCACAAGGTCAGGGCTGTGTGAAGCACTGACACTGATGAAGGAACAGCTTTCGGAGGACGAGTCAGAGCTTTTTGCTTTGGCAGACTCGGTTCTCCGTAAAGTTTCAGCCATGGACGATGCCGCCTTTGAGAAGCTGAACCTTTATCCGGATTGATAGGATTGGAGGGATACAATGAACGCAAAAGAGCGATTTTATTCCGGATTAGCAAAAGAAACGATTGGGAAAATCACCTCGAACACAGATAACTGGACTTCGTTTTTGAGAACGATGTCCCGCAACTATGAGTTCACCTATCCGGAACAGGTGATGATTTATGCTCAGCGCCCCAATGCGACCTTTTGCAAGCCCTATGAGGACTGGAACGCTGAAAATTACCGCAGATATGTAAAGCGTGGCTCTACCGGCATTGCTCTGTTTGTGATGAACAGGGATAAACCGTATCTGCGCTATGTGTTTGATGTGGCGGATACCGGCGTTCGCCGTTCTTCCCCGGAACTGAAACCGTGGGAGGTGACGCCTGAAAACCGCTCCTATGTCATGGAAGCGATGGAGCGTACCTTCGGTGTTGCCGCTGACGGGGTACTGGAAGCACAGCTTGAAGATATTGCATCCGCACTGGCGGCTGAGTATTGGGACGATTACAAAAAGCAGTTCCTCGACATCGTTGCCAACAGCTTCCTTGAGGAGTATGATGAACTCAACATCGAAGTAGCTTTCAAAAATGCGGTGGCAAACAGCGTATCCTATACGATGTATTGCCGGTTCGTGGAAAGTCCCGACAACTACTTCGAGCATGAGGATTTCCAGAAGGTGTTTGATTTTAACACCAGACAGACGGTAAATGCCCTTGGTACTGCGGTGAATGCCATCAGCACAAGGATGTTTCAGGAAATCGAAAAAGCGATTGGAGAACATGAGCAGATTAAAGCTACCGAAAGGAGTACAGATTATGAGCGAGATGACTTACAGACAGGCCGGAGATTATCAGATTCCGAACCTTCAGTTGGAGAACGAGGGAGAGAAACCTCTGGGCAAGTACGGCAGGATGCGTCGAGCATTTTTGGAACAGAACAATCCGATGCTCCTGAACGACATGATTCTGACGGAGAGCCTGTTCCCGCACCTGTGGGAGATCGAGGAAACAGCGAAAGCCAGAGTGGAGTTTCTGATGGAGCAGTACCTGAAGGACAGCCCCGCACCGGACAAGGAAACGCAGCAGATGGCGTGGGTGCAGCACATGAACAGCCTGAAAGCACAGGCGGAGGAAGTCGTGATGACGGAGCTTATCAACAGCTGAGTCTGAACCTTTTCCTCTCCGAAAATGAACAAATCAGTTTTATCGACCGAGCAGAGAGCTTTACGCCCTCTGCTTTTTCTTTTGCCCAGGAAGAAATCGACCACTTCCTTCTGCTTGGTAGCAATACCGATGAAGCCCGAAAAGTCGTAGCGCTGGAATATATGAAGCAGAAGCCGTTGGAAGAAATCGTTCAGACCTTAAAGCAGGTCTATCACGGCGGCTATGGTCTGAAAGAAGATAGCGGGAATATCTGTGCGTGGTATGCCGAGGACGGTATCCACCTTGCCAAAGGTTCCTCTGCCATTGACAGCCCCAGAGCGCAGATCGTTTCTTGGGAAACGGTTGCCGAGCGCATTGGAGAACTGCTTGAAAATGGTCGGTTCGCAACTAATGTGGAACTGGTAGAAGCATCCGGATATGAGCGTCAGAAGTTGGCAGAATCCCTGTGGCATCTTTATCACGATTTGAGTGAAGAAGCCCGTTCCAGCAACTATCTGGCAATTCTTCATCAGGAACCGTTTCGTGGTTTCCCTGACGAAACCGCAGACTTGGCTGAAAAGTTGGATGACCCTCGTTTCCACGCAACCTTGGTACAGCAGTATTCGGAATTTAGAAAAACCCTTGCGGAAAATCCCGATCTGCTTCGTTTTCACTATCACAAGCTGAATCTCATTCAGAAACAGCTGTATGAGTTGAATATGCCTTTGCGTGAGTATCAGACCGATATGATGCAGATGCCCCTTGTCCGCCAGTTCATTACGGATGATGAAGTCAATGCAGACTTGACCCGTGGAAGCGGCTTTTCCGGTGGTAAAGCCCGTATTTATAACTACTGGCAGGAGAATCATTCTGCCAAGGAAAAGATGGACTTCCTGAAGCATGAATACGGAACCGGTGGTCATTCCCATGCCTGCTCTGGTGCAACGCACAGCGGTCAGGATCACGATGCCAAGGGTGTTGCTTACACCAAGAGCGGTTGCGATAAATTGCAGATGTCCTGGGCGCAGGTGGTGCAGAGAATCGACGGTCTGATACGAAAGGGACGCTACCTCAGCCCGGAGGAAGAAGCGGAACGACAGGCTATCGAAGAAGCTAAAACTGATCCGTTGGAAGATGTTTATGACCGTTTCGCAGTGATTGATACCGAGGATGGCGAGTATGCGATCTGGGATAATCAGACCGATGACTACTATGTAGACCCGGAAGGCGTTACGGAATACTTCACGGACGAATGGCTTGCCAATGACTATTTGGAGGAAGTTCGTCAGTCCGTAGCTGCGATGGAGTCGGTTCAGCCAGAAGCGCCTGTGGCAGAGCCTGCCGAAATCTTCCGTGCCGAGAATCGTGAGAATTTCGAGCGTATGCTCTCTCAGGACGAAAGAAACCATGCGGTAAGGGTTGATGCCCAAACCGAAGAAAAGCCCGTTACAGAGGATTTTCTGGGCAAAACCGAACCGAGGGACTACACCCCTGAGTATCAGCTGTTAGACCGTCTGCGTATGGACTGCGAATACTTCCTTGGTGCAGGACAGCACAGCGAAAAGCATCTGTGGGCAGGCAACCGCCATGCACAGATTGCCAAGATGCGTGAGCTGTATGAAATGATTCCCGACAAACCAGAATGGCTGACACCTGAGATGATTAACAGCTACGAGGAGCGCATGGCTCCCCGCTATCTGGTTGCCGCCTACCATCACTTTGAAAACGGCTTCGATGATAAACTGGACTACTACACTCTGGAAGAAGCGGAAAAAGCTGCCCAGGGCTATGTGGACGGAACCATGGAGGATGACGGATTCAAGTACGATGGTGCTGCCGTTTACGATCAGCAGGAGCATAAGTGCATCCGTATCTATGGGGACTACCCTGACGAAAAGGCACACGCACAGGTCAGAGCCAGTGCGGAACCCGAACAGCAGGAACCGGAACACTTCATCGATCATTTTTATGTTGCCGAGGACATTCAGAAGCGGGGTGCGCTGGACATCAAGGAATACAGTTCCTTTGATGATGCCCTGCGAGCCTACTATGCACTTCCTGACACGCAGAGAAAAGCCCTGGGTGCAATGAATACCAGAGATCTGCCGGGTAGTCTGGACTTCGTACAGTGCGTAGATGGAAAGGACACCATCATTCAGGATTATGCCCAGGTGGACGGATGGCAGAATGCCGAAGTCATGGACATTATCGCTCAGCTTGAGCAGTCCATCACCACCAGAGAAATCCCACCTGTTCCTGCGGTGAACTTCCACATCACGGATGACAACATCGGTGAAGGTGGACCGAAGCAGAAATTCGCAAGAAACATCGCAGCCATTGAAACTCTGTTCAAACTGGAAAGCGAGAACAGGAACGCCACTACCGAAGAACAGGAGATTTTGTCGAATTATGTCGGTTGGGGCGGTCTGGCAGATGCCTTTGACCCGGACAAGGGAAATTGGGCGAAGGAGTATCAGACACTGAAAAACCTGCTTTCCGAAGATGAATATGCTGCGGCAAGAGCTTCCACCCTGAACGCACATTACACCAGCCCTACGGTCATTCGCTCCATCTACGATGCGGTCGGACAGATGGGCTTTGAAACAGGAAATATTCTGGAGCCTGCTATGGGTATCGGCAACTTCTTTGGTATGCTCCCTCCTGAAATGCAGAGCAGCCGTTTGTATGGTGTGGAACTGGATTCCATCACCGGCAGAATTGCTCAGAAGCTCTATCCCAACGCAGAAATCAAAGTAGCCGGTTTTGAAACGACAGACCGCCGAGACTTTTACGATCTGGCTGTGGGTAATGTCCCTTTCGGCAACTACAAAGTGTCCGACAAGCCGTATGACAAGCTGGGATTCTCCATTCACAACTATTTCTTTGCCAAGGCTTTGGATCAGGTTCGTCCCGGTGGTGTGGTCGCTTTTGTGACAAGCCGTTACACCATGGATTCCAAGAACTCTGACGCAAGGCGATATATGGCGCAGAGGGCGGAACTGCTTGGTGCAATCCGTCTGCCAAACGATGCCTTTAAGAAAAACGCAGGCACGGAAGTCGTGTCCGACATCCTGTTCCTGCAAAAGCGTGACCATCCGATTGACATTGTACCGGAATGGGTAAACCTTGACCGCACCGAAGAAGGACACACCATGAACAGCTACTTTGTCGCTCATCCTGAAATGGTTCTGGGCGATACGGTGGAAGAAAGTACCGCCTACGGCATGGACATTACAGTGCGTCCCATTGAGGGCATGGAACTGTCCGAACTTCTGAAAGAAGCAGTTTCCCACATCCAAGGAACCTATCAGGCTGTGGAGCTTCCCGAAGCTGACAAGGGTAAGGAAATCGAAACCATTCCTGCAACCCCGGATGTAAAGAATTTCTCTTATACCGTGGTGGATGGCAATGTGTACTTCCGTGAAAACTCCCTGATGCGCCGTGTAGACCTGAATGAGAAAGCAAAAGACCGTGTGATGGGCATGGTGGAACTTCGTGGTATCGTCAACGAGCTGATCGAATATCAGCTTGAGGATTACCCGGATGAAATGATTACTCAGAAACAGGCAGAACTGAATGATGCCTACGATGCGTTTGCCGCAAAGAACGGGCTTATCAATAATCGAGCCAATGGTCAGGCATTTGCTGACGATTCCTCCTACTATCTCCTGTGTTCTCTGGAAAATGTGGATGAGGACGGCAATCTGAAAAGCAAGGCGGATATGTTCACCAAGCGAACCATCAAGCCGGAACGCAGAGTGACGAGCGTGGATACGCCGTCCGAAGCTCTGGCAATCTCTATCGGTGAGCGTGGCAAGGTGGATTTGCCGTTTATGGCACAGCTGCTTGGAACACCTGGAGAATACGATGCGATTCAGGCAGAGCTTCGAGGGGTGATCTTCAAAGACCCGATGGCTCCCGATGCTGTGGAAGTTGGATGGCAGACTGCCGATGATTACCTTTCCGGTGATGTAAGAAGCAAGCTGCGTGTCGCACAGATGGCGGCAGACAGGGATTCTTCCTTCCACATCAATGTGGAAGCCTTGCAGAAAGCACAGCCGAAGGACTTGGATGCGTCCGAGATTGATGTGCGTTTGGGTGCAACATGGATTGATGCCGATTATATTCAGCAGTTCATGGAGGAAACCTTTGAAACGCCGTATTACTTGCGCCGTTCCATTGAGGTCAAGTTCTCCGAGCTGACCGCAGAGTGGCGCATCAACGGTAAGAGTTCTCCCAACTACAACGATGTGGCGGCGTATGTCACCTACGGTACAGAGCGAGCCAACGCATATCGGATTCTGGAGGAAACGCTGAATCTGAAGGATATTCGTATCTATGATACGATTGAAGATGCAGATGGTAAGCAGAAGCGTGTCCTCAATAAAAAAGAAACTACCCTGGCACAGCAGAAACAGCAGGCAATCAAGGATGCGTTCCGAGATTGGATTTGGAGAGATCCGCACAGACGAGAAACCCTTTCCACCAAGTACAACGAACTTTTTAACTCCACCAGACCTCGTGAGTATGATGGCTCTCATATCCGTTTCGGCGGCATGAACCCGGATATTACCCTCCGTGAACACCAGAGAAATGCTATCGCTCATGTGCTATATGGTGGAAATACGCTGCTTGCACACGAAGTTGGTGCGGGCAAGACCTTCGAGATGGCTGCATCGGCTATGGAGAGTAAACGGCTTGGATTGAGCCAGAAATCCCTGTTCGTTGTGCCGAATCACTTGACCTTACAGTGGGCAAACGAGTTCCTGCACCTCTATCCGAGTGCCAAGCTCCTTGTTGCCACCAAGAAGGATTTTGAAACAGCAAACCGTAAGAAGTTCTGCGCTCGTATCGCAACGGGTGACTATGATGCAGTCATCATCGGTCACAGCCAGTTTGAAAAAATCCCGCTTTCTGCCGAACGACAGGAACGGCAGCTGCGGGAGCAGATTGATGAGATCGAGGGTGCGATTGCGGAGCTGAAATGGCAGCGTGGCGAAAACTTCACGATCAAGCAGATGGAGAAAACACGAAAATCATTGGAAGCCAGACTGGACAAGCTCCTTGCCGCTGACAAGAAAGATGATGTCATTACCTTTGAGCAGTTGGGTGTAGACCGGCTGTTTGTGGACGAAAGCCATGCGTTCAAGAATTTGTTCCTCTACACAAAAATGCGAAATGTGGCAGGTCTGTCCACCTCCGAAGCCCAGAAATCTTCGGATATGTTTATGAAGTGCCGCTATATGGATGAGCTGACCGGCGGGCGTGGTGTGATCTTTGCAACCGGTACTCCAGTAAGTAACTCGATGACCGAGCTTTATACGGTCATGCGCTATCTCCAGTACAGTACGCTCCAGCAAAAGAACCTGACCCATTTTGATTCCTGGGCATCGACCTTCGGAGAAACAACAACTGCGATTGAGCTTGCACCGGAGGGAACCGGCTATCGTGCCAGAACCCGATTTGCGAAGTTCTTCAACCTGCCTGAACTGATGAATATGTTCAAGGAGGTTGCCGACATCAAGACCTCTGACCAGTTGCATCTCCCTGTTCCCGAAGCAAAGTTTGAAACGGTTGTGGTTCAGCCCTCTGAGTACCAGAAGGATATGGTGGCTTCCCTTTCAGAGAGAGCAGCAGATGTTCATGCCGGTATTGTAGACCCGTCCGTCGATAATATGCTCAAGATTACCAGCGACGGACGAAAATTGGGACTGGATCAGCGGCTAATGAACACCCTGTTACCCGATGACCCTGACAGCAAGCTCAATGCCTGCGTGGGAAATATCCTGCGTATCTGGCAGGACGGTCAGGCTGACAAATTGACCCAGTTGGTGTTCTGCGACCTTAGCACACCGAAAAATGATGGAACCTTCAATGTCTATGATGATGTCAAAACCAAGCTGATTGCAAACGGTGTGCCTGCGGAAGAAGTTGCCTTTATCCATGATGCAGATACCGAGGCAAAGAAAAAAGACCTCTTTGCCAAGGTTCGTACCGGGCAGGTGCGAGTGCTTCTTGGCAGTACGCAAAAGATGGGTGCAGGAACCAACGTCCAGGACAAATTGGTGGCAGTTCACCACTTGGATGTGGGTTGGCGTCCGTCTGATATGACCCAGAGAAACGGTCGTATCATCCGTCAGGGCAACCGGAACAAAGAGGTTCAGGTGTATCAGTATGTGACCGAGGGAACCTTCGATGCCTACCTGTATCAGACCTTGGAAAACAAGCAGAAGTTTATTTCTCAGATTATGACCTCCAAATCACCGGTTCGCTCCTGTGACGATGTGGATGAGCAGGCGCTGTCCTATGCGGAGATCAAGGCGCTGTGTGCCGGCAATCCGCTTATCAAGGAAAAGATGGACTTGGACATTGATGTGGCAAGGCTGAAGGTGCTGAAAGCTGACCACCAGAGCCAGCAGTACCGTATGGAAGATAAGCTTCTGAAATACTTCCCGGCTGAGATTGAAAAGCAGACAGGCTATATTCATGGCTTTGAAGCTGATATTAAAACCGTGGAAGCACACCCGCAGATTGCCGATGGCTTTTGCGGCATGGAAATCATGGGCAAAGCCTACACCGAAAAGGCAGATGCCGGTGAAATCCTCCTTGCGGCTTGTAAGGACACGAAAAGTGCCGATCCGGTTCCTCTTGGCAGTTACCGTGGCTTTCAGATGGAGCTTTCGTTTGACAGTTTCCGGAACGAGTTCGATGTGACCCTGAAGGGCGCTGTGAGCCACAGAGTAGCCCTTGGAACGGACGCACGAGGAAATATCACCCGACTGGACAATGCCCTTGCAGGCATCCTTGAGCGCTTAGAACGAGCCAATGAGCAGTTGAATAATCTCTACAATCAGCAGGAAGCAGCCAAGGCGGAGGTTGGAAAACCGTTCCCGCAGGAAGCAGAGCTGACAGCCAAAAGTCAGCGACTGGCAGAACTGGATGCAGCCCTGAATATGGAGGACTCTGTGGAAAATCGTGACGAAAGAAGCGAGTCAGAGCGTCCTTCTGTGTTGGCTGATCTGAAATCCAAAGCGGAGCATATCCCGCCTGCAAAATACTCTGAAACCCGTGAGGAGGTGTTGTAATGGCAAAGCGAGATCAGGATGTTCATTTCCTTGCATCCAAGGAGGAGGTCGAGCGAATCCATGAGAAGATGGACGAGCTTGGCATCCGCAGCATGGGAGCCTATCTGCGGAAAATGGCTCTGGATGGTTACTGTATCAGACTGGATTTGCAGGATGTGAAAGCCCTGGTTTCGCTCCTGCGAATCTGCTCCAACAACCTGAACCAGTACGCAAAGCGAGCGAACGAAACAGGCAGCATCTATCGTGCTGACATTGAGGATTTGCAAAAACGGCTGGAGGAGATCTGGACGGACATGAGAGAAGTTCTTGTTCGCCTGTCCTCAATCCAGTAATCCGACAACTTGTTGGGAAGTCGCAGTTTCGGCTGCGGCTTTTACATAAGGGTTGACATCATTGCGTTATGGCAGATACCCTTGTACAATATAATTAAAAGAAAGGGGTTGAGCCTATGAAGCTGGTATTGAAGATATTGGCACTGCCGGTGCTGTTCGTTGTAAAAGTGATTTGCATTCTTGGAAATCTGCTTACAAATGTTGTGTCCTATGTAATTGGTTTATTGCTCTTGGTCATTGGCGGATCTGCGATTTACTGCATTGTAAAGGCTTTGTGGCAGTCCCTGCTTATTCTTGTGGTTCTTGGAATTGCGACAATAGCAGCGGTGTTCTTGCTCGTCTGGGCTGTTATGAAAGTCGAGAATATTGGAGAAAGTCTGGGAGCATTTATCAGGTCATAAGATAATATCAGAGAAAAGTCACCGACCGGTGGCTTTTTCTTTTTGGGAAGGAAGTGATGGGAATGGCAGCGACAAGATTGATTGCACTCCATGTGAATAAGGGAAAGACGGTCGCTCAATGTTTGGCAGACAGAACCGACTACTCACAAAATGCCGCAAAAACCAATGATGGCGAATTTATCAGTTCCTATGAGTGTGATCCAAAGACAGCAGATGAGGAATTTCTGCTTTCCAAACGGCAGTATCAGCATATTACCGGCAGACAGCAGAAGAACAATATCATCGCATACCAGATACGCCAGTCCTTTAAGCCGGGAGAAATCACCCCGGAAGAAGCGAACCAAGTCGGCTATGAAACAGCGATGCGATGGACAAAGGGAAAACACGCTTTCATCGTTGCGACCCACATCGACAAATCCCACATTCACAATCATATCATTTATAATTCGACCTCGCTGGATGCCACACGGAAATTCAAAAACTTCTTTCTTTCCGGTCTGGCGGTGCAAAGACTCAGTGATATGGTTTGCCTGGAACACGGGCTGTCCATTATTACACCGAAGCCGTATCGGGAGCGCCAGAAAAGAACTGTTTATCCCAAGAAGCGTACCCAGCGTGACGAATTATGTGATGCGATTGATGCGGTGCTGAAGCAGAAACCAAAGAGCTTTGATGGCTTTGTTCAGGCTCTGGCTGACATGGGATTTGAGTTCAAGGATGGAAAGCAGCCTGCGTTCAAGGGCGAGAATCAGAAGCGTTTCATTCGGCTGCGTTCCCTGGGCGAAGGATATAGCAAAGAGGAAATTCAAGCGGTTATCTCCGGCAAGAACCTGCACAAATCAAAAGGCGGCTCTGCCAAGGCTCCTGCCCCGAAGCAGTTCCAGATGCTGATTGATATTCAGGCAAAGATGGCCGAGGGCAAGACGGTCGGTTATGAAAAGTGGGCGAAGAAGTTCAACCGAAAAGAAGCTGCCCGAACGGTAATCCTACTGAAAGAAAAAGGCTTGGGCAACTACGACGATCTGACTGCTCATATTGAAAATCTGTCTGCCCGGTTCGATGCGCTTTCTGATTCTATCAAGGTCGCAGAGAAACGTATGGTTGAGGTTCAGGCGTTGCAGCAGCACATCAAAAATTATCGCAACACAAGGCAAATTTATATCGAGTACCGCAAGTCTGGATATAGCAAAAAATTCTTTGAAGAACACCGTCAGGAAATCACAATTCATAAAGCGGCGAAGCAAGCCTTTGATGAATTGCAGATTACAAAGCTCCCGTCCATGCAATCATTGTATGAGGAGTTTCATCAGCTGGCAGTCCAGAAAAAGCAGGACTACGCTGAGTACCGTCAGATCAGAAAAGAGAAAGAAGAACTGCTGATTGCCAAACGGACGGTTGAAACGATTTTGAATATCGACAGGCAGAAAGAGCAGGAAAAAGAGAAAGAGAAAGAGGAAAAGAAGAACTTCCGTTAAAGCAAAAAGCCACGGTCTGCACTCCCCAAAGGGTGCGGATCGTGGCTGCTTTTTTGCTTTTCGATTTCGGTGCTTTCAACCATGGGCAAATTTTTATTCTACTGTTCTTTGAGAAACGATTGAAAATCGTGTAGCCATCATCGGCAGATGATGTTCAAAGGGGATTGGGGATGCTTCCCCAACAAGCAAATTTGCGAAGATTGCACCGAAGGGAAAATCGAGAAAATGAGTGAACCTGTACAGGTTTACACTGCTTGCCAATTTGTGAGATTATGAATTTAGTATCGAGAATAGGGTACACCTAAATTTTGCAATGCTGCAACCCTATCATCGTTGCATGGATGAGTTGAGTATATTGCACTGAGAAAACCATCATGCGGAACATCTGAGATATGTTGGTCTAATACCGTCGCTAATTCAAGACCAAAACCAATTTTATAAGCAAATTCATCAGCCAGATACTCATTTTGTCTCATAGACCACATCAGAAAAAGCATACAGAACTTTACCCATAACCAAGAAAGTGCTGTTGATATTCCTGCGAAAACTGCGGTAATTATACCCATTACACCACTACGAGAGCATATTGCGAACAGCCCCATGATTGCAGAAAAAATCCAGTAGGATATTTTGATTAACAGGAGGCACCCGGATATAAATATATTGCCCCCGCAAATCAATAATTGGATAACAGTATGTCCGTATGAGAGATGTCCGATCTCATGGGCGAGAATTCCAAGTATCATATCATCGGAGAGTAAAAGCAATCCGTCAGTTATGCATAGTGTTTGCCTACCTAGAGCAAATGCATTTGGAGCAGGATCATGGATAATCTTCACTTTCACTTTTTTAGGACAGTATGATGTGTTCTCTTTTGCTTTATCTAAAACATATTGAACCAGCGGGACAACTCGAAGTTTTATATCTACTCTTTTTATATCGCTTGCTCCTGCGAAGGCAGCCAGGCACATTTCGCCTAATGGGGATAAGCTGATAGCTACTGTGAAAAAGTAAATACAAATCAGTTCAACAATGCTTCCTGACGAACCGAACACAGCAACAATCAGCAGAATATTA
>SFRL01000081.1 GCA_004562765.1 bacterium | reverse complement strand
ACCGGAGGGAAAATCGAGAAAATGAGTGAACCTGTACAGGTTTACACTGCTTGCCAATTTGTGAGAATCGGTAAAACAGAGTTGTTTTAAGAGAGAAAAAAGAAGTCAATTCACGAGATCATCGCTACCGCTTTCAAAGCGGTGGCTTTGGCAATGGGCGTTGTCGTTGTGGTCTTGTTCCGTTTGGACAGTTTGGAACCGCAAACCGCTGTTCCCCTGCTGGGTATCGGTATGACCTGTGCGGGCGTAGCAATGCTGTCAAAAAGTGATGAAAGAAACGCGACAGACATCCTGACCAAGTAAGCGTATGAACTGCCCAAGAAATGGCGGTGCGGCGCAATTTGCCAAGCTGACGGAGAAGAAACTGAAACGGGTCATCAATATCGCATCAATGATGAGTATCAAAGCTGAACAATAGAGTAAATTGTCTCTCATTGTAGTCACTCGCTTCATGTGCATCGGATTATTGAATGATTTTCCTGCCACGGGTTGAATCAGAATTTCCACTTTTCGTATTTGCACATAATAGGTGAATACGACAATTCAGGCAGCCTGTTCACGGCTTTCTGAATTGTTTTTTCTCAAGCGAGATGAGAATGCGCATTAGTTTACTGAAATGTGACATTTACAAATGTTCATTCATCATATTTTACTTTTCGGCATTATTTTCTCTCTTTTTCTTTGTGTTGTCGATATATGAAAAACTCCATAGATGGTAATTTGGGGGTTGAAGTATAAAAAACACTTGCTACAATTATGGTATCGGGCGCTCGATGAGAATATTTTACGGAGGTTCATCATGAACGATATGAAAGTATATCCCATCGGAAAGATTGAAAACGAAAACAACCAGGTAAAGATCATACTTGATCCGACCTACAAAAAAGGGCTGAAAGGTCTTTCAGGCTATAGCCATGTGCAGGTGCTGTGGTGGATGGATGGTTGTGATAATCCGAATGACCGCAGTACGCTTGTAGAAAAGAAGCCATATGTGAATGGGCCGGAAAGAATCGGCGTATTTGCCCTTCGGTCACCGGAAAGGCCGAACCCCATTGCAGTGTCAAATGTGAAGATTGCATATTTGGATGAAGAAGCCGGCACGATTGGTCTGTATTATATCGATGCGTTTTCCGGCAGCATGGTGCTTGACCTCAAGCCGTACACACCAAGTATCGACCGGATTGAGCATCCTGTTACACCGGAATGGTGCAGCCATTGGCCAAAGTCCTATGAGGAAAGCAGCGATTTTGATTGGGCTTCCGAGTTCAATTTTTAAGGAGGGATAGCAATGGCGCTTGCTGACTATGTCCATGTTAAGCCAGAGATCCATACACCAAGGCTATGCCTCCGCCCAATGAATGCAGGAGATGTTCCAGCTCTGCGGGAATGGATGCCGGATCAGTCCATCTACACATACTGGGGAAAGGGTCCGGGGAGAACAGATAAGAATCCTGAACTTCTGTTTCAAAAGCCAGAAAAGCCTACGAAAAGCTTTCATCTGGGGATTGAGGAAAAGCTATCCGGAAAAGTAATTGGTGATCTCTGGGTTTATCTGATCGAGAATGACCGTATGGCATCTGTGGCGATACGCCTTGCTCCGGCCTGCCAGGGAAAAGGCTACGGAACGGAAGCTTTGTCCGAAATGACCCGTTTCTGCTTTGAAAACACGCAGTTACAGAGGTTGTGGACGAAAGTTGATGTTCGAAACATACCATCTCAGAGGATGCTGGAGAAATGCGGATATATCAAGGAAGGCTTGATTCGGCAGGGCAAGATGACAAACACTTGGTGTGATTATTATATCTACGGAATCCTTTCATCAGATAAAGCAGGAAGATAACTTTCATTTTATCTAATTGTCGAAAAGACTTCGCCTTGGACTGGCGAAGTCTTTTCTGTCATTTCAACGATTGGTTTTCCAAATGCTTTAAACTGATACATGACGATGTGAATGGAGAAAACATTATCCCTATTGACTAACGAACGATAGGTAGCTATAATGATGTTATATACGCGAGGCCTTTCAGTTTAAGTAAAGGAGTATATCTATGGATCGAGGAAACACAAAGCAGGAAATTCTGGATGCGGCGCTGGAGCTGTTCTCAGTGCAGGGGTTTGAGGCCACCTCTATTGCCCAGATCGTCGGCACCGTCGGCATCCGTAAGGCATCACTTTACAGCCATTTTGAGAACAAACAGGCAATTCTGGATGCATTGGTGCAGGAAGTACTGGAGCAGTATGAGGAACATTCACTTTTTGCAAGGGCGGATTGGGAGAAAGATGCCGGCAGCCTTCCGCAGACTCCCGATGACGCTGTTCAAATGATTCAGGGCCAGATCCGCTATATCCTCCACGATCCCGCCATCAGCAGGGCGCGAAAAATGCTGGTGATCGAACAGTTCCAGAATCCGGAACTGGCAAAGCTGCAAACGAAACAGAATTATTCAGATGTGCTTCGGTATTTCACCGGACTTGTGAAGCAGCTGATCCGGCTGGAAGTGCTGGCAGAAGATGACCCGGAAACCATGGCGGCTCAATTCTGCCTTCCTATTTCCGTGTGGATTAACCTATGTGACCGGGAACCGGATCGGGAGTCGGAGGTCATGGAGCTGGTGGAAAAGCACATCCGGCAGTTTTTCAGACTCTATCAGCGGTCAGGAAGGTGACACGATGAGCAAATACGATGCTTTATGGGCGTGGATCAAAGAAAACGGCACAGACAGCTTCCAGCTGACTTTTGCCGAGATCGAGCAGATCGCCGGACTTCCCATCGACCATTCCTTTCTGACATACAAAAAAGAGTTGATGGACTACGGGTATCAGGTCGGTAAAGCCTCAATGAAAGAACAGACTGTCTTTTTTCAGAAATCGGGATGAGGACTTTTGATGGATCAATCGGAATTTGAATGATAGTGCTTAGGCATTTTCATAAATACATTAAGGAAAGGATGATGTATTATGAGAAATAAAGATGTGATTGGAGGATGCACACAAAATAATATCCTCTAACTATTTTAAAGAGGAGTTTTCATCGGACATGAAAAAAGAAAATGACTTATTAGAGGAGACATTGTCAATCGCTGAGAACGGATATGCCGAAGCATATCGATTTTTACAGGAAGAATATGAAAAGAATCCTGAAAATTATGGGCCGCAAACACTATATTTTCTTGCTTGTTTAGCAGGTGGAGCCAATCTGCCGGAAAAAGCATTGGAATGGCTGAGAATGGCCATTCTTGATAACGGATGGTGGTATCGCCCGGAAGTGTTGGAAGATGAAGATCTTGCGTCACTAAAAAACAACCTTGCATTTATTTCGTTGAAATCCATCTCTGATCATCGTTATGCGGATGCCGTGTCAAGAACGAAAGAGGTGTTCACTTGGGAAAGAAAAAATGCCGACAATCTATTTTTGGCTGTTCACGGAAATACGCAGAATGGACAGACTGCAAGAGATGATTGGAAACCGCTGTTAAGAGATAATCCTCAGTGGCAGCTGGAAACAATACAAAGTGCCGAGCCGGACGGATATGGAACATATCGCTGGAGCTATGATATGGTGTCCTATGTACCAGTGGCGGAAGCAATGGAAAAAATGCAGAACAAGGGCTATAATAAGATTGTTTGCGGTGGTTTTTCGGCAGGATGTGATATGCTCTTGCGAGCAACCATATTTACGCCTGCACGCTGCGATATGTTGATTTTGCAAAGTCCATGGATTCCAATCCTGCCAGATCATACAGAAGAGCTGGTGAATTCTGTCAAGCAAAAAAACATTGCGCTCAAAATTTTTTGCGGTTCTGATGACGAAGATTGCCTTCCAATGGCGAAGCAATTATATGAAGTTACAAATAGGGTAGGTATTCCTGTGGAGCTTGCGATTCAAGAAGGGAATCGTCATCAGTTTTCCAAGGAGTTGTTTGCTTTGAAAGATTTTTTTAAGCTACTTGGCCGCGAATAGAGACAAATAACAGTTTTTAGAGCGGTAATATTTTCCGTTTACAGAATCCTGCGGCTGTGTCCGCTGTGACATGGCCGCTTCATTTTAAAACTAAAACCTACCGAACGACAGGTAGTGCCTTGCAAGCAGAAAAGGATTTTATACAATTACACTTCAATCGGAATTCCCGTGCTGTCGGCAGTTTTTTTCTGGCCGGTTTTGAAAGGAATTTAGGACTATGGAAACAAAGGAAAAGACAGTATGGATCGATATGGATAATAGAATTCTGGCATTCCAGCCTATCGAGAATGGAAACAGGATTACCAAAGCGGAAAGCCTGTTTTGGGACTTCGTATGCGGACTGATGAACGCCGGATACCGAATCATGTAAAAGGAGAATGAATCTATGAAAAGAACAACCGCGCTGCTGCTGGCGGCAATCCTCTGCCTGTGCTTGGCAGCCTGCGGCAAAGCACCGGAACCCGAACAGAGTCCGCAGGAACCCCATACGGAAGCAAACGACACAGAAGGAACTGAGGAGAAACCGCAGAGCGGCAGCTCCTCCCCCAGCGGGAACGAGGCGGAAAAGCCGGAAGCGCCTGTGCAGCAGAGCGTCGAACTGGTTGGGCCGTGGCATCTGGACAGTGAAAAGAATGATCTCGCCGTGTTTGCGGATTCCCTGGACCTGTTCCCCGGATATGGAGAGTGGGGCGCAAGTATGGAGATCCGAAGCAACGGACAGATGAGCTGGTACATCGGCGCGGAGAGCTGGCATGGGACATATACCGCAGAGGATGGGGTGATCCACGCGCAGTTGACCTCTGATCTGGAGCAGGCGACACGGAATTGGGAATTCCGCATCACCGCAGAAGAGGAAGCGGCCATACTGGAGATGGACTATCAGGACATGACGATCTACTGGGCTTACGGAGACCGGGAGGATATTCCGGCCATGGGCCTGCCCTCATCGGTGTATGTGGACCGTCAGGGAACGGATGAAGTTTTCAGCAGATTATCCATTGCCCAGAGCGATAGGGGCTATGTGGTTGAAATGGAGATTTATCGTTTGGGATATTTCAGCGGAACCGCAGTGGAATCCGATGGTATGCTTGTTTACACAGACGATTTGACAGATATGATGGGCACCATCCGGTACGATTCCGACCACGCGGTTTTTGAAGTGACGCAATCCACATCGGGCTTGGCTCAGGTTGGTACAACATGGGTGTTTCCGGAAGCGAAGGAGGAATTCTAATGGACAGAAAGTATGGAAAAGGGGCATTGATCCTATTTTTCACAATCGTAATCCTCCTATCTGCGGTGACAGAAACGCTGATTTGTCTTGGAGGTTCGCAGTGGCTTTATCTTGTTTTAATGTGGATCCCCGCTTTGGCGGCAACCGCTGCAAACTGCCTTTCCTTTCGGGAAAAGGGCGAAACATTCTCTGTGAAAAAGCTGTTCGCCATGGGCGGCTTCCGGAAATGCAAGCTGCGCTATGTACTGCTGGGCTGCCTGCTGCCGCTGATTTATCTGCTGATTCCCTACATGGTGTACTGGTGGCTTTACCCGGAAAATTTCTTCTACCATGGTGTTTCCGTGTGGGTGATACTCAGAGACATCACCCCCATTATGGTGATCGGCACATTTATTTCCCTACAGTCCGCCCTGGGGGAAGAAATCGGGTGGCGGGGCTTCATGGTGCCTGCGCTGTACGAAAAGCTGGGACTGAACAAAACCCTGCTGATCTCCAGCCTGTTCTGGTGCTGCTGGCATCTGCCTCTGCTGATTGGCGGCGGCTATATGGCCGGCACGCCCCTGTGGTATCAGCTGCCCGCCTTTGTCCTGTGCATCTTCCCGGTGGGCGTTATGGCAGGGCTGCTGACGTTGGAGAGCGGCAGCGTGTGGCCTGCGGCCTTCCTCCATGCCGCCCACAACAATTACGACCAGTCGGTGTTCCAGGTCATCACCGCCGACGCTAACAGGATGTACTTTGTCAGCGAGACCGGCGTGCTGACGATCCTCTGTGCCTGGGCATTGGCGGCAATCTTGTACATACACGCAAGGAAACAAGGAAAGCTACTGTAAAACGGACACATACGCATACAAAAAGCGCCTATATGCAGCCGGAATACGCTTGTAAAATATAGGGTACAAACTGGGAAAAAATCTAAACACTGAATGATGTAAGGAGAAAAAAGATATGGAAAACAAGTCAATTCGTGAGATCATTTCTGTCATTTTCAAGGCCGTGACCCTGGCCATGGGCGTCGCCGTTGTGGTGCTGTCCTGTATGGGAAGTCTGGATGCGCAAACCTCCGTCATCCTGCTGGGCATCGGCCTGGCCTGTGCGGGTACGGCTATGCTGGAGAAGCGATGAGCAATAGAATACCACGAAATATCAGAGTTTATGTAAAAAAGCATACGGACAACCAAGTATAAGTTACATTTGATGCGTATCTTGAGAAGGTAGAGATTATGAAATCATTTCCCATCGGATATTACAATTTCAGCAAAGATGAAGCCCTTAACTTTCAACTGAACCGTTTCTATTCCAACAGATCTCTCAGTTACGAAGAACTGATGGAAATTGGCAGCAAGGTAAAGAGCTTTGGAGAATGGATTGCCTGCTTTACGGAACTCGGCAGAACTGCGGAAAAGAACGGGGAATACCGAAAGGCTGCACAAAGCTACAGAGCAGCGCAGTTTTATACCCTGGGGGAAACGAAAGCTGCCAATGGAATGCCAATGAAAAAGGTTCTGTACGAGAAATGTCGTGAGAATTATGACAAGGTTTTCAGTGAAAAAGAAGACCTGCAATATGACAGGGTTCCGTACCAGACCGGATATTTGCCTGTTTATCACATGACACCGCAAAACAGCAAGGGTGTGATTGTGATTCACGGTGGTTATGACAGCTTTGTCCAGGAATTTATGGAGTTCCTGTTCTACTTTTATGAAAAGGGATATACCGTATTTTTCTTTGAAGGACCGGGACAGGGTGAGGTTCTGCACAGATACAATCTGAAAATGACCCATGAATGGGAAAACTGTACATCAGCAGTATTGGACTATTATCATCTGACGGATATCACTTTGATCGGCATCTCACTGGGAGGCTATCTGGCAACTCGGGCAGCCGCCTATGACAAACGAATCAGTCGCCTCATTATGTACGATTTGATATACGATTTCTATGGATCGCTGAAAGCAAGAATGGGCAAAGGGAAAGGTTTGTTTTTTGACTGGATGTTGAGAAACGAAAAGAATCCTTTTTGGGGAATCGTTGAGAAGAAGATGAATCAAATCTATTTTACGAAGTGGCTCCTGCAGCAGGGCTATGAAATCTATGAAAATGTCCATACACCCTATGAGTACTTCCATCATATCAAACGGTACAACACAAGAGAGCTTTCGAAGTTGATTACCCAGGACACCTTGGTGCTGGCTGGTGAGCACGATATCTATACCGTTTTTTATCAGCAGCAGCTGGATGCCCTGGCCAATGCGAAGAGCGTAACCGGAAGAATATTTACCCAGGCAGAATCGGCAGATCATCATTGCCAGATTGGAAATCTGGGATTGGTTCTCGAAACCATGGAAGAATGGATAAGCTTGCATTCGCGTACAAAGGAAGATACCTCGCCAAGATAGAAAGGAAGCATGGCACAGATGACTGCAATTTCCCAAAAGGTAACCGACCGCCTGTGTTACCTGTTTATGATTTTCCTAACCGGCAGCCTGGTGGGTTGGGTCTATGAGGAGATCTTCTACTGGATCACCGAGGGATTGCTGCGCAACCGGGGAATCCTGTATGGCCCGTGGCTGCCCATCTACGGCATTGGCGCGCTGGGCATCTATGCCATGAAACCGGTGAAGAAACATCCGGTTTTACTGTTCTTCCTCTGTGCCATGGTGGCAGGAATCGTGGAGTACATCATTGGGTACATCGGCATCCGGTACTTTGGGATGCGGCTCTGGGACTACCGGGAATTGCTTTGGAACATCGACGGGATCATCTGCTTTCGCAGCGTGGTAAGCTTCGCCCTCATGGGACTGGTATTCCACTACTGGCTGGAACCGGCAGGGGCGCAGATTGTCCAAAAGCTGCCGTCCGGAACCGTTCGAACTGTATGCCTGGTATTGCTGTTGACATTTTTGGTTGACTGCATTCTGAGCGCGCTGTTCCGGACGCCGATTACCTATTAGGAGAACACAACATGAAATCATCGAAAAGAATGTTGACTGTGCCGCTGACGATTGCGGTTGTTCTGATAGCGATTTTCCTCGCCGGACGCTATGGGTGGAAGCTGGGCGGCTTTGGAGCCTGTCAGGGCGCGGGAATTGAAGCTGTAGAGGTAAGCGAGGACAAAGTACATATCTCTGGGTTTTATCCCGGCTCTTTTCCCGAGGGGTTCTGCGGCTACTATAGCGAGGAACGGGACGGGACGCTCTATGTTGGCTTTCGGTTCAGTGCGGTGTTCGGCTTTTTTGAGACAGGAGATTTTGACGTGACCGTCCCCGTCAAGGGCGAAATCAGCGAGGTGATCCTCAAGACCTCCAGAAACGAGTCGGCCCTGTGGGAGCGGGAGACGGGATTTTTGCCGCAATCGGAGCGATATGGCGTGTATGTAAAGCTGGAGCGGGACGACATATTTTCCGTTTCCATGTCCTATGACGGCTCCAGCAGTGGCGGGCTTCGCGCGGACGGCGGCGCTTGGGAGAGCGGAAAATACGTTTTTGTGGACAACGACATTATGATGGCCGCAAAGGATGCGGAAGCGCCTGTCCCCTTTTCGATCACCGCAAAAGGTAAGGACGGAACTGTTTTGACTACCAGAGAGCTTCATTTTGACGCTGACAAGGAGAAAATGTATCTCACCGTCACCGTCGACGGTCAAATCGTGGAGGACGAGGCGATTATTTGATGGCAGGACATGGAGTTGAAATCAAGAAGGCTGTTTCCGATTGCGTAGAATGGAAGCGACGGCAAGGCGGCAAAGGCGCAGGCTTTGTTTATCAGAAAATACCGCAAGGATACGTTTTTACACGCCCACGATAAGCTGAATGAGGTTTGTGATTTCAAAAAAGCGCAGGAGTTATTGGGAACGGATGTTAAAACAGGACTTAAAATATTAGAAAATGAAAATGATGGAGGAGAAAACCATGCTGAAAA
>SFRL01000080.1 GCA_004562765.1 bacterium | reverse complement strand
TCATAGAGGGTTTGCGAACGTCTTTTTTGTTGTGCAGACATTTATGGAGAACGCTTGTACAAGGTGTTAGAAAATTTCTTGTTCTAAGCAGGTCACGCGCACATTTTTCAAACTGTGCGGATGACCTGATCAAACCGCCCTGCCTATCGCAACAATTTTTCTAACACCATGTCCAAGCTTGAAAGGGAGACGAAAATGGCGGTATATGGATATCATCGGACATCAACAAAGGAACAGCATCTGGATAGAGGAATTCAGGAGATTACTCAGTTCTGCAAAGAAAATCATTATAAATTGGAAAAGATATATACGGATCAGCAGACCGGAAAGAATTTTAGCAGACCTCGTTATACCGTTCTTCGGGATGATATATTACGCGAGGGCGATATTCTAATTATTACGGAAGTAGATAGGCTGGGCAGAAATAAAAAGGACACCGTAGAGGAATTGCGCATATTAGCAAATCGAAACATCCGGGTTATGATTTTAGAAATCCCGACTACATTGCAGGATTTGTCCAAAATGGACAATGCTATGGCAAAGATGATTTTAGAAACTGTGAATCACATGTTGATCGAGTTATACGCTGCAATGGCACAGGCAGAGATCGAAAAGAAGGAAAAGCGGCAACGTGAAGGAATCGAGCAGATGAAGGCACGGGGCGAGTGGGACAACTACGGAAGACCCCGTGTGCAGAAATCCAAGAATTGGGATGAAGTCATCAAGAGATGGCAAGCCGGAGAAATCACAGCAGTTGAAGCCATGAGATTAACGGGGATGAAGAAAAGTAGTTTCTATAAAATGGTGAAGGAGGGATGATCGAAGTATGTGTCAATGTGCCAGAGAAATATTGATCTTTTCTTAGTTGATATAAGTTGTTTATGTGTCTATAATTAGAAATTATAAATAATAAGAAAAATCATTGTGGCACATAGCACTTTGAGAATAGGGGGAAATTGTATATGGAAAAAGAACAACAAACCTATACATTAGATGAGGTTGTATTTTATTATTTAATTAATAAGAAAAAAGATCCTGTATTTAAGGATGTGAAATTTGATGAATTAAAAAAAGATAGTGTGGAAGACAATATAAGGGAAAGCTTCAGAAATTTATCGAAAACATTTTCTGGTTATTTGATGGAGATTGTGAATTTTTTGGGGATAAAAGATCCATTTACAAAGTGTAATAAATCTAATGTTGGATATGCGTTTTATAAAGAAGATGTAGAATTTTTAGCGGAACTGATTTTTAGATATACACACAAGAAATGTGTTGATGGACAAGAAGATGATATAGAAATTAGTATCTGGAAAGGTATTCGTAAAATAATAGGAAATTGGAGTAAAGAGCAGTATATAAAGGGAATGAAAGAAGATGCTATTGTAGCATTTTATAAGAATTCTGGTGGAGAAGAATTATTTAATCAAATACAATTTATCGTTCAGGGATTTTTGGATTTCTATAAACGGCAGGTCGGGGAAGACACAGATAGATATGATGACTATAAAGCGGTGCTACTATTGAACACATCATATTATAAACTGGAGTGTATTCAGAATTTGTCAAATACAATATATGATGCATTGCCTATAAGTTGGAAAGAAATTGAGATGACGAAGGTGGGGATACTACAAAAAGATTACGAATTAGAGATTAGAGATCTAACAGCTAGAATTAGAGAGATAGTTGACATGAAGAATGAATATTGGGAATCAAAAAAAGAAAAAAGAATAATAGAATATAAAGAGTATATTACTGACGAAACAGTCCAAATAGCACAAACGCATTTATTTAGAAAAATGATAGAGTTAGATCATGAACTTGGAATGGAGATTGTAATGGAAAATGCGATGGGACTTGAACCGTCAGATGAGAAGACAAAGGATAAGAGAAAAAAATTGTATGAAAAGGCATTAGCGGCATTAGATATTGAAGATCGATATGCGATAGGGAAAATTACATCTTTTAAAGATTTATAAATCAGACAGGGGATCTCGGAGATAACAATACTCCGAGATCCCGTTTTTGTTGTTTGTACCATTCAAGTAAAAGTAGTGTAAAAATGCTGGAATGCAAAATTTGGTGAATTTTCTATAATAAGTTACATCAAGATCTTGATGTAACAAAAAAGGAGGATGAACCAATGAAGGATTGCATATCAAAAAAAGAACGATTCGAGAAAGCGATGCGAAAAGCGTTAGAAGAAGGGAGAAGTGATTATTTAGGAATAAAGGAAGGAACAACACTTGCCGTATTGGATTCGTCAGAATTGTCGAAGATAAAAAATGCATTTATCATTATTCAAGATGCAGATAGTGTTAAAAAATGGACGGTAGAAGACTCCCAAATAAAAAAATGTCCGGCTGAGTTACATATTTGCATTAAGAATTCTAAAGTTTTGCTTGGATGTATAGGAGATCATAATGAGGAATCGTCATTTTTTGAATTTAGAGGGGAAGATGATGATTCATCAAATAAAATAATTATTTTTGGTGCGGCAGAAATATATGAGTGCTCCTGTGTATTTTATTTTAACGAAACAGATGGAAAAAGAATCGTCTTTTATGAATACTCAGACGGGCGGTGTGGCAACGATTTGTATGATTTGGTTAGTGGTTTGCAGAAAATAGAGGAGGGAATTCATGAGAGCTCAAACGATAATAACAAAGGATTGCTCTGGGAGAAAAACAGTTCATCGAACAAATTATGGACTGATTAGTGGAAAGCGGCGTTTTTGTAACTATGAGGAAGATCCTATATCAGATTATTTGCGGACAGTGGTCAAAGTGGAAAATGACAAAAAGGAAGTATTTGCAAAAGATAATTGGGATTATGAGAAGTCTGGTGATGATTCTGAAGACAGGAATAGCCGTAGTCAGGAAAGGATGGTGCAGAAAGATAAAATCTTCGATAATATACCGAAAGATGAAGGATTAGAAAAGGATCATTTATCCGAAAGAAAAAATCTCGGAACCACAAAAATCACTTTAAATTACATGGCAGAGGAAATAAAAAAGACGGTGCCATTGATAAGGCATGATGGTAATTTGTACTATTATACCGGTCAATCTTATAAGGTACTCAAAGATGAGGAGGATTTATTGCGTTTGACACGATCGCATGTTAGTCGAGATGCTTTTGGTGCTTGCTCCATTAAACGATTTTTTTCTGACTTATTGATTTATCTGAGAAATGATGATTGTCTGATTCCGGCAGAATATGAAAGAAAACTGCAAAAGGCTCAATATTATATTTCATTTCGAAATGGGGTGTTAGATGTCAGCAACCTGGAATTGCATAGACATTCTCCGAAACATTTGGTGTTTTATGAGTTGGATTCTGATTGGAAAGAAAATGCTTATCCCAAGCAGTTTTATCGGTTTTTGCGAACTGTATGTGGAGCGGATCAGGAAGTTCAAACAAGAGTATTGGAGACGATAGGTTATCTGTTATCTCCAATAAACGAAGGAAAATGTTTCTTCGTAATGGGAACGGCCCCGGATAGTGGAAAATCAACATTGGGCGAAATGTTAGAAAAAATTGTAGGAGAGCCTTATGTGACACATTTATCCACAAATCAGGTGGGAGGACGCTTTGCATTAGGGGATATTCACGGAAAAACTCTTAATCTTTCAATGGATTTAGGTTTCTTTACAAAGGCATAATCATAAATCACAACAAAAATCGAGCCAACCTACACTAAAACGTCGCTGTTTCTTTGTGAAAAGCGACGTTTTTTTATGGCCTGGTTTTGGAAAGGAGTGGTGTTGATTTCAAATTGAAAATGAAAGGGGGAGTTATTTTTGCTGGTCGGGCCGGGAGGTCTGGCCTTTTTTCATTCCATCAAAAAGGAGGTTAGCAAATGGCCGATGAAAAAGTGAACATGGGCCCGGAGGAAAATAAGACCCCGGAAACCCAATCCCCGCCCGGCCAGGGTGATCTGCCACCGCTGGAGGAAAATAATGCTCCTGCTGTTTCTGGTGAAGATAAAGCGGCCCCCGATCATGTGGAGCCCGATCCGCCGTCAGCCGACAAGCACACACAGCAGACTGTTCTTCCCGGCATGGGCGAAGATACACCCGCCCCGTCCGGCAAGGTGATCAACCTCTCGGACATCCAGGCCGCTGATAAGGACGGCAAGGAGGCTTCTACTACCGCCCCGGAAAAGAAAGCGCCGGAGGCGGATAAGCCGAAAAAGCGCCGGGGCCGTCCCCCGAAAGAGCAGGCTGCGGTGTCTGCGGGGAAAAAGGAGAAAGCGGCGGAGCCTCGCACAGGCCGCCCGTCTAAGGTTGACAAGGCGGCCCGTGAGGAGGCCCCGCCCACTGTTCGGGACAAAGTGTCCAGAGGTAAGAAAGCTGACAAGGGCAAGGAAACGGGCTCCGGCGGTGCGCCTGTGTCTAAATCCGCTAAGGCGGTAAAGCCGGGCAAGGCCGCTCCCGTCAAGGAGGCGGCAGTCCCGCCGCCGGAGATCAATCTGCCGCCCACGCCTGACGTGCCGCCCCGCCCGGTGGAAGAGGGAAAAATCGTCTATCTGAAAATGGCGGAGCTTCATCCGTTCCATACGTTCCGGGAGCACCCCTACAAGGTGCAGGACGATAAGGCGATGGACGATCTGGTGGGGACGATCAAGGAACACGGCATTATGACCCCCGCCACCGTCCGCCCGGAAAAAGACGGCAAGGGCTATGAGATTATCGCGGGCCACCGCCGCCATCATGGCGGTACACGGGCCGGGCTGGAGGAAATGCCCTGTATCGTCCGCGAGATGACCGATCTTGAAGCTGTCCGGGAAATGCGGAACAGCAACAAGCAGCGGGGCGATCCTCTCCCCAGCGAACTGGCAAAGCTGCTGGATTTGGAGGTGGAGGCTATCAAACGCCAGGGGGCCCGTCCGAAAAATGAGAAAGAGGCGGAGGCCCTGGGTAAGCTCTCGGTGGAGATCGTGGGTAAGGAACACGACATGAACTATAAAAAGGTCATGCGGTATATCCGGCTCAACTCCCTGGTGCCGGAGCTTCTGGACAAGGTGGACACAAAGCAGATGGGCTTTATGCCTGCGGTGGAGATCTCATATATCAGGCCGGAAAACCAGCGGCTGATTGCCGTTTCCATTGACGGGGAGCAGTCCTCCCCCTCGGTGGCCCAGGCGAAGCGGCTCCACGAGCTGGACAAGGAGGGCAAGCTCAACGGCGATGTGATCGACGGCATTTTGAGTGAAGAAAAAAAGGAGGATCGCGGTGTGATTATTTCGACTGCTGAACTGTCTAAGTATTTCGGCAAGGAGGTCACTCCTGCCAAAATGAAAGAGCAGATCATGGCGCTGCTGGACGAGTGGAAAGAGAAACAGCCGCCCGAACTGGCGCAGCCGGACAGGAAAAAGGACTTGGAGAAGTAACCGGGCCCCGCTTCTGGACACTTTGTCCAGAGGTGAACGCCCCGCGCCGGGGATGGGCTCTGTGGTGATATATCCCCCGTCGCCGGATATTTTGCAGCGCAGTCGGAAACGGGCAGTCAAGGGGCGGAACGCCCGCCGTTTGCGGCGGCTTGCCCTTGACGGCCTGGCCCGGCTGTGCTATTTCCGGCAAGGCGGCGGGGGTATATCCTCCAGAGCCGCCCCCTTTCCCATGAATGGGAAAGGGCGGGGGGATAGGGTTGAACTACCTATTAAATATTGGAGGTGTGATAATGAAACGATCCCTTGCTTATATCACCGCTGCGTGGCGCGGTGATCCTGCGGTGGATATGGAGCAGGCGGCGCATTACTGCCGCGTGGTCTATGATGCGGGCTATTCCCCCATCTGCCCCATGCTCTATCTGCCGCTGTTCCTCAATGACGCGGTGCCGGAGGAGCACAAGAACGGCATCGACATGGGCCGCGATCTGCTCCGGCGCTCCCGTGTGCTGGTGGTATGCGGCCATTCCGTGACCGAGGCCATGAAAAATGATATTGCCGTGGCCCAGCGCCTGGGGATCACCGCGACTACCCTTGAGGGCATCCTGACCGTCAAGGGCCAGGGGCGGTGCTGATGGCGTCCCTGTTTGAAGCCTACATCACCAACCTGGGAAAATACAACGAGGGCGAGCTGGTTGGCGAAACCTTGAAATTTCCTACTACCACCGAGGAGGTGCAGGGGCTTCTGAAACGCATTGGCGTGGATGGGGTACGTTATGAGGAATTTTTCATTACCAGCTTTGACGGTGATGTGCTGGGGCTCTACGACTATCTCACGGAATATGAAAACCTGGACGAGCTCAATCATCTGGCCTGCCTGCTCTCCGAGCTGGATCAGGGCGAACTGGAGAAATTTGAGGCCGTGATTGACAGCGGTGAACATACGTCCAGCGTGGCCGATCTCATCAATCTGGCGCAAAACCTGGATTGCTACGAGTTTTATCCTGGTGTCGAGGACGATGAAACCCTGGGCCGCATCTATGTGGAGGACATGGAGGCCATTGACGTGCCGGAGCACCTGCTGAATTATTTTGACTATGAGGCATACGGGCGGGATATTCGGCTTGAAGAGGACGGCCACTTTGCCCCTGGCGGCTATGTGCTGAACAACGGCGGTCAATTCATCGAGCACTATCACGGGATCGAGGACATTCCCGACAAGCACAAAGTTTTTGCCTTTCCGCAGCTCACGGTGCGGGAACAAATGGCAGCCTACAAAGAAATTATTGACGGTTCCTCCCTGGAGGGCTATCGGAAGATTGCCGCAAAGGAACACGAGGAACGATAACGGCACTTCTGGACGTTTTGTCCAGAGGTGCTTTTTTCATGGAAAGGAGGGATACGGCTGATTGACGAGGACGTTTCCAGACGTACCATAGCAGTTTCGATCAAGGCGACAAAGCTCACGGGCCGGGTGCTGGCCCAGGCGTGTCTGGCGGTGGGCCGGAAGATCAAGAAAACGTACCGGGCCCGCCAGACACCCCACGGAAAACAGACGGTGCGCCAGCTCATGGGCCACGGGACTACCACAAACAGCATCGAGGTGGAGTCCCCAAAGGATTTTGACCGGGTGGCCCGGCGCTGGAATGTGGACTATGCCTTTTATAAGACCGGGCCGGACAAATACCTGTTGTTTTTCAAGAGCGGGCAGGCCGACGCCATCACCGCTTGCTTTTCGGAATATTCCCGGCGCGTGTTGAAGCGTTCCAAGTCCCAGCGTGTTCCCATCCGGGAACAGCTCAAACGGGCTGCCGCTGAACTGGCCCGCCAGCCGTCCCACAAGAAAGAACGTGCAAGGGAGGCGGTGCATGAGGACAGATAGCGTCAAAAAGTATGTGATACCCAATATCCCGTACCTGTTTATTCTGTGGGCCTGCCTAAAGCTGGGGACGGCCTACCGCCTGGCCCCTGGAGCAGACTTTGCTCACAAGCTCATGGGCCTGGGGCAGAGCATCGGCCCGGCCTTTGCCGATTTTGCGCCGGGGCTGGCCCCCTTTGACTGGCTCATCGGTATTGTGGGCGCGGTGGGCTTTCGCCTGCTGATCTACTTCAAAAGCAAGAACGCAAAGAAATTTCGGCGGGATGAGGAATACGGGTCGGCCCGTTGGGGCACCGAAAAAGACATCAAGCCCTTTGTCGATCCGAAGTTTGAGAACAACGTCATTTTGACAAAGACGGAGTTTCTCACCATGAATACCCGGCCCAAAAATCCTGCCAACGCCCGCAACCTCAACGCCTGTATCATCGGCTCGTCCGGCTCCGGCAAAACCCGTTTCTGGCTCACGCCCCAGCTGCTCCAGGCGCACAGCTCCTATGTGTGCGTCGATCCGAAAGGCGGGGTGCTCTCCCAGGTGGGGGCTTTTCTGCAACGCCGGGGGTATCAGATCAAAGTGTTTAACAGCATAGATTTTTCAAAATCCATGCACTATAATCCGCTGTCCTACATCCGCAACGAGGCGGACATCCTCAAATTCGTGGACACCCTCATAGCCAACACCAAAGGCGAGGGCAAGGAGGGCGATCCATTTTGGACGAAAGCGGAAACGCTTTTGTACTGCGCCCTGATTGCCTATATCATTTTCGAGGCACCCGCCGAGGATCGGAACATCAATACCCTGGTGGATATGATTTCCGGCATGGACGTGAAAGAGGATGACGAGTCCTATATGAACGCGGTGGACTATATGTTCAAGGGACTGGAAAAGCGCAAGCCGGATTGCTTTGCCGTGAAGCAGTACAAGAAATATAAGCTGGCAAGCGGCAAGACCGCGAAAAGCATTTTGATTTCCTGCGGCTCCCGGCTGGCCCCCTTTGACATCCCCCAGCTCCGGGAGATCATGTCTTATGACGAACTGGAGCTTGACCGCATCGGGGATCGGAAAACGGCGGTTTTCTTCACGATTTCCGACACAACCCCCACTTATAACTTCATTGTTGCCCTGGCCTTTTCGCAGATGTTCAATCTGCTGTGTGAACGGGCGGATAATGTTCACGGTGGCCGCCTGCCCCATCATGTGCGGGTGCTGTGGGATGAGGCGGCCAACACGGGCCAGGTGCCCTCGCTGGAGAAGCTGGTGGCCGTGATCCGTTCCCGTGAAATATCGCTGACGCTCTTTTACCAGCAGATGGCACAGTGCAAGGCCATTTATGACAAACACGCGGAAACGATTTTAGGCAACATGGACAGCGTGATTTTCCTGGGCGGGCGGGAAAGCTCCACCATCAAGGAAATTTCCGAGAACTGGCTGGGAAAGGCCACAATCTCCATGCAGACCGAGGGCCGCTCCCGTGGGCAGTCGGAAAGCTACAACCAGAACACCCAGCGGCTGGGCCGGGAGTTGATGACACCCAGCGAGCTGGCTACCATGCCGGGCGATAAGTGCATTTTGCAGCTGCGGGGCCTGCCCCCGTTCTTCTCGTCCAAATACGATTTGAAGCAGCACCCGAACTACAAGTACACGGCTGAGGCCGATAAAAAGAAAAACGCCTTTGACCTTGATAAGCTCATTAACCGCCGCAGGCGGCCTGGGCTGAACGAGGCTTGTGAGGTGTACGAGGTAGACGTATCGGACACGGGGCCCGTAAGCGAGGACGAGGACATCCTCAACTACGACGATGTGGACGATCCGGATGCCTATGTATAAAGCACTTCTGGACAAAGTGTCCAGAGGTCGTAACCTGCCGCC
>SFRL01000079.1 GCA_004562765.1 bacterium | reverse complement strand
TTTTCAGGTTCGGGACAGCGATCCATGTGTTAGACAGCTGTCCCGTGTTCAACACGTGGGAGTCCGCTGGTCAGGCGGGCTGTACGTGTTGAACAGTCCTGAAACTCAAGATAGTGTGTGACTTAATAATTCGGAGACAAAAAAACAGTTCTTTTCGGCAGTGAATGATCACTGTCAAAAAGAACTGTCAAAATGCAATTGTTATATTTATCTGTGTTATCTTGCACCTCGTGCGCGTCTTGCTGCCTCGCGCTTGCGCGCTTTTTCAAGCCGCAGCCGGATACGTCTGGTCGTCGCCTGAAGCGGCATGTCCGGTACGAAATGCCGGAGACTTTTTTCGTCAAACGGATATCGCTGATCCATAGTCGTCATGAGATCCTTGACTTCAATGACACCGCGCAGCTTGGGGCTGCTCAGATCATAGACCGCATTGGTCGTAAGGTCGAGCACCTGCGGGTGAAACTGATCGCCCGGAGTCTGGGATACGATCATGGCGCGGCGGTTGGCCGAGAGCTCCACACACTGTCCGACCGGCAGAATGGAGAGTGCGTTAGAGCATGCGCCGACAATGGATGGATCGTAGAGCATTTCCTGCTTTTGCAGATGGCGCAGCGCCTGAACCGCTGTCACCGGCTGATAATTCAGACTCATGGCGGTCATGCGGTCATATTTATCTGCAACCATCAAAATTTTAGTGTTGAAATGGAACGAAGCCGTGATCAGCTTCGGGTCTTCCTTGCGGGCGACCTGTAAAAACTCTGTCAATGTTGTAAATGTACTTTCGCTCAGCCCAAAAGGGTTGGTGTCCTGTTTCAGCAGATGCAGAGCTTTGGTGCGGTACTGCTCAATGGAGAGGAGATCGATATTTGTCAGATCGTCCTCATGCTTAGACATGATCTCACGCGGCACATACAAGTAGCCGAAATCAGCCAGAAGTGCTGCGGTGACCAGATCATTCATTGCGGAAGCAGGGAGACTCAGCCGGTGCGCGATGATCGCCGAGAGAATGGCGGTGCATACCGCGTGCTTATAGTTGTAGTCTTCGTTGCTGCGGATCGTTTGTGAGAATGTGACCGGATGATTGATGGAACCGAATCGTCTCACAATGTCAGTGACCAGTGACGGGAGATCTTCAGCCGGCTGTCCTTTGCTGATGGAGATCAGGCTGTCACGCAGCCGGAACATATAAGCAGTCTGTAGCTGTTCAAATTCCTGCTCCTCAGCAGAGATCGGCGGCAGCGGCTCTGCCGGCTCAAGAATCAGCACGCCGAGCAATCCGAATTTTTGTACGCTGGCGATGATCTGGTCGTTCAGGACGAGACCGCGTTCGTAGAGCAATACACCCTGTTTATTATAGATCTGTTTTGCGAGGCGCATGCCTGCGCGTAGTTCTTCCGGTTTGTAAAACTTCATCTTCCTCTGTCCCTTCTCCATTACATTTCAATGATTTCAAGTATATTTCATAAGTAGTCATAGTATAGCATAAAACCCTGAAAAAAACAATGCCACGGCGGACAGGGTATGTTATAATGGTTTTATTATTCTAATACTTGGGAGATGACCATGCGACAAAGATTACATAAAACCATGCTTCTGTGCCTGCTGACGGGGGTACTGGTATTTTCCTGTATCCTTCCGGTACTGGCGGAGAAGACGACGGAGCAGAAGCTTGCCGAGACGAGTGATACGATCGAAGAACTGCAGAAAAGATCAAAAGAAGCGAAGGACAAGCTGGATGCGGCAAAAAAGGAACAGAGCGCGATCGGAGAAAAGCTGGACGAGCTGAACAGACAGCTGGAAGAGGTCCAACAGGCGCTTGAGGATGTGGAGATGCGTATTACGAAGAAAAATGCGCAGATCGCATCGACGGAAGAAGAGCTTGCAGGTATGGAAGAAAAACGGATCGAGCGCTATGAGGCGATGAAGGTGCGCATCCGTTTTATGTATGAGAACTCGGACAGTTCCATGCTGGATTCGTTTCTGGGAGCCCGTTCCATGAGCGAATTTTTGAACCGGGTGGAATATTTTTCACAGGTTGTGGCTTATGACAGGGAGCAGTTGACGGAATATCAGGACCTGCTGACCGGGCTTGAGGAAAAAAAGCAGCTGTATGAAGGGCAGAAGGAGGAACTGGTTGCGCTGCAGCAGGAACAGCAGGAACAGCTCGACCGGCTTTCCGGGCTTGTGGCTGATACCAGACAGGATCTGCAGGTGGCAGGTGCGGCGACAGCAGATGCAAAAGATGCGTTAAATGATGTGGACGGACAGCTGCAGGCGCAGCTGGATTATGAGGCAGTTCTGGAGGCACAGAAAGCGGCCGAGGACAAGGCGCGCATGGAGGAGATCAAGCGCCAGGAGGAGGAACTGAGACGCAAGCGCGAGGAGGAAGCGCGCAGACGAGCCGAAGAGGAAGAGAGAAGGCGTCAGGAAGCAGAGCAGAATGTGGGGGAAACGGATGACGGTTCCGGAGAAACCTATGAGCCCGAGATACCTGCATCGGCGGAGGATCTGGAACTGCTGGCGTGCATTATCCAGTGCGAGGCGGAGGGTGAACCCTATGCGGGCAAGCTGGCAGTTGGCAGTGTGGTTCTGAACCGTGTCGCCAGCAGCAGTTTTCCGAACACGATCGTGGGTGTCATCTATCAGCCGGGGCAGTTTTCGCCGGTGGCCAGCGGACGTATGGCGGCGCGCGTGGCGGCCGGGGCGAACAGCGAGTGCAGACAGGCGGCGCAGGAGGTATTGAACGGAAACATTACCGTGCCCTATCTGTATTTCCGCAGGGATAACGGGACGATCGACGGGTATGTGATCGGTCATCATGTCTTTTATTAAGAAGTAAAAGTAAATTATGAAGATCATTTAGTAAATATTTATGATTTTAGTTGCAAATGAACCGCTTTCATGGTACAATCTACCTACAAGCGGCTCGAAAGAGCATTTTATTTTAACTTAGATTGTTAAAAAATTAACAGCCAATAAAAAAGAAAAGGAGACGAAACAATGGCAAACAAAGTAGTAATCGCATCAGCATGCCGTACCGCAATCGGCAAGATGGGTGGCGCATTAAGCAACACTCCCGCAGCAGAGTTAGGTGCAATCGTAATCAAAGAGGCAATCAAGAGAGCAGGTGTAAAGCCTGAGCAGGTTGACGAAGTACTTATGGGTTGTGTTATCCAGGCAGCTCAGGGACAGAACGTAGCACGTCAGGCATCCATCAAGGCAGGTTTACCGATCGAGGTACCCGCAGTTACATTAAACGTTGTATGCGGTTCCGGTCTGAAGTGTGTCAACGAGGCAGCAGCTCAGATCCTTTCCGGACAGTCTGATATCGTTGTTGCAGGTGGTATGGAGAACATGTCAATGGCTCCCTACGCTATGACCAAGGCTCGTTTCGGATATCGTATGAACAATGCGACCATCATCGATACCATGGTAAACGATGCACTGACGGACGCTTTCAATCAGTATCACATGATGATCACTGCTGAGAACGTATGTGACAAGTACGGCATCACCCGTGAGGAGCTGGATCAGTTCTCTGCAAACAGCCAGCAGAAGTGTGAGGCAGCTATTGCAGCAGGCAAGTTCGACGATGAGATCGTTCCCGTACCGGTTAAGGTTAAGAAGGAGATCGTTGACTTCGTTAAGGATGAGGGACCTCGTCCGGGAACTACCGCAGAGTCTCTTGCAAACTTAAAGTGCTGCTCAGGAAAGCAGGGCGGACTTGTTACCGCAGGTAACGCTTCCGGTATCAATGATGGTGCAGCAGCAGTCGTTGTTATGAGCGAGGAGAAGGCAAAAGAGTTAGGCATCACCCCTATGGCTACATGGGTAGCAGGCGCACTTGGCGGCGTTGAGCCCGAGATCATGGGTGTTGGACCTGTAGCATCTACCAGAAAGGTATTTGCAAAGACCGGTCTTACCATCGACGACATCGATCTGGTAGAGGCAAACGAGGCATTCGCAGCTCAGTCTATCGCAGTAGCAAGAGATCTGAACTTCGATATGAGCAAGGTGAACGTAAACGGTGGAGCGATCGCTCTCGGACATCCCGTAGGAGCATCTGGCTGCCGTATCTTAGTAACTCTGTTACACGAGATGAAGAGAAGAGACGACGTGAAGAGAGGTCTTGCTACCTTATGTATCGGTGGCGGAATGGGCTGCTCTACGATCGTTGAGAAATATGAGCAGTAAGAACCCAGTTTCAATGGGAAGATAACGAGCAGATTTATCTGCAGAGTTATCTGAGCATTAGAAACGTTCATGGACATGAGTAAGTAGCCTGATAAGGCGGATTACGAATGTACATAGGATTGCGGGAATGCGAAGCATGGAGCAATCCGTGGGTTCTGTATGAGAATAAAGATAAAAATTAAGGAGGATCTATCACAATGAAGGTAGGCGTTATTGGTGCAGGTACCATGGGACAGGGCATTGCAAAGGCATTTGCTCAGGTTGACGGATATGAAGTAGCACTCTGCGATATCAAGCAGGAGTGGGCTGAGGGCGGTAAGGACAAGATCGCTAAAGGCTATGCAAGATTAGTTGAAAAAGGAAAAATGACACAGGAAGCTGTTGACGGCATCCTTGCAAAGATCACTCCCGGCTTAAAGGAGAACTTATGCGCAGACTGCGATCTGATCGTAGAGGCAGCATTTGAGAATATGGAAGTTAAGAAGACCACTTTTGCTGAGCTTGACAAGATCGCAAAGCCTGAGTGCATCTTCGCATCCAACACCTCCAGCCTTTCCATCACAGAGATCGGAAACGGCCTGACCCGTCCGATGATTGGTATGCACTTCTTCAATCCTGCAGACCGTATGAAACTCATCGAGGTGATCGCAGGTGTGAACACTCCCGCTGAGACCGTTGAGGCGATCAAGAAGATCTCCGTTGAGATCGGAAAGTCTCCGGTACAGGTTAACGAGGCAGCAGGCTTCGTTGTAAACCGTATCCTGATCCCGATGATCAACGAGGCAGCTTTCATCAAGATGGAAGGTGTTTCTGATATCGCAGGTATCGATACCGCTATGAAGCTCGGTGCAAATCATCCGATGGGACCCTTGGAGTTAGGTGACTTTATCGGACTGGATATCTGCCTGGCTATCATGGACGTTCTCTACAACGAGACCGGTGACAGCAAGTATCGTGCATGTCCGCTGATCCGCAAGATGGTTCGCGGCGGCAACCTTGGTGCAAAGAGCGGCAAGGGATTCTATGTATACAACGCTGATCGCACAAAGACCCCGGTTGATGCTATCTAATATTAAAAAAATATTGGGCTTCCGTGTGCCGGAAGCCCACTTATAATAAAAAATTCAAAGGAGTGTAAATCATGGACTTTTCTTTAGACAAAAAGCATGAAATGGCACGCTCTTTATTCAAAGAGTTCGCTGAGACAGAAGTAAAGCCCCTTGCACAGGAGACAGACGAGACCGAAGCGTTCCCCGCTGAGACTGTTGCAAAGATGGGTAAATATGGATTTTTGGGTATCCCCGTTCCGAAGGAGTACGGCGGACAGGGCTGCGATCCCCTTACATATGTAATGTGTGTTGAGGAGTTGTCAAAGGTTTGCGGAACTACAGGTGTTATCGTATCTGCACATACTTCACTGTGTATCGATCCGATCATGACCTACGGTACCGAGGAGCAGAAGCAGAAATATGTTCCTGATCTTGCAACCGGCAAGAAGCTTGGTGCATTCGCACTGACCGAGCCCGGCGCAGGTACTGATGCACAGGGTGCACAGACAAAGGCTGTATTAGACGGCGATGAGTGGGTGCTGAACGGATCTAAGTGCTTCATTACAAACGGTAAGGTTGCAGACGTTTATATCGTCATCGCGATCACCAGCATCACTGAGGATAAGAAGGGCCGCAAGAAGAAAAACTTCTCTGCATTTATCGTTGAGAAGGGCGCTCCGGGATTCTCTTTCGGTACAAAAGAGAAGAAGATGGGTATCCGCGGATCATCTACTTACGAGCTGATCTTCGAGGATTGCAGAATTCCGAAGGATGCATTACTCGGACCCGAAGGAAAGGGCTTCCCGATCGCAATGCACACACTGGACGGTGGACGTATCGGTATCGCTGCACAGGCACTTGGTATCGCAGAGGGCGCATTAGAGCGCACCATCGAGTACACCAAGGAGAGAAAGCAGTTCGGTCGTGCGATCGCTGCACAGCAGAATACACAGTTCAAGCTGGCTGACATGGCTGCAAGAATTGACGCTGCAAAGTTCCTTGTATACAGAGCTGCAAAGGCTAAGGAGACCCAGAAGGTTTACTCTGTTGAGGCTGCAAAGGCTAAGTTATTTGCTGCTGAGACCGCAATGGCTGTAACGACCGAGTGTGTACAGTTATTCGGTGGATACGGATATATCAGAGAGTACGACGTAGAGCGTATGATGCGTGATGCAAAGATCACAGAGATCTACGAGGGAACCTCAGAGGTTCAGCGTATGGTCATTTCCGGCGCACTGCTTAAGTAGTCGTATTTGTCTAAAATCTAATAAAGGAGAAAAAAATACATGAAAATCGTAGTATGTATTAAACAGGTTCCCGATACCAAGGGCGGCGTAAAGTTTAACCCTGACGGAACACTTGATAGAGCAGCTATGCTTGCAATCATGAATCCGGATGACAAAGCCGGATTAGAGGCAGCACTTAGAATCAAAGAGCAGAACGGCGCAGAAGTTACCGTACTGACCATGGGTCTTCCCAAGGCTGACGATGTACTTCGTGAGGCACTGGCTATGGGCGCAGACAATGCGATCCTTGTAACCGACAGAGTATTAGGCGGAGCTGATACATGGGCTACCTCTACTACTATCGCAGGCGCACTTCGCAACATCGATTATGATCTGATCATTACCGGACGTCAGGCGATCGACGGTGATACCGCTCAGGTTGGTCCTCAGATCGCTGAGCATTTAGGACTTCCCGTGATCTCCTACGCAGAGGATATCAAGATCGATGGCGACAGCGTGATCGTAAAGCGTCAGTATGAGGACAGATATCACATGCTGAAGGCAAAGATGCCCTGCCTGATCACTGCATTATCTGAGCTGAACACTCCCAGATACATGACTCCCGGCGGAATCTTTGACGCTTATGAGAAAGAGGTTACTGTATGGGGCAGACCTGACTTAAAGGATGTCGACGACTCCAACTTAGGTCTGAAGGGATCACCGACCAAGATCGCAAAGGCTTCCGACAAGGTTCGTAAGGGCGCAGGCGAGAAGGTAAATCTTGACCCGACAGAGTCAGTTAACTATATCATGAGCAAATTAACCGAGAAACACGTTATCTAATAAAGGTGGTGAAAGTAAAAATGGGTTTAGAAGAATATAAGGGCGTATATATCTACGCACAGCAGGTAGACAACGAGATCAGCTCCATCGCTTTTGAGCTGCTCGGAAAAGGAAAAGAGCTGGCAGCAGATTTAGGAACCGACGTTACTGCAGTCCTTCTTGGATCAAACGTTAAGGGATTATGCGATAAGCTGGCTGAGTATGGCGCAGACAAGGTGATCGTAGTAGACGATCCCGAACTGGAGACCTACAGAACAGAGCCTTACGCACACGCACTGGCATCTGTCATCAATGAGTATAAGCCTGAGATCATGTTAGTTGGTGCAACCGCTATCGGACGTGATCTTGGACCTACCGTATCTGCAAGAGTTGCAACCGGTCTGACTGCAGACTGTACCGTTCTTGAGATCGGTGATTTTCCGCTTGTAGCTACTCCCGGTAAAGAGGATGAGCAGAAGCACAACCAGTTACTGATGACCCGTCCTGCATTTGGTGGAAACACGATCGCTACGATCGCATGTCCGGACAACAGACCGCAGATGGCTACCGTTCGTCCCGGCGTTATGCAGAAGATCGATCCGATCCCCGGCGCAAAGGCAGAGATCATCGAGTACAACCCCGGATTCACTCCCAACAACAGATATGTGGAGATCCAGGAAGTTGTTAAGGCAGTCGGACAGGTTCAGAACATCATGGATGCTAAGATCCTTGTATCCGGTGGACGTGGAGTCGGCAGTGCAGAGAACTTCAAGATGTTAGACGATCTGGCAGAGGCTCTCGGCGGAATGGTAAGCTGCTCACGTGCCGTTGTTGAGAACGGCTGGAAAGCACAGGATTATCAGGTAGGACAGACCGGAAAGACCGTTCGTCCGAACGTATACTTTGCAATCGGCATCTCAGGCGCGATCCAGCACGTAGCCGGTATGGAAGAGTCTGACCTGATCATCGCGATCAACAAGGATGCAGATGCTCCGATCTTTGATGTAGCTGATTACGGTATCGTAGGAGATCTGAACAAGATCGTTCCTGCTCTGACTGAAGCGATCAAAGCAAACGCAGCTGCAAAATAATTGAACGATGATGAGTGAAAGAAAATCAAAGACGACCTGGATGGTTGAGATCGCAATGCTTACTGCGATCGTATTGATCCTTGCATTTACGCCGCTTGGTTACATTCGTACCGGAGGACTGGAGATCACATTGATCGTCATTCCGGTAGCAGTCGGAGCCGTGATTCTCGGTCCGGTTGGCGGTATGATCCTCGGCGCGGTATTTGGGATCACCAGTTTTATTCAGTGTTTTGGCATGAGCCCCTTTGGAGCAATGCTGCTTTCCATCAGTCCGGTGAAAACCTTTATCACATGCGTGGTGACACGCACGCTGTTGGGGTGGTTGACAGGCCTGATCTATCAGGGAATGAAAAAGATTTCCCGGAATAAGTCACTGAATACAGTCGTTGCCAATTTATGCTGTCCGTTTATGAACACATTATTTTTCATGAGCTGTATTGTGATCTTCTTCTATCAGACAGATTACATTCAGGGCTTTGTGAGTATGCTCGGCGCTGCAAATCCGTTTTTGTTTGTGCTGGGATTCGTGGGAATCAATGGACTGGTCGAGGCACTGTTGTGCTTTGTTGTGGGTAGTGCCATCACAAGAGCATTAATGGCTGCTTTGAAAAATGTATAACGTATAATTTTTTGCCATATGCACATGCTTCTCAAAAAGGAGTGTGATGTATATGGCAAAATTCATTTATAGGTGTGTTCTGGTGTTGGCGATCGCGGCAGCTGTCTGGGGCGGCGTACATTATGTGATGGGTGTACGTTCCGGAGAACAGCTGCAGAACGGTGTAGAGCTGGTCAG
>SFRL01000006.1 GCA_004562765.1 bacterium | reverse complement strand
ATAATCTGAGATCATTATACCATTTCCTGACATGAATTTGTTGTTTTATATGAAATTTTCAAGGTTCGCATGGGTGTACCTTTTGACACCCTAATCATACCATGGTACTATGAAAAAGTGTGCACAAACCTCATTTTTTTTCAAGGGTTTTTTTATTCACTTTTCCATCGTTATTCTCCACACGTTTCTTTACACTTCGGAATTTTGTACAATTTCCCTGTCGGATTCCTCATTATTTTCCGTATGGAACAATGCCGTAAACTCTTCGTTGCCGATTTTTTCTTTTTCCATCAGCAATTGGGCACAGCTGTAAAGTACATACTCGTACTTTTTAATAATTGCTTTCGCTTTTTCGTAACACTCATCTATAATAGCTTTTACCTCCCGGTCAATTCCGGCTGCGGTAACCTCGCTGATTCCCCGTGCATGCGCGAGATCTCTTCCGATAAATACTTCACTCTCATCATCACTGTAGGCTACCATTCCCATAGTGGATGACATTCCATATTTTGTCACCATTGCCTTGGCAATCTGAGTTGCCTGTTTAATATCCTGGGAAGCTCCCGTTGTAATATCGTCAAATACAAGTTCTTCTGCAATCCGACCGCCGAGACACACCTGAATATGTTCCAGCATCTTTCCTCTTGTATCAAACATCTCATCTTTATTCGGCAGCGGCATGGTATATCCCGCCGCTCCAAGACCTGTCGGAATAATTGAAATCGTATAAACCGGTTCCATCTGATCCAGCACATGGAAAAGGATCGCATGACCAGCTTCATGGAAAGCTGTAATTCTTTTTTCTTTTTCGGAAATCACACGACTGTGTTTTTCTGTTCCGATTCCTACTTTAATGAATGCTTTCTGAATATCCTGCTGTTTCAGGAAGACCCGATCTTCTTTTGCCGCCAGAATCGCCGCCTCATTCAGCAGATTTTCCAGTTCAGCTCCTGTAAATCCGGCAGTTGTCTGGGCAATCTGAGTCAAATCCACATCATCTCCCAGAGGTTTTCCTTTGGAATGCACTTTCAGGATCTCTTCTCTTCCTTTCACATCTGGTGCCCCCACCATGACTCTCCGGTCAAAACGGCCCGGACGAAGGATTGCAGGATCCAGGATATCCACACGGTTAGTGGCCGCCATCACAATAATTCCTTCATTGACTCCAAAACCATCCATTTCCACCAGAAGCTGATTCAGTGTCTGTTCTCTTTCGTCATGTCCGCCGCCCATTCCGGTACCACGCCGTCTGGCCACAGCATCAATCTCATCAATAAAAATAATACAAGGGCGATGTTTCTTTCCTTCTTCAAACAAATCTCTTACACGAGATGCACCCACACCTACAAACATTTCCACAAAATCAGAACCGGATATGGAGAAAAACGGCACTCCGGCTTCTCCCGCTACTGCTTTAGCCAGCAGGGTTTTACCTGTTCCGGGAGGTCCCACAAGCAGTACACCTTTGGGAATTCTGGCTCCCACTTTGTTATATTTGGCAGGGCTCTTCAGAAAATCCACAATTTCTCGCAGATCTTCTTTTTCTTCCTGCAGTCCTGCCACATTGTTAAATGTAATTTTCTTATCCGCATCCGTAGACATATGCGCACGGCTTTTTCCAAAATTCATCATTTTGTTGCCGCCACCTCCGCCTGAACCGCGGAACATCATAACTACCATAAAGATTAACACGCCCAGAGTCGCAACGGAAAGTACCGTAGAAAACACTTTATTTTCCTGCGGAACGTTGGTAATCTGGAAATTCACGTCACATTCATCCAACATGCTGCGGATGTCATTCACATCATCCACATACATATCGAGTTGTCTTCCATCTTTCAGGAGTACTACAAGCTGTCCGGTAGGCACCTGTGTATTCTGATGAATTACTGCCTGCTCGATCCTGTCATTCTTCAAATCATCTTTCAATGCCTGATACGAATAGTTATTGCCGCTTTGCATCTGCTGCGCCATATAGCTGAAACCCATCACCATAAGCAGAACCAATGCCAGCCAGATCACTATTCCTCTTGTCTGTCTCTTCAATTTGCTTCTCCTTTCGGTCCTTAAGCTTCCGGTTCAACCACTCCGATAAACGGAAGATTCCGGTATTTCTGTGCATAATCCAGACCATATCCTACTACAAATTCGTCCGGTATTTCAAAACAGGTATAATCCACCTTTACATCCCTTACCCTACGTTCCGGTTTGTCCAGCAATGTACACAACTGCATGCTTGCCGGTTTTCTCTGTTTTAAAATCTCAATCAAATAGCTGAGTGTACGTCCGGAATCAATAATGTCTTCCACGATCAGAACATCTTTTCCTTCCAGAGGCTCATCCAGGTCTTTGACAATTCTTACAACTCCGCTGGATTTTGTATCATTCCCATAACTGGAAACCGACATAAAGTCCAAAGTTACAGGAACCGTAATTCTTTTTGCCAGTTCACAGGCAAAAAATACGCTTCCCTTTAAAATACAAATCATATGGACACATTTTCCCTCATACGCCTTACTGATTTCTTTTCCGATTTCTTCGATTCTCTGATCAACTTTTTTTTCGTCAATCAATACGCTGATTTTATCACTCATGGATCGTTCCTCCTTTTATCTGGATGTGCAGTATCTGCCGGGTGTTATTCGTTACCTTATATTTTTCACTGATTCGATCCCCTATGATCCAAAGGATTTCCTGTCCGGCTGCCAAAAGCCACAGAGCATCCCTCTCTTTTTGGGGAATTTTCCGGTCAATCAAATAATCTTTCAGCTTCTTGCTTCCTCCGGAATGCAGAACCCCGATGCGATCTCCCGGTTTACGGTGACGAATCACCACATTATCTTTTATAATATCATAATCAAGCCATTTCGTATACTTTTTTTCAGGGATTTGAGCAAAATCATTCGGAATAATCTGATAGCTGACTGTCAATCCGTCAAAGGAAATCTCCTGCGCCCCTTCCTGCGGTTTCAAACAAATACAAGGTTCTGCCTCTTCTTTTTCTGATTGTTTTTGATCTTTTTCGATTCGAATCCCATGATATTCCCGACAGGCAGTCACACCACAGGGAAGCATAATTTTCTTTCCCACCTGCTTAGTCCACAGTTTCTCCACATCTTCCGCATGAGTACGGGTAAAATCTTTGGAAGAACCGGCTGCTCTTTTTATCTCCTCAAGAAATACCCTTCTCTGTAAAATACCCGGTTCCTCCCTGAGCTGCTCCGAGATAATCCCATAATCCGAATGGCGCTCAACCATCCGATCGACTCTTTCTTTTGTCAGTACCTGAAGCAGTTCTTCTGTCTCTCTCAGTTCTTCTGCTGTCTGAGCCATATGGGATACTGTCTCCGGATTGATTTCCTTACATAGATAGCTTACGACATGATGACGGATTTTATTCCTGGTATACGTATCATCCAGATTGGTACTGTCCGTCTGCCATTCTATACCCTTCTCTTTCAAATACTCTTCTATCTCATTTCTTTTCAGACATAAAAGCGGTCGGATCCGATTCCCCGATGCCGGTTTCAGCCCGCACAATCCTGTAATTCCGGTACCTCTGGCAAGATGGTGTATCATGGTTTCTGCCTGATCATCCTGGTGATGCGCAAGAACAATCTTCGTTCCGTTCACCTCTCTCAGAACCTCCTCAAACACCTCGTATCTGGCTTTCCTTCCTGCCTCTTCTGTGCTGAGTCCCATTTGACTTGCCATCTCACCTACATTTCGATGAACACTTCGAAAAGGGATCCCATTCTCCATACAAAGATTCTCTACAAATTTTTCGTCTTTACAGGCTTCCTCCCCACGCAGCTCATGATTTACATGCACTGCCACAAACCGGAACTTTCGCCATTTCTGCAGTTCTATCAGCAAATAAAACAGGCAAACCGAATCTGCCCCGCCTGAGATTCCTGCTGCCAGAACATCCCCGTCCTTAATCAACACAAATTTATCCACAAATTCCCGAACTTTTTCTTCCGCTGTCCACATTATTTCTTCCACATCCCCGCTACCAGTACTGTCATGTCATCATATGCTTTATAATTGCTGTAACTTAATACCTTTTCCAATATATACCTTCCCAATTCTCTCGGCATCTCTTCCTGTGCCTGAAGAATAATTTCTTTCATAGTCTCTTCTTCCTGCTTATCCGGCAATGCATCAAGCACCCCATCGGTAACCATGATCAGATAATCTCCGTCATACAGTTTCTTGGATGTCTTTTCAAAATCCAGCTGCTGAACCAGCCCTGCTGCCATACTGGTGGAAGTAATCGTTTCCACCCAGTTAGACCGACGGATGAAGGTAGTCGCAGCCCCGGCTTTTAAAAATTCACAAATTCCTGTATACAAATCCAGGGAACATACATCCACACTGGAAAACATACCATTTTTTCTCTGAAGCACAAGAGCCGAATTCACCATGCGTGCCGCTGTCTCCCTGGAAAAACCGGAGGTTACAAACTGCTCCAGAAGTTCTACCACCGTCTCGCTTTCTTTACATGCCTCCACACCGGAGCCCATCCCATCCGACAAACACATGATAAACTGGTCGTCTGTACATGCACAGGCATAATTATCCCCGGATACCGTTTCTTTTTCTCTGGTGATCCGGGCAACGCCATATAAAACTTTATAATTTACATCCTCCGTGAAAAGGACCGTTTTCATTTCACTGTTTAGTATTGCACGGCTTTCTCTGGAAGGGACCATTCGACACCCACATACCTGAGATAATTGTCTCGCCACCTCTTTCATAGTGATACACTGACCGCCTCTGGTACGCATGGTCAGGAAAATTCTCCATTTTTCATCTGGTTTCGACAGCATCCATACCTGTTTTACAATAATATGCTGCTTCTGAAAATGTCTTCGGATTTTTTCTTCCATCAGCGTGGGCACTGTGCTGATATCACTCACATCCGCAGACAACTTCTGTATCAACCTTGCCACCTCATTGAGCTGTTCTGCCACCGCCAGTCGGTTCTCGATCAGGCGGTTACGGTACAGAAGTTCCTCTCTTGTCTCAAAAAAAATCCGCTGCAATGTCTCTGTAAAATGTGCCGCCTGTACACATTCTCCTACCCAGTCCCCCTGTGCCCGCAAAAAACGGTCCGGATCTCCCTCCTCTATGATCTGAAGGAGTTCAAACACTCTCTGATTGGTCTGATTTTCCTTTTCGCTCCAACACTTCTCCTTCTGGGGGCATTCCCGGCACACATTCTTTTTCACCTGAGCAAATATATCCCACACCTCTGTCTGCGTGAGCTGTTCCTGATAATTGGGCATATCATAAAATGTATGGGCGAGCCGTTGAAAAGACCGGGCATAACGTTCCATTTTTTCTTTCTGCGGATAGGCATCGTATATCGGTTTTCCTTTTTTCCTGTCTGTGAAAATAAGTTTTGCCATGTCCCGGACAATCAGTATAACACTGAAAGCGAGCATGGCAATCATCCACATCTGCATGTATCCATGACCCCCTTATTTCCCACCGGGACTTCTCCCAGGTATCCTTAAAGGAGTATTATAGATACCTTTTCCTGAAAAACCTGTCAAATCTGCAATACCGTCCATAAAAATTTTTAGACAAAATCCGAAGTTCCAGATTCTAATTATTACTTATTTTCTTTAAAAAGGATTTCATTATCCTTCACAAGGCCAATTTTTTCTTTTGCAATTTTTTCTGTATACTCATCACTCTGCATATAATCCTGCATCTCTTCAATCTCTTCCGTACGTGCCTGTTCAGCCGTCAGCTCCTGTTCCAGCTGTGCTTTCTTTGCTTCATTTGAATCAATCCTTCTCTGCAGAGAAGAACCTTTAAAAAGTAATACCACCAGAAGCATACAGACTACCGTACTGATTCCGATCATGGCAATTTTATTCTCCATGGCAGTGCGCCTTGCTTTTGTATTTTTCCGTTTTCCTGCGGTTTTCTTTTTTTTCATAATCCGCTCCCCTATTCCTCTCAGCTTTCTGTTTCCATTTTCGGCAGACAGCTTTTCTGCGTGTGTTTAAAGAGAGTTTACAACGTACTTCCCAAAATTTCAACCTTTTTACTAAAATTAGAGTTTTTTGGACGGGAATCATAAAGATTCTTTTTAATTTTATCAACAGCATAGATACATATTTTACGAAATATCGGCTGAGTGAAAAATACCAGGCTGCAGCTCCAACTATTGTTCCCACAAATAAATATCCTCTGAGGATCCCGGAATTGTCCCGAAAATATCCCACAAATAGGAACAGCGCACTTCCTGTCCAGAAAATCAAATCTTCCACGGCAACTATAATATCTGAATGTTTGAACACCCGGCGAAGAATCCTCAGACAGTCATAAATCATCAGAAGAAAAGAACCATACCATACAGATTTTACAAACAGGAGCAATTCTTTTCCCATATAAGCGCTCATGACTATTCAAACAGCCGTTTCATCAGGCTGCCTTTCTGTTTTCTCGCATAAGCACCGCCATCTGTATATACCAGACTGTCCATCATCCCCTCGATATCTACTTCTCCCTTTTCCAGGCAGAGACGACTCACATGAAGTTCCTTCCCCTTGATCGTCAACATTCCCTGTGTTGTCTCAAGTAAAATCTGCTGACTGTCAAATGAAATCACATCCACAATCCCGGTCAGCATACCTGTCTTTCTGTCTCGCAGATTAAGCTGATGGATCGCCCCCTGTCCTTCCTCCATTCAATCTCCCCTCCTGATTCTATGACTTTGAGTCCCCAAAGTCAGTCTCTTGCCTCATTATAGTATATGTGGTGAGGCCATCAGGTATTCGTTTCGGGCAGTGGTTCAAGCATCCCCTTTTCAGTTACAGATATCGATATAAATCCTGTGCTTCTTCTTTCTTTACAGTTTCCTGAACATTCAGTACTTCCACTTTTACAGCCTTACTGCCAAACTGTATTTCAAGAATATCTCCTGCCTTGACTTGAGCCGACGCCTTTGCCGGACGATCATTGATTAATACTCTGCCTGCATCACATGCTTCATTAGCTACGGTCCTTCTTTTAATCAGACGGGAAACCTTTAAAAACTTATCCAATCTCATATATATGCTCTCCTTATAAATGAAATAAGGCTTTGCAGACACATCATGTCTCCGCAAAGCCAACTTATCTTTACATAAGAACCAGATAGAATTATGCGTTAACCAGATCTTTTAAAGCTTTTCCTGCTTTAAACTTCGGAGCTTTGGAAGCTTTGATTGTCATGGTCTCGCCGGTAGCAGGATTTCTTCCTTCTCTTGCAGATCTTTCAGAAACTTCAAAAGTACCGAATCCAACCAACTGAACTTTCTCACCTTTTTTCAATTCTTCAGATACAACGTCAACAAATGCTTTTAAAGCAGCTTCTGCATCCTTTTTAGATAACTGTGTCTGTTCAGCCATAGCTGCGATTAATTCTGTTTTGTTCATGATATTCCTCCTATAAGTATCTAGTAATATGTGTACTACACCTATTTATATACTCTAATGCCCCTTTTGTCAAGGATTTTACTGATATATTTGCCTATTCCTGTTTTGCTTTTGAACTAAACTGCCAAATCCGCGAATCTACAGCAGCAGCAAGTGCTTCTTCCGGATGAACGTCATAATGATCGGCAATCCTGCAAATCTGATATAAAAGTTCTCCAATCTCTTCTTCCGCTCTTTTTCCGGAAATACTATTGCCTTCTCCCAACGTCTTCAGTCTGTTCTCTGCTTCTTTACAGATTTCATCTAAGGATTCTGATTGACAGTAATCACCTTTTTCCAGTTTCTTTTGTACTTTTTCTGCCCGGATCAAAGCGGGAAATGCCCGGGGAACTGCTTCCAGTTCCGATCTCCGGTCTCTTTTCCCCCTTTTTTCTTCTTTTTTCATCTCATCCCAATTCGGCAGTTCTGTTTTGGCCTGTCCTTCACAAAACACATGGGGATGACGATGAATCATCTTCTCGCAGATTCCATAGATGACATCATCCAGATTGAAAATTCCTTCTTCCTCGGCAAGCTGGCTGTGAAATATCACCTGCAAAAGCACATCCCCCAGCTCTTCACAGAGATTTTCCCCGTCTCCGGTCTCCGCATACAAATGAATCCCTTCAACAGCTTCATACGCTTCCTCTATCATACATCGCTCCAGACTCTGATGGGTCTGCACCTGATCCCATGGGCATCCATTCTCCCCACGAAGAGTTTTCACGATATTCTGAAGATCAGAAAAAGTATACTCTTTCATCGCCGGTTCCTACAGCATGCTGTCGATCATAGCCAGCACTTCTTTGCCCAATGCTGCGGACTTTTCATCTGCATCTTCCAGAGAAGTGCCTTTTACACCAAAGTAGAATTTTACCTTCGGCTCCGTACCGGACGGTCTTACACAAAGCCATGCGTCATCTTCCAGATCATAGTACAGAACATTGGAACTTGGCAGACCTGTCGGTTTTGTCTCTCCTGTCGCCATATCCACGATGGTATCTTTCTTGTAATCTCTTGCGGAGAGTACTTTATAGCCGCCGATCTCTTTCGGTGGATTGGAACGCAGTGTATCAAGGATTTCCTGAATCTTGGCAAGTCCTTCAATTCCTTTCAAAGTGATAGACTTGATATCATCTTTGTAATATCCGTATTTTTCATACATATCGATCATGGCATCCCAGAGAGTCTTGCCCTGTGTCTTATAATAAGCAGCTGCCTCACACAGTGCCATAGTTGCAACGATCGCATCTTTATCTCTTGCATGAGTTCCGATCAGACATCCATAGCTTTCCTCAAATCCAAATAAATATGTGCCTTTTCCGCTCTGCTCAAATCCCAGGATCTGCTGTCCGATAAATTTGAAACCGGTAAGTACTTCGATAAAGCGAAGTCCATAGGATCTTGCAATGGTTCCTGCCATATTGGTAGTTACGATAGTGCTGACAACTGCGCCGTCTTCCGGCAGACTTCCGTTGACTGCTTTTCTCTGGCTCAGCTCATACTCTTCCAACAGACATCCGGACATATTTCCGGTCAGAGTATGATATTCTCCGGTCTTAGAATCTTTTACACGACATCCCAGACGGTCTGCATCCGGATCGGTAGCCAGTACCAGGTCTGCATCTACTTCTTTTGCAAGTTTCAGTCCCAGTTCGAAAGCTTCGTCTGCTTCCGGATTCGGATAACTTACAGTCGGGAATTCACCATCCGGAAGTTCCTGCTCTTTTACTACATATACATTTTCAAAGCCCAGCTCTTTCAGAACTCTTCTTGCCGGGATATTTCCTGTACCGTGAAGAGGAGAATATACGATTTTCAGATCTTTTGCCATAACTTTGATGGCATCCATATGGATAACCTGGCTTTTCAGTTCTTCCATATAGGCATCATCCACGTCTTTGCCGATCACAATATAAAGACCTGCTTTTTCTGCTTCCGCTTTATCCATAGTCTTTACATCATTATAATCTGTAACTTTCTGAACTTCAGCCATGATACCACTGTCATGAGGCGGTGTGATCTGAGCACCATCTTCCCAGTATACTTTGTAACCGTTATATTCCGGTGGATTGTGGCTTGCTGTGATATTGATACCGGCGATACATCCCAGCTTTCTTACTGCATAAGAAAGTTCAGGTGTCGGACGAAGGCTCTCAAAAATATATGCCTTGATTCCGTTTGCTGCCAGGCACAGTGCCGCTTCCTGCGCAAATTCCGGTGACATACGACGGGAATCATATGCAATTGCCACACCTTTTTCCTGACCATTCACTGCTGCAATATAGTTTGCCAGACCCTGTGTAGTCTTTCTCACTACATAAATATTCATCCGGTTTGTTCCTGCTCCGATCACGCCCCTGAGTCCTGCGGTACCAAACTCCAGATCTTTGTAAAAACGTTCTTTGATCTCCTTGTCATCATCTGCGATTGCTCTCAATTCATTTTTCGTATCTTCGTCAAAATACGGATTGCTCAGCCAGGATTCATAAATCTCTTTGTAATCCATCTTTGTACCTCCCAAATTTATTTCTCGCATAACCAAAAAGCGTCCTGCCTGATGGCTGCATTTCTGTTCTCATTATATACCATCCGGCCTGAAAATGGAAGAAAAATTGGCAGTGATTTACTCTGCAGGGAAATGATCCAGAAAATGCTGCCACGGTTCAATCAGGGCAATGGTCTGATCTAATTTTTCCGTATTTTTCTGAGAAATCCATACCTTGCTGCTGTTTGTATAAAAATTGGCGATTTTCCAGAATTTCCACGGATATGACAGCTGAAGCTTCAGATTCAGAATTTCTCCATCTGAAAGAGGCCTGACACTCTCATACGTTCTGAGCATCATTTCTCCCAGTTCATGATTCCAGCAGTGTTTTTCAAGTATTTTTCTCATAAACTGGCACAGATCAGATGTCTGTATTCCATAATTCCAGTGTTCAAAATTTGTAAATGCAACTCCGTCACGTGTAAATAATATATTGTGCTGATTACACTCGCCATGACAGACTGCATTTTTATTCTCCTGCAAAATCCTGTAATAATCCGATTCTGCTAATTTTTCCTCCGTTTTTTCTCCCTGCTCCAGAAAAATAGAAATGCTCTCTGACAGCTTCGTTTCAAATTCGTTTTTCTTTTTTTTCTTCTGCAGAAATTTTCTGATTTTGCGCAGTTCTCTGTTATGACGTTTCATCTCTTCCGCCAGATCATCCGTACATTCACTCTCCTCCCTGTCCATCTGCATTACCGTATGTAACCGTGCCATCGAAAAGATACATTTGCGGATGTCCTCTTCCGAGCGTGTATCACATTCTTTTCCCACAAACCAGTCCCGCACCACATAAGGATTTCCCTCTTCGTCTCTGCTGATCACCTGTCCGTCCTGATTGATCATTACCTGATCTACCAGTAAAAATCCACCTTCCCGGCAATGCTGCTGAAGCTTCTGCTGCTGTTCCATTTTCCTTGGTGAGCCCCAGAATTCCCTTATGATTTTCAATCCCTGTTCCGTATCACAAATCAGGGCGTTCCTACCCCTTGTCACAGATTTTGCCGTCAGACCATATTGTTCCAATACACCCAAACCACGATCGTACAATCAAGTTCCCCCTTTAGTTCTCTGTGTTCTATCTATCATATGAAAACGAAGGAGGAAATATGAAGTATAATCTTAGGAATTCCTGCTGTTCAATTAGGTGAAGGATAAACAAAGACTGCCTAACCCCACAAAGTTCCGGCAGTCTTTTTACATCTCATCCTATATTAATAAGCAAATCAATCACATTTTTTGATCTTGTTTAGCATGGCATTTACGCCCAACATCTCTTCTTTTGTCAATACTTTTCCGGCAGTACCTGCCATATTCAGGAGGCGAAGTACGGTAAAGCTTCCCAGCATTTTCATCATGGCTTCATTGATTACCATTCCGCCTTCCTGTTTCCCATCTCCCTGAGCGCCCATGGCTCCTGCCATCATCTGCATGAACATGGCTTTTCCTTCTTCGGATTTCATAATATCTTCCACGGTATCATTCAGTGAATAATATCCTTCCGGTTCTGTGATATCAAACCAGTTCAGAACAGCGCCTTTTTCCTTAAGACGATATTCCTCATTGAACACTTCTACCTTACGAATCTTACTTTCATCTTTGCAGTCACCTGCAATAGCTACAAGAGTAGATTCTCTCGCATTCGGAACCATGAAGTAGAAGAAATGTTCCGGGCTGGTCTGTTTACCAAGGCTCTTTCCGTTTACAAATAATTCCACTTCCGGAAGATTGGAGTAAACCGTAACTTTTGTCTCTTCTTCCACACGGTCAACATAACGCTTTCCACAGATGTGTACGAAAGGATCATCAGAAAGCCATGCTTTATATGCATAGAAAGAATCCTTTTTATATTTACGGTCAAAGGTCACCAGTCCCTTGTGATTCTGTCCGTTTTCTCCGCCTTCATTTCTTGCATCCGCACCAAAATCAAACATATTCCATACATGGGTAGCCCACAGATATGGTCTGGTGAAAAGCTGTTTGATCAGTTCTTCATGGTAATATGCCTGGTATTCTTCTGTATAATCACCCTGTTTCGGATCAGAAGTATGCCAGTTCAGAGCTTCACATCCGTATTCGCTCATACCAATCGGAATATTGGGGAACTCTTTATGGAAATTATCAAGCCACGGACCATTCATGGATGTATTGCCGCCGTACCATCCGAAATAATGGTTATAAGAAACCGTATCCGGAATCTGAATGTACGGATCATGAATATCACACATGGAAACGACAGCCATCGTTGTCAGTCTTGTTTTATCCATCTCATGTGCCAGATCATTCAGAATATTATGATTTTCCAGAAGATCCGGTGTAGAACTTCCGGACATGGTGATCTCATTGGATAAGCCCCATACCACGATACTCGGATGATTGTAATTCTGTGTGATCAATTCTTTCATCTGAGAAACAGTATTCTCCCGTCCTGTGTCCATATGATCAGAAATATAAGGAATTTCAGCCCAGATTACAAGACCTTTCTCATCGCACAGATCATAGAAATACTGATCGTGCTGATAATGTGCCAGACGGATCGTTGTTGCACCCACTTCACAGATCAGCTCGATATCTTCTCTGTGATGTTCCGGAAGCAATGCATTTCCCAGACCCCAGCGATCCTGATGGCGGGATACACCACGCAGCGGATAACTTTCTCCATTCAGGATAAATCCTTTCTCCGGATCGATTTCATAAGTACGACAGCCAAAACGCGTGCTGACAGCATCCAGAATTTCCTCACCGTCTTTCAGAGCAACTTTTGCGGTATAAAGATAGGGATCTTTTTTTCCATTCCACAGATGTACCTGAGGAATCGTAAGTACTTCTGCCGTATCATCTACTGCTTTTTCCACTTCCGCAACCATATTTCCATCCTGATCTTTCACTGTATAAACCAGTGTCTGACCCTCTTTTGCATTGGTCAGGAAAACTTCCACACCTACTTTTGCATCGCTTTCGTCAATCTCCGGAGACACTTTGATGCCGGGACCTCCATAATAATCCAGATCAAAGTGAGAATCATTGACTGCGATCAGGTTCACGTCCCGGTAAAGTCCACCATAAAAAGTAAAGTCGGCAGTCTGAGGATATACCGTTCTGTTGGGGCTGTTGTCCACTGCAATCACCAGAAGATTTTTATCTTCCAGAAAATCTGTCAGATTCACACGCCAGGTGGAATATCCACCGTCATGATGAGCCAGCTTTTTACCATTCAGATACACATCTGCGGAAGAATTTGCTCCGCGGATTTCCAGATAATACTGGGAGTTTACAGGCAGTTCACTTTTTTCAATTTCTTTTGCATAATAGCAGGTTCCGCGATAATAATCGGAACCGCCATCCTGTCCGTCAATCGCATTCCAGCAGTGGGGCAGATTAACCCAATACCATCTCTGCGGCATAATCTCCGGCACCTGATCCGCCTCTTTGGAAAAAGCCCATTTTGTGTTCAGATTCAGTACTTCTCTCATTAATGAATTCCTCCTATACATTATCGTTCTTGTATAATCTCATCTTATCATAAATACTATTCAATTTAACCAGACAGTTTTTGGAAATAATCGTTCTTTTTTTATTATTTTCATGGCAGCTTTACAATTCTAATGCTCCAGAATAAATTTTATCATCTCGTCAATACAATCTTCACACTGAGGATATACTCCGGTATTGTCAAAAAATGCATGACCAAATCCTTTATAAAGCACTGCTGTTGTATCTACTCCGGCATTATGTAGTTTAACGGCATATCCCAGTGTTTCTAATTTCAGAAAATCATGTTCTCCAACTGCCAGAAAAGTCGGCGGGTTTTTCTTTGGATCTCTTGTATAGGGATTCAGATAATCATTTTCCACATCTTTAGTACCCAGGATCGGTTCCAGTCCTTCTGTCATTCCTCCAAACATACCGATCATCTTTGAGAGTCCTCTTTTCTGCTTCGGTATCATCTCAAACTGATCCATCGAAGGGTGATAGTATTCATCCTCGATTTTTGCCATATTAGGAGTCGGGTAAAGAAGCATCTGTCCTCTCACCATATGGGTATCGTCTTCCCAATCTCTGGTAGTACAATACTGCGTCAGATTTCCACCCGCACTGTCACCGGCCACAAAAATATGATGTTTGTCTCCTCCCATTTTTTCCGCATTTTCATAAATCCACTGCAGTACCTGATAGCAGTCTTTATGTCCCCGGGGATACGGATTTTCCGGTGCCAGACGATAATCTACGGAAACAGCACAAAAATCTGTTTTTGCAACAAACATTTTGACAGATTCCTCCACAACTCCTGGATGTCCTCCAAAGAAACCACCGCCATGAATATAATAAAGAATCACACCATTCTCCTTCGGCGTCTCGCTGTGATAAATGCGAACCGGTATCTCATATCCATCATCCGCTGTCACATGTTTCTCTTCTACCTGAATCTTTCTTTCCACACACGGAATACTTTTTACTTCATTGAACGTCTTACGAAGATTTGCGATTCCTTTTTCTTTTGAAGCAAATCCTCTGAATATTTTTTCATCCTCTTTTCCTTTCTTTCTCATTGTCCTAAATATGACAAATGCAGTCAGAATAATCCAACTGCATTTATCATATCATCTTTTACCCTTTTGTACTACCTGTCTATTATCTTTTTGTACAGCTGTTACCTGATGTCGTATACACTTCGTAGCTTCAGCCCCACCGGTTCCCCGGATATTATTTTTACTCTTCTTTCTCCACCATCCATATAGCTGACAGAGCCGGAATCCGTATTTTTTCTTCACCGGACTTTTTGATTGTTCCGTTGTTTTTTCTCATCATCTTTTTCTTAATTTTTCAAATACTTCATTATAATACAGTGCATTCTCCACCGGGGTGTTTGACGGGATATGATTGCCCACCGCCATGAAAAATCCAGGACATTTCTTGCCAATGTCCATACATCTTTTTACTTCCTCATAGATTTCTTCCTTACTTCCGTTCAGCAAAATCCTGGTATCTGCATTGCCTATAAATGCATGTGTTTTTCCATATTTTTCAGCGATATATTTCATATCTGTTGTCGGCTCCAGAACAAATCCGCTGACACCGCAATCCGCAATATCATCCACAAACTGTGTATAATTGCCATCTGATGTAAATATAATTTTCTTTCCCGCTTCCCGAAGCGGTGCAAAAAACTTTTTATAGTTGGGAAATACATATTTTCTGTACCATTCCGGACGGACAAATGGACCTGAGGTCCACACAATATCATCATGGATCTTTACGACCGGTGATTCACAGTCTGCAAGTGTGTCAAAATACTGCTGCATCCACTCTGCATATCTATTAGCCGTCTCCCCGAATCCCTCCGGATCCATGCTCAGCGCCATAAGAAGAATATCCCATCCAAAGATTTCCAGGAGCCCTGATACCAGAGTAATATAGACACCCGTAGTATTTACCGCATCCGGTACCTGCTGACAGCGCAGCCTATAATCCCTGTTAAAATCCTCCACCAGCTTTCTGTGTTCCTGTCTGCCATAGACCTCCATTGGCTGAAAATCAATGGCATCTTCCGGATCTTCAAAAGGGCAGAAAATTTCCGCACTGTAATCCGTTCCATCTGTTGCATAGCTGGCATGCCCCATCCTTGTTCTACATTTATCAAGAACCTGATTATGAATCAAAATATTCCACACAAACCCATAATCCCACGCTTTTCGAAACTCATTGCTTGCTCTCTGTTGTAATTCTTCCGTACTGTTGGAATCCACCTGGATTCCTGTCACTTCCTGCACAAGCTTCCAGTGAAACTCTGCAGAATATTCTGTGCGCGGAGACCGCTCCTGGTATTATCCCCACATCGTCTCTCCCTTCAACCGGATTTACTTTATTATTGACGGCGAGGCTCATCTGGAAAATGAATCCGGCTCATGGGAACTACTGCCCGGCCACATGTATCTGATCCCCGCCGGTTCCCGGTATACTTATGTCTGTACCGATATCATTCACAAGTTCTATGTTCATTTCAGCATGGAGCTTTTTCCCGGAACTGATCTTTTCAGTCGCTTCGACACCTTCCAGGTTCTTCCCTATTCTCCGGAGCTGCTGGGATCTATATTAAAAGAATTAGAAAAGGAGTCCATCGGTGGACTCCTGCATTTAAAAGCGATTTTCTGGCAGATTATCTATGATTTTTTCCGGAAAGGTACGGATGGTTCCGACTATCTTGTGCTTTTCAGAGGATTTTATCGTCAAAAACCGGTGCTGGACTACCTTTCCTCACATCTTTGTGCCAATCTGCGTATTCAGGATCTTTCTACAGCTCTGAATACCCCTGTACACCAGCTTTCCCGGTCTTTTCGCCAGGATACCGGACAGGGCTTAAAAGAATATATGGAGCAGATGCTTCTCCAAAAAGCACGACATCTGCTCCTTCATACTACGATGCCTGTTTATCAGATTTCAGAATCGCTGGGATTCTCAGATCCCTTTTATTTCTCGCGCTTTTTTAAAAAAGCGAAGGGAATCTCACCCAAAGATTACAGAAAACAGCAGTTTTAGATTGTATACATTATTTAATCCCTTTCATGGACAGCGCGATTCTCTTTTTTGCTACATCTACGCTGATCACACGGACATCTACCACATCACCCACACTCACTGCCTCCAGCGGATGCTTGATATATTTGTCGCTCATCTGGGAAATGTGTACCAGTCCATCCTGATGGACCCCAATATCTACAAATGCACCGAAATCAATAACATTGCGAACCGTTCCCTTCAGGATCATCCCTTCTTTCAGATCTTTCATATCCAGTACATCTGAGCGAAGAATCGGTTTCGGCATATCCTCTCTGGGATCTCTTCCCGGTCTTCCCAGCTCCTTAATAATATCATGAAGCGTAATCTCACCAATTCCCAGTTCGTCAGCTGTTTTTTTGTAATTCTTAATGAAAATGGCTTTGTGTCCACCCTCAAAGTATTCCTCTACGGTAAATCCCTGTTGTGCGAACAATTTTTCCACTGCTTCGTAACTCTCCGGATGCACACTGGTGGCATCCAAAGGATTTTTCCCGCCCTGGATCCGCATAAATCCGGCGCACTGCTCAAAGGCTTTCGGTCCCAGTTTTGCAACCTTGAGAAGTTCTCTCCGGTCATTAAAGCGACCATTCTCCTCCCGATAAGCCACAATATTTTTTGCGATCACTTTACTGATTCCGGAAATGTATTCTAACAGAGAAGCCGATGCTGTATTCAGGTCAACTCCCACTTTATTTACACAATCTTCTACGACACCACTCAGCGCTTCGCCCAGCTTTTTCTGGTTCATGTCATGCTGATACTGTCCCACGCCGATGGCTTTTGGATCAATCTTTACCAGCTCTGCAAGAGGATCCTGCAGTCTTCTGGCGATCGAAGCCGCACTTCTCTGTCCCACATCAAAGTTCGGAAATTCCTCCGTAGCCAGTTTACTCGCAGAATACACGGAAGCTCCTGCTTCGTTGGTGATCACATACTGTACTTTCTCAGGTATTTCTTTCAGAAGTTCTACAATAATCTGTTCGGATTCTCTGGAAGCTGTACCATTTCCTACAGAAATCAATTCGATATGATATTTTTTAATCAGTTTTTTCAGTGTATCCTTTGCCGCTTTGATCTTTGCCTCCGTTGTGGGCGCAGTAGGATAAATGACTGTAGTATCCAGTACCTTTCCCGTAGCGTCTACAACAGCCAGTTTACATCCTGTTCGGAAAGCCGGATCCCATCCCAGCACAACTTTTCCGACAATTGGCGGCTGCATCAGAAGCTGCTCCAGATTTTTTCCGAACACTTTGATTGCCCCGTCTTCTGCTTTCTCCGTCAGGTCACTACGGATCTCACGCTCGATTGCAGGAGCGATCAGACGCTTGTAGCTGTCATCCACCACTGCTTCCAGTACAGGCTTTGTATTTTTATTGTCTTTTTTGATCACCTGACGCTTGAGCCATGCCAGTATTTCCTCTTCCGGAGCATTAATTTTTACTGTCAACACTTTTTCTTTTTCCCCACGATTCAACGCAAGGATACGATGTCCCGCAATCTTTGAGATTGGTTCCTCAAAATTATAATACATCTCGTATACAGATTCTTCATTCTCTTTCTTTGCGGCAGAAGATACAGAACCACTCTTTGCCGTCATTTTACGGATATGAATTCTATAGTCAGCCTCATCGGAAATGGCTTCTGCCAGAATATCCATAGCTCCGGCGATTGCTTCCTGTACATCAGCAACCCCTTTTTCCTCTGAAATAAATGGTTTTGCCTCCTCTTCCAGAGATTTGTTCGTCATCTGAAGCAATATAATATTGGCCAGCGGTTCCAGACCTTTTTCTTTTGCGATCGTTGCACGAGTTCTTCTCTTCGGGCGATATGGACGATACAAATCTTCGACTACCACCAGTGTCTGTGCCGCCAGAATCGCTTTTTTCAGTTCTTCCGTAAGCTTTCCCTGCTCCTCAATACTGGAGAGCACCTGTTCTTTCTTTTCTTCCAGATTTCTAAGGTACAACAGTCTTTCGTGAAGATTTCTAAGCACCTCGTCATTCAAAGATCCTGTCGCTTCTTTTCGGTAACGGGAAATAAATGGAATCGTATTTCCTTCATCTATTAATTTAACAGCAGCTTCCACCTGCCACCTTTTTACCTGTAATTCATCAGTTAATACCTGAATAATATCCATAAATCTAAATCTCCTCACTTTTCTGATATCTTGTACTACCTTACCAAAAGCACACTTCCTTTGTCAATATTTGATTGCAGTCCATATCCACCATGTGCTATACTAGGTGGAAGACATTTGCGGTAAAACAATCCGTGATCATTTATGATGTCCCAACCAATCGAATTGATTTTTCATGCTTCATAGCAAAAGGAGGATTTACATAATGGATGAAAATCAAAGACAGGACTGGTGGCCGGAAAACTTTTCAAATGATTTTTCCAAAAAAAATGAGCCATCCGGACAGCCCAAAGATACATCACCGAACACAGCAAATCCAGATTCTCTGGCGGAAGGTCAGACATCTTCGGATGATACGTATAACCAGATTACTGAGCCACAGCAAAGTCAGGATAGTTCCTACAATCAGAACAATAATAATCAGCAAAATCAAAATGATTCTTATGGCTGGAACAACAATAACCAGCAAAATGGCAGCCCGTATTATCAGCGTCCTGTATACAGACCTGCCGGCAATGGTATGGTGGCTGCAGCGCTTGTCATGGGAATTTTATCTCTGCTTTTAACCTGCTGCGGATTGTCCTATGTTTTCGGAGCTCTGGGAATTATTTTCGCGCTGCTCTCCAGAAAAGAGGGCTCTATGGACCCTCAGGCCAAAATCGGAATGGGACTCTCCATCACCGGTTCTGTAATCGGGATTATGATTATTATCGTAGCTTTACTTCAGGATCCTTCCTATTATATGGATATTTTAAAAGAATACGAACAATTTTATAATGAATATGAAAACGACGGTGACTATGACAATTACGATGATTATAATGATTATGGTAATTATGATGACTATAACGCTGATGACTTATTTGATCAGTTCAAGGACTTTGAAGATTTTGGAAATCAGCCCCGCGGATACAGCGACGATCTGAATTATCAGCTTCCGTCACCTGCAACGTCTTTGTAATTCATTTACAGTATTACATGAAACACGATCAATAATATATTACGGAGAAGGCAGTTTGCAATCACAAGAAGCGCTGCAACAATTCCATACCAGCTGTGATATCGGCTTCCTATAGACAGTTTGCCCTGCGACAGCCATTCCATCGTATTGGTAAACAGATACCATCCATACAGACCCACTGTATACACTACGATCGGATGATACCACAGAGATAACAGGATATGCCCCCGGAGTAATTCCAGAATTGCCCGTGTCCCACCGCATCCCGGACAATACAGACCGGTCAGGGAATGAAAAACACAGGGCGGAAACAAACGGACGATTGTTTCCGGCTGGATCCCTTTCCGGTACATGGCATACCCAAGCAGCACTACCAGACCGAGAGCACACCAGCTGATCTGACAGATTCTATATGTTTTTTTCTCTGTGGTTTGTTCCATTGTCCTTTCTCCTTTATCCTTGTTATGGAGGTTCACTATGAGATATTCATCAAAAGACTTAAAAGCCATGTCCCGCACACAACTCAACGGGAAATATGGTATTTTCATCGGAGCATATCTGCTCTACTATATGATTTCCTTTGGCATTTCCATGGTCATCAGTTTTACCGGTCAGGGAAGTTCGGCCATCACCAGTATCGCACAAGGAAATTTTTCAGGCTCTCTTTCCGGAGTCATCATTGAATTTTTGATTCAATTTATTGTTGGTTTGATTTTATCAATTCTGATGCTTGGTTTCAACAAAATGTTTCTGGACGGAAGCCGCGGCTATCCAGTCAGATTTGAAGATTTATTCTATGGATTCCGGCATCATCCCGATCGAATCATCGTGATGCAGCTGCTGATGAGTCTGATTTGCATGGCTTGCCTGCTGCCGGGATATATCTTCCTGTTTTTAGCACTGTATTCTGACGATTCTATTGTTTTATTGATTTTATGTATTGCATTCCTGATTGTAGGCTGCATCCTGTATCTTTATTTTACTATTGTCTATAGTCAATCCATGTTTCTGATGGCAGATTATGACGATCTCGGACCGGTGCAGGCTCTGCGGGAAAGCAGGAAAATGATGGCAGGAAACAAAGGACGTTTTCTCTATCTGGAACTGAGTTTTATGGGCTATATGTTTCTGGGACTGCTCTCCTGTGGCATCGGCTATCTCTGGATCACACCTTACATGACAATGACCCAGACCAACTTCTACCGGAATATCACCGGGGAAATCTAAACTGCTTTAGCAGCTTTCCTTATATTAAAAAGATTCTCACCGAAACCAATGTTTATAACATATAAGGTTTCCTGTGAGAATCTTTTATTTCTTATTCTTCCGACAGTCCGAAAGCCTCATGGACCGCATTCATAGCTTTCAGTGCATCTTTCGTGCTGACAAGAACCGTGATACGAATCTCAGAAGTGGCAATCATATTGATATTTACATTCTGGCTGTACAGGCACTCAAACATCTTCGCTGCAACACCCGGATTGGACATCATACCTGCACCTACGATAGAGAGTTTTGCCACATCACAGTTATATTCCACACGTTCAAATCCCAGAGCCTCCTGATACTCTTCCAGAAGTTCAATGGCTTCTTTCAGATTTTCATGGGATACTGTAAAGGAAATATCTTTCGTTCCCTCTCTTCCCACAGACTGAATAATAATATCCACATTTATATTTCTTTTTGCCAATGTATTAAATAATTTAAATGCGCTTCCCGGCACATCCTGAATTCCGATGACGGAGATGCGGTCTGCATTACGGTCCAGAGCAACTCCACTGATAATCATTCTTTCCATCTTTTTCACAACCTCCTTAACCACGGTACCTTCTGATTCATTTAAACTGGAACGCACAACGAGGCGCACCCCATATTTTTTTGCCATCTCTACCGAACGATTGTGCAGCACTCCGGCTCCCAAAGTCGCCAGATCCAGCATCTCGTCATAGGTAATGGCTTTCAGTTTTCTGGCAGTAGGTACCAGTCTCGGATCTGCTGTATATACACCGTCAACATCCGTATAGATCTCACATGCATCCGCATGGAGAGCAGCCGCCAGGGCAACTGCTGTCGTATCCGATCCGCCTCTTCCCAGCGTCGTATAATCATTGTACTTGTTCACACCCTGGAATCCGGTAACAATTACAATCTTACGGTCTTCCAGTTCCCTTTTGATTCTTTCGGTATCAATCTTTTTCAGGCGTGCATTGCCATAGGCACTGGTTGTTCTCATCTGTACCTGAAAAGCATTCAGGGAAATAGCACGAACTCCCAGCTCCGCCATGGCCATGGCCATCAGAGAAACCGACATCTGTTCTCCTATCGTAAACAGCATATCCATCTCTCTCTTTGGTGGATTCGGGTTGATATCTTTCGCTTTTTCTATCAGCTCGTCCGTGTACTTTCCCATAGCTGACAACACTACTACAACATCATGTCCTTTTTCATAATCCCGGATACAGCGCTTCGCCACATTAAAAATCCGCTCCTTATTTGCCACCGAAGTGCCGCCGAATTTCTTAACGATTAACATTCGTCTCCTCCTACTGTGCAGTATAGAAACGTACCGCTGTTCCGAAAATAATAGTGTCGAACAATTATCTCAGAAGATATGCCATCAGTTCATATCCTTTTTCAAACATACGGCCGCTCTTTTCCGCTTCTGTTTCACAATACTTCCATGTGTGAGTCTCTTTCACCGTACTGTCATACAGCAGGTATGGAATCGGATCAGCAGTATGGGTTCTTACGCAAATCGGTGTTGGATGATCCGGCAAGATCAACATTCGATAAGGCTCTCCTGCCGCATCCAGCTGTTCTTTTACAAGACGGATGATCCGTTGATCCAGATACTGAATAGCCTGAACTTTACGCTCCACACTGCCCTGATGCCCCATTTCATCGGGAGCTTCCACATGAATATACGCAAAATCATACCCTTTTTTTGTCAGCGCGTCAACTGCTGCCTGGGCTTTTCCTTCATAATTTGTGTGAAGTCCACCGTTTGCCCCCGGTACAATTACATTTGTCAGTCCTGCACCAACAGCAATACCTTTTAACAGGTCAACCGCAGAAATCATGACACCTTTTTTTCCATATTTGCCTTCAAAAGAATCCAGCGCCGGACGTGTTCCTGCTCCCCAGAACCACAGGCTGTTTGCAGGATTCAGACCCTTTGCTTTTCTCTCCAGATTCAGCGGATGTTTTGACAGAATCTCATAACTTCTTTTCTGCATCTGTCTGAGAACCGGATCCTTTGGAAGATATTCTCCTATTTTCTGTTCCAGAATATCATGCGGAGGTGTAAGTTCCACTACCTGTCCCTGGTTCCAGATCAGGCAGTGCCGGTAACTGGTTCCCACATAAAACTGATACGTTTCATTCTGCATTTCCTGCATCACAGCGTTCAGAAGAATAGCGGCATCTTCCGTACTGATCTCGCTGGAACTATGATCGATCATAGTCTTATCCTCATATACTGCTTCTTCGTCTGAAACGGTTACGATATTACACCGGATCGCCACATCTGTATCTTTCATATCCACACCGATACTCAGTGCTTCCAACGGAGATCTGCCGGTATAATATTGTTTGGGATCATATCCCATCACAGCCAGATTTGCCGTATCACTTCCCGGTTTCATCCCTTCCGGAATTGTCTTTGCCATACCGATTTCGGATAATCCCGCAAGTTCATCCATCATAGGCGTATCAGCATATTCTAATGGAGTTTTATCCCCCAGTTCTTTGATCGGACAGTCTGCCATTCCGTCACCTAACACTACCACATACTTCATTTTTTTCATCCTCCTACTTATCAAGACTCACTCACTCCTAAAAAAGTGAATGCAATCTTTCGTCTGATTTCAAGATAAAAAGGACAGCAGCAAGGCTGTCCTTTCATTTTCTAAAATCGAACCCTGATCATTCCCAGAATATCATCCAATTTTTCAGCTTTCTCCTGATATTCTGCTTCTGTCATTTTTTCTGTGATAAAACCGAATTCCCCGTCAACTTCTGCCAGTTCTCTGGCATCCACAGTACCAAAAACCTCTTCTGCTTTTGTCAGTTTTTCCTGGCAGCTTCCTTTCATTCGCACAAAGAAGCGGCTCTCAACATCACCGACTGGTATCAGATCAAGTTTCTCGCTGCTCCATCCCGGCATCACATTGGTATCTATATGCTTCACCGCATCAACCACATCAGATACAACTGCACTGGCTGTCGGAAGTTTTCCGGCTCCGCTTCCGTAGAACATAGCGTTGCCCAGTACATTTCCATGAACAAAGATTGCATTAAACACATCATTGACGCTGTACAACGGATGATTTCTATCGATCATAACAGGGGATACCATTGCACAAATACCTTCTGCGGTTTTACGGCTGGTAGCAAGAAGCTTAATACTTGCTCCCCATGCTTTCGCGTATTTGATATCCGCAGCCGTGATCTCGGTGATTCCTTCTGTATAAACATCTTGAAAATCCACATATTTTCCGGTAGCCACTGAGGAAAGAATTGCAATCTTTCTGCAGGCATCCCATCCTTCTATATCGGCTGCAGGATTTCTTTCTGCGTATCCTTTCTCCTGTGCATCTTTCAGTACCACATCAAAATCCGCACCATCATCTGCCATCTTACTGAGAATATAGTTAGTCGTTCCATTCAGGATACCTGAGATTTCATCAATATCATCCGCTGTCAGAGAAGTATTTAAAGGGCGAATGATCGGAATTCCACCGCCGCAGCTTGCTTCAAACAGGAAGTTTATATTTTTTTCTCTGGCAATCTCCAGAAGTTCCGTGCCATGCTTTGCAACCAGCTCTTTGTTGGAAGTACATACAGATTTTCCACTCTCCAATGCTCTTTTTACAAAAGTATACGCCGGATTGGTTCCTCCCATCACTTCCACAACAACTTTAATCTCCGGATCATTGATGATTACTTCGTAATCATGGACAATTTTTTCCTGAACCGGATCCCCCGGAAAATCTCTGAGATCCAATACATATTTGATATTGATCTCATCACCTGCATTTTTATTGACAATCTCCTGGTTTGTATTGATCACTTCTACAACACCGGAGCCTACTGTACCGTATCCTAAAACCGCTATCTGTACCATTTGCTTCACTCCCTGCCTATTATTTTTAAATCATGTACGCCTTCCTGCTGCGTCATCTGTTCCACCATATCTTCCGCATCCCCCGCCTCAGGCAGGATCTCCACACTCAGCGTCAATGTGGCAATGCCGCTGATCGGAATGCTCTGATGAATCGTCAGTATATTGCCGTGAAAGTCAGCTACCGTTCTCAGAATATCTGATAAGATACCCGGTTTATCATCCATCTGGAGAATAAATGTTACGGTCCTTCCCTTCGCCTGCTCATGGAAAGGCTGAATATCATCTTTATATTTGTAAAACGAACTTCGACTGATGCCAACTCTCTCCGTGGCTTCCTGCACTGTCGCAGATTTTTCAGAATTCAGAATTCTTTTTGCTTCCACAACCTTCAACAAAACTTCCGGAACTGCTTTTTCTTTCACCAAATAAAATTTTGTCTGTTTCTTCATAGCTCCTCCTGATTCGGCATCATTATCCGCATCCTATTCCGGATAATGTTCGTCTCAGAAATACATCTGTACTCATGGGTAAGATATTATCATAGATTTCCACCTGATGCAAGCTTTTTCTACAGGCTTCGTCCGCCGCTAAAAATGTCAACATTAAAATCGACACTTTTTCAAGATTTTTTGCTTTTCGCCATTTTCCACAATTTCAGCCCTGTTTTATTGTGTATTTTTACTTTCATGCTGCTTTACGTCCTTTCCCTTTCCGCTCCGATCATTATAGCTGCCTGCTTCCGTATAGTCAATAAGCGTGCTTTTAAGGCTGCCATTTCTGCCAGCCTGCCCGCTCCTGCTGTTCTTCTCTTTATGCCGTGATCTTCTCTACCTCTTCGTTAAAAAGCTCGCCAGCGGTCTTATATCCATGTATCCGGCGTGGGTATCCGTTTATCCAGTCCTCTATTTCCTGTATTTCCTCGTCGGTCTTTCCGTCAAAGTTTGTACCCTTTGGTACTTTCCGGCGCACCATTTTATTTGTCACTTCATTTGTGCCACGCTCCCAGCTGCTATACGGGTGGCAGTAATATAGCTTTGTCCGTTTCCCCTCTCCCAGCGCCGAATGCTCCAACTCTTCGCAATATGCAAACTCGCTGCCGTTATCTACCGTAATGCTCTTGAATACCTGTTTAAACATTTCGCCCCACTTTCTTTCTAAGCGATCTACGGCAGATACCACCGCCTCTGCCGTGTGATCTGGCAGTTTAAATATGATCTCGTCTCTGGTCTTTCTCTCTGTCAGAACAAGCAGCGTGTTTTTGCTCCCCCGCTTTCCTATTACGCTATCCATTTCCCAGTGCCCAAATTCTTCTCGCTTGTCTATCTCTTCTGGACGTTTTTCTATACTTTCGCCTGCTGCCGCCCGTGCCTGTTTCTGTACCTTTCTGTATTTACGCTTTTCATTCTTCTTTACTGGCAAATCCTTATTTGACAGCCGTAAGAATATGCCCTTGTCTATGTAGCTGTAAAGCGTCGTTACGCAGATCGTTACGGAAAACTCGCCCTCTCTGCCTTTTGCTTTAAGTTCTCCCAGCACGGCGGCTGGGCTGTAGTCCTCGTTTATGATCTTATCCTCTATATAATTTGCAAAAGCAATATCATTACCTATCTTAAGCTGCGTGCCTCGTGCCTTTAAATTTTCCTCTGCCTTTTCCTGTGCAATGTCTGGACTGTAACGCAGTTCTTCCGTATAGTCACTGTTTCTATGCGTATACTGTCCTCTTTTCAGCTCGTTATAAATCGTGCTGCGGTGTACGTGCAGCTGTTCTGCGATCTCAATAACGCTATGCCCTGCTTTTTTCAATGCCTCTATGCTTATCCTGTCCGCCCTCGTCAGCTGGTGGCTGCCTTTCTTATTTGCCATTATCTCTACCTCTCTTTTGTCTGTTCTTTCACATTCCTTATATACGACGAAAAGCCGCAAACTCTTTTACAAGTCTGCGGCTCTGTTTGTTTCGCCTCATTTGCAGCATTTCTTACACGGCGTATACTTCTTTCTCGCCTTGCTGATCGGTATAGCCTTTGCATTTTTCATACCGCTACAGTCCGGCTTTCTGTGGTACTTCTTGCTGCTGTGATCTACATATACATAGGTTTCATTTGCTGGCGTTGTGGCTGGTGCTGGTTCTATGTCCTCTATTATATCAAGTTCAATATTGCACCCGAACGTGTGTACCCCCCCCCCCAGAAATTTCCAGTATTTCTGCGGCATAGCGGGCTTTCGGGTACTTTCCGGCTAAGTCCTTTGCCAGATCAGCCGACAAATTGCCTATGATCTTATCGCCCCATTTTACGTATGCGGCAGGCTCTCCGTTATATGTATATTTTTCTACCGTTATATCCTCGTCGCCAGACATTTTGCTTAATATGTCCTGTCTGTTTTCTCCGTCCTCATTATCAAAGGTAACGCCTACTATTTTGGTACGTATCGTCTCTACGATCTTGCTTTTTTTATCCGGCTTTGCCGCCGCTCTGGCTGGCGCTGTCGCCTGCTGCCCTGCTGCCTTTTTCTTCCTTGCAAAATATACCATAACGGCAGCGATCACTAAGCACCCCACGCCGCCTGCTACATTTCCAGACGGCAGCGCCGTTACTCCGCTTACTGCGAACAACGCAGCCAGCACATACAACACAATACTTTTCTTGCTCATAAATAAAACCTACCTTTCCCTTAACTCTAAAATTTCATCAGCAGAGGCGTTAAGCTCCCTGCATATTTTCGCAAACATTTCTAATGTCGGTGCGTGCGCCCCATTCTCCCAGCGGCTTATGTCTTTCTGGTGTACTTGCAGGCGTTCCGCAAGTTCAATTTGAGAAACGCCCGCAGCCTTTCTGGCTTTTCGTATATTCTGCCCTATCATACTTTACCTCTTTTCTCCCTAGCTCTCAAAACAAGGGCTATGCAGAGTTTCACAATGCCTACTAATACTAAAAATACGCCTAATTTTAAAATCATGCTCTTTACTCGGCTTTGGGTTTGTGATATATTTTTTATAGGCGGCGGGCTTTCGCCCGCCTTTAGGTCTAACCTATGTACTTGTCTATTATGATAAGTATTATGCCTATGATTAAGTCTATCAGTGCATTGATCGTCAAATCTCGCCACTTGATAGGCTTTTTCTTTTGTTTCTTTTTCTTACCCAACGTGCCGTTTCTCCTTTCCAGTGCTTTGCACTTATTTGTTCTTTTCTCCTTTCCATGTTTTAATTATATACCAACTTTGGTATATTGTCAACGCTTATTTGTAGAATTTTCCAAAAAATAAGAGGGTACGCCGCCCGTAAACGGTATACCCTCAATGTGCTTACGCTAAACGTGTCGCATAGTCAAGACTTATCCAGCCTGCGCCGCTTTTCAGTTTTCCCCAGCCTGCCGTACTTCCCTTGCCTGCCTTTACTTCGGTAATGGTAAATACGCCTACGCCTGTGTACTCTCCTGTGAACGTGTAGCCCGTTCCTGCTCCCGTCCGTATACGCAAGTCTGTAATATCTACCCGCACTTTAAACGGCACGCCTGCTGCCGCCTGCGGCGTATCCGGCGCTGCATTGCCGCCCGCTGCGGCGTATCTGTCGTAATAAGTCTGCCCGTATGCAGCACGTTCTTTCTGCACCGCCTCGCTCTGATCTGCGGGCTTTTCATATTCCAGTAATACCGCATTAGAGGCAGCCCGTACAGATGTTGCCGCCGTAAGCTGCTGTATCATGGACTTATACCCCTGCATTTCTTCCCACATAAAAGCAAGCTGCGTGTTCAGATCGCCGATCGACACGCCCACAGCCTTTACATAGTTGTAAAGCGCCTGTTTCCTGCTCCAAAACGTCCATTGCGCCAGTCCGTACCCCGCTTTATCGTTCACAAAGCCCGAATAGCTGCCATTATCCACGGCTGCCGTATACTGTGCGTCGGTCATTCCCAGCTTTGTATTATAGGTATTCTGCAAATTACAGGAATTAAGCCCACTTTCTGCAAACAGGTTTCCCATAATTCCTGCCGCCGCAAAATCGTTTAAGCCCTTGCCCTTTAAAAAGTTCCAGATCACTTTTTCTGCTGCATTTTCCGGCTCGCTGCTGGTTTCCTGCGCTTTTACGCTGTAAACGGCGTTCCCGTTCCAGTCGTACACCGTGTAGCCCTCGGCGCAGGCTTTCTTTGCATTGTCTAAGCTCTTGTATGCTCCTGTCTGGCTCTTTACGTCGCCCCAGCTCTTGCGTACCCTGTAGAGCTTGTCCGTGTTTTCTTCCGGCGCTGCTCCGCTGATCTGCTTTTTAAACTGCTCCCATACGTGCTGTGTGCAGTTGTATACATACGGGTTAGGGCAGATTTTCCCCGTTACATCATAATGTCTTATTACATGATCGGCAGGCACTCCGTACTTTTTCATTAAGTACCGTGTCAGCTCCACGGCTGCCGCTACTGTTGCGTCCTCAAAATACCAGTCCTTGTCTGTCGCTCCCAGACTTGCAGTATTTTTCTTTCTTACGCACAGCTCAATACCAATGCTGTTAGAATTTCTGCACTCTGCGTGCTTATAGCTGCTTGCCCCACAGTGCCATGCTGTATCTTCGTCCGCTACACTCTGCCATATTTCCCCCTCAAAGCCTACAAAATAATGTGCAGACGCTCCGACGTACTGCCCTGCGTAATACTGGCAATTTGCTTTTGCACCGCCCAGCGCACCTACGTAGTGAATGACAATATACTTAATTCTTCCTGCGTTGTTTGCGTCAGTAAAGTTATACGGTGTCAGTAATTTATTGATCTGCATTTAAAAGCACTCCTTTCCCCAAAATCCCATACTGTCTGCGTCCTGTTCATTTCTGAACGCCCGCAGCTCTTCCGGCGACATTGCCGCTACTTTTTCCTGTAATTCCCTGCGCTGCTGCTCGGTCATTTCCTTTGTCTGTTCGCTCATAATCTCTGCCATAATTTCTATACCCGCCTTTCTTGAAATGAAAAAGCGCCTGCGGTGTTTCTTTCCGCAAGCGCCCTGTGATACTGTATTTACTTTTCCTGCTGCTGTGGCTTGTCCTCTACGCTGCCCGTTGTGCTGTCTCCGTCCAGTTCTTCCGTGTCCGGCAGCTCTTCGGTATAATTGCTTAAAAACTCCCGTATCTTTTCCCAGATTTTTTTTACGGGCAGCCCGCATAACGCCATATTCTTAAGGATACTTACTGCCTCATAGGCAATATAAAGCAATGCGAAAAATTCAGCTACGCCCACGGTATCAAGCCCTAACTGGGTGCGTACCGTTTCTGGTATAAAGCCGATCAGATTTACTTTAATCAGCTGGTCGATCGCCAGCATGAACACAAGGGAAATAAGCATACCAACTTTTCTGATCGCCCCGTCAATTCCAGCACAGCTGTTAAAGCGTTTTTCCCTGATCGCCCGCAGTACCCCGAAAATTGTGTCAAACACGATCGCCAGTACTACCAGCTCGATCAGTTTATTGTGTGCTGCCGTGTTAATAAATTCCATTACCGTCATTTCCATATTTCCTACCTTTCCGCTCGCAGTTCTCCTGCCCGTTTTTTCAGCTCTGCGCCGTCGTATCCTGCTGTCTGCTCCCAGCTTTCCAGCGTTGTAACCAGATCAGCTATCAGCCTGCTTTGCTGGGCTATGGTTTCCTGCTGCTCTGCCACTACCTTAAGTAAAATTTCTTTACTCATGTTCTCCAACTCCTGCGCCTGCTGGCTATGCTGCCTGCTGCAAATCCTTTCTTGTCTGTGCCTCACTTGCCAGCGTTTTTATTTTCTGTCGTAAATGGTAGCTGTCGGCGTGTCCTGCGTGTCCCGTCCAGCTCTGTATACTCTTCTGTAACTGCTCTTTTGTGATCTCGCCGTCCTCGTAATGCTTGACGGTTTTCTTTATACGCTTAATGCTATCCCTGCGTACTTTCCTATGTGTTGCCCTGTGCTTATATCCTACAAAGTCTATGCCGTTCTTTGCCGCCAGTATGGTAGTTTTCGGGTTAAGCTCTAATTGCAGCTCGTCCCGTAAAAATCTTTCAATATCCGCCAGCCAGCTACGTAACTGCTCTTTGTCTGGGCTAAGTATTATGAAGTCGTCCATATATCTTATGTAATGCTCTGCGCCCAGCGTGTGCTTTACGTACTGGTCTAAGGTATTGAGATAAATATTAGCGAAAAGCTGGCTTGTAAGGTTTCCTACAGGTATGCCTACGCCGTCCGGCATATTGCCGTTATGGTCTATGATCGTATCCACCAGCGTAAGCGTGCCTGCGTCCTTAATTACCTTTCTGATCTCTGCTTTTAATACATCATGGTTAATGCTCTGAAAATAGTGGTGTATGTCTGCCTTGATCGCATACAGCGGCTCGTCTGGGTGGTATTTGTTCCACCCGTACAGCCACTCTTGCAATGTATCAGAGGCAGCGTGCATACCTTTACCTTTCCGGCAGGCGTAAGAGTGGCAGATAAAACGCTTGTCAAAGATCTGTTCTAAGACATTGTTTATAGCGTGCTGTACTACCCTGTCGTAGAACGGCAGCGCCATGATCTGCCTTTCTTTCGGTTCATAAACTTTAAAATATCGGTACTCGCTCGGCTCATAGGTCAGCCGCAGTATATCATTACGTACTCTTTCTAAATTTTCCTCTTTATCTTTGGTAAAGATCAAAACCTCTTTGCGGTATCGCTTGCACTTTCTGGCTTTGTTGTAGGCTTTCTGTATGTTTTCATCATCAGCCATAGCCTCATAAAGCGCCATGCGTTCCCCGCTTTGGTTTTCTATGCTGCCTATACGTTTCATAAAATAAGCTCCTGCCTTTCGCCGCAGCTACTAACCAGCAGCTTGTATTTTTCTCTTTGCCTCACGGCGGGACAGCCGCTCTGACTATAGGTTATTAAGCACTCTTGCTTTTCCTTTAATCCTTGCCAGTGTTCCGTAGATACTCTGTGCCTGTAATGCTTTCACTAAGTCACACGCCCCACGAGCGCCCGTGTTCGTATTGACATTCCACGGGTAATTGTTGCAATTCACGGCACGAGCGCCGTCCTGCACGCCATTGTTCCAGTTGCCGCCCGCTATCAGCGCCGCCAGAGGGCTGTAAGTAAGCAGCTGCCCCATATTTTTATTTCTTTCCTTTTGTCTCTTTGGTTTTTACCTCTTCTATGATCTCTCCCAACATAACGCCCAGCTCCGTAAGTTTCCGGCTGGCTACTCCGTAATGCTTTGCGTTCATTGCGCTGTACTTTAGGTCATTTGCCAGCCGTATTAGTTCCTTTGCTGTCTGTAATTCCGTATCTGCCGTGTATAGGTGGCTTTTCGTCGCCGTCTTATCCCACTTTATAACCTCTTTCAGCATTTCCAGTATTGCGTTTCTGGTGGCTGACTGTAGGTTAAATTTTTCATATTTCGGATACTTGCATAGCAGCGGATATATGTATAGCAGGAAATCATAGGTTTTCTGGTGTAATTTGTCCGTTTTGTCCTGTAGCGTCATTGTCTACCCCTTTTTATCCGGCTGGGCTTTCGCCCGCCGTCTACAGACTGTCACACGCCCCACGAGCGCCCGCGTGCGCAGCGACACTCCACGGGTAATCGTAGCAACGCCCGGCACGAGCGCCGTCCTGCACGCCATCGGCCCAGTTGCCGCCCGCCAGCAGCGCCGCCAGAGACGCATAGTAATACTGATAGATATTACCCACGTCGTAAGACTTCTCGCCTGTCTTAAGCGGTGTAGTCAAATCCCAGCCCCACGCCTCGCTTGCATGGTACGTGGTATTTTTAGCGTGTTCTGCTCTGGTTATCAGCTCGTCCAGCCATTCCCACACACGCCCTACAGCGTCCACGCATCCGATCGCAGACACGGCATTTACTACGCTGCCCGTCGTTCCTCTGCCTGTGTTCGTGGTGGCGCTCCATGCGTTTGTGTTTGCGCCGTCCAGTCCGGCAGGACTTCCGAAAGCATACGCTACAAACTCTGCATAGTTCGGCAGGCGCTTACCGCTCTTTGCCAGACGCTCCACAAAGTTGTACCAGTTCATGCCCTCTGTACCTGTCATGGGCGCACAGTTGTACTCTGACTTTAAGCCCTTTGCGCCGTCATCAGAATTTAAGTAAATGTCAATCCATGTGCCACCGCCCATGTATACCATGCCCTCGGGGTTACATTTCGGTCTATGCCCCAGCGTCCAAACGGAACGGGGAACAATGCCATTGCTTACGACGCTTTCCCAGCCCGTACCAAAGATCACGCCGCTGCTGTTGACGGGCTGTAAATTGCCGTCTACCTTGCGGCAGCGCCCGTAATGAAAACCTCCGATCTTACGGCTGTTGCTTGCGTTCCAGCCGGACGGGTATGTAGAATTAAGGGAAATAACGTACTGCTCGTCTGCGCTGTCAATTCTGGGATCGCAGATATATACGTAGTAGTCGCAGCCTACGGTAAAGGCGCTGCCTACGTCCAGATTAGCTGCCGTAAGCAGCGTGTTTGCTGTCTTAAAAATGCCTGCGCCGCCTACGGCAATTACGCAGTTGTCTACCAGCGTAAGCTCGTTTGCACCGCTGGCGTACAGATACTCATTACTCGGTGCTACAATGTCGCTGATCGTAGCCATTTTATTCACGTTTAAAAGTGCCCTCTGATCTGTCTTTGTCACATCATCAACTAAAATTCTACTCATACTGCTTTAATACTCCTTTCAGTGCTGTAATGTCGTCTACTGTCATTCCTGCTACGGTTTCTGCCCGTTCCAGCCCGATCACGGCGCAGCCGCTTACCGCTTTAGACAGTGTTAAAGCCGTCCTGTCGTTCGCCGTCTCTCCTGCTGCCTCTGCGTCCTCGCTCTGTACGTGCGTAACGGCTGTGATCGTGCCCGACACGTCGCCCGCCGTAAACTTCATGCCTACTGCTGCCTCGTCGCAGTAATAAACCGTTACGGCTTTCTTTTCTGCCGCCGTCTCCACTACCGCACACTGTATGTAGCGCTGTTTTTCTGCACCCTCGATCTTTGCCAGCAAATCTGCTGCCGCCAGTTCTCCTGCTGCCACCATAGCCAGACAGTTGTAATAGTCCTCTTTTGTCTTTAAGGTTTTCGGAAATCCTTTCATTTTGTCTGCCTCTCTTTCTTAAAATGTATCTGCAAGATAGGAATTGCCGATATAGGCAAGCCCTAATACTGCCGTTTCCTCTGTTCTTTCGTATTGCTGGCTCATATACGCAGCACCCAGATAGCAAATTCCTAATACAGCGTCATGCTTATAATTGATATTCCAGCCATTTTCTACCAGCGTAAGCCTCTGGTCTAAGTCTGTAAGCTGCTGCTGTATCTGTTCTGCGTTCCCCTCTGCCTGCTGCGCCAGCTGTGCTACCTGTGCCGTCAGCTGCTCTATTTCAAGCTGTAGTTGTCCGGCTGCGTCCTCTCCCAGTTTGTCCTTGATCGCCTCGAACCATGTGTTAAAATCGTTCTCTGCGCTTGTCTTAAACAGCTGGATATTTGCTACAAAATCCGTATACGCTTTTAACAGCTCCTCGTCCCAGCTGTCTAAAGTATTGGAAAACTCGTTATAACGGTCTGTGAAATTATTTTCATACTGCGTAAACAGGCTTTCTGTGCGGCTTATGTACTGCTCGTAAATTCCCGCAATATCAGTTAAATACTGCTCCATGCTCTGCTTGTATACGCTAAACTCGTCCAGCACCGCATTACTGTAGATATTGAAAAAATCTGTAAACTGCTTTGTAAGCACGCTTGCGTCTATTTCCTCTACTGTCCCTTTCACAATGCCGCAGACGGCGCTATTAAAGCGCTGGTCTGTAATATTGGCTGTCCGTACTGCCGTAACGCCTTTTCCTACATATATGTCAGCTAAAGCCAGCTCCCATATTTCTGTATCCCTCGTAAGCGCCGCAGCCACGGGCTTTGCAGAGGGTGTGCCTTTCAGCACCGTAATATACATATCCCTTTGCGGCAAATCCCAGCGTACTATTACCCTGTCTATACGGTTCAATGCGCCCTCTGCCGTATCCAGCGTAATGCTGTAGCTGCTCGTATTTCTGAAAGCATACCCGTTTATAAATGCCTGTCCGGCGTTTACCCGTATTTCCATGCCATTGTGTGCGATCACTTGCAGCCCGTCGCTCGGCTTTGGAAAAACGCCGTTTGCAAGGAATGTGGCAAAATACCACGCCCAGTCCTCGGCTTTATATACCCTGTCGTATGCCTCTCCGTCGTATACGGCGTTAAATGGTAAGCAATCAGCCATTGTATCTACCTCACTTTCCTTATCTGCTCTACCAGCGTCGGCAGGCTGTCCCCAAACGTCGCCTCTATGGTTTCCTCGCCTTTCTGGTATATTTCTGTAACCTCTGTAATTCGTGCGTCAATCTGTATATTCCATTTCACTTCTTTACAGGTAATGCGATCTCCTAAATCAAAATCTTCCTTGTACTTAAGGTTTGAATTTGTGCTTATGGTGCTTACAAAATTCATATTCTCGCCGTACCCGTCCAGTTCCGCATTTCCTCTGGTTTTCAGCATGAGCAAATATGTGTTATATGGTATTGTTACCTCTGTCTCTCCGCTTTTGTATGTTCTTGAAATGTCCGTAGCGTCGCAAAAAACCTCTTCCAGTTCCAGCCCCGTAGCGCCTGCGCCGTCCACCGTGACTACAGGCTGGCTGCCGTTCTCGTCCGCCGCCCCCTGCACGTAAATAAAATTCTTGCAGTTTTCGATACTGTCCGTGTATTCCTGCTCGTCCACGTTATCAAAGTCACGGGAAAAAATGCAGGGTGTATTACCCTCGCTGTTCTTTGCCGTAAGGTCTTTGCCCTTATACAGATAAAAGCCGTATTTCTTCTCTCTTTCGTTTATCAATATGTCATAGCCCAGTTTGCCAGCCTGCGCCCGTGCCTTGACTTCAAGCCCCAGATCAGCGTATACCTCGTTTGCGTACTCTACGTTCTCTCCGGCTATGGTTTCTTGCGCCAGCATAGTAAATTGTGGGAATTTCCGCTTTGCGCTGGCGGCGCTCCCGCAGTTCTTAGATACCATTGTGTTAATAAGGCTCTGGTTTGTCGCTGTCGCCACGATCTGCGGCGCTATGCAGCGTTTTGACAACCACCGACTAAGCATATAGCCTTGTGCCTCTAACTGCTCTAGCCCGTTTTCGTCTTTCGTAATATGCACGTAGGTAATCTGTGCAGCCCTGCGCCATGTGCCGCCGTCCGCCGTTTTGATCTCCCGCTTTCCGTCATGCTTTACAATAATGTTCCCTCTTTTCAGCAGCTTACTGTTATTCTCCGTGATCGGCGCAAGCAGATTAAACGTGCCTACATCAAAATATTTTGTGTGCCACAAAAGACTTGCCAGCTCGTCGATCGCTCCCAGCGGCTCTATTGTGGTATCGAATACTCTAAGCTCCATAAATCACACTCCTAAATACTCTGCGTTGTAGAAGATCGCCACCTCTAAGGAATTTACGCCGCTGGCTGCGTCATAGCGGAAATTATTGTCCCCGATCGCCAGCTGCATAAAGGTACTGTCTACGTCCACATAACGGAAATAATCGGTTTCTGCCCCGTCCCGCACCAGCTTTGCGCCTTTGCTGCCGTACTTTGTATTTACCTCGATCACGTCGCCTGTCTGCATGGTTACATTGAGCTGTATATATTCCCCTGTATCCACATTCAGCAGAATAGGGTTTGTTACCGTCCCCAGCGCAGTAAACCGTATACGCATACCTGTTGATACGTCGCCCTCGTTGTAGCAGTCCACAATCACGCTTTCTGCCCTGTATCCAAAGATCATGCTTTTCGGGTTATCCCGTTCTATCACGCACGGGAAATGCCACGCAGCCACCCAGCTTGCTATATCCTCTTTTGTTTCGTCCTCTTCCCGCCAGAACGGGTTAAGGCAGTCCAGCGGTATGCTAAACTCTATCAGCACTTCTTTTCTTGGCACTTCCGGCTTGCCATGCACCCTGCAATCTATCACACGCTTAAAGCTCCCAAATTCATAGGTCAGCGTACCGTTAAGCTCTGGGTTAAACACTTTAAGCATTTGACGGCGCAGCTCGTATGCCTGCTGCTTGTCCCTCGTATTGATATGCCCTACTATGTCAATGTCCCTCGCCTCGATACGCTGCCCTACGTAAGTGTCGCCATGCTGCCCCATGCTATTTGTGCTGTATACGACATTCGTAACGCCCGCTATGCCGTCTACGTCCTTGCTCACGTTGCAATGGTATACGCTGTTTATACCAAGCTCTATACTCTCGCCCCGCTTATTCGTATAGGTCAATTTTTCATACATCACGCTAACACCGTCCTTGCTACCTGTTTCAGCTGCCTTGCAGCCTCTTTCTGCTGCTTGGCGTAATCTGTCGTATTGGCGTATATGTTCTGAATGACCGTAAGCCCGCCCGCTCCTGCCGTTCCTCTCGGTCTTGGTTTCTTCGGGTTTCCGTCGTCGTCCAGATCAATATTTTTATCTACCTTTACCTTTGCCCCTACGTCAAATTCTTTCGGTATGCTGTCCTCAATCATTTTGTTTACGCTGCCGATCTCGTCCGCAAAGCCTACGCCGATACCCTGCGCCAGATATACGCCGATCTCGTCACGCATAAGTTTTGACGGGCTGGCAATTCCGAAAAGGTCTTTTAAGAAATCTGTCACGTTTCCTACCCAGCCGCTTATTTTGTCCTTAATCCACCGTGTAGCGCCGTTGATACCGTTCCAGATACCCTCTACCATGTTCTTACCAAAGCCTTTAAAGGTTTCTCCAATATTAGAAAAGGTATCCTTAATGCCAGAAATCACATTTTTCATGCCCTCTACCGCTTTGTTTTTTACTTCCGTTCCCCATGTCGCCACTTTCGATACAGCGCCGGAAATATTGTTGTAAATCTTCGTCGGTATTTCCTTGACTACGTTCACAATGCCCGTAACCATGTTATTCATTACTTCTTTGGCTTTCGTCAGCATATTTGTGCCCCACGTCGCCACTTTCGTAACTGCTCCTACAATGCAGTTCCAGATTTTCTGCGGTGTCTGCGTTACGATCGTCACAATGCCTGTAAGCATGGTATTCATTACCTCTTTGGCTTTGGCTACCATGTTTGCGCCCCACGTCGCCACTTTCGTAACTGCTCCTACAATGCAGTTCCAGATTTTCTGCGGTGTCTGCGTTACGATCGTCACAATGCCCGTAAGCATGGTGTTCATTGCCTCTTTAGCTTTGGTCTGCATATTCAAGCCCCATGTGGCTACTCTGGTTACTGCGTCTACAATGCTATTCCAGATTTTCTGCGGCAGCTCTTTTACGATATTGCTAATCTTGCTCACAAATTCCGTAATAACCGTGCCGCCTTTTTCCTGCATACTTGCGCCCCACTCGGCTATTTTCGTTATGCCGTCTGCAATCGCTCCCGCAATCTGCCCCGGCAGCTCTGCCAGTTTTCCAATGATCGTGCTTACCAGCTGTCCTGCTGCCGATAAAATTTTAGGCAAGCCGGATATTAAGCCGTACGCAATAGCGGTAATGATTTTCGGTATTGCTGCAATCAGCAGAGGCAGCGCATTTATAATGCCGTCCACAAGCGCTACTACTATGTCGCCTGCGCTCTCCAAAATCTGCGGTATGCCCTCTACCAGCGCCTCTATGATCGCCGTTATGATCTCCGGCAGCTCCTCGATAATAACAGGCAGCGCCGCTATAATTCCGTCCGCCAGCCCCGTAACCAGCTGCAAAGCTGCGTCTACCAGCATTGGCACGTTTTCAACCAAAGTCTGCACTATTGTAAGCACCGCAGAGATCACGCTGGGTATCAGCTGCGGCAGCGCCTCGCCCAGTCCGCTTGCCAGCCCTGCTATGATCTGTGTTGCCCCCTCTGCCAGCGACGGCACAAGCTCCACAATGCCGCTAATCAGCGTTGTTATAATTTCCGTTGCGCTTTCTGTAAGCGTCGGTATTGCCTCTATTATGCCGTCCACAAGCGACGTTATCATGTCTACGCCTGCCTGCACGATCGTAGGCGCACTGTCTACAATGCCGTCCACAAGCCCTGTAACCAGCTCTACGGCAAAGCCCGTGATCTGCGGCAGCATTTCAGCCAGCCCGCTTACCATGTTCCCCAGTGCGTCCCCAAAGCTCTGCGCCAGTTTTCCCATGTCGCCGCCCGCCTCGGCTGCGCCCTGCTGCAACTCATTTGCAAACTGCGAAAAGATCGGTAACGCCTGCTCCCCGATCGGCATAATAAAGCTGGTCTGTAATATCCTGCCCGCTCCCTGTATCGCCTCTCCGAACGTGTCATATTTTACGGCGTTGATCTGTCCCATTGCGTCCGTAGTCTTGCTGATCTCGCCCTCTACGCTCATAAGCGACGTGCAAGCGTCTGCGCCCATATCTTCCCACATAGTACCCATAAGCCCTACGCCTGCGGTATACTGTAAGCTCTCGTCGTCGCAGTTTTTCAGTGCCTCGCTGATCTGGTTCATTGCCTCTTTTGCGCTGTCGCCGCCCGCTTGGAATTTCCCTACCATTTCGTCAGCGTTAAGCCCCAGACTGGTAAGGTATTCATTTGCCGTGCCGTCATTCATTCGTATATTAAACTCTTTAAAAGCGTCGCCCATTTTGTCAATGCTCCATACTCCCGTATCTGCGCCGTTTTTAATTGAGTTAAACATATCCTCTGCGCTCAATCCTGCCTGTGCGTACTGGTTGCTGTACTCGTTTATCACGTCCAGCAAATCCCCGTTCTGGTTCAGCCCCTCTTGCGCTCCCTGTGCAATGAGGTTGTATGCCTCGTCGCCGCTTATCCCGAATTTCTGCATAAGCTGGGTTGCTGCCCTCGTACTCTCCGCTACGTCCATGTCGAACGTATCACGCAGGGTTAATGCGTTCGTTGTCATTTTTTCCAGTTCGTCTGCCCCCAGATCGCCCGCCTGCTGCTTTACGGTCGCCATAGAGGCTGCTATATCTTCAAAGCCCTCTCCATAATTGCCGTTATAGATATTCTCCATAACTTGCTTGTACTTGTCTGCCTCGTCAGTTGCCGTGCCTGTGGCGGCGCAGAAGTCATTTAAAGCCCCTTTTGCCTCGTCTGCTTGGCTCACGGTGTAGCTCAATCCAGCCACTACCGCCGTGCCGATCGCTGCGGCTGCCGTCCCTACTACAGCCACTCCCTTTGCCATTGCTCCGCCCAGTCCGCCTAAAATGCCACTTAAGCCGGAAAACTTGCCGCCTGCTGCCTCTGCTTGCTGCCCGCTTTCCTCGATCTCCTGCCCCATTTCGTCTGCGGCTTTCTCTGCCTTTTCCAGCTCGTCCGCCGTCTTATTTAATTCCTGCTCGGTTTTTACAAGCGCTGCTTTCTGGTAATTCAGCTGTGTTTCCAGCTTTTTACTTGCCTCGCTGTTATCTCCCGTTGCCTTACGGCATTTTTCTAATGCCGCCTCTGTCTCTTTAACTTTTTTCGCCTGCTCGTCGTAGGTCTTTTGTAATACGCTCTGCTTTGCCTTAAGCGCCTCTGCGCTGTTGGCATTGTCCTTATATTCAGCCGTTACAAGTTTCATTTCCGAATTAAGCACTTTAAGGGTGCTGTTTATTTCCTTGCAGGCTGCCTTATACTCTGCCTCTCCGTCAAAGCTAAGACGTGTTTTAATGTTGTCTGTCTTATCAGCCATAAATCACAGCCCCCCTAAAGCTATGTCAATATCGTCCATTGTCTCTGCGGCTTGTGGTGCTGCCGCCCGCTGCTCCTGTCGGAAAATGTGCGGGTTATATTCTTTGTGGTATTGGAAAAGCGTTACGATCTGGTACGGCGTTTTGCGCCACGCCTCACGCTCCCGATACCCCAGCAGCACCATTGCAATATACAAAAGGCGTGCAGTATCTAACTTTCCTGCACGCCCTGTCTGTTTCCCTCGTCGTCTCCGTTGTCGTCGTCAGCTGCTCCGCTGTCCTTGTCGCCGTCTCCTGCCATTGCCCGTGCAAAAGACGCATAAATAGCCTGCTGCACTTCGTTAAGGTTTCCTAAGTGGATAAGCGTTCCTATTCGCTTTTCCTCAAACAGCTGTGCGTTTTCGTCCTCGTAAAGCTGCCATTCGTTAATAAGCAGGGTAAGCAGCCAGCGGGTGTCTTTAAATAAGTTCGGGTTTTTGTCGTTGAAAATCTCGTTCAGCTTGTCATAGCCCCCAAATTTTCCCTGTACCTCGTCCAGCGCATTAAGGGAAAACAAAAGCCCGTATTCTTTCCCCCGCAATGTCACTGTGTATGCTCCGTCTTTAATTGCGCTCATGCCTACAAATTAAGGCGCAGCCACACGCTGCGCCTCTCTCCTTTCTGATCTCTTTTATGCTTTCTGTAATGCCTCTGCCTTTTCCGGCACTTCCGTAAACCACGTTGTAGCTGCGGTATCCGTTTCAGTTCCTACAAAGTCCGCTTTCCAAAGCCCGTCTTTCTTTCTTGTGGTAAAATCTGCCTCAATGTCCGGCGTATTGAATTTAATGCTTTCGCCTTTCGTCTCGTACTTTTCAGACGGCACTTTAAACTTGGCTTTCAGCAGCCAGACATAGCGGTACTTCCCGCCTGTTTTCTTTGCACGAAAACCTACTGCAACATACGGCGGCTCGTCCTCTTTGCCAGCCCATACCACTTTATTTTTATCCACCGCCTGCCCCAGCAGCTCCGCCAGCACTTCCGGCGTAAGGTCTTTTACTCCCAGCTTTAACGTACCGCTTGCAAACTCCGTTACGCTCTCGCTCAACGTATCGTCTGCATATAAACTGCCGTCTGCCGTTTTTACGGACAGATCAGCGGTCATAGCCTCTGCCATTTTCTTAGGCGTGTCGTAACTCTCTACTCCGTCCGTCTCCGTACAGATCGCATAGTACAAATCTTTTAAACCTAATGTCATTGCTTTGTCACTCCTTTAAAATTTCAATCGTTATCGGGATTTCCCAGTATCCCGTGTCCGTATCCAGATACTCCGTATCTACGCCGTTAATATAAACGTCTGCTGCCCGCAGCACCTTTAACGTCTTATCTAACTGCTCTTCAAAGTTTCCCTTGTGGAAAAGTGTTACCCTGTAAAGCTCCCTGCCGCAGCTTTCGTGATCGTCTGCGCTCGCTGCCGCACCTTTGGTAAGGCGTAGATATGTATAATATGCCTCTGGTTTTTCTTCCCCAGAATATACGCCCCGCTGCGCTGGCAGCCCTGCGCTTTCCAAAATCTCTTTTAAGCTATCCACCGTTTTCACTCTCCCATACTTCCAGCTCTGCTGCCGTCACTTTTTCCCGTGCCTTGTCATTGGCTGCGGTCATGTACGGTCTTGCGGGCTGGCTCGGTTTCCCGTATTCTGCGACAAATCCCACCGTTGCATAGCGCACGTTGCTTTTATCGCCCTTTCTGTCGTTTCCATGCTTTGCCCTGCCTTGCGGGTATACGTCTATGTATTTCTCCGTATCGTCGCCTTTTACCGCTGTCGGCTTGATCGAACGGACAAAGCCGCCCGTATCGTTCAGTCCCATTGCCTCTGCCTCTGCCCTCTGCGCCTCTACCAGCACGTCTGCGCCCGCTTTCAGCATTTTAGGTACTGCCGCTACTACTGCCTGCTCCCGCCTGCTGAACCGTTCTATGAGATCGTCCAGCCCTACTGTGTTAAACTCTCCCATAATCTACACCCCGCTTTTCTCGCTCTTGTGGCGCAGATCGGTTAAAGTAAGCTCTATGGTATCGTCGTCAATATCGTAAGTCTTAAGCACGAAAAAACGCCGCCCGTTAAGCTCTGCTGTATCTTCGCCCTCATAATCTGCCCTGTGTACGTCTATTTTCCCCTCTACCACTTTGCCTGTTTGCTGGCTCTTGAAATACTCGTTGTAGCCTGCGGGCTTTTTATTGCAAAAGACTGTACGGCTGATCTCTTCCGGCTTATTTTCAAAGCCGTCTTTATCCACCCGCTCTGCTGGCGGCAGCTCTTTAATAAGCGTGATTTCGTCTACCCAGTTTGCCATATCATGCCCCGCTTTCTGTCCCTGTGGTGTCCGTTTCGGACACGTCCGGCGCTGCCGTTTTTTCCTCGTTGTACTCCCCCGACATTGCAAGTCGCATTTTCAGCGTGTCGTATGACTGTCGGAATTGCGCCGCCTTATCGTGGTATCCAAACTCTGATTTACAGTAAAGCGTTACCGCCCGTATAATCAGTTCGTCTGTCTCGTCCAGCTTTTTAATGCCGTCGTTTTTCAGATCAGCCATGCAGGCTGCTATACAGTCCTGTATTTCTTCTGTGATCTTTTCATTGGTGCTGCTGATACGCAGCGCCGCCCTCATTTTCTCGGTTAATGTGGTGGTATGTGCCGCCATACCCTGCACCCTCTTTCTTAAAAAGGCAGAGTGCTTTTACCCTGCCTTTCCTGTTATTTTACGATCTGGGCTACCTTTGCCTTTACCAGCTCGTCCGCACGTTCTTTGCTTACTGTAAACTCCGTGCCAGCCTCTACGATCTCGTTTAACTGCTTATCCAGATACCGCATAGCAGCCTTTACCTTTACTTTTCCGGCGTTTTCCTTTTCTTTCTGTGCCTTTGCGGCGGCTGCCTCGGCGGCTTTCTGATCTTCCAGCGCCTTTGCGGCGGCTGCCTCGGCGGCGGCTACCTGTTCCGGCGTTGCCGTCCCTACTTTATTGCCGTCTGCGTCGTATGCGTTCGTGCTGCCGTCTGCATTGGTTTCTAACGCCCCCTCCGGCACGTTATTTGTGGCTGTCACGCCTGCCGCTACCTGTACGTCTTTATCGGCGGCAGTCTTTCCCGCTGCCGCCTTTGTCGTTGTCTTTTTCCCTGTCGTCGTCTTTCCTGCCATTTACGCTACCTCTCTTTCTTATGCGCTGGCGATCTTCTTAAGCGTTACAAGGCTGTTTTTGTCAACTACCTTGCCGTCTGCCAGCATAATGCCTTTTGTTACCTGATCGTCCGTATCGTTGTCCTCATACTTCTTTACACCCATTGCGTAATTGGTATTCAGCACGTAGTCCTTGAAGTTAAAGAGAAAACCAAACACTGTGCCTGCCGTCAGAGACGCTGCGTAGCTCGTCACATAATCACAGCATACTACAGGTCTGCCTAAAAGCGTCCTTTCCGGCTTTCCGGCAATCCCGTAGTTTACCCTGCCGATCGGCTGCCCGTTGGTATCCGTCAGCCCGTAATACTGCATGAATGTTTTCTTGCTCATGCACCATACAGCGCCGTTTTCGTATGCCTGCGGTAATGCTGCCTCTGCGTTAATCAGATCGTCGTAGCTCGGTGCTGCGCTGTCGATCGCCTGCCCCGTTGCGGGTGTCTCGGCTAAAATTCCTTTCGGTTTTCCTGTGCCGTCGCCGGAAATGATCGCCTGCTCCAACGCCTTTGTCATAGCCTCTACGATATTGTTAATCAGCAGCGTTTCAAATGCACTGATCGCCATTGTATCTACTTCCAGAGATACCGCTACTGCACAGCGCAGCTTATGGTATGCAAAGGTAATCATGCCGTCTTTGGAAATGGTATGTTTCTGCTTATCGCTACCTGCGCCCTCGTTTACCCATGTAGCCGTAGGTTTAACCGTGGATACGGGAATGGAAACGCCGCCCTTGTACGCTGTCCTCGTTACAAGGGCTAAGATCATGCCCGTGCTTTCCATCTTTTCTACGATCTGGTTAAGTACCGTTGTAGGAATGGTAGCGCCTACGTCCGTTGTCTTGCTTACTGCGTCTGCCCTGTACTCTTTCGGCAGCGCTGTACCACGGCATACATACTGCATGAATGCCTTACGGTATGCCATACTCCCGTATTTGTCGCCGTCCTCGCCTGCCCCGTCTGCGCCCTTGAAATTACGCAGCACCGTAGGCGCTGTGCCGTCCCCGCCGTCTCCGTCGTCTACAGGCTCTCCCGCTGCGATCTTCCCCAGCAGTTTTTTTCTTTTCTCGGCAGCGTCCAGCAGCTTAGTACGCTGCTCCTGCAACTCGTCTACCTCTGTTTCCAGCTGTGTAATTTCCTCGTCGGTCAGCTCCGCCGCTCTGGTGTTCAGTTCATTTTTGATCTGGGCTAATCTTGCCTCAATTTCTTTTAATGTTTTCATGTCCTTTTGATCTCCTTTTCTGGTTATAAACTTGCCTTGATCTTTAGTATTGCTGCCCGCCTCTTAAGCCGCTCCTGCTTTTCTGCCTCGTAACTCCTACGTGCAAAATTGCGGGCGCTTATTTCAGTATCGCCGTTCGCTGGTATGCTTACTGCGGATACATCATAAACTTTCTTGATCTTTAAAATGGTTCTTGTGTGCGTCGCCCTGTCGTAGCTTTCCTCGGACACGGTAAACGCCCACGACATTTTATTTATCATGCCTGCGTCTATGTCTTGATACAGCCCACGGGCTAAGTCTGTTTTACCCAGATCAGCAGCAATTAAAAGCCCCTTGTGATCTGGTATTAAAATAAGCGTTTTGTTTGATTGTCTGGCAAATACCCTGCCCTCGTGATCGTACTGCATGATAACGTCGCTCATGTCAGCGCCGTCCAGTGCGTGTGCGTCTATCCTCTCGTAGTATTTTGTGCCGTCCTCAAACTCATAAAGCAGATACGGCTTGTCGAACGTGGTAGCGTAGCCCTCTACGTAATACTCTGTATCAATCCTTTTCGTAGCTGCCTGCGCTGATAAAGGCGCAGCAAGCGCCCTGTACTCTCTTTCTTTTTTCACTGGCATTTCTGCACCCTCTTTCTATGTATTGTCCGGCTCTTTCGGTTCTGCTGGCGGCTCTTCCCCGCCGTCCGGCTCTTTTGCTGGCTCGTTTCCTGCCTGCCCGCCACCTGCTGCCGCTGGCACTTGCTGTATGATAATCTGCGGCTGGCTGGTGCTGTTCTTCAGCTCGCTTACCTCGGTATATTCCTTGCGGATATAATATTTATCGCCGTCCTCAACGTGTGCCATGTTCCATATATCCATTACGCCGTTACGGTTCAGCAGCGCACGGTCAAAAAGCTGTGTACTTACCTGTAGCTTTGTGGCGTTGCTGGCATACTGCAAACGGTTCGCAGAGAAAATAATAGCGTTTCCGCAGGCTATCTCACGCTCCGTAAATGTCATATTTGTCATTACAAGCGATAACTGGATAGCGAACGGCTCTATTTTTCCCTCGTAATAGGCGTTCCACGTTTCCTCGTTAAACCTGTTTTGCAGTATATCCATATTGGTATTAAAATGCGTACATACGTTGTCCTGTATGTTCTGCATTTGCAAGGCGTTTGGTGTGTACGGCTTGCTTTCTACCTGTTTCAGCTCTGAAAATTTATTGTCATAAATAATCATGCCGCTGTCATTGTCTGCGCTTAAATTGTCCTCGGTAAAGCGCTGCCGCTCTTTCTTAATGTCCTCTGGTTTCAGCATATTTGCCACTTTTGCCAGAAAGCGGATATTTGCAGAATTTTTAACGGCATTTATAATGCCCTCGTTCTGGGTATGTATCAGCTGCATTGTCGGCTTAAGTGTCCGGTTATCCTCTCCGAAAAGCTCGTCTGTATACTCAAAATCTGTAAGTATCCCCACCCGCTCAAACTCAATAGCGGCATGATCTCCATTTGCAAATTGATACCGCAAGTATACCTGTCCTGCTGCCTCTACCACTTCGCAGCGCTGCGCCCTCAATGGATACCAGCCACACAGGCTGCCTCTGTCGTCCTCGATCGGCACAATAAAAGCAGTATGCTCTACCGCTACGTAGGTTGCAAGCCGCTTAATAAACTTTGTCGTATCCATGAAATAGTTAGGTTTATGCTGCAATGTCCTTTCCAGCGATTTTAAGGCGCTGCCTGTGATCTCCGGCTTTAATTTGCTGCAATGCGTGGCAAAATTGTTTACAGCCGTTCTGGTTAAGTCCATTTCATATACGCCGCCGTTATAGCTCGTAAACGTCGGGCTGTATCCGTTCAGCATTTTAAAATAGCTGTCGATATACCGCAGCTCTTTACCATGAAAAAGATAGTCTAAGAATTTTATAACGCTCACGCTCCTTTCTATGCGGCATTTTTAAGCAGCTCGCCGCACTCTTCCCAGTATTTCTGCCGCACAGTCATTGCGTCTATGACAGATACAAAGCCGTCAATGTGCGCCCGCTGCTCTATCTTTATTGGTCTGAATTTCCGTGTTTCCATATTGTGCTTAAGCGCCACGTTCAAGAAATGCCCCTTAAGCAAATTGTTATCTGCGATCTTGAAATTACCGTCTTTTATGATACCCTCAAACTCCCGTATAACTGGCGTTAGGTTCTCGCCTTGGTATACGTCGTCCATGTGAAAGCCGTAATTTGCCATATCGGTAATAAGGTACTGGGCGCTGTATCTGTCGTAGCCGATTTTCAGCGGTCTTATGCCGTAAGTTTCCAGCAGCATTACGAACCATGCGTATACGTCGTGATAGTCTACGTAGTTATCGCCGCTTAGAGTTATCAGCCCCTTTTTGACAAACAGATCATACGTCACGCCGTCTGTAGCCTGCAAATATTCCAGCCGCCCCCGTGGCATAAAGAATTGAGTAAAGGCGTACAGTACGCCGTCTTTCTCAATTACCACGCTGGCTGCCGTAAGGTCTGTAGTCTGTGACAGGTCGATACCGCCCACTGCGTAGCAGTCCCTAAAGTCCTCTAAGGTCTTTTCAACGCCTGCGCCGTCTACTGTCGCATATTCCAGCCATGCAATAGAGCTGTTCTGCTTGATATTGCAGTATTTTGTAATAAACTCTGCCTTTTTGCTTAAACTGCCCTCTGCTACTGCGATCTCGTCCACAAAAAAGCTCTCCTGCACAGATACGCCCATGTTCGGGTTAGCCTTTTTCAGCTCTTCTATGTCGTTCCACTTTTCTATGTCGTCTATCATGTATAAGAACGGCAAAAGCCGTCTTTCCTTGCTGTTGCCCTTTAAAAAGCTGGTGCTGCGTTTCATCAGTTCGTCATAAATACTGTCGTTGATATATCCGGCTGTACTTATGCTCAAAATCATAGGCTGCCGCCGTGCGCCCAGCGCAGACTTCATAACTTCGTACTGTTTCAGTCCAGCATCCCCGCTCCACGCTGCCATTTCATCACATACCACAAGCTGCGGGTTAAATCCGTCTGATTTTTTCGCATTGAAAGCGATCGGTTTAATGGTGGTGTTCGTCTCGGCAATGTAAATATCGCTGCGCCGTTTCTTTGCCAGCTCTGCAAGTTCCTCTTCCGCCTGCACCATTTGATAAAAGCCGTCGTACACAAGCGCTGCCTGATCTAATTTCGGTGCAAGGCAGTATATTTCTTGTCCGTACTCCGGCTCTAAATATGCCATATATGCTATGATCGCAGAGGCAAATAAACTTTTGCCGTTTTTTCTGCCGATCACAATAAAAATTTCACGGAAAATCCGTGTTTTTTCTGCGTCCTGTATACCAAAAATGACGCATACTATAGCTTTCTGCCATAGCTCCAATGTCAAAAGGTCATTGCGCCCCTTGCTGTGGTGGCAAAAACTTTCGATAAACTTTATCGCTTTATTTGCCGCCTTTGCATTAAAAAAATACTCCTGCTTTTCCAGCCCCGCTACAATGATCTGATAAACTGCCAGTATCCATTTACCCGCCACAATTTCGCCGCTTGTGATCTTGGCGTAGTATTCGTAAATATAGTTCCTGTAAGGCATTTATGCCGTTACTCTTCCCGCAGCGCTGCAAGCCTGCTGTTCTTTCTCTTTGCGGCTGGCACTAACTCCGTCAGCTGCTTAATGATCGCTGCATAATTCTTGCTTAAAGCTATGTACGTCTCTGCCTCTGGGCTTTTCTTTGTCCCCCATTGGTTCTGCCCGTTCTGGTATTCACTCGTCCAGCCCTCTTGCTCTATCTTTGCCTGTAGATCGTCCAGCTCCACGCTCATAAATGCAGCTTTTTCTATCAGCGGCGTTACTAATTTTCGTTTGTTGTCCTCTAAGTCCTTGAAAATTCCTTTAAGTCTCGTTTTCTCGGACTTGATACGCTGTTCTTTTGTCTTTTCTTTCTTTGTCGCCATTTCTTTACCCTCTTTCTCCCTACCACACCCCCCTACACCACCCGTGCGTGCGCCCGTAGGGTAATTTTAGGGTATCCCCATCGGTATCCGTCCCCTTTAATTATTTTTCTGATATGGGGGGACTAAGCGCCCGTCAGCGTCAAAGCCATAGCGTAAGCTCGGCTGCCGCTTATGGTGTTCCTTATTGTGGCAATCTTGGCATAGCGCCTCTAAGTTGTCCCAGCATAGCGTTATGCTCCTGTCGTTTATGTTCTTCCGATTAAGCCAGCACTTATGGTGTACTATCTTTGCTGGCTCTCCGCAGCGCTCGCAAATATAATCATGTGCCATTAAGTATGCGGCTCTGGTTCTCTCCCAGTCCGCAGATAAATAAAACTCTTTCGCCCATTCTTTCACGCTGCCCGCCTCTCTTTCTTTCAAATTCCCAGCGCCCTAAGTTTCATGCGCTGGGTAGGAGGTAAAGAATGTAAGACACAAAAAGAGTAGGCTACTGCTGCCGCTGGCACGGTCTTAAGCTATCGCCTACTCTTTTCATGCTATCATTATACAGCTCTGGAAATACCATGTAAACACCATGATTTTACCATAATTGCCCCACGCCCGCTACTTTACCCTGTCCTCGTCAATTCCCCACAGCAGTACGGATAACTCGTTAATGATCTTCGTTATCCAGCGTCTCGGCGTGTTCTTCCCTGTATCCAGTTCCTCTGCGATCTGTTCATAGTCCCAGCCCTGCATAAAGTACAATTCAAATGCCCTGTACTCTACCTCTTTCCCTGCCGCCTTTCTCCTGCGCTCGATCTCTTCTACTGCCTTGTCTATATGCGCTGTCATAATCAGCGTTTTAAACCGTGTGCGCCGGATACTCTCTAAGTACGTCCGCTGCTGTTCTTCCGTCATTCCCTTAAGTTCCAGCTGCTCCCCGTCGCTTACTGCGTTCTCAATGTGGAAAACTGCGTCCCTGTAACATTTCATAAGCGTAAAAGTATTGTGGTACTTGTCACGCCTACGCTCTACCTCTTCCTGCCTTTTCCATTCCCGTACAGCCGCCTTTGCTGCTTTCTGTATCATGTCCTCAAAATCAGCCTGCGGCATTGCTACCCAGCTTTCGCCTGCTGCCTCTCCCTCTTCCGCCTGCGGCAAATTCCCTGCCATTGCCTCTGTGGCTGCTGCCAGATTATCTGCCATTTCCTGCACCGTCATGCCAGCGCCCTTAGTTTCCGTCTCTTTTTCCAGCATTGTCCTTGCCCCTTTCTGCTATGTCTTTTAAGTAGCCCATAATTCCGCTTAATTCTACGATCAGAATAAGCAATAAAATATTTGTCATACCCTGCCTCTCCTTTCCGGCTCTTCCGCCTGCGTACATGGTGGAAACGGGCAGCGTTTACAGTCCGGCTTTTCGCAAGTCCCTTTGTAACGCTCTCTATATCTGCATTTATCAGCAGCACACCAAAATACCGCCCTTGTCTTAATGCCTGCGCCTTGCAGTTTTCCTTGTATCTCTCTTAGCTCCTGCCTGTAAAATTTTTCTCGCCCGTTTCCCGCCCGCTTTGTATAGTCCAGCGGCTCTGCCTCTGTATCCAGCAGCGCCCGTAAAATCTCCGCTGTGGTTTCTCCGTATCTGCGGAAATGTCCCACAAAAATAAATGCCTTTTGCCAGAAAAACAGTTTGAAGCCTAAAGCCGCCTCTACACGCTCTATAAGCTCGGCTGCTCCCGGCTTGGTATATTCAAAGCTATAATTGTCTCCGTATATCCATTTTTCAATATCTTTGTTCATTGTTCAAATCCCCCTGTTTCGCAAGCTGCTTTAAATACTGCCGTCAAAGCGTCTGCTGCGCCCTGCCGTTTCTGTATGCGCTCCGGCTTTGTGTGTCTCACGTATTCCAGCTGATCTGCCCGCAGAATTTCCGCTATTTTCTCTGCCGCCGCCTCGCTGTATGTAATCGCCCGCAGTTCATCCGCACCGCCTAAAGCATTTTTCTCATATACGGCATAATGACAAGTGCCATATTTCCGTATGTCCCAGCTGAATATATTCCCCCGAATTTCCAAAGGCTGTATATTCTCTGCTACATTTCTGCATACCGTCCCTGCTCTGTCGCAGGTGCTCCCGAGTGTCCGCATAATATTTGCCAGCCCACTTGCGATATTTTCCGCTGCCCTATTCAGCGCCTCGCTAAAATCAGTATTAGCAAGGACGTTTAACGCCCTTGCTGCTGCCTTTCTCTGTTTGCGCTTATCTATACTTGCTGGCGGATTTACGCCGTAGCGCTTTTTATAATTCTTTTTCCATTGCCTGTAATTCATGCTTTCGCCTCGCTCTCTGGCGTTGCCTGCTTTTCGTCCGGCATTGCCTCTGGATAGTCCTTTATATTCATTTGTCCTTTTACCTGTCCGTCGCTCTCTATCAAAATTTCCTGCAATTTATACAAATTATCCTCGCTTACGTCCTCGGCTTTTTCCATTAAACAGCACAGCGTATAGCGTACCCAATCTAAAATACCCCAGTTGTCCTGCGGCTGTTGCATGGTGTCCGTTTCGGACACTTTAGAAATAGCCTCTACTGCTGCCGTTGCTGCTTTGCTGGCATTTTCCATAGCCCTTGCCATGTTATCAACGTACCGCTTAAGTTCCCTTGCGTTCTCCGCCTCTTGCTCCGCCTTTTCCGCTTTCTCCTGTGCCTCTGTTATTGCTGCCTCTGCGTCTATCTGGGCTTTTTCTGCGTCCTCTGCCGCTTTGTCTGCTTTTTCCTGCGCCTTTGCTGCTACCTGTTCAGCTACTTTCTGGGCTATCTCTTTTGCCCTCACGTCCTCGCCTGCTGTTGCGGCTACGGCTATTGCTCTCTGGTCGTCCTCTGGCAGTTTTGCAGCCTCGTAAGCGGCGGTTATACCAATATCCCCATTTTTCAGCGCCTCTTTTACTTCCGGCACGGCATTATTGTTAATACTTTCCATACGTGCTACGTTCGTTCCGCTCTCTCCGATCATTTCAGCGATCAGATCACGCATTTTGCCTCTGATCTCTAAACCGTCCTCTTCCTTTGCCCTGATAAGTGCCGCTTTTGTCCTCTCCACAAGCCGCATTTTCTCATACGGCGTAAGCTCCTGCGTGTATCCGTTGCCAGCCAGCAGACTAAGCTCATACATTGCCTCGCTCATATCCCTGTAACGATACTCTATTTTCTCGTATTCCTTGTGTCCCCGTTCCAGATTGAAAATATTTGCAGCATTGCGGCGGTGTCCGTCGATTATTCTAAACTCGCCGTTTACCCGTGCTAATACTGTTGGCTGCTCCTGTCCTACGTGTAAAAAACTGTCCGCCAGTTCCTCAATACCCGTGATCTGCTGGTGCGTATTCTCCGGCGCAGGCTTTACCTCATAAGGACTTAAAAAAATCTTTGTGTATTTGTCTACCGTGCCAGCTACTCCCGCTTTACTCTTTGCGTTCAAAATATCGTTAATTCCAAACTTTGCCATATTCTTTACCTCGCTCTCTAAATCTCTCCTAATATCGTTCTTATCGCTCGTATCGCCTCTTGTTCCGCCTCTTCTCTTTTGCGCTCCCATTCTTGCGCTCGTTCTGGGTGCTGCGCCTTTCTGTACTCTCTGTATATTCTGCGCCATTCGTCACGGGATACCCTGCGCTTATATAGCCTATATTTCCATTCCTCGCTAAAATACCGCTTTTCCTCTTCCGTCTGGTCTATCGCATATCTCCTATACAGCAATCTTGACGGGCTTACAATCCCCAGCAATCCCCTAAGTCCTTTTGCTCTTACGCTTTTTGGTATTTTCGGTGGCTTTTTCTGTTGCAGTTCTTCGTACATTATCTGCTCACCCCCGTATACCTTGTTACAAATTTCTTATAGTCCTGCGCCGCTCCGCAGCAGGGGCTATATTCATAAATCGGCTTTCGCATAAAAGAATTTTCTGCTACTTTCTTGGAATATCTGATAGTCCCCAGAATTAAATACTTTCTGTACCGTTCGCTGCTTATGTCGTTCCATTGCTGCCGCAGCCACTCAACACCCGCCGCCTCGCCGTCTGTATTCTGGTAAACCGTAACCAGAACGCCTGCAAGGCGTAGCCTGTCATTAAATGCTCGTGCGTCCTCGATCTGCTCCGTCACAATATCCAGCCCCTCTAATGCGTCCTCGTCGATCTTCACGGGTACTATAACCTCGTCCGTGATCGCCAGCGCATTTACCACGTTAAGCCCTATATCTGGCGGGTTGTCGATAATGCAGTAATCATACCCACACCTTACCCAGTCTGCGTGCTGTATCAGTTCCTTGTACCTCTCCGTCTGGCTCTCGTCGTCCGTTTTTGTCAAATTCCATGTAGCCCCGAATAGCGACATATTAGAGGCTATAATATCTATCCCCTCGTACTCCGTCGCCTGTATCAGCTCTGTTGCGGTCTGCCAGTCCCCACAAAGCAGCTTTGCGATCGGCGCTACCTCGTCGGCGTTGTATCTGCCGTATGCCTTGCTTAAATTTCCCTGCTTGTCGTTGTCGATCAGCAGCACTTTATAGCCTCTCTTCATCAACTCGTATGCCATATTTACGGCTGTAAAGGTCTTTGCTACTCCGCCCTTTAAATTCAAAATGCTTATTGTCCTCATTCTTTACCTCTCTTTCTGCGCCTTAACGCAAAATAATAGTTTCCGGCTCTTTTGTCAGCTCGTCCGGCTTTAATAAATACTGCTCTATCAGTTCTGCTGCCCGCTGCCAGCCATAGCATACAGCTGTATAGTAGCCCTGCCCGTGCAGGAATTTAAGCCAGTCTTTCTGCTTTTGCGTTGTGGTATTCTTTCCAGCCTTAAGCTCTATGTACAGCCCGTGATATTCTGCCCTCGGCGCTGGTAAAACAATATCCGGCACGCCTGCCTTTACTCCCTGCCGCTTAAGCGCTACTGCCGTGGCTGCGTCACGCTTGCCGCCGTTCGGTACGTGGTGCATATATTCAAGCTCCGGCATACGCCCCAGCTGGTACGCAGCCCAGTTAAATAGCACCTCTTGGTGTCCGCTCTCGTCGTCCAGCCTAAAGTTTCTCATGCTCTCGCCCCCTCTTTTCTGTTCTGTCTTTATAGCTCAATGCTTTTATGCAGCGGTGCGGCGGTCGCTCTTTCAATGCAAATTCTCTGTATTTCTTCTTTTCAGTCTTTTTCATGCGCTACCTCGTTCTTGCAAAGATCGTAATACTCACAGAAAAGGCAGCAGCAGCGGCAATGCTTACCCCTCTGAAATATCCAATACTTAAGCCTCTGTATCATTCTCTTTTTCCGCCTTTCCGCTATCTCCCCGCTCTATCTCGTCTCTTGCGTTTAATACGGCTGCAATCAGCGAAAAGCCTAAAAAACTCATTGCCAGCAATGCCATAATAACTGCTACGATCATCAGCCCTATTGTTATAACCCATTCAAAAGCGCTCACATTATCCCCCCCTCGTCGTGTTTTCTATCAGTCTGTAGCAGAAATACCCGTAGCCGTAATAATCTGGGCTGTGTACGCCTTTTCTTATGCTGTCTTTGTCTACGTAATAGCCCTTGATCGGTCTTGCCTCTGCCTTAAACCATTCTCTGTCTGTAATTATCCTGTACTCCGGCTCTGGTCTTACAAGATTTTTGCTGCAATTCCAGCGCTTGCCCTGTAATGCTCCGTCCGTTCCTCTGTTGTGCGTTCCCGTATACTTGATGAAATATGCCGCAAGGTCTTTGTAGTCTCCCGTATCGTCCAGCGGGAATACCTTTACTCTGTTATGCCCCTCATACGCCTTATACCAGCATTGCTGTAATATCTTTGTGTCGATCTGGTTAATAACAAGGTGGTGGTGTCTCGCTCCCTTTTTGCCGATCTCCATAACGTGTATGTATTTAAGCTCCCTGCCCTGCTTTTTAAATTCCTTTCGCAGCTCCCGCAGAAAAATATCTATGTCTTTTCGCATTTCCTCTTTTGTCCTGTCCGGCTGTCCCTTATGTCGTATGTAATCTAAAACTATGTGATAGTCTCCGTACTCAAAATTTGCGTTCATCAGAATACGCAGCTTTCTTTCCGCCTGTCTGGTATTTATCTTTTGCTGCTGCTCCTGTGTCGGCTTTACCTTATCCCCCCTCTTTATCTCTTTCTTTTTGTATCTGCTGGTAAAGTACCTCTCTATCTCTATCGTTTTTCCGGCTTTGGTTATTCTCTCTACATACGGCATACTCTGTACCCTCTTTCTGTCGGATAGTTAATACTTTTATCAAGTGTTAAAACGGGCTTGAAATGCCCGTAATTTCTTGACTTTCTGCCATACGTAGCTTATACTGTTTATAGGTTGAAAAGCTGTATAGCCTAGCCCCTATGGTATTCCCGTACCGTAGGGGCTTTTAACTTTATTCATTTTTGCGGCTGTATTTCCGTAACGCCGCCTCGTATGCTCTCTGGTACGGTTCTACACAGCTGTAACCTGTGCAAGTATGTAAGTACCGCCCACGGCAAAAGTGACAGGCATACAGCTTGGCGTAATCGTTTGCCAGCCTCTCTGCGCTACGTTGCTCATATTCCAGTTCAAACGCCAGCTGTGCGGCATTTATAACGGGAATATGCAGCGCTGCTGCCGTTTCCATTTCCCTTTTCATGCCCTCGCTTATCCCGTACTTTACGCCAGCGATCACAAAAGCACAGCTTTTCATAAGTTCTAAGCCCGCCGTCATTCCTATTGACCGCTCCTGCGGCTTGTCCTCATTTAAGCACTGTGTCATATATAAATGCGGCGTGATCGGCGCTAACCCTGCCTCTAATGCCTGCCGTGTAAGCTGCTGTGCGTAGTCTATGTGTCTATCCAGTTCTGCGCTGTCCTTTGCCCTGTACGGGCTGCATATATAAACCGTTCTCATGCTTTCCCGCCTTTCTGCTCATGCTCCGCCCGTGCCTGCTCATTTCCCGCCAGAAAAGCCGCAAGGCACATAAGATCATCAGCGCTTTTCTCGTCAAGAAATTCACTGTTTACACAGCACTTGCAATAGCCTGTAATCATCATGTACCTGTCGTACACTTCCTGCTGCGTTTTGCAGGCTTTCAGGCTCTCGATCATACCCATTAAATACTGTATGTTCTTTATCCCCAGCTCGCCGCCTTTTCCGTGCGCCTCTATTCTGATCTCCTGCGCCATGCGTTGCCCGCTCCCGTTGTAAATTGTCTTACTTTCCATTTTCTGCCTCTTCCTTTCTTCTGATCTGCTGTACGGATACCTCGTAAGCTGTCCGTGTCTCTATTTCATTTTCCACTGGTTGCCCGTCTGCGTAGAGTGTCCCTACTATTTTCTTATATTCCCTGCTCTGGTATCTTCCCAAAAGCTCTACCGTATCGCCCTGCTGCCAGCCTGCTACCTCGTCTGCCTGCTCCTGCCAGCAAATACACGGCACATAGCACCAGCCGTCTTTAAGCTCGCTTTTGATCTTTACGAAAATATCCGTAATACGCTTGCCTCTCGGCGTAGTCCTTACGGCAGGCTTATTGGCAATCACTCCACATATCGCTACGTCGTCCTGTAGCATTGCTTTTGGTGCGATCGCCACATATTCTGCCAGAATGAACACCAGCACTTTACCGCTCTGCCAGTTTTTCACAGTCTGTATTTTCCCCTGTACCATAATGCGGCTACCTACCGTAAACTCCCGCAATACGTCAAACTCAATGCCTGCCGTAGCTGCGTATGCCGCCTGTGCGGGAAAAGCTACCGCTACCTCGTCCAGCGTGCCGCTCGGTCTTGGTGTCTCGATTTTCGCCACATACCCGCAAAAGGGCAGCCCGTTAAGCTCGTCCACGCTTTCAATTTCCGTAAGCTCTCCCGCCAGCCCTACAGCGTTCTTTATCCTGCCTCCTGCTGTCAGCTCGTCCAAAATTCCGTTGTTAAGGTCTTTTAAAAAATCCGGCTTATTATCCTGCTCTACGTTTTTTCCCATATCCTGCGCCCTCTACTTTCTCTGCATAGGCTTTCAGCTCTTCTATCGCCCGCCTGTAGCACTCTGTTTCGTTTTCTTCCTTTACCCTCACGATCTGCTGTACCCGCCTGTCGCTTGCATATTCCCAGATTTCTATAAAATCGTCGTCATTTGGATATATGCTGAAATGACTGTGCAGCCGCAAGTCTCTTATCTTTTGTAATGGTCTGTATATCTGGTAAAACTCTTGTATAAGCGCCCTGCGCTCGTCGTCCCGTTCTTCCATATCCCACTACTCCTATTTTTCCGGCATTTCGTATACCCTCGGTATATCTGCTGCCATAGGCGGCGTAGGAACGCTGCCACGTATAAGCCCTAAACTGCCCTCGGCATATAAATAGCTGGCGCATATTTTCTGTATCTCGTCCAGTACCTCTAAACAGCGCTCTTTGCTCTCATACTCTGCGATCTCTTCTAAACAGCCGTCAGAAATGCAAAGCGTATGCCTCTTTTTATCCGCCTCTGCGCCGCCTCTCTTTCTCTTTAAGTCCTCATACCCGCCGTACTCTATGCAGGCATAATTACCGCCCAGCCTGTAGAGTTTTTCCCTGTTCTGGCTGCGTATAAAAATACTACTCATTGTCCGCCTCTCTTTCCGTGTCCTTATGCTCTTCGTATCCCTCTAAGTATCCGGCACACTCTATATCAATCTCTTTCCCGTCCTTACCGTCGTTGTTTATCACGATCTCGCCGTAATATGCGTAAATACAGCAGCCGTCATAATCAAACACCCGTATACTGCCTTTCGTGGCTGGCTCTGGCATTTCAATTACCAGCGGCTCTGCCTGCTGCTCCTGCTGCATGATCGCCGCTACCTGTTCGTCTGTCTGCGGCGGCATGATCTGTGATCTCCACCAGATCAGCAGCATAATAGGTATAATTCCCAATATGCAGATTGTCAGAACCTCTACAGACTGCACCAGCAGCTTTAATACTTTATTTTCCCGTCTGTGTCGCCTCATTTTCCTGTCCCTCTTTTTTTGCTAGTATTTCTACCGCTGCATAAAATCCTTTTGCGCCCATAGCCTGCAAAGCAGCTATCGCATTTGTAAACACATTGTCATTTCTGTTTATCCATTGTTCTAAAAACTCCACCGTATAAAGCGGGTGGTTAATCTCTCGTACTACTTCCTTTTCTCTATCTGTCATATCCTTACCTCTCTCCGAACCACGCCATAGCCTCTGCTAAAATCTCTGCTGTTGGCAGATAGCATATATTTGTGTTCTGGTAATCTGTGTGATGTGTTAAAAAATACTCTTCGCACGCCTGCTGCTCCGTCAACCCGTCCAGCATAAGCGCCCATATAACCTCTCTTTCCTCTTCCACAAGCGCCCTGCCCTCGTTCACAATTTCCATATTAAGCGGCTGCTGCACTTTTGCGCCGATCTCTTGCATATACCAGCCCAGCTGCTTATATTCTTCCAGACGTTCCGGCGTTAAAATTGTGTATTCGTCTGGGAATATTCTTACCTCTTCCGGCGTGTAGATCGTTGCACATTGCCTGCCGTATTCGTCTACACCTACAAGCTGCTTTATTTCCTCTCCGATATATTGCCCTGTCTTGTCCTTAACCCCTGCTTTCCCCTCTCTCACGTATGGTACAGCCCAGTAAATGCCGTACAGTTGCGGTCTTGCAAACTCGCTTACTGACACAGATTTTATGATAATTACCCATTTACCCTCTGTAATTAACGTTCTCTCGTCTCTATGCTCCCTACTGTCGCAGCCCCAAATATCCCTATAATCGAGCTTAAAGCCGTACTCGTCTACGGTCGTGTTTCTTCTCATTGTTATAAGCCTCTCTTTCGTCCTCATGCTCCCAGTAATATTTATCTACAATCAGCATTTCTTTACTGAAAAGGCAGGATACGCCCAGCGGTACTGTAATAATCGCTATTGTTGCGTCGCCGTCCAGCACCCACACAGCAAATACCGTAGCGATCAGCAGAGCTACGCCGTATAACTTCTGTTTGATGTAATACCAGCGGCGGGCTTTTTTCTCCTGCCTGCCCCTGTATCTCTTCCTTATTTCTGCCATACCGTCTGCATAGCCCGCCTCGTATGCGTCCTCTAAATTGCTGAAAACTGCCCTCATTGCCTGCCTCTCTTTCTCTTTTCTGGGTGGCGCTCTGATCGTCATAGCTGCCACGCTCCTACTCTGGCGTAAATTTACTGTGTGGGTGGCTTTTCGCATTAAAAAGCCGCTGAAAACCTGTTGACCGTCCGCACGCTCTCTGGCTGGCGTGTCCGCCGCTATTTTGTCACAGTATACAGAAAACGGTTATAGCCCGCCGTTCCTGCTGCCAGCTGCCACACTGGCTACACAATACGCCTTGCTGGAATTGAACCAGCGCCCCGCCTCGTCCGGCTGCGGTATTCTGCCACTAAATTAAAGGCGCTTATATATAAAAGCATTGATACCGCAGCCAGCGCTTTGCTGTTGTGGCTGTCTCTGTTTACATTCCGTGCCTATGGTCTTACCTTATGTCACGCCCATTTCTCAATGCTTTTATTTCCTTATGTCAAAATCTTCAAAACGCTTACAGCTGTTAAATATAATTCTGTTATTTACCCATCGCTGCAAGTGCTTAAGCCTGTGCCCTGCTGGTATGTTCTGTTTGTCATATAGCATTACGTATGGTGCATATCCCAGATCACGTAACGTATATACCCTCTCTAAATCCTGCTCAAAAGTTGTATTAAAATTGCATAGGACATATACGCCCATTTTCCGCCGTTCCCAGCCCGTGATCTCTTGAAACTCTTTAAACTTTGGTATGATCTTCTCTTTATCCTCGTATCTGTCCCACGCAAAATGTATGCGCTTTATCTTCATGCGCTTTATGTACTCCGCTTTTTCCTGCGTCATTATGCGAATGTCGCAGCCCTGCGAAAAGTCAACCCATGCGCCGCTATTTATCAGCTGATCGCTTAACTCTCTCCATTCCTTGCAGGCAAACATATTAGGGTCTAAAAGCACTATATTTTTCTGTCCGTTCCAAAACTCCGATAAATCCGCCACTTTCCTTGCTGTCCGCCCCTCTTTCTTTTCCACTATGCAAAAGTCGCACCCTCTGGGGCAGCCTCTCGTAAGAAAACCGTAAGCTGTGTTCCTTGTCTCTGGTATCCTATCGTAGTAAATCGTATAGTCTGGGTATATATGCTCTATCTCGTCTGGTAACTGCTGCCCGCCGTCTGGATAGCTGTAGCCCGTCCCGCCCTTTATGATCTCGTCAGCGTCTATGCAATACTCGTAATCTGGCGTAAACGTGAAAACCTTACTCATATATACCCTGTCCGTGTGACCGCTAAATAACGGCTCGTACCACTCTACGCTATCTCCTGCTGCTTTGTGGTATGCTGATATTTTCATAAGCGGCAGATTAGGGAAGTTATGACCGTCTACGTCAATAAGCCCCACTTTCATAACGCCTGCTGCCCTGCTGCCGCCGTATAAGTTCCCAACGTAGCCCCGCAGCGCTTAAGCTCTCTGTAAATCGTGTCTCTGTGCGTCCCCAGTTCGTCCGCAATTTCCTTTACGCTGCTGCCCTGCTTGCTCATAGCCTCTATGGTCTGTCTGTCCTCATAGCGCAGGCGCTTATACTTTCGTTTCTCCATGCCCTCTGCTCCTTTCCGTTCGGGCGGCTGTCGCCGCCCCGTCCCTATCTTTCTGTTACCGCCTCTAAGCAAAGCGGCTTAACAAGAATGTGCATACATAAAAGCCCTTTTATTGCTGTCGGCAGATCATACGGTATAATCCTTTCAGTATTGCACTGATCGAACATTGCATTTATTCCGACTATCTGCCATTCTTCTACGTCGTTCTCTTTATTTTTCAAAAATTCTGCTGCGTCCCTAGCCTCTCTCATGCAGTCTTTCATAACTCTTGCGTTGTTATCGTGGGCGCTTACTCTGCATTGCAGTTTATCCGGCTCTGCCTCGCATTGTCTCTTAAACTCTGCCGCCTCTTTTTCCTCTGCGTCCTCTTCCTTAAGCATTTCATCAGCGAACCAATAAACCAGCTTATACATTCTTTTAATTGCTTTCTTACGGCTCTCGCTCAATTCTTCCTTTTCCTCTGTCTCCGGCTTGTCCTCTACCTTATCAACATAAATACGGCTTTCGCTATGCTCTGTACTCCAAAATTCCGTTATGCCGTTCTCTGTCCGCTCGTAAAATATCCCGCTGCCGTCCTTGCAAACATACTGCTTATGAATGACGTTGTTTTCCATGTTTGACGTTTCTTTGTACTCTTTTCCGTACAATACTGCTGCCTTTGCTGCCTCATACTCTTTAAATGTCACTCTTTCCATTCCCTGTACCTCTCTTTCGTTGTAAAAAAATAAGCGTGTCAGAGTTTTTACGCTCTGCACGCTCTTCTTTTCTGCTGTTTCCTATAAAAAAAGAAAATCGGCAGAGGCTTTATAACCTCTTGTCGATTTTCATTCTAAAACTTATCAGGCTTCGTCCGCCGCCGCCGTGGCTTCGTCCGCTTCCGGAGGTATGTACACTGCTTCGCCCGCCTCCTCCGGATGGAGGATCTCTCTCTATCCTCCTTCTGGTGACCGTCTGATTGACAAAAATATCATCTCTTCGGATAAGCTGTATCTTTCCTTTTTCTCTGAAAGGATACGTATATGTCCCTGTTTTCATTTTATATCTCGCATTGATGATACCGAAAAAGATTCCCCCGCATACAAGTCCCACAAGCAGCGCAACAATGATTTCCCCGGCTGTCAGTCCATAATGCCTGCTGACTTTTCCCGTCTCCACATCGTAGGTATACTGGTTATCCGGAATACCGGCTTCCATATACGTGTCGGTCTGATCCAACATAGCCAGAAAACCTTCCCCGTAGTTTTGGGATTTCAGCTGACTGTATCCCGCATCAATTACCCGGTCAATCCGGCTGTCTGTCAGAAATCGGATCATGCTTCCGGAAGTAGAAATCCATACATTGCTATTATCCAGATCCACCAGATACAGGATTCCATTTTCCTGATATCCATGATCATCATAATAATCATCCGCATACTCCTCAGAATCTTTACCCTCCGCATCATATGTAGTCACCACTACAAAATCCTGTTTCCATTTTTCGGACATTTCTTCTATTCTGTTTCCGATAGCCTGTTCTTCCTGAGAGGTAAGGATATCCGCCTGATCCACTACATGCTGTATCGAATCAGACTGTGCTCCATACACTGTTATGGTGCCCCTTCCCATTATTAACAGAAGAAAAAAACATACTGCGGGAAGTATTCCTGTTATCCACCGTATCTTTTTCATATCAACAATCCTCCCACCAGTGCCAATGCAAATACTGCTGCTGAAATCACAGCCGATACTGCACCCAGCTTTCTATAGTTCACAGGGAGTTTACCGCACACTTTTCCGGTCTGCCCGTTGATGGCATAGTAATACATTTTCCCGTTGCTCCCTTTATAGGTAATAACCCACACCGGCACCATGACATAACTCCACTCTTCTTCCTGTGTTCTCACATCCATATGATGGGGAATCACCGTAGAATAGCCATTGACACTGTCTCTGAGCATATCCTGGGCATACTGCCTTGTATCCTGTGTGATCTCCTGCTGGAATTCTTTTTGTTCCATATCCCTTTTCTCTGCCTGAAATCCGGACAAGTAGCCCACAGAAAATTCTTTTGCTTTCTCCAACTGATACGGCAAAACACCTTCCACCAGATTTCGGTTTGCTTTTTTTAGAGCATTTTTAAACAACTCGGGAAACTGCAGATTCCCTTCCCGATAGATATCATAATATCGCGTCTCTGTATACTCGGTATCGCCGCTCCTCCAGACACGCACCTTCGTGCCTTTCGCCTGAAAATATCCCTGTCCTTTCCAATCCACCATCCAATATGGGAAATACACACCGGTCAGTTTCTCAATCTGTTTTTTCTCAAAAAATCCTTTCGGTACAAACTTCTTTTTTCTCACATTTTCCAGAAAGGTATTTTCAGCTGCATTCCGATCAATAGAAAATGGAATGATCCATTTGGGCAGATATTCACCCGAAACACGCCCGGAAAGTACCACAGGATTATGACAATAATAACAGAAAGTTGCAGCAGTAGTTGCATCTGTGACAATCTCCGCCCCACAGCTGGGACACGTATATACTACTGCTTCCTCCTGCCCATTGGTTTCTTCTTTTTTCTCCTCAGCAAAATCAGCCGTCTCTGATTCCTGAGACGGCTGATCCTGAGGCTGCATCGCATCCACCTGCTGCTGACTGAAATCAGACATACAGTATGGACATTGATATCTCTGTGTGGCAGGATCAAATACCAATTCTCCTCCACAATTCGGACATTTTAAACTGATGACTGCCATGCTTAACCCTCCTTGTATTTATGGACGGGGTTTGCCGCACTGGCTGCAGAATTTTCCTGTACTTTCATGCCCACAGCTGCACATCCAGGTGTCTTTCTCCGGACGGGGCCGTCCGCATTCACTGCAGAACTTTCCTGTACTTTCATGTCCGCACACGCACATCCAGGTGTCTTTCTCCGGACGGGGTTTGCCGCACTCACTGCAGAATTTTCCTGTACTTTCATGCCCACAGCTGCACATCCACACATCTTCCTTCGTCTGCGAAGAACGGCTCTGCTTTTCTACAGCTGCCTGAGCCTCTCTGTTCATCTGCATCTGCTGCATATTGGCTGCAGACATATTGGCAACCATACTGCCGCCCATCTGAGCACCCATATTCATCCCCATAAAGCCAACCGTGCTTCCACCTTTATTACTCCCGGCTGCTTCCATTCCTCTGGCAAATGCACCCTGCACATAACCTTCTCTTACGGATGGATCTCCCAACATGGCACCCTGATTTCTCATGGTGATCAGTTTCTGTGATTCTTCATCATAGGAAACACTGGCAATGGCCACTGCCTGAATCTCCATACCACGATTTTGCTTCCAGTCCTCGTCCAGAGTATCCGCCATATACTTCGAAAGCTCACGGCTTTTGGATGTCACATAAGAAATTCTGACTCCATCCGCAGACATCTGATTGATAGAAGACTGGAGAGCATCCAGAAATTCATAAAGATATTGTTCATTAATATCTCCAATCTCCACCTGTTCCTGATTTTTCGGAATCGCTTCCACATAAAATTTGATCGGATCGGTGATTCGGATCGAATATGTCCCGTGCGTCCGCAAAAATAATTCCGCATTATAAAAATTATCGAAATAATTGATCGGATTTCGCGTTCCAAAGCGAATCCCTTTGATTTCCTGCAGATTGATATAATAAACTTTCTGAGCGGTTGGGGTAGCACCACCATAACGGAACCGGTCAAAAGAATTCTGAAGTGCGTCATCCAGCTGTCCGCTGAACATAGAAGGCATGGATGAATTATCCACTGTAAAATACCCCGGCTCCGCACTGTAATCCACGATTTTGCCTCCATCCAGGAGCATCATAAACTGCCCCTCATAGACATGGATCACCGAACCGTTGGAAATCACATCTCTTCCACCCTTTTTATTTGCACCTTTTCCCGTGCAGATTCCACGGGTCATGACGGTCTGCCCGCCCATATTTTCCGGTTCAATAACCTCCAGCCACTGATCTGCCAACGAACCGCTGACTGTCTCTTTTAATGCTCTGATAATACCCATACGATACCTCCTGTCTTTGTACCGTGCTGCAACTCTTTTCTGTCAATTTCTGTTTTACTGCAGATCGGTATCCTCCACTTTCTTGCCGCCCAGGGCAATCCACTTCAGATATCCGTTGATAAACAGGTCAAGATTTCCATCCATCACACTGTCCACATTTCCTGTCTCCACTCCGGTACGATGATCTTTTACCATCGTATATGGCTGCATAACGTAAGATCGGATCTGATTGCCCCAGCCGATTTCTGTCACTTCACCCCGGATACCGGAAAGTTTCTCCATATTCTCCTGCTGTTTTAAAAGATACAACTTTGCTTTCAACATCTGCATCGCCTTATCTTTGTTCTGGAACTGTGATCTTTCATTCTGACACTGTACTACGATTCCGGTAGGAATATGCGTGATTCGAATCGCCGACGATGTTTTATTGATATGCTGACCACCGGCACCGCTGGAACGATATGTGTCGATCCGCAGATCATCTTCTTTAATATCCACATCCAGATCTTCATCAATATCCGGCATAACATCACAGGATACAAAAGAAGTCTGTCGTTTGCCTGCAGCATTAAACGGAGAGATACGCACCAGACGGTGAACACCTTTTTCCGACTTAAGATATCCATAGGCGTTCTCTCCATGAACCTCAACGGTAACGGATTTGATTCCGGCCTCGTCCCCGTCCAGATAGTCCAACACTTCCAGTGTAAATCCTTTTTTCTCCGCCCATCGGCAGTACATCCGGTACAGCATTCCGGCCCAGTCACAGGACTCGGTTCCGCCGGCGCCAGCATTCAGCTTGATGATCGCGTCTTTTCTGTCATACTCACCTGACAGCAGAGTCTTCATACGAATACTCTCAAAATCCGCCTCGAACTGATCAAGAATCTCCTGAATCTCTTCGATCACAGAGGGGTCATTTTCCTCATACCCCATCTCAATCAGGGTTTCCATATCCTCCATCTGTGTCTCAAGGTTCTCATACGTCTCCTTGTCGTCTTTCAGGCTCTTTAATTCTTTCATCATTTCCTGGGAGCGCTCCGGGTCATCCCAGAAATCCGGCTCCTCCATTTTTCTTTCTAATTCTTCGATCCGCTTTTCTTTATTAGCGAGGTCAAAGTGAATCCCTCACTTCCACTAATGGCTGTGTATAGGAATTCAGTGTAGCTTTGAACTGATCTAATTCTACCAAAAGTTTCACCTGCTTTCCTGAAAATAATAAATGTTGATAAGCAGTGGTTGGTTGGACACTGCCCATCAACATCTATTTTATTATACGTGTTTATAAGAATTTGTACAAGTAGAAAATCACAGGAGAATTCATCGGCTTTCCCGAATGGCCTCAGCCAATGCGATTACATTTTTCACCGGAACATTATCCATGATTTCCTGAGATGGTCCACAGATATATCCGCCTCCCTTGCCCAGGATGTCTATGGTCCGAAGGGTCTGCTCCCTCACTTCCTCCGGAGACTTGAAAGCCAGCAGTTCCTGGGTGTCCACTCCGCCATAGAAAATCAGATCTTTTCCATACTCTTTTTTCAGGAAATTCAGATCCATACAGGTCTGCACCGGTTCCAGAATATCCAGCCCGATGTCGATCAGATGAGGGATAAATGGTGTAATATTTCCGCAGGAATGCATCTGTACCGGAATGCCGGATTCTTTAAATGCCGCAAAAACTTTTGCATATCTCGGCTTAAAATATTTTACAAAAATTTCTTCGGATACAATGGTGGAAACCTGTGTGCCCAGATCATCTCCAAAATGGCCCACTTTAAATCCACGTTTCCCTGTTTCTCTCGCCATGGCGATCTTATAATCGGCGATCACATCCATAACCTGACAGGCAAGATCCGGTTCTGTGATAAGCAGACACATAAAGTCTTCCATTCCTACAATGTTATAAGATTTCTCCCAGATGCCATTGTAGCCTGACATCATTACGAGATAATCTCCGGAATAGGTTTTCAGATCCTCCTGGGCGCTTCGAAACAGCATATCCATTTTATCTTCTGAGACATCCGGCGCATGATAGGTGTCCAAAAGCTCCGGTTCGTCCTCCAGTCCTTCCAATGGATGAGCCAGATTGTTGTATCCGGTAGCATCCAGTTCAAATTCCATTCCCCATCCGTCGATTACCCGATTTCTTTTAGTATCAATCCGACAGCGTCCCTCTCTTGCCGCCTCTTCCATTTTCTTCTGATTATGAAGTTCATGGGTAGGTACATCATCCAGATGGGCAGTCCAGAAAATATGATTTCCCAGGTACTCGTCCACTTCTCTCTCTGTCCGCATGCCCAATGCATGTGCCAGTTCCATCTTCTTATTCAAATTGGCAAATTCAATCTGGCTGGGCAGATACGTGGTGTTTTTTCGGTTGATCACATCCAGTGTCAATTGTTCTCTTGTCATATAAAAATCCTCCGTTCCACATTTTATGGCTTCATTATAAATAAAAGCATATAGAAAAACCACTTGCATACTGCTCTCAAATCTACGAATCTTGCTCTTTTTTTATATGGCTGATATAATACTTATAGCACCTGATTTTTAAGGATACTTTTTTCATAAAAGGAGGATTTTCCATGCATACAACCGATACCGGAACCCTTCCCGGCTCTGATTATTATTTCCATACTCCCTCAGAGGATGCGAAGAAATTTTTTTATTATCTCGTATCTTGCGGTCATTATCATACCATTAATGGATATAGTTTTCACCGTGATTTTTATCCCTATATGCTGTTTTTATATGTAAAAGGGGGAATGATTCGACTGGATTATATGGGAAATTCTTATCAGATCCGGGCAGGAGAATTCTTTTTCATTGACTGTCAGGAAAAACATTTTTATTATACTCCGGAGAATTGTGAATTTTATTATATTCATTTTGATGGGCTGAACTGCCATCAGATTTATCCATTAATTTATAAAAATTTCGGCTGTCTTTTTCATCAAAAGGATTATCCCGAGCTGATTCAGATTCTAAAGCGTATCATCTATATCAACCGTGAGGAACAGCAGATCACGGAAGCCGGATATTCCCGGCTGATTGCCGATCTGTTATTCGGAATTATGGCTCCCGAGACATCCTCTGATGCCGACGCAGAAGATATACCGGCTGTCCGCAACACGATTTCCTATATTCAGAACCATCTGGACGAAAATCTTACCATTCAGCTGCTGGCGGAACGGGTATTTCTAAGTCCCTATTACTTTTCCCGGCTGTTCAAAAAGAAAACCGGCTACTCACCCTATGAGTATATTATTATCTCCAGAATCAACCGGGCAAAATATCTTTTAAAAACCACAAACCTTCCGCTTGAGGAAATCGCTGCCGCTTCCGGCTATCACAGTGCCGGAAGGTTCATCAATGCTTTTTCAGAGAGAGTGGGGATTCCACCGGAACGATTCCGACGGCTGCCGTTATAATCTTGTGGAGTGTATTACAATTCTGCAGATACTTTCTCCCGATACTCATCCCTCAGATCTTCTGCCAGATATTCATCACTCATACAATGCATATCGGATACTCCATTTTTCATCAACTGATATGTTTCCGAACGATAAAAAAAGCCCAATGCATCATCCAAAGAGATATTTACCAGCTTTGCAAAACATTCAACCACTCTGGCATATTTCATTTGTAATAAAGTTTTATTTGCCTTCAAAGCTGTTCACTCCCCTCAAAATGCAAATATCTTTCCAATACCAGTGAAGTACGAAACGCAATCTGAAAATTCGGTTTTTCGTACTTCAAACGTTTAATAGCTTCCATTTTGTCAATCAGACCATCAAAAAAGAGCTCAACTGTATTAAATACTTTGTCATTCGCAACGCCGCCCATGACAATATCATATTCAGAACTGTCCATGCCCCGACGACAATTAAGAATAAAATCAAGCCATTCCTCTGAATAAGCATCAAATCTCAACACTTTACACTGTTCAAACGCTTTCTCATCAAATGTATATTTATTGATTATCGCAGTTTTTCCTCTGTCTTTGAACTTCCTGCACCATTTTTCAGCCTGTTCATAAAGAGGTGTCGTATAAAAACCCTGTCCAAAATCAACATTTTTCCTTGAATGAGAAAGATCAGGTTTTGAAACCTCAACATAAGAACCATGATAAACGATCATACTGACACCCCTCTCTCTTTCATAACATCCAGAATATCATCTATAATATAGTTCTTATCTTGTGTATGGAGAACGTCATAGGACGGAACAATGTACTTATTCAAAATATCACTTTCCGAAGTTAACACTTCATATACTTTCTCTGCAGACATCCCAAGGCGAATCGCTGTATTCTCCACGCAAAAAATCACAAACTCTAATTCTTTCCTGTTTTTAATCATCTGATCAACCCCTTCAAAGAATTAATTTTATTGCATTATACACTATCTTTAAACGGAAATCCAGTTCATTGAAACACAAATATCACTTATTTAGCAGTTCAAGAATTTCCTCTTCTTCAGGCATTACTCGAAGTGCACCCTTCCGTGTTGTAACCAGGGAAGCTGCTGCATTGGCAAAGGTCAGCATTTGTTTCAAATCTTCATCTGACAGGTTTTCCAGACCATTTTCACAAATATAATGCAGAGCACAACCGCAAAATGTATCACCGGCTCCGGTGGTCTCTATCGTATTCTCCTGCAAAAACGGTGCCGCTTCAACCATACGTCCTTTATAATATGCCCTGCTTCCTTGTTTTCCCATGGATAACAGGATGAGCGGAATCTGATATCTCTCATTGATCCATTCCACTCCTTCTGTATAATCCGTTTTTCCGGTGAGCCACTGTATCTCATTATCTGATATTTTCAGGATATAGCAATGTTCCAATCCATACAATATCTGTTCCCTAGCCTCGTTCATGTACTTCCAGAGAGGTGGGCGAAGATTCGGATCAAAGGAAATGAGCAAACCGGCTTCCTCGGCAATGCGGATAGCCTTTTTCGTGGCAGCACGCACACCCTCATGCGTCATGGAAAGGGTTCCAAAATGTAAAATTCTGGAATCTTTTATCACTACTTCCGATATTTCATTTTCCGTAAGCATCATATCTGCCCCCGGGTTACGGTAAAATGAAAAATCCCTGTCACCGTCCGGATACGTGTGCACCAGAGCAAGGGTTGTATGCACCTCGTCATCTTTAAGCAAATATCCCGAATCAATACCCACCTCTGTTATCGCTTTCTTTAGTTGTTCCCCAAAGAAATCATTTCCTACTTTCCCGATAAATGCTGTTTTATGTCCCAGCTTCGATAACATAGCCAGTACATTGCAGGGTGCACCGCCCGGATTCGCCTCAAACAGAGGGTTGCCCTGACTGCTCTCGCCGTTTTCTGTAAAATCTATCAATAATTCTCCTAATGCTGTAACATCATAGTTTTTCATATTGTCTGACCTCCTTTACAGAAAAAGCCGCAGCCATTTTCATGACCGCAGCTTTTCTCTTATCTTTCCTTATGCATGTACAACTATTCTCGTTGTTCAATCATGTTCCAACTAAACAGCAGAATTCCTATCCTTCAATCAGATCATACTTCACAACATCCAGCTTTACACTTCCGTCTGCGAAGAAGGAAATTCCATCCGCAGCCTGATCGGTATACATAGTGATTGTCATTACCTGTTCACCGTCATTAATAAAAATTTCTGCACTGAAACGATCCAGTATCATGCGCAGCTTAATTTTTCCATTTTCGGAACGAACCTGACTTCTTCTCTGATGAATTGCAGCTCTTCTGGAACCGGAAAACTTGCGATCTACTTTTAATATGGATTCGTAAGGCCGAAAACTGACTGAGGTATGATACCGATTATTCTGGGCAAAGCGCACTGCGAACTTTTTATAAAGGTTGTCTTCGTCTCCAGGAGCAATCTGAATCTCCATGTCAATTTTTCTTCCTTCCACACCATCCAGTTTTATGATATCTGAAAATACAACATCTTTGTATTCCACCTTATTGCAGCGCAGTTCCTCCAGTTCCCGAATAGGAGCCTGATGCAGCCTTCCATTCTTGATGGAGAGTTCCCTCGGCAGAGTCATCTGTCCAAACCAGCGGGTTTCTCTGGGATGCAGACGGCTGGTATCCCAGTTCTGCATCCATGCAATCATCACCCTGCGCCCATCCGGTGTGAGTATCGTCTGTGGGGCATAAAAGTCTATGCCATAATCAATAGAATGATTATCCTGCTCAGTAAAAGTATCTGTTTCTTCATCATAATCTCCGGTCAGGCATAGCGTACCGTTTCCATTGTGATACTCAAATCCTTCTGGCAACATATCCTGCGGACTGGTAAGAAGCACCCATTTTCCATCCAGCTTAAAGAAATCAGGGCATTCCCACATAAGACCAAACCGGTTGTTATTTGCGCTCAGCACGCTCTTAAATTTCCAGTCAAAACCATTTTGGCTGGTGTACAGAAGAATCTGTCCACTTCCATCTTTTGCCCTGTTTGCTACTGCACAGGTATAGGTCCCGTCTTCATTTTTCCACATCTTAGGATCACGAAAATCCTCTTTACTGCACCCTTCCGGTATGTCTTTTCCATCAAGCACCGGATTTTTCTCATACTTCTCATAATCCAGTCCATCACCAACCGCCAGGCACTGTGTCTGCTCGTCACAAAACTCGCCGTCCTCCTGTGGAATTCTTTTCACACCGGTGTACATCAACAGCTGTCTTCCATCCGGAAGCGCAATTGCGCTCCCGGAAAAACATCCGTCCTGGTCATAGACCTGATCCGGAGCCAAGGCAGCCGGAAGATACTCCCAATGCAGTAGATCCTCACTTACTGCATGACCCCAGTGCATGGGTCCCCAGTATGGATCATAGGGATGGTACTGGTAGAACAGATGGTATTTACCCTCATAATAGGAGAAACCATTGGGGTCATTCAGCCATCCAACCCGTGTTGAGAGATGGAATGCCGGTCTTTCTTCTTTGCTTATTCTCTTCTCATAAGTTTCTTCATACTTCCGCGCTTCGCGTAACGTCTGACTTGTCATAATATTCTCCTGTACTTCCTGTATTTATTGCAAATGAAATTATTTGTTATTCTGCTGCTGTCTCATTTCCATAGAAACTATCAAGATATTTCTGGAAGATTGCCAGATAATCCTGCAGACCATACGCATCCAGATCTTTCAGGTACTGATCCCAGTCCGCATCAGTAAAGCCATTCATGATCCAGTCAGATTTGTTTGCATTGATTGTTTTCTGGATATCTGCCTGAAGATTAGACAGTTCTTCTGTATCTTCCTGGCTCATAAATACGTTCGGATATACATATTTGGTATTCATATCCGGCGTATAGTAATCCTTGATCCAATCCAGACGATACTGTGCATCATCCGGGCAGGTTACATAAACGCCATAGTATTCATCCAGGATTGCAAGAGGTCCGCCAACAGACTCAGCTTCTCTTACCTCAACCGGGGAAGCATCTCCAAGAGGAGCATGTTTCAGCATTTCTTCACCGTTTTCATTTTCGCCCAGTTCAAAGATATCAAAATCATCATCCTCACCGTAGGTTCCCCAGTTATTCTGCGGAGACTGGAACGGATCATACATCTGATCCAGCCATGCACACACAAGTGCCGGATTTTTAGCAACTGCTGTTACTACACAACGTCCGCGGTCAAATCCGCTGGTGAAAGAACCATTCTGCGGAGTAATATTTCTTGTATCAGCAGTCAGTGCCGGAAGCGGAACCCAGTCCTCAAGGTTAGCAATGTTTGCAACATCCCAGCTGAAGCATACGCCATAACGTCCGGATTTTCCTTTTGATACGTAAGTTGACCACTCCTGTGTAAATGCTTCCGGGTCAACCAGACCTTCTTCATACAGAGAATGCAGCCATGCAATACCATCTTTATATCCCTGCTGTGTTGCAGAACAGATTACTTCCAGATTATCCGTAACTGCGATATGTCTGCCCTTATCCGCATCACCATAACCTTCGCCAAAACCATTGATGATGATACTTGGATCCTGGTCACCGTCATTTACAATACAGGACATCGGAATGATGCTTCCATCGATATTAAACTCTGCCTGCAGTTCAGAAGCATGGTCACGGAAAGCGATCAGAACCTGTTCAAATTCATCTACTGTTGTCGGCATTTCCAGTCCCAGGAAATCCAGCCATTTTTTATTGATGAAACTCATGTTACCAACTGTCTGAATAGCAGTCTTTTCTGAACCAAGCTGCTCAATCCATGGCAGTGCCCAGATATGTCCCTCAGCATCGGTACACATGCTTCTGTATTCGGGATATTTTTCGAAAACTGCGCTCAGATTCGGCATATAAGCATCAATATACTCTTCCAGAGGAATAATGATACCCTGATCCGCATATTTCAATAAGTCGCTGTCTCCAAAACCTGCTGAAAAAATGAAGTCAGTCAATGTTTTGGGATTGGCCATATTCAGAGAAATTTTATCTCCCCACTGGTCACTCTGGATTGCTGTCCATTCGATCTCCACATTTGTCTTTTCCTGCAGACGCTTGAAAATCGTACGGTTATTCGGATTGGATTCCGTATTAGCCGGATAGCTGGTCATACCTGTCAGGGTTGCTTTTTCTTTTAACGGAAACTGCAGTTCAGCAAGATCAACCTCCTGTAATTCTCCTGAATTCAGTTCCACAGAATCTTTTCCGCCGCAAGCGGTAAGGGATAATGCCATCCCTGCTGCCAATGCAGCAGCAATTACCTGTTTAAAGTGTCTTTTCTTCATATCTTGACTCCTTTCATATTTTCATTTTCTTTTTAAATCATCATCCTTTAATCGAACCTGCCATAATACCGCTGTCAAAATATTTCTGGAAGAATGGATACATTACCAGAAGCGGCAAACTGGAGATAATAATGGTTGCATATTTCAGAAGTTCGGCTAACTGTGCCCTCTCTGCCGTACTCTGCATATCAGAGATCATTCCTGACTCCGGCTGGTTCTGAATCAGGATGGAACGAAGTACTAACTGCAATGGCTGTTTTGCTGAATCATTCAGGTAAATCATCGCATCAAAGTAACTGTTCCACATTCCTACAAACTGCCACAATGCCAGCACTGCGATCACCGGAGTACATACCGGAAGCAGAATCCGGAAGAAATATACCAGTTCATTGGCTCCGTCCACATCCGCTGCTTCCCTCAATTCACCAGGGATTCCCTGATAATATGTCCTTGCAATAATCATATTCCATACGCTGAAAGCTCCGGGCAGGATAATTGCCCACATGCTGTCCAGCAGTCCCAGGTTGCTGATTAACAAATAAGTAGGAATCAGTCCGCCTCCAAAGAACATGGTAATCACAAAAATCACGTTGAAAAAGCCACGTCCTTTAAAATCTTTCCTTGACATCGGATATGCCGCCAGAAGTGTTATCGCAACTGATACAAAAGTAAACACTACAGAATAGATAACTGCGTTTTTAAATCCTACCCATATCTGTGAATTGGATATAACACGTTCATATGCCGTCAGTGTCCATTTGCTGAAGTCAAATGTGATGCCTTTATTCTGCAGGGTAACCGGATCCATAAATGAAGCTACGATAATATAAATCATAGGAACTATAATGGCAACCACGAACAGGCCAAGCAAAATATATCCACACATCAGCAAAGCCTTATCCTGTATAGAATATCTGGCAAATCTGCTCTTCTTTTTCATTTTGCTCCTCCTTATAAACCTTTACCGTCATTCATCTTGGCTACAATCTTATTCACCACAATCAGAAGAATAACATTGATCACCGTATTAAACAAACCTACCGCTGTCGAGAAACTGTAGTCTCCATCCAACAGACCTTTCTTGTAAACATATGTAGCAATAATTTCTGATGTACCCAGGTTCAAATCTGTCTGAAGTGCATAAGCTTTCTCAAAGCCAATACTCATGATATTACCAGCCTGCATGATAAACTGGATGACAACCATGTCCTTGATCGCCGGCCATTCCACTGCTTTAATCTGCTGGAATATGTTTGCACCGTCTATTACTGCCGCCTCTTTCAGTTCCTGGCTGGCATTGGACAGTGCTGCCGTGTACATAATAGATGCCCAGCCTGCTCCCTGCCAGATACCGCTGGCAATGTAGATGGTACGAAATGCCTCCGGCATGGTCATAAAATTAATACTGCTGTCAAACAGCAGGTTTACTGGTCCAGTAACCGAAAGGAAAATCCGCACAATACCACACAATACAATTACGGAAATAAAGTTCGGCAAGTACAGAACCAACTGAATTTTCTTTTTAATTCCTGTACTCTGAATCCGGTTCAGCAAAAATGCCAGCAGAATCGGAATCGGGAACCCCCACAGTAAACCGTAAATACTAAGTTTCAAGGTATTAATCAAGTAAGTCATAAAATCCGGTGATGACAAAAACCGCTCAAAATACTTGAAACCTACCCATTCGCTTCCCAGAATACCTTTGATCGGATTGTACTTCTGGAATGCAATCATGATGCCGCCCATAGGGATATACTTGAAGATTAAAGTAAGTGCCAGGGCCGGCAGCAGGAAAATCACATACAACTGCCAATGCTGTTTCAAATACAGCAGTGTGCCGTGAGAACCTGCGCGTTGTTTGTTCTGTTTCCTGTTGGAAACAGTTGTAGAACTTGTTTTCATTTTGTCCTCCTTCCTTTCTCTCTCTCCCTCCACTTTTTCATTTGCCTGCATCCATGTCCGTCTCAATTAGTTGTGCATTTGTAAAAGTTTGTTCAAGATCTTATGCTTATTTTATATCACTATTTTTACATTTAGTCAATATATTTTTGTCATTTAACCACATTATTTTGTTTCATTTTTTACATTCTGCTCACTTATGTATATATTTCACAACTATTTCAGTTATTTTTTGTACAATATTACCGATTGTTTTTCATTTTTACATTTGACACATTATGATTTGCGTTTTATAATGTAATATGTAAAAGCAATCAACCAAAATCAGGAGGAACATATGGCTGAAAGAGTTACTATACAAGATATCGCAGACGCTCTTGGTGTTTCCAGAAATACCGTTTCAAAGGCGATCAACAATACAGGCATACTTGCCGATGCAACCAGAGAAAAAGTTTTAAAGAAAGCAATGGAAATGGGATATAAGCAGTTTTCCTATGTAACAGTTACTGATACCGGAAAACCATCCCTGTCTCTTTCCACCCCGAATGAACGCAGTGAAATTGCACTTTTTACCACAAGCTTTTTAGGAAATTCCCACTTTTCATCCACCATGCTAGACAAATTTCAGAGAGAGCTTTCCCAGTTAGGCTACAGCCTTACCATGCACCGCATTCTGCAGGATGAGCTTCACAGGCTTTCGCTTCCGATTTCTTTTATAAAGGAGAGAACTGCCGGAATCGTCTGTATCGAATTGTTCGATCCCGACTACAGCCAGATGGTCTGCAATCTGGGACTGCCTGTCCTTTTTATCGATACACCAACCGAATCACTTAATAAACCACTGGCAGCAGACAAACTGTACATGGACAACCGTTCCAATATTCATCTTTTCGTAAAGGAAATGGTTCGAAGGGGAAAAACGAAGATTGGATTCATCGGAGAATACATGCACTGTCATTCCTTTTTTGAGCGTTATATGGGTTATCGGGATGCCATGTATATGCTTGGCTTACCCATCTATGACGAGTATTGTATCCTGAAAAACAAAGAAGGTGTCCGCAATCCTTCTTCTCGCGAATACAAAGAATACCTGACCGAATGTCTTAAAAAAATAAAAAAACTTCCTGACGTGTTTATCTGTGCAAATGATTTCGTAGCTCTTGATGCTATGGATGTTTTAAAAAAGCTTGGGTATTCTATCCCCAACGACGTGTATCTGTGCGGATTTGATGATTCACCCGAGTCAAAGATAGTAACGCCTTCTCTGACCACCATCCATATACACAGTCAGATCATGGGATTCTCCGCAGTACATTTGTTAATATCAAGAATCAAAGAACCTTCTTTAAACTACCGTACCATGCACACGGAAACCAGCCTGATCTACAGAGCTTCCACGGAGGATTAATTTATTATGAACAGTTTACTTAACCCGGACAACCCGGTCATGCAGTTTATTACAAAAATAGTCAATACGGTCTATCTCAATATTCTGTGGTTTATATGCAGCCTGCCTGTTTTTACCATTGGTGCTTCTACCACGGCATTATATTATGTTACATTAAAAATGGTCAAAAATGAAGAGGGGAATATCACAAAAGCCTTTTTTCATTCTTTCAGGGAAAATTTCAAACAGGGAATCATCATCTGGATGATTCTTCTGGGTCTGGGAATTGTTCTTGGAATTGACGGATATGTCCTGTACCACATACGTTTTGAAAATGCGTTCTGGACAGTTTGTACTGCGGTTTTCATTGTGGCACTGGTTGCATACACCATTGTATTGATGTATATTTTTCCGCTTTTATCCAGATTTAATAACACAACACGGGCCATGTTCAAAAACTCTATTATGATCGGCATGCGCTTTCTTCTCTGCACGGTACTGATGGCTGTGATTTACTTTATCATGGCTTTCGTAATCATAAATATTTTTACACCTGCAGTTATTTTCGGAGAAGGGCTCTGTGCTTTCCTTTGCTCTTACTTACTCTCCAATATATTGCTGATGTGTGAAGAAAAAACAGAAGCGCCAGCCTTAGATGAAGCAAATGAATATACCGGAAAGGATTTATCATGAGAACCAAACGAAAAGCATCACCGGAAAGGGAAAAACTTAAGAATCTTCACGGACTGAAAAAAGTTCAGTATATCTGGGATTATTATAAGCTGCCCATGGTGGTGCTTTGCATCTTTCTATATATAATAGCCTATTCCCTTTACAGGCATTTCGCCCATAAGGAAACGGTCCTTTATACAGCTCTGGTCAACGTATCTGCCAGTGAATCACTTACCGCACAGCTAAGTACCGATTTTCTGGATTATCTTGAAAAAGACACTTCCCAAAATACCATACAGCTATATACAGGCTTATATCTGACTGACGATGAGACAAATCCCTATCACGAATACACCTATGCATCCCGCATGAAAATTCTGGCTGCCATTGACGGTGAACAACTGGATGTCGTACTCATGAATAAAGAAGCCTTTGATGCTTTTTCGCAAAATGGCTATTTATGTGATCTGTTGGAATTGTTATCGGATATAGATACTGTTTTACTTAACGAATGGAAGCCCTATCTGGTAACGAACACGATCATTCTTGAAGACAATTCTGTTGATCTGCAGTTTGATCCCTCAATCCCCTATCAAGCAGTCACAGAAGAACATCCCGTTGGACTGGATATGTCCCAGTCCGGGCTAATCGGGGAAGCCATGTTTGATGACACTGTGTATTTGGGTATCATCGCCAATTCTCCTAGAAAAGAAACTGCAATAGATTATATAAAATATCTAATGTACTAAAAAAATCCGCTGATCTGCTTTTTGTAGACCAGCGGATTCACAGCAAACCAAAATATTCTATTTCTCTCATATGTTTTGAATTCCCGGCCACCGTTCATAACTTTCCAAGTAAATATCCGCAATTTCTCTCAGTTCCTCTTGTCCATCCTCTGTAGCATCATAAATTGCTGCCAGTGGAAATCCTGATCTTTTAGCGGTTCGGGCAGCATAAAGGGCATCCTCAAAGATCAGGGTTTCTTCTACAGATGTCCCCATATTTTCCCTTGCGACCTGATATATTTTATCTGTGGTTTTTCCTTCTCCCACACCCCTGCAGCAATAGATTCTCCGAAAATAGTAGCGAAGACCCGTATGTTCCAGCGCATATTCTACCAGATACGTATCCGTGGCTGATGCAACACACATGGGAATACCTGCCTGCTGCAGTTCTTCCAGAACCCGACGCACCCCAGGTTTTTCCTGTACTTGTGTCCGATAAAAAACTTCTATCAGCTGATATACTTCCTTTACGATCTGTTCCGGATTTTCCCAGAGACCATATGTCCGCCTCATATATGCAGCTGCTTCCAGCATAGTCATGGGCCAGATTTTTTCCCGCAGTCCAGGTTCCGCAACGATTCCTTTTGATTCCAGATACAGTTTTCCCAGATTCCTCCACACATGCATAGAATCTGTCAAAGTTCCGTCCATATCAAAAATTGCGCCTTTGATATTCATCTTCATCCTCCGCTTATGCATTTACCATATCTTCTGACAGTTTTCTCAGTTGCTGTGCTGCTTCTTTGATATCTTTCTGGGCAAATATAGCAGAAACCACAGCTACACCGTCCACACCGGTTCCCGCAAGCTGCGAAAGATTATCTGCCGTAATCCCGCCGATTGCCACAACAGGGATGGATACTGTCTCACATATCTCCTTCAATGTATCCCAGGATACCTCTCTGGCATCCAATTTTGTAGATGTGGAAAATACCGCACCTACTCCCAGATAATCCGCACCCATTTTTTCTGCTTTTACTGCCTGCTCCACTGTTCGGGCGGATACGCCGATGATTTTATCCGGTCCCAGTTTTGCCCGCACGTCCTGCGCCTCCATGTCACTCTGTCCCACATGCACACCGTCCGCGTCACAGCGCAGAGCTACATCTATATTATCATTGATAATAAAAGGTACATGATATTCCCTGCAAAGCTTTTTTATCTCAAGAGCTTCCTGATAAAAAGACTCCTCATCCAGCTTCTTTTCCCTCAGCTGAAGAAAAGTTACACCTCCCTCCAGACACTCTTTCACCTGAGCTGACAGAGTCTGCCCGCCCAGCCAACTCCTATCCGTTACTGCATACAGTCTCATATCTTCTTTTTTACAATTCATGTTCTCTATCCTCTTTCTTTACGATTCGCGTATTTCATACCGGGCACCCTGTTCCAGTATTTCCTCATCCAGATTGCTGATCTCATCCATCAAAAACATCCGGTAACTGCCGCTTCCTCCATGAAATGCAAGCATCCTGTCATAAGCTCTCTCTCCGGCAATTCCCATGGCACACACTGCTGCAGCCGCCGCCCGAAGCGGAGCATCCTGGTTTGCCGTAAGATATGCAGACATCATGGCACTGAGCATACAGCCTGTCCCTGTTACTTTTGACATCATCGGATGTCCGTTTTGAATCACATAAGCCTGCTTTCCATCCACAACAAGATCCACAGCACCGGTGATCACTGTAATGGCTCCTGTTTTTTCAGAAAATTCTCTGGCAAACGCAATCACCCGATCCATATTTTCCTCTGTTACTGCATCTGCCATGTCAGCGTCCACACCCTTAGTATTACCGCTTCCCAAGGCAAGGGTTTTTATCTCAGAAATATTCCCCCTGACTGCCGTAAATCTCACATTTTCCAGAAGTTTTACCGCTGTTTCTGTCCGAAGCGTGGATGCTCCAACTCCCACCGGATCCAGAAGCACCGGATGACCGAGCACATTTGCCCTCTTTCCCGCCAGCATCATGGATTTGACTGTTCTTGAATTCAGTGTTCCGATATTAATCGTCAGACCACCGCAGACCGATGTGATTTCTTCCACTTCCTGTTCATCATCCGCCATGATCGGCGAACCTCCACACGCCAGCAGAATATTTGCACAGTCATTTACCGTAACATAATTTGTAATACAATGCACCAGAGGCACCCGCTCCCGCACATTTTTCAACATTTCACTAAACATGACTCTGTAATCTCCCGTTATAAGTTCAAGTACGCCTCTGCAATCCGCCGAAGGCCTTATCTTCTTTCAAGATAAAAGGGAATCCCTTCAAAGATTCCCTTCATTACAATTTCACTACTATTTAATAACCTTGCGTCCGCAGCACTGTTTATATTTCTTACCGCTTCCACACGGACACGAATCATTCGGATAGACTTTATCCTGTGCACGGCGAACCGGTCCTTTTTGAACAGATTCATCTTTATTGGTTCCGGTAACCTGTGCCACCTGCTCTCTCTCCACTTTCTGCTCAATACGTACATGATACAGAAGGCGAATCGTATCCTGCTGAATACTGTTGGTCATGCTGTCAAACATATCAAAAGCACTCATCTTGTACTCAACCTTCGGATCTCTCTGACCATAAGCCTGCAGACCAATACCCTGACGCAGCTGTTCCATATCATCGATATGATCCATCCATTTCCGGTCGATAACTTTCAGAAGTACTACTCGCTCCAGTTCACGGATCTGTTCTGGCTCCGGGAATTCTGCTTCTTTCATCTCATACAGCTTGATCGCTTCTTCTTTCAGTTCCTGCTTCAGCTGATTCTTTCTCATCTTCTTGACACGCTCAGATGTTATGGTCTTTATCGGAATGATCGGCTGAATCATGGTATTCAGTTCTACCAGATCCCACTCTTCCGGATCCACGTCATCACTGATGCACATATCCAGTGTATTGTCAATCGTATCCGTGATCATCTTACAAATAGCGTCACGCATATTCTCGCCATCCAGCACACGGCGACGTTCTTTGTAAATAATCTCTCTCTGCTCATTGTTTACCTGATCATAATCCAGCAGGTTCTTACGAATACCATAGTTATTGCTCTCGATCTTCTTCTGTGCCTTCTCGATTGCACTGGAAAGCATCTTATGCTCGATCTGCTCGTTCTCCGCCACACCAAGACTGGTAAATACAGACATCAGTTTTTCTGAACCGAACAAACGCATCAGATCATCTTCCAAAGAAATATAAAAACGAGACTCACCAGGATCTCCCTGACGACCGGAACGACCACGCAGCTGATTATCAATACGTCTTGATTCGTGACGTTCTGTACCGATAATCTTCAGTCCTCCTGCCGCTCTCGCTTCATCATCCAGCTTAATATCAGTACCACGGCCGGCCATGTTGGTGGCAATGGTAACCGCGCCTGCCACACCAGCCTGTGCAACAATCTCCGCCTCCAGCTCATGGAACTTGGCATTCAACACATTGTGCTGAATCCCTTCTCTCTTAAGCATGTTGCTGAGCATCTCTGAGGTTTCGATGGTAATCGTACCTACCAGTACCGGCTGATTCTTTGCATGAGCTTCTTTGATTTCATTTACTACGGCACGGAACTTTTCTTTCTTGGTCATATAAACTGCATCATCAAGATCCGTACGCTGTACCGGTCGGTTAGTCGGGATCTCGATAACGTCCATACCGTAAATTTCACGGAACTCCTGCTCTTCTGTAAGAGCGGTACCTGTCATACCTGCTTTTTTATGATATTTATTAAAGAAATTCTGGAATGTGATCGTTGCAAGGGTTTTACTCTCACGACGCACTTTCACATGTTCCTTTGCCTCAATAGCCTGATGTAGACCATCGGAATATCTTCTTCCCGGCATAATACGTCCGGTAAATTCATCTACAATCAGGACCTGATCATCCTTTACAACGTAATCCTGATCCCTAAACATCAGATTATGGGCACGAAGTGCCAGAATAATATTGTGCTGAATCTCCAGATTCTCCGGATCTGCCAGATTTTCGATATTGAAGAACTTTTCAACCTTCTTCACACCTTCCTCTGTCAGGTTTACCACTTTATCTTTTTCATTAACAATGAAATCACCGGTCTCAATGATTTCCTCTCCCATGATTGCGGTCATCTTGGTCATCTCGCCGCTTGCTTCGCCGCGCTCAAGCTGTCTTGCAAGAATATCGCATACTTCATACAGCTTGGTAGATTTTCCACTCTGGCCGGAAATAATAAGCGGTGTACGGGCCTCATCAATCAAAACTGAATCCACCTCATCGATGATGGCATAATGAAGCTCTCTCTGTACCAGCTGTTCCTTGTAAATTACCATATTGTCACGAAGATAATCAAAACCGTCTTCATTATTTGTCACATAAGTGATATCACAGGCATACTGCTCCCGTCTCTCATCATTTTTCATGGAATTCAGAACAACACCTACAGTCAGACCTAAAAACTCATGAACTTTACCCATCCATTCCGCATCACGCTTTGCCAGATAATCATTGACTGTAACGATATGGACACCTTTTCCTTCCAGAGCATTCAAATAAGCCGGACAGGTAGAAACCAGAGTTTTACCTTCACCTGTTTTCATCTCAGCAATTCGGCCCTGATGCAGAATAATACCACCAATCAACTGTACACGATAATGCTCCATATTCAGTACACGCTTTGATGCTTCACGTACCGTAGCAAACGCTTCCGGAAGCAGATCATCCAGAGTCTCACCCTTTGCCAGTCTCTCTTTAAACTTTCTGGTCTGATCCTTCAGTTCTTCATCAGACATAGCCTGCATCGTCGGGCGCAGTTCCTCAATCTTATCCACCAGGGGCATGATTCTTTTCAATTCCCTGGAACTATGGGTTCCAAAGAGTTTTTCAGCTAATTTCATATAGTCACTCCTGTTATATCTAATTCTCAAATATTATGTTAACTTATTTCCTGATAACTACATACCAAGTATTATTCTAACACTTTCTCTGGTAATACACAACTTTATTTTTCATGAAAAAGCGGACAGGGGACAGACACAATGTCGTTTAGATAACAATAAAAGAAACGATTCCTGTCCATATAAGTTATTACTGATTTTACTTTAAATACTTATCATGAACAATGCCACTTAGTAGAATTATTTTTGAAC
>SFRL01000078.1 GCA_004562765.1 bacterium | reverse complement strand
AAAAAGTCGAGGGATATGGAAAATATGTATAGCTTCCCTATCCCTCGTAAAAATGCAGTATTTATTATTATCAATTATTCTTCATGAAACAACCCTGGCGGATATCCGGAACTCCCTGCTCTGTTGATAAAATTTCTTTTAATTCTAAGTCCTTTAATAAAACACAGAAAATTCATTTTATCGAGAATGACATGAAAAATGGTAAGCTATTATAAAATCAGCTTACCATTTTTCCAGTACCCCTGCTTAATTTTTCCGAATGCATAGTGATATTCACCATATCCATTATAAGTGTTGTCAGAAAATTCTCCCACGTAATAGTCGCCATTTTTTCTGGATAAAACACCTCTTCCTTCCAATTTGGAGTCTTTCAGGCTTCCTTCATACTGATCACCATTGGCATAGATAATTTTACCATGTCCATGTAATTTTCCTGATCTGACATCGCCAATATAGCGGCTTCCATCTTTGAAATAATATGTGCCATACCCATTGGGCTGTCCATGAGTTAAGGCACCTTCATAAATGTCACCGTTTGAAAAAACTATTCGACCATTCCCATCTACGACTTTAGTTTTTAGGGAAGCTTCCCATTCTGCACGGGTAACTGTCTGAACTTCCTTTAAAAATGCAGTGGCCCGCCACGAGAGTTTTTGGTGCCATCCAATCAGATACATGTTGAGATCATCAATGATTATTTCTTGCGTATTTCCCATCATAAGCCCTCCTCGCAGATGCTTTTCTGCCGCTTTTCGGACCTGTTCCATGTAATAGAAATCAACTGCGCCAAATAAATGAAGGATTTCATGAGCTATGTCGTTAGCGGAGCAAGCAGCATAGGCAACAGCAAATTCATCGTCATATAAATTATTTACGACTTGGTGTGCAAAGCATCGGTCCACACGGTTAAATAAAAAAATGACTGCAACTTCTGTAAAATCCTGAGATTTTTTGATTTCGTTTTGAAGTTCTTTCAAAGAGGCGCGATGTATTTTTTGTATAATGCGGGTATGCCATCCCTTCGCAGTTTCTATAGAAACAATATCATTTGAAGATGATTTCAGCACAAAATCTTTGATCCTGATATTTACGTGCTGTTTTCTTGCCTCCTGTGTCAGCATACCGGATACCTGCTTGATTTTTTGGATACAAGAATCAACCTGAACCTGATTTTTCCAATGGCTGACCGGGTCGGACACCAGAATATACACAAAAGCAACATTGTCAATAAGTCTTTGATTATATCCTCTGTTTTTTGCCTGCAAAAAAAAATGATTTGTCAGTTCCATCCTGTAATTCCTTTTCTAAATCAAAATACTTTTATGATTGTTTTCTAAATAAGAGCCAATTTTCCTTGAAAACAAAGGAAAGTTGACTCTTATGTCCGCTATTCGAATTCAATCGTTCCGGTTGGCTTCGGTGTAAAATCATAGAGTACACGGTTTACGCCAGGAACCTCATGTGTGATTCGCTCTACCAGATGACACATCAGATCAAAAGGAATGTTCTCAACAGTTGCAGTCATTGCATCTTTTGTATTGACTGCGCGGATGATAACAGACCACTCAAATGCTCTCTTTCCCTCTTTTACACCTGTAGATCTGAAATCCGGCACTACTGTGAAATACTGCCATACTTTTCCTTCCAGACCATTCTTTGCAAACTCTTCGCGAAGAATGGCATCGGATTCACGAACTGCTTCCAGTCTATCGCGGGTGATTGCACCTGGGCAGCGAACACCAAGCCCCGGACCTGGGAACGGCTGGCGATATACCATACCATGCGGAAGGCCAAGCTGTTCTCCAACAACACGAACCTCATCCTTAAAAAGTATCTTGATCGGTTCAACCAATTCAAAATCCAGATCCTCAGGGAGTCCGCCTGCGTTATGATGTGCCTTGATTCCTTCTTCACTCTCAAGAATGTCCGGCCAGATTGTTCCCTGTGCAAGGAACTCTACTCCATCAAGTTTACGGGCTTCTTCTGCAAATACTTCGATAAACTCTCCCCCAATAATCATTCTCTTTGTCTCCGGATCTGTTACTCCCGCTAATTTATCAAGAAAACGATCTGTTGCATCAACATAGACAAGGTTTGCTTTCATCTGGTTCCGGAAAACTTCGATCACCTGCTCTGGCTCTCCTTTACGAAGAAGACCATGATTTACGTGCACGCTAGTAAGCTGATCTCCAATTGCTTTAATCAAAAGTGCTGCTACTACAGATGAATCCACACCACCTGAAAGTGCAAGTAACACTTTTTTGTCTCCCACCTGCTCACGGATTTTTTTAATCTGTTCATCGATAAATGCCTGCGCAAGCTCCGGTGTCGTTATCCTGACCATATCGTCAGGACGTCTAATTTCTTCCATTGTAAAATCCCCTTTCATTTGTCTTAAAAGACAATATTATCATTGTATAAACAGTATGACATAGGGATGTGAAAATGTCCATAAAAAATCAACTTCCAGTTCTACATCTTCCTCAGCATTAAAATACTGTTTATCTGCCGGTGATAATCTATTATTTCTACACGCTTTTTCTGTATTCATAGTAGATGTTTTCGCAGTGCATATATATAAAGGTTCTTTTCATCTTTCTTCGCTTCATCTGATTTTCTATAGTGTCTGTTTCGGACAATCTTCCTTCCTGTCCATCCCATCATGTCCGCCCAGCCAAGCATATTTTCTCTTTCTTCCAGGCTTTCTTCGTCATTTATATCGCATTCATATATGGTTTGTAACATTCTGCAAAAACCACCTATACCACCAACATCATCTACAAGTTCAATGCCATCCTTTGCAATACATATAGGACGATGCTTTTCCATAACTTCTTTAAAATTATCTACGGTCGCATCCACTGTTTCTCCCTGCATATCTTTCCACGCACCTGTTTTATCCAGCTTATATGCATTCTCACAATGAATTCGTACTTTCCATCCATCACCATAATCATAACTGTAAATTAGCTGATCCGTAATCGGCAATACAGGAATATTATATTTCTCTAAAAATTCCCATTTCGCCTTCATACTTTTAAATCTTTTATTTTCGAATTCCTCAAGTACAGTATTCACATCAAGCGATGCTATTTTTGAATCTAGATATGTTCTTATTTTTGTAAAATCCACTGTATTTTTATTCTTTTCATAAAGAATATCTGCAAGAGGTACTCTTTCAATTAATTCATGACATGTTACATTTGCAAATGCCCGTTCTGCCATCCAAACATCCTTAGAATCGCATGATTCAATGCATGTAAAGTAATATCTGCCGGAACAAGAATATCTCTTAATATTGCTTCATTCATTGACCCATATTTTCTAAGCGTCTGTAGCTCTTCTTCATCTACATATTCCATGTTCAGTTCCAAATGTAACTTCAGTGCATCCGGTCTGTCATCATCGTGGGGGCTTATTTTTATGATTCTGTCATCTGCCACTTCTTTTATCCTTTCTGATGTATTATCCTCTTGTGTCTTTTTTATCACTTGCATGGAAGCTGCTTTTTTCATCCTATTCCTATATTTATCTGCCCGTATTGCTTCTGACGATAATTCATCTCCCCCATACACCCCTCTCTCATATGGCATATATGCCTGCACATTTTTGACAGACATGTACAAGATTTCTGCAATTTCTTCTGTTGTTAGCCCCTGTTTCAAAAGGTTTCCAATTCTTATACTTGTATCGCTTATTTCCCATCATATGATATACCGTGCCCACGAAACTGCCTGAAACGCAATGGTTCCAGGGTTTTTTGTTTGTTTTTTCCGGCTATTTTCCCTTGCGTTTTCCCTTTACAGCCCGGAAACACTCTCCATGTAGCGCTGCATCCGGTTGGCGCTGTCCTCCTTCATCCGGTCGGAGACATGGCCATAGACATCCAGGGTGAACGCTGCCATGGCATGACCCAGATTCCCCTGCACGGTTTTCACATCGTCCCCATTCTAGAGAGATAGGACGGCAAAGGTGTGGCGGAGGTCATGCACCCGGCTGTCCGGGCTCCGATTCTCGTTGCCAGCTTCTTATAGTGGTTATAGATCGTCCGTGGGCTCACATTGCTCCCGACATTAAAGTTTCACACAATCCAAGGTCAGACCTGATGCCTCGGCTTCACGAATCCCGGTCCGCAAGGTTGTCCCGGAGATAGTCCACGCTGACGGCCATCCCGGAGTCCTGCGGTCTTGAAGCCGGACCAAGAGAAAACAGCTTGTCGGGCTTAAGACCTAACCTTTGGTTAATGTTTGTTTCTTTAAATCCACTGTACAATGTTTATATAGTGGTTTTTTTATATCCAGAATGATGTATGAAGAAAGTACGGAATATCTGAATGAAACGAGCAGAGAAAACGAACATGAAAAAATGGAAAAAGTATGCGGGCCTTTTGTTGGCACTAGTTCTGTGCCTGAGCCTGACGGCCTGCGGAAAAATCAGCATTGAGGATCTGGAGGGGTTCTGGTATCCGGTAGAGGGAATCGGTTCAACCACGTCGGTACTGATCAGTATTTATGTCGATGGGACGGCCGAAACCTGGGAGGAATATGACCAATTTGGTGATCCGACAGGTTATACCGGATATGCTTATATCAACGGAACAGTCCTTACACTGACGGATGTGCCATTGATCGGGGACGTGGAGATTCCGATTGGCGATGCAGATACACTGCTAACGGATACCGGGAAAATCTACTGGATCAAGGGCTATCCTGACTTTATGGAGAGACCGGAACTTTCTTCGGATTACTTTGGCCGCTGGTACTTAAGAGGCGATCATGACTCGGAGTATGCTACGGTTCTGACCTTGAATGAGGATGGAACATACACCCGGGGTGATATGGAGGAAGGAACCTATACCTACAGAGAATTCGATGAGTATGTGGGGGATACAGATACAGCCGTATTTCGTCAGGAAATCTCGTTGTCCGGTGGTTTTATAGGGGAAAATTACTATCTGGTTTCAGACGGGCAGGTTCTGGTACACTGGGCTGACGCTGAAAATGGAGACAACTATTACATTCATGAGGATGCTCTGGGAAATGTTGAGCTTTTGGCGGAATATACCCTGACTGATGAAAGTTTCTATGGCAAGGACTATGTGCTTCAATTCAACCGGGGGGATACCCTGAGATGTGATTTCTACGATGGCACGACCGAGCTACGAACCGGTATGTGGGAGCTGTACGGTGATACAGTAACAATCACCTGGGATGATGGTGAGACGGATGAGGCAGTGGTAAGCGGGAAAACGCTTTGTCTGAGCTCCACCGGTGAAACCTTAGAGAATCCCTGGTAATACAGGGATTGGATGGAGAACGATCTGAAAAACAGAAAACGGTTTTTCTGTCGGCTGACGCTGGCGCTGTTCTGCCTTGCCCTGCTGGCAGGCTGCGGCAGGGCTGACAGCGAATTGATCTATGAGTTTTGCGACACAATCGAGCGCTGCGGTGAGCCGATCGATATATTGATCGGCCACGACCAGGAATCGGTATCTACCTATTACGACGATGATGAGTGCAATCTGCTTGACAAAGCCGCGCTTCCGACGCAGGAGCTTCACGGTACGGACTGGGAAATCATTTGGGTTGACACCAGTGACTTTACCGGTGACAGCAACAGCGATCTGCGGGTAAGGCTTTACCATGCGGATATGAGCGAATCGTACATTGTGTAGGCATGGGAGAAAGACAAGGGGTATGTTTATCAGTCGGATGACTCCTAGTTCTATATGGTCAACATGCTCGATGATGACGATATTGCCTATGTGCTCGTTGAGCTCGCAGGCCGCTGGTACTGCCCGACTGTCGATCCATACGAGTTCATCGAGTTCAACGTGAACGTTAACTGGCAGTTCTGGCTCGAAGGCAATGCGATAGACGAAGGTTATCTTTTGTATGACGAGGAAATGAGGCCGATCATTTAGAGTTACAGCAAACTGGAGAGCGACGTTAAGGGCACAAGTATTGACGGCCTGGAGAGGGATGGCCGGCTTTGGTTCTACGACTACGGCTACTTTGACCGCGTCTATGAAGACGTCATTGATTGGCTCGGCGAAGGCGACGGAGATAGGAGTGCGGAAATGGACTACGGCAGATTCACCTACTCCACAGATGAAATGAGCACTTATTATGCGGAATCTTACCTGTATGACAATCTCACCTACCGTGTCGTTGAGTATGATATTGATATTCTCATCTGGAACGACAACGTTTTTTATCGACTGGAGTGATAATAAAAAAGAGATAAAATGATGGCTTTTTAAAAAAATCTTGCTATTCTGCTGGCATTGGTTCTCTGCCTGAGCCTGACAGCCTGCAGCGGTTCGGATGACACAGTTGATGAAACTGTGGGCGAGAACTGGGCAGCCTTTTACCGGGACGAACCGGAGCAGATCCTGTTTGACAGCGTGTCTTTCCCCATGACGATTTCCGACGCGCAGGAGTATTTTGACGGGATCTCCTTTGACGACATAAACGGCGATGGAGAGAGCGATGTGACCGTTACCCTTCTCAACGGCCATAGGTATATATCGCTTCTGAGTATAAGCATGGTCTTCGCCTGGACTACGATCGTGCACTGACACTGGCGCATAATGCAGCGATAGGGTCCGCAGGATCTTCACGGCCTCGCTGACCCCATGGCAATCTGATCGACTGCCTGCGGGAAAATACAGCCATCTTCGCGAGCCTGTATCAAGAAGGATTGCAATGAGTAAAGAAGGTTTTATAAAGCTAAGCGAAGCGGAACTGATCAAAAAGATCGCAAAACGCGAGAAAATTGAATGCTACTTGAAGGTCCTCGGCGGTGCCGCTCTAATAATTGGGCTGGTTGGCGCCATAATCTTCAAACTCGTGGGCATAGAAGTGCTTATGACGCTTTTTCTCCTCTTATGCTGTTCAGGACTTGTCGCCGTATTTCTGGGTGTAGTTCAGGCGGATAAAACGAGATCACTGGTGAATGAGCAGATGGGCAACTTCTATGAGGCGGAACTGAAAAAGGCCTTCGGTCCCCGCTTGAGAACCTCGGAGATGAGCATCAACAGTCAGCTTACCAAAAAGCTCCGTCCGATAGACGAGAACTGGAATGAGTGTGATGTGTGGCGTTTTTATGAGGGTAATTATCACGGGACCACTTCTCTACCGCTAATGTGAGATTGTATGTAGTGATAAGGGATCAGGACGGAGACACGAGAAAAAAGAAGTTCGAAGGCGTTGTACTGCGCTGTAAGGATATCTGCGCTCCCGCTCTTGATATTTTCCTGCGTGGGTCTAAGCTGGACCACCACCAGTGTGACCTCATGGAACCCGCCGTCTTCCGTCAGTATTTTTCTGCCCGCACCGCGGACGATCAGCCGGCGGACGATCTGATGACCCCGCAGCTGCGTGAGCTGATCCAGAAGCTGGAGTCCCTCGTCAACGAATACAAGGTGATCCGGCTGCTCTTCCGTGATGGTGAGGCGATACTGGTAATTAGCGGGTATACCTTTGCGGTAGGCTTGCCGGAAAATAGGAGCCTGCGGAACCTCGACGAGATCCGCAGCCGTTTCAAGGACTTGCTGACTCCCATAGGTAATGTAATCGACATCCTGTGGGATTACGGGGGGAAATTATAACCCTTCTCGCGGGGCGGGATTGAAAAAAAAGAGAAAGGAAGAATTTGTTATGGTCCCGATAATTGTTATTCTGGTTGTAGTTCTGGCCATCGTTTATTGGTGCATCAAAACGGTCAATGGCTTCAAGAAAAAAGAAATCCGTGTGCAGGAGGGACTCCCCGGCATAGAGGTAGCGCTGACCAAGCGCTGCGATATGCTTACCAAAATGCTGGACACCGCCAAGGGCTATATGGCGCATGAAAGCGAGCTGTTCACAAGAGTCATCGAGCTGCGTCATGGCATGAGCACTGCGGAGATGAACGATGCCCAGCAACAGATGGACACTCTGAGCGGAAAATTTTTTGCCGTGGCAGAGAACGATCCGAAGCTGCGCTCCAGCAGTGTTTTCGTAGAACTTCAGCGGGGAATCTGCAACGCGGAAGAGCATTTACAGGCGATGCGACGGTTGTATAACAACAGCGTCACCGCCTACAACACGGCGCTTTCCATGTTCCCGGCCAAGCTGCTGGCAGGCTGGCGCGAGCCTGTGGAATCTTCACCACAGACGCAAGCAAGCGCGAAGATTTAAAAATGACGTTCTTAAAAGGAGAGATGATTATGAGAGAAAAGCAGACGATAACGAACGAACAGCTGGAGGTCAAACTCAAATCCCTGCGCGTTAAGGCAACGTTCAACCGAATCCTGACCTATATTGCACTAGCGGTGTTTGTTCTAGCGTTATTCTTTTGGCGAAACATCCTGGCTGTCGTGGTCAGCATTGTGATGGTATTTGTGTTCAGGAAGCTGGCAAGCAGGAGCAACGGTAAAATCAAAAAGCTCCTTAGCGAGAATGTCATCAACGATGTGGTCAAGAAGCTGCTGGGCGACACTGTGGAATACAACCCGTCGGGCGCATTAAACCCTGGCGGTATAGTGGTTCCGTTCAGCTATTGCAGATCATCAGGCAGCCATCATATCAAGGCAGTCTACAATGGGGTGAATATCGAACTGGGCAACATTAATCTTATTGATGAAGAAGAACGCACCGATGAAGAAGGTATCACCCGGCACGAAACTTCTACGCGCTTTAGGGGACCATGGATTATCTGCGATTTCGGCAAGAAGCCTGCCTGCAATGTATATATATCCGAATGTACAGAAATACACCGCAGTATTATGAAGAGTAATGTTAACATAGATAACGAGCAGTTCAGAGAGCGCTTCTGTGTAAGAGCGAATGATCCGCAGGAGGCATACAAAATCCTAACACCGCAGATGATGAATTCTATTTCTGCCGCGGCGGATAAGAGCGGCTGCCTGGTCTATATGTCTTTCCTTAAGGACGGAAAAATGCACATTGCGATACATACCGGGCACGACATCTTTGACATTGGGAAAAGCTATGATGATGTGGAAGTGCTGCGTCAGAAATTTTCGAAAGAGCTGCTCTGGCTTATCGATATCATCGACACGCTGAACGTGAAGGAAAGAAACGTATGACGCTGGGAACTGCTGTTATTCTGTTGGTACTGGCTGTAGCAGGTATTGTGCTGATTTTTAAGTATTTGTGCAAAGTAAGCGCCAAATTTTCCTGCGGATTTTCTAATCTCCTGGATTCCTCTATAATTGTAGATGAAAGATATTTAGACTATTTCACTACAATCATGGAGGAT
>SFRL01000077.1 GCA_004562765.1 bacterium | reverse complement strand
TCCAATGAAAAAACTCCGACAGCGGAGCGACCGATCCTGCTTCTGGAGAACAAAAAACGCGCGTGGAAGCATCATTCCTGTGGCGTGTTCACAAATCCCAGCAAGCGCACCTCCTTTGAATTTCAGGAGGAGGACGGTACGATCAGTGCGGATATTCTGCGTATTGATGCGCGCTTTGTCGGTCTTTTGAAATGGCTGGGTGAAAATCATATTAATGTGCGCCTTTCCGGCGAGAACCGGGAGGACGGTTATGCGGTTTACAAGATCCGTGAGATCGCCTTCGGCGGCGGGACCAAGCTGTCTGCGGAGGACGGATTTTTACAGTTTATGATCGATCGTCTGCTTGCCAGCAGTGCGCCGGAGGAGAAGCTCGATGAGGATGAGGACGAGGAGGAATCAGGCGATTCCATGAAGCTCACGAGCCTTCAGAGCATCACGGACTTTATGAATTGTGCGGGCAGAACGCTGCCTGACAATATCCGGTTATGGGCAAGGCGTAATCTGGCAGTCGCACGTTCTCACGAGGTGTCTCCGGAGGAACGCCGGCATGCGCAGCGTGCGCTTTCCATCATGATGAACGTACAGTGGAAGAGCAATTATTTTGAGGCCATCGATCCGCAGGAGGCGCGTCGGATCCTGGACGAGGAGTTGTACGGCATGGAGCGCGTGAAGCAGCGCATCATCGAGACGATCATCCAGATCAACCGTACACATACGCTCCCGGCATACGGACTTCTGTTAGTCGGACCGGCAGGAACCGGAAAGTCGCAGATCGCCTACGCAGTTGCGCGTATTTTAAAGCTGCCGTGGACGACGCTGGACATGAGCTCCATCAACGATCCGGAGCAGCTGACCGGAAGCTCGCGTATTTACGCGAACGCAAAGCCGGGCATCATCATGGATGCGTTTTCCATGGCGGGTGAGTCCAATCTGGTCTTTATCATCAATGAGCTGGACAAGGCCGCAGCCGGGAAAGGCAATGGAAATCCCGCAGATGTGCTTCTGACGCTGTTGGACAATCTCGGATTTACGGATAATTATATCGAGTGCATGATCCCTACCGTGGGCGTGTATCCGATCGCGACGGCAAACGAGAAATCACAGATCAGTGCGCCGCTCATGTCGCGTTTTGCAGTGATCGACATTCCGGATTATACGCCGGAAGAGAAGAAGATCATTTTTTCACGGTTTGCGCTGCCGAAGGTATTGCGCCGCATGAGCATCCGAGAAGATGAATGCATCATGACGGAGGAGGCGCTGGAGGCAGTTGTGGCACGTTATGCGGACACCAGCGGTATCCGCGATCTGGAGCAGGCAGCGGAACATATCGCCGCAAATGCGTTGTACCGGATCGAGGTGGAGCATGTGCCCTGCGTGACCTTTGATGCAGAAATGGTGCGGGAGTTGCTGGATTGATTGAAATAAGCGGAGGAAAACATGGGAAAGGTATGTGTCATCGGCAGTATCAATATGGATGTGGTGATGGAGGTATCCAGATCACCGGCTGCGGGAGAGGCGATCATCGCGCGTGCAGTGAAGAAAAATCCCGGAGGGAAGGGTGAAAATGCTGCGATCGCACTGGCAAAGCTCGGTGTGGAAACTGCCTATTACGGCTGTGTGGGCAGGGATGCATATGGTGATGAACTGCTTGAAAACCTGAAAAAATATCCGGTAGACGCGAGCCGCGTGAGCCGCAGCGATGCGAGCACCGGAACTGCGTATATCATTGTAGAGGAGAGCGGAGAAAACCGCATGATCGTTTATGCGGGTGCCAACGAGGCGATCACGCCGGAGGATATTCGAACGATCTGCAGGCCGATGATCGAGGATTCGGAACTGGTGCTGATCCAGCTGGAGATCACACGGGAGGCGATCTATGAGATCATCCGCCTGTGCAGGGAGCTTGGAAAACGGCTTGTGATCGATGCGGGACCGGCACACGGCTGGTCAGCAGCAGATTTTTCGGGCGCATGGATGGTCAGCCCCAATGAGACGGAACTTTCGACACTTGTGGGAAGAAAGCTGACCGGGAGAGAGGAGATCCTTTCCGGCGCGCGCGGACTGTTGAAGTCCGGGATCTCGCATGTGATCGTAAAGCTGGGAGAGATGGGTTCTCTGTATGTAAGCGGAGATACCGTCCTGGATGTGCCGGCGTATCCGGTGAAAGCGGTCGATACCGTTGCGGCGGGAGACAGCTATATGGCGGGACTGTGTAAATGCCTGTCAGAGGGAATGGAGATAAAGCCTGCCATGGAATACGCCAGCAAGTGCGGCGCTGTGGCAGTCACGAGAACCGGCGCGGTATCCTCACTGCCCTCGGCGGAGGATATCGCACGGTTTGATATGTTTCAGATTCAGGAATAACTAAATGAAGCGATAGATGATGATCGCGAGGATGATCCCGAGGATCGTAGCGATACTGAAATGGATGGTAAAACCGAACGTCAGTGTCAGAACTGCCATGTCCAGAACGATGGGGCTGGTCAGACCGAAGGTCTTTCCGTAGTTGAGCCATGAGAGAGAACTGTTTGCGGCGAGGTTGCCGATAAAACTGCCCAGCACGGCTCCGATCAATACAAGCATGATGAGCACCCATGTGCTCTTATTTCCGATACCTTTACTCATATGTAATACTCCTTTATGTGTGTTCGATATTTGGCAAACGCCCTTATTTTTAGTTTAGCATAGATGTTGTATTTTTACAATGAGCAGTCGGAGAGTGCTTTTTCTTCCGACATCACTCTTGCAAAAGAAATATGATAGAAGGGGAGCAAGATAAAATGGAACAAAATTTTACAAAAGGACTGCGTGACGGTATCCCGATCTGTCTGGGCTACCTGTCCGTGTCATTCACTTTCGGACTGCTCGGCGTGGGCATGGGACTGTCTTGGTGGCAGGCGACGCTGATCTCGCTGACGAATGTGACATCCGCGGGGCAGTTTGCCGGACTGACGCTCATGATGGAGGGCGGCGCGCTCGTGGAGATGGTGATCGCGCAGTTTTTCATCAATCTGCGATATCTGCTCATGTCCATTTCGCTGACGCAGAAGGTGGACGAGCATTTCCGGGGAATTGCCCGCTGGGTGCTGGCGATGGGCGTGACGGATGAGATCTTTGCAGTGGCGATGTCACAGGAAAAACCGGTGAGCAGACGCTACTTTACAGGTTTGTTTTTGACACCTTATCTCGGATGGGGCATCGGGACACTGGCGGGTGCACTGCTGGGTGAAGTGGTTCCCGATGGTGTGGCTGAGATCTTTGGTATCGCGATCTATGGCATGTTTCTGGCGATCATCATTCCGAAGGCGAGAGACAGCCGTCCGGTGTTGGAGGTCGTGCTGATCGCAGCGATCCTGAGTTGTGTGATCTATTATGTACCGTTTATCCATCTGTCCAGCGGTTTGTCCATCACTCTTTGCGCGGTGGCGGCAGCAGCTTACGGCGCGTGGAGACATCCGATCCCGGCGGAGCCGGAGGACGATGACGGTGAGGCGCAGCCGGAAATGATTACAGAGGAGGTGCATCATGCTTAGTCTTTCGGTTTATTTCAAATATCTGGCAGTGATGGCGCTGGTGACCTATCTTCTGCGAGCACTGCCCTTTGTACTTGTCAAAAAGAAAATAACAAACGTGTATATCCGCTCCTTTCTGGAGTACATACCGTACGGTGTACTGGCGGCGATGACATTTCCGGCGGTGTTTACCTCAGCGGGCGGACTGATCCCTTCTCTGGCGGGCATGACGGTGGCGCTGATCCTTGCCTACCGCCGCAAGGGACTTCTCACCGTAGCGATTGGAGCTGTAGCGCTCGCGGCACTTGTAACTCTTGTATTATAGATAAACACCATGTCCACCGTAAAAATATCGTAGAAATGTTTAATTAGTTGCAGGAGGAACACAATGACACTCAACCAACTGAAATACGTCGTCACCGTCGCAGGCGAAAACTCCCTGAACGACGCGGCGAAAAAACTATTTATCTCACAGCCCAGCCTGTCCAATGCGGTCAGTGCGCTGGAGAAGAAACTCGGGTTTTCACTTTTCAATCGTACGAAAACCGGGATCACAGTCACTGCTGAAGGGGAGGAATTTATCGGCTATGCCAGACAGGTGCTGGAGCAGTATGAACTGCTGGATGCCCGCTTTATCAATCGCAGGGAGACAAAGAAAAAATTCAGCGTATCCATGCAGCACTATACCTTTGCGGTCGATGCGTTTATGGAAGTAATGCGCCAATACGGTATGGACAGCTATGAGTTTGAGATCTACGAGGACAGGACGTACGAGGTGATCGAAAACGTAAAAAACCGTCGTTCGGAGCTTGGGATCCTGTATCTGAATGAATTTAATGAAAAAGTGCTGAAAAAGCTGTTTGCGGAAAACGGGCTGGTGTTCCACCCGCTGTTTGACTGCGGATTGTACGTGTATCTGTGGAAGCATCACCCGCTGGCGGATCGGACGGTCATAGATATGGAAGACCTGCAGGAATACCCGTGCCTGTCCTTTGCACAGGGGGAGCACAACTCGTTTTACTTTGCGGAGGAGGTGCTCAGTACCTATCAATATAAAAAGATCATCAAGGCCAGCGACCGTGCGACACTGCTCAACCTCATGGTGGGTATGAACGGCTTTACGATCTGTTCAGGCATCATCTGCGAGGAACTGAACGGCTCTGAATATGTAGCAGTCAAGCTGAATTCAGATGAGAAAATGACCATCGGATATATCTGCGCGAAGGATACGCATATCAGTGAGATCGGTGCGTGCTACCTGACCGAGATCCAAAAATATAAGGAAAAAGCAATGCTGTAAAATGGTCGAATATGCATTTTATTTCGGTGACGTGGTGACGTGATATTATGGAAAAGCCCCAAAATTAGGCGGTTGACAGGTTTTTTTTCGTCGGCTATAATGATTAAGATTGTAAGTATTCGGAGTCTGGCTCTGAAGCGTTACAAAATATTTACAAAAGGGGATTAGATAAATGTCTAACGAGAACCAAAAAGAGTTTAAGCCGTACATCCCTGCGGACAAGGTATTGCCCGAGTTGACTGTAGTGTCAATCATTCTCGGTATCTTACTTGCCGTATTGTTCGGCGGCGCAAATGCGTATTTAGGACTGCGTGTCGGTATGACCGTATCCGCTTCTATTCCTGCAGCAGTTATTTCCATGGGTGTGATCCGCGTGATCTTACGCCGTGATTCCATTCTGGAGAACAACATGGTGCAGACTATCGGTTCCGCAGGTGAATCTGTGGCAGCCGGAGCAATCTTCACCTTACCCGCGATCTTTATGTGGGCAGCTGAGGGTGGCGTAGAAAATCCGTCACTTGCTGAGATCGCACTCATCACCTTAGTTGGTGGTGTACTCGGCGTATTATTTATGATTCCTTTGAGAAGCGCTCTGATCGTAAAAGAGCACGGTACACTGCCTTATCCTGAGGGAACTGCATGTGCAGAGGTACTGCTTGCCGGTGAAGCCGGTGGCGCAAAAGCCAGCACGGTATTCGCAGGACTCGGTATTGCAGCTCTTTACAAGTTTATTGCAGACGGTCTGAAGGCATTCCCCAGTGAGGTTGACTTCACCATCAAGAAGTACAACGGTTCCGGTATCGGAATGGATGTGCTTCCTGCATTACTTGGTGTCGGCTATATCTGCGGACCGAAGATCTCTTCTTACCTGTTAGCAGGTGGTACCGTTGCATGGTTCGTGATCATGCCTTTGATCGCGCTCTTTGGCGGAGACATGGTAATGTATCCCGCATCTGCTCCCATCTCTGAGCTGGGAACATGGGGTATCTGGAGCAATTATATCCGCTATATCGGTGCCGGTGCAGTAGCCTGCGGCGGTATCTTAAGCCTGATCAAGTCACTTCCGATGATCATTACCACCTTCCGCGATGCGATGAAGGGATTAAAGGGCGGCAAGAGCAATGATAACAGCCGTACCGCACAGGATCTGAGTATGAATCTCGTGCTGATCGGAATCGGTGTGGTAGCGATCGCTATGTGGCTGATCCCGATCATTCCGGTGAACTTCATCGGCGCGATCATCATCATTGTATGTGGTTTCTTCTTCGCAACCGTATCTTCCCGTATGGTAGGTATTGTCGGAAGTTCCAATAACCCGGTTTCCGGTATGGCGATCGCAACGCTGCTGATCTCTACCATCCTGTTAAAAGCAAGCGGAATGATCGGATATCCCGGTATGGTATCTGCAATCGCAATTGGTACCGTTATCTGTATCATCGCAGCAGTTGCAGGTGATACTTCTCAGGACTTAAAGACCGGTTATATTGTCGGTGCAACACCGAAGAAACAGCAGGTTGGTGAGCTGATCGGTGTCATTGCTTCCGCAATTGCGATCGGCGGTATCCTGTATCTGTTAAACAGCGCATGGGGCTATGGTTCCGCAGAGCTTCCTGCTCCTCAGGCGACACTGATGAAGATGGTAGTAGAGGGCGTTATGGGCGGCAATCTGCCCTGGAACCTTGTATTTGCCGGCGTTGGTATTGCAATCGTAGTTGAGATCCTTGGAATTCCGGTACTTCCTTTCGCGGTAGGTCTGTATCTGCCGATCCATCTGAGCACTCCGATGATGGTTGGTGGTCTGATCCGCTGGTTCTTCGAGCGCAAGAAGGAGAACAAGGAAGGCATCGACCGCGGTGTGCTGTATGCATCCGGACTGATCGCAGGTGAGGGACTTGTAGGTATCCTCCTTGCAGTATTTGCGATCATCCCGATGGGCGAAGGCTCATTTGGCGATTTCCTTGGTGGACTTCTCGGATTCGATCTTGGAAACTGGGGCGGACTGATCGTGTTCGCACTGCTTTCAGCAACTCTGGTTTATGTGATCGCAGGAAAGAAAAAGAGCAAATAATACGCATATTTTGCATTAGAACTGGCAAGTTTCAAAACTGCACTGCCCGATTTGTTCGGGTAGTGCAGTTCTTGTATCAAAGGAGTATTTATGGCAAAGAAAAACAAAGACAATTTTTTGGACTATATCCCCAAACACAATTCACTTTTCGAATATCGTACAAATGAGAACGGACAGATTGAGATAAAGATGGTCAACAAAGGACTGTTTAACCGCATTGCCCAGATCTTTTTTAAGCGCCCCAAGGTCAGCTGGATCGAGCTGCCGGGCATGGGTACTTTTATCTGGAATCAGATCGATGGAAAACGTACCGTCTATGAGATCGGGCAGTTACTGAAAAATGAATACGGACAAGAGGCAGAACCGCTTTACGAGCGTCTGTGCACCTTTATCAAGTCACTGCACAACAGCTGCTTTATTGTTTACGAAAATAAAAAGTAAAAGAAAGGAGATATCATGGCAGTATTAGAGAATTTAGAGCCGAAAAAGGTATTTCATTATTTTGAGGAGATCTGCAATATTCCGCATCCCTCATACAAGGAAAAAAAGATCAGTGATTATCTGGTAAATTTTGCAAAAGAGCATGGTCTGGAGTACTATCAGGACGATCTGTACAATGTGGTTATGATCGCGCCTGCCACGGAAGGATATGAAAACGAGGAACCCATTATTTTGCAGGGCCATATGGACATGGTGTGCGAGAAAGAGCCGGGTGTGGAGATCGATTTTGAGAATGACGGTCTGACACTTATGATCGATGGCGATTATGTGACTGCAAAGGGCACGACCCTCGGCGGTGATGACGGTATCGCGATCGCGTATGCACTGGCGATCATGGATTCACCGGAGATCCCGCATCCCAGACTGGAGGTGATCATCACCGTATCTGAGGAGGTGGGTATGGAAGGCGCAACAGGCATTGATCTGTCTATGTTACAGGGGCATAAACTGCTCAATCTGGACTCTGAAGAAGAGGGTGTCATGACCGTGAGCTGTGCCGGAGGAAACAGCAGCGTCTGTCACGTTCCGATGAGTTATGAAAGTTCAGAAGGCGTACAGCTGGCGCTGTCAGTAAAAGGTCTGAAGGGCGGTCATTCCGGCGCGGAGATCGATAAGGGCAGAGCCAATTCCAATCTGGTGATGGGACGTCTGCTTCTGGCACTGGATCAGGCAGATCTCGGCTGTGCGATCGCAGAGCTTTCCGGCGGGGCAAAGCAGAATGCGATCCCCCGTGAGACAAATGCCGTGATCGTGGCAGCACCGGAGAAAAAGGATGCGGTCATTGCATGTCTTCAGGAGACCATCGCACAGATCAAAAACGAGTATGCGACACCGGATCCGGATCTCGCACTTGACATTACAGAACAGGGCATCGGGAGTGTACAGGTACTGACCGCAGCATGCGCAAAGACAGCGATCATGCTCATCAACAATCTGCCAGGCGGAATCCAGTCCATGAGCGCGGACATTGCAGGTCTGGTAGAGACTTCATTGAATATGGGTATCCTGACACTGGACGAGAAAGAACTGCGTGCCGAGTTTGCGGTGCGAAGCTCTGTGATCAGCGCCCGGGATGCACTGACAGCACGCATCCGCAATCTGGTGGAGTATGTTGGCGGAACCCTTGAGGTAAACGGTATATATCCGGCATGGGAGTACAAAAAAGACTCCGTATTGCGCGAGGATGCTGCGCGTATCTTTGAGCAGATGTACGGAAAGGCACCGCGGATCGAGGCGATCCATGCTGGTCTGGAGTGCGGTATTTTAGCCGGAAAGATCAAAGATCTCGACGGTGTTTCCATCGGTCCGGACATGATCGGCATCCATACCTTTGAGGAGAAGCTGTCTATTTCTTCTACGAAGCGGGTGTATGAGTTTGTGCTGGAAGTATTGAAATGTAAGCATGCGTAAAGACTGAAAAAGGAGATGGTTTTTGGCATGAGTATGAAAGCGGTAATATTTGATTTGGATGGCACACTTCTTAACACGTTGCAGGATCTGTGCAACAGTACGAATGCTGCATTAAAGCAATATGGCTATCCCGAGCGCACACTGGACGAGGTGCGCAGCTTTGTTGGGAACGGTGTGAAGCTGCTGATCCTTCGCGCACTGGGAGTGGAAAAGCCGGAGGACTGCCCGGATTTTGAAAAGGTGTTTGAGGCATTTCGGGCGCACTATGCGCTGCACAGCAATGACTGCACCCGTGCTTATCCGGGTGTGATGGAGCTTCTTGCGAGGCTGAAGGAGGCAGGTGCGCCGATGGCGATCGTGTCCAATAAGCTGGATGCGGCGGTCAAAGACCTGAATGACATTTATTTTAAAGACTATATCTCGGTGGCAATCGGTGAGAATGAGGCTGCCGGGGTGAAGAAAAAACCGGCGCCCGACACGGTTTACGCGGCTTTGCGCGAGCTGGGTGTTTCCGCAGAGGATGCGGTCTATGTAGGCGATTCCGAGGTGGATATCGCCACCGCAAAAAATGCTGGTATTCCGTGCATCAGTGTGACCTGGGGATTCCGTGACAGTGCGTGG
>SFRL01000076.1 GCA_004562765.1 bacterium | reverse complement strand
CATTTCACCAAAGACGGATTTTTGCGCAAAAGAATTGTTTTCGCACGAAATCATCAGAAAGCATTTTATCAGTGATGTCACTGGTATTCCGATAGAGGATATGAAGTCAGTGTGCATCAGTAATCCATATTTGTGGAGGCGACATCGAAAACAAAAACAGGGTATCGTGGATGTGTTGGTAGAACTGAATGGCAGCACCAAGGTGAACATAGAAATACAGGTCAGATTCTATTCTTATTGGGACAAGAGAAATCTGTTTTATCTGGCGAAAATGTACACAGAGGATCTTCGGGTTGGAGAAAACTATGCAAAGTTGAAAAAGAGCATTAGTATCAGCATATTGGATTTTGATTATAGAGACGACTCGCAATATCATTCGGTGTACTATCTCAGGGACGAAGCTGGTAAACAGTTTACGGACTTGTTTGAGATACATATCATAGAGCTTGGAAAAAAGTTGGACGGGAAGAATCCGGTAGATGACTGGATTCGGTTATTCAACGCACAAACGGAGGAGGAACTGGATATGATCCATACGGCAAACGCAGGTATCAATATGGCAATCGGAGAAGTCAAGAAAATGAGTATGAGTGAGCGCATGCGTGCCCGGTATGAGGCACACATGAAGGAAATACGTGATCGCAACGCGAGAGAGGATTATGTAAGGAATGAGGGAATAGAGCGAGGGAGAGCGTTGCTGATAGAGAGTATGCTGCAAAATCAAAAAACTCCCGAGGAGATTGCAGCATTTTGCAACTGCGATCTGCAGGAGGTAAGGGAAATTCAGAAGAAGATGATAATCAAGTGAGCCTATCATGTTTCAGATGACGTGGAAGCCTGAACCATAAAACGAAAGATGCCAATACACCTGCGGGAATCCATCCCGCAGGTATTTTTCTGCCCGTTTGCATAACTTTCATATCTATGTTACAATATTTTTCATATGAGCAAAAATAAAAAAGAAAATCAGCAAATAAAAAATAAAAATAAAAATAAGGCAGAGCGTCCTCGGAAGCGGCGAAACAGCCACATTCCGCGCTGGGACAGGCTGGACAATACGGCGCATCTGTTTCCGGTGATCGCGGGCGAGAGCATGACGAACACCTACCGCATCGCCGTGGAACTGACGGAGGAGGTGGACGGCGCAAAGCTGCAGGAGGCGTTAAATATCGTGCTTCCGAAGTTTGACCTGTTCAATGTGCGGATGCGCACCGGTTTTTTCTGGTATTATTTTGAGGAAAACGGGAAAAAAGCGCCCACAGTAAAGCAGGAGCACACGTACCCCTGTCGGTTTATCCAGCCGAATAAATATCGGGGATATATGTTCCGCGTCCGCTATTATAAGAAGCGGATCAGTCTGGAAGTGTTCCATGTGCTGACGGACGGCATGGGCGGTATCAATTTCTTAAAGGAACTGACCTATCAGTATCTGCGGCTGGTACATCCAGAACTTCGGGAAAAAGTGGGAGATTCCCTCAGCGCGGATACTTCTTTAAACCGTGAGGACAGCTTTCTGCGCAACTACCGCAAAAGTGCCAAAAAAGGCTACCAGTCAAAAAAGGCTTATCAGATCAAGGGTGAAAAGCTGGACGCAGAGCAGTTTGGCGTTATCCATGGCTATGTGAAGATCCCGGCACTCAAGGAGGTCTGCCACAGATACGGACTGAGCATCAATGAGTATCTGGTCGCTACCTATGTGTGGAGCATTTACAAGGAATGTCTGCACGGCATGACCAGCGATCAGGCGATCCGCGCGGCAGTCCCGGTGAATCTGCGCCCGTTTTTTGATTCTGTGACCACGAAAAATTTCTTTGTGATGGTGTCAGCGGAGCTGGTGCCGGATCAGGAGAATCTGTCGTATGAGGAAGTGTTGGAGCGGGTAAAGACGAGTCTGCGCTCACAGATCAACAAGGAGCACCTGGAGGAACTGTTTTCCTACAACGTGTCCAACCAGCAAAATCTGTTTGCCCGTGCCGTGCCTTTGTTTTTGAAAAATATCGCGATCCGTCTGGTGTACACACAGTCAGCGCTGGCCAATTCCACCACCATTACAAACATCGGAAATATCAAGCTGGAGCCGGAGTATGAGCCCTATGTGCAGATGTTCCATGCGTTTCTCGCTATGAGCAAGGGGCAGCTCTTAAAGGCGACGATCTGCTCCTATCAGGATACACTGGCGATCACCTTCAGTTCCATGCTGGCGGAGGCGCATGTACAGCGGGCGTTTTTCCGACAACTGGCGGCGGACGGTCTGGAGGTCACTATAGAAAGTAATGGGGTGTATGTATGAGTAAGTGCAAGCAATGCGGCGTTTTTGTCCGGGATGACACAGGCATCTGCCCGCTCTGCAAATGTGTGCTTGACACAGACGGCGAAGCGGAAAATAAGTATCCGGATATCTGGGCGAAAAATCATGTGATGAAGCTGATCATCCGCATTTATCTGTTTGTGGCGATCGTAACGGAGAGTCTGCTGATCGCATTAAATTATATCTACTTTAACGGTTTGTACTGGAGCGTCATTGTCGGCGTGGTTCTGGCATATATTTATCTGACGCTTGCCTACACGGTGAGTTACAGCCGTGCCGGATACCGCATGAAGATCATAGTCGGCGTGGCTGGCGGGGTTTTGCTGCTCTATGTCATTGACCATGTGCTGGGAAATAACGGATGGTCCATCAACTACGCTTTTCCGGCAGCGCTTTTGGCAACTGATGTAGCGGTATTGTTTTTGATCATTTTTAATCGTAGAAACTGGCAGAGCTATCTCTGCTTTCAGATCGCCATGATCTTATTTAGCCTGATACCGGTCATCTTAAGTGCGCTTGGATATATAACGGTCCCGTACCTGGCATACATTGCGCTGGCAGTGGCAGTATTTCTATTTCTGGGGACTGTGATCATCGGAGGCAGGCGTGCTACGACAGAATTAAAGAGAAGATTTCACTTGAAGTAGGGGCTGTCGCGCGGGGCATTTTTGCAATGGCGTGTGGCAGAAAGGGAAGTAATATTGACAGAGAATAAAGTAAGCCGACAGGGGAAACTGATGCGTCAGGCCATCGCCGCCCTGACGAAAGATAATCTGATCGGTCAGAAGTTTAAAAACGGAGAGATCCGAAAAAAAATCGTGGAACCTGCAAATCACTGGAAGTGCCCGGACTGCTTTACAAACACGATCGTAGAGCTGCCAAATTGTCAGGCGGAACTTCTGGAATTTGAGGAACCGAATCATGAAAAGGTGATCCTGCAGCTGCACGGAGGCGGCTATATCGGCGGCATGCGACACGCATACCGTTCGTTTGCGGGACTTTACAATGAGGTGGGAAAGCGTTACAGTGTGTTTACACCGGACTATCGGGTGGCACCGGAGCATGTGTTTCCGGCGGCGCTCATTGATGCGCTGGACGCATACGAGTGGCTGTTGAAAAACGGTTACAGTGAGGAACAGATCATCGTTGCGGGAGATTCTGCCGGCGGCGGACTGGCGCTGGCGCTGTGCCTGTGTCTGAAAGAAAACGGGCGAAAACTGCCTTGTGGCATTGTTGCGATGTCTCCGTGGACAGATATGACGGCGAGTGGTCCTTCCTATCAGGAAAATTTTGAAAATGATCCGTTGTTTGGCGGCACGGAGGATTCCATGATCTACAACCGTGAATATTCGGCAGGAGAGGATCTGACCAACCCGTATCTGTCGCCGTTATTTGGTGAATATGAGGGATTTCCGCCCATGCTCATTCAGGTGGGCTCCTGTGAGATGCTGTTGTCCGATTCCGTGCTGCTGGCACAAAAAGCGAAGGAGGCAGGAGTAAAGGTGCGGCTGAGCATTTACGAGGGCATGTTTCATGTGTTCCAGATGGCTCCTCTGAAGCTGCCGGAGTGTAAGCGCGCCTGGGTGGAGATCGGACATTTTATCGACGAGATCAGCGGCGGACATGCGCAGGAAAAACCGGATGAGACGGTGAAAGCGGAAACGGAAGCTGCGACAGAGGAGAAGGATGATGAAGACGAGTGAGTCGTGCAGGCTCTGTCCGCGCGCCTGTGGCATCAGCCGCGCAGACGGTGAGCGGGGCGCCTGTGGTGAAACGGCGACGATCCGTCTTGCGAGAGCCGCGCTGCATTTCTGGGAAGAACCGTGTATCAGCGGGAAAAGAGGGAGCGGTGCGGTTTTTTTCAGCGGGTGTCAGCTGCGATGTGTGTACTGCCAGAATCAGCCCATCGCCCATGGGGCTGTAGGGCGTGAGATCACGGATTCCCGTCTGGTGGAGATTTTTTATGAACTGGAAGCACAGGGAGCCAATAATATCAATCTGGTGACGCCGGATCATTTTATCCCGCAGATTGCGAAAGCGATCGGACAGGCAAAACAGCAGGGTTTTTCATTGCCTTTTGTCTATAATACGAGCAGTTACGTGACGGTGGAAGCGCTGCGTGAGCTGGAGGGACTGATCGACATCTATCTGCCGGATCTGAAATATCTGGATGAGGCACATGCAAAGGAGTATTCCGGTGCGCGGGATTATCCGGATGTTGCAAAGGCAGCGCTGCAGGAGATGTTTCGCCAGGTAGGCGCTGTCCGTTTTGGTGAGATGCCAGGAGAAGAGGAACCGATGCTCTGTGGCGGTATGGTCGTGCGGCATCTGCTTTTGCCCGGAGCGCTGGCGGATGCAAAGCGGATCGTGGCGTATTTATATGATACTTACGGAGATGACATTTACATCAGTCTGATGAGTCAGTACACACCCGGAAAAGCGGTGGAACAGCATCCGCTTTTACACAGGCGGGTGCGCAGGAAGGATTATGACGCGCTGGTGGATGAAGCGATCAGGCTCGGTGTTGAAAATGCGTTTATTCAGGAGGGAAGCGCAGCGGATGAGAGTTTTATTCCGGCGTTTGATTATCAGGGTGTGGAGTAACGAGTAGGTATATTGTTGCAAAATACAATACATGGAGGATATAGAGTATATGTCAAATTATGACGACAATGAATTCAAGGAAATTATAGAATCGGAAACCGGATCCGGTGACGCAGGGGAGACAAAACGCACGCAGGATCACGGGAGCGACCGGCCGGAGACAAAGTGCTACATCTGCGGTCGTCCGGAGAGCGTGACGGGACCTTTGATGCGCATTCCCAACAATATCTGCATCTGTAAGGACTGTATGCAGAAGACCTTTGACAGTATGAACAACGCGGGATTTCCCATGGGAGATTTTGGTTTCAGCTTTGGCGGATTCCCGAACATGAACCTGTCCGTGAACAACGGAAAAGAAGATGAAGAGGATGAGGATCCCAAAAAGGGAACGCGTACCGGAGGCATGCCGAACATCAGCATGATCAATCTGGCTGATCTGGCGGGAATGATGCCGGGTGCACAGCGCGTAAAAAAGAAAAAGCCGAAGAAAGAGAAGAAGGTGCAGCCGGTGCTGGACATTCATTCCATTCCGGCACCGCACAAGATCAAGGCGACACTGGACGAGTATGTGGTCGGCCAGGAGCATGCGAAAAAGGTCATGTCCGTGGCAGTGTACAATCACTATAAGCGCATTTTTTCCGAGGATGAGAAGAACGGAAATCAGGATGGCGTAGAGATTGAAAAGTCCAATATGCTCATGGTCGGTCCGACCGGTTGCGGAAAGACCTATCTTGTCAAGACACTGGCGCAGCTTCTGGATGTGCCGCTTGCGATCACGGATGCCACTTCTCTGACAGAGGCAGGTTATATCGGTGATGACATCGAGAGCGTTGTCAGCAAGCTGCTGGCGGCTGCGGATAATGATGTGGAGCGCGCGGAGCACGGCATCATCTTTATCGATGAGATCGACAAGATCGCCAAAAAGAAAAATGCTCATCAGCGTGATGTGAGCGGTGAGAGTGTACAGCAGGGAATGCTGAAGCTTCTGGAGGGTGCCGAGGTAGAGGTGCCTGTCGGCGCGTCCAGCAAAAATGCAATGGTGCCGATGGAGCTTGTCAACACGAAAAACATCCTCTTTATCTGCGGAGGTGCCTTCCCCGATCTGGAGGATATTATCAAAGAGCGGTTGAATAAAAATTCTTCCATGGGATTTCAGGCGGATCTGAAGGATAAATATGATGAAGAAGAAAACCTGCTGAAATATGTGACGGTGGAGGATATCCGTAAGTTCGGTATGATCCCGGAGTTTATCGGACGTCTTCCCATCCTGTTTTCGCTGGATGCACTGACGGAGGATATGCTGGTGCGCATTCTGACAGAGCCGAAAAATGCCATTGTCAAGCAGTATCAGAAGCTGCTTTCCTATGACGAAGTGGATCTGGAGTTTGAGCAGGATGCTCTTTATGCGATTGCAAAACGCGCAAAGGAAAAGGAGGTCGGCGCCCGGGCACTTCGGGCGATCATCGAGGAATTCATGCTGGATATCATGTATGAGATCCCGAAGGATGATAATATCGGGCGTGTGGTCATCACCAGAGATTACATCGAAAATCACGGTGCGCCCCGGATCATCATGCGCGGTGTACCCCAGATCGAGTCGGCACAGTGATCGTGGCCGTGTTAGCGACCATGCGAAACAAGCACGATAAATAGTTGAAAAACGGGTTTGATTTTGTGAAAAATGCCTTTTGAAAAATTGCCCGTAATGAGATAAAATAGTTTTCGGAAAATAGAAGATACGGTTCAGTGAAAATTTCTGAACGTAAAAGCGTGTAGCCAACGGCGTAAATCCAGCGACGTGTGGCTGCGCGCTATTTTTTTGTAAAAATAAAGAACGGAAAGGTGAGAAAAATGGAAACAAGATCAAATCAGTATTTAGGAACAGAACCGTTAGGGAAGCTCATGAGGCAGTATGCGCTGCCCTGTATCATTTCCCTTCTGGTGGGCGCGCTCTACAATATCGTAGATCAGATCTTTATCGCCAATGCCAGCTATCTCGGCTCCTACGGAAATGCCGCGAACACGGTTGTATTTCCGCTGACGGTTGTGGCGCTGGCGATCGCCGTCATGGTGGGAGACGGCTGCTGCGCATTTGTCAGTATCAGTCTCGGAAAGGGAGAGCAAAAAACGGCGAAAAAGAGCGTGGGAAATTCGGTGGTGATGATCGTTATTTTCAGTGTCATTCTGACTGCGATCTATCTGATCTTTGCGGAGCAGATCGTGGCAATGTTCGGCGGAACGGTCAATGTGCAGACACACGACCATTCCATTGAATATTTCTTTTATATTTCCCTTGGTATTCCCTTTTATATGTTCGGACAGGCGATGAACCCGATCATCCGTGCGGACGGCAATCCGAAGTTTGCGATGGTTTCCACCCTTGCAGGAGCGCTGATCAATATCATTCTTGATCCGGTATTTATCTTTGTTTGTAAGTGGGGGATGATGGGCGCTGCTGTGGCGACGGTGGCAGGACAGATCGTCACGGCGTTTTTGTCGCTGATCTATCTGCTGCGGATGAAAAATATCAAGCCTGCAAAAGAGGATTTCCGCCTGCAGGGCTATGTATGTAAGAATACACTGGTGCTGGGGATCACCAGCTTTTTATCACAGATCAGTCTCGTTGCGGCAATGGCTGCTATCAACAACATGCTCCGGAAATACGGCGCAGCAGATCCGATCTTCGGGCAGGAGCAGTACGCACAGATACCGATGGCAGTTGTGGGTATCGTCATGAAGTTTTTCCAGATCGTGATCTCCATTGTCGTGGGTATGGCTGCCGGATGCATCCCGATCGTGGGCTTTAATATGGGCGCAGGCAAAAAGCTTCGTGTAAAGGATCTGTTCACAAAGCTGTTGACAGCGGAAGCAGCTGTCGGTGCGGTTGCCTTTGTCCTGGTGGAATTTCTTCCGAGGCAGCTGATCGCAATCTTTGGTGCGGCAAACGAGAGTACCTATTACACGGATTTTGCAGTGCGGGCGTTCCGGATCTACCTGTGCATGATCATTTTGGCGTGTGTCAACAAGGCATGCTTTATCTTCCTGCAGGCGATGGGAAAAGCCGTTGCGTCTACCGCGCTTTCCATGATCCGTGAAGTGGTGTTCGGCGTGGGCTTTGCGCTGCTGTTGCCGCTGTTTTTCGGTCTGAACGGTGTTCTTTATTCGATGCCGGTCTCTGATATCCTGACCTTTGTGATCGCTGTATTTCTGATCCGCGGAACGTATAGGGAACTGGCGGAAAATCAGTAGGTTTCAGACTGCGGGATCAGTCAGAAAAAATGTTCATATTCTTCATGATGGATCGGGATTCCATGCTCTTTTATCAAGGCACTGAACTGATGCAGCTCAGTCGCAGAGTGGATCGATTCCCCGTGTCCGCGCAGTTCCATCTGTATACCGATGGGAAGAGAAAGAAAGTACTGTTTGGAATCGCTGTTTTTTGCAAGCAATTGGCTTAAATTTTTGTATCTCAAAATAGTTCACCTCACGCATAGTATCTGATATAATTTATAATATATTCCGCGTGCGGAAGTGATAGACAAAGGAAATGAGAGGAAACTTTTCAATGGTTCTTCAATCTTTTGTGGTAAAATGAACTCATATGGAGGTGCGCCGGCATGAAATACTTCCTGCATTCTAAATCTTAAAGCATTGTGGAATGGATAAATGTATGATATTAAAATAACTGGAAATAATAATGAACGGATACTCTGCGTATTATTCGGTTCATGAATTAAAATTACTTTGCGTACTATTGGAATATATGATAAAATTTATATTGCGTACGATATAAACCGGGAGGTAATTGTGTGATGATCAAGCGTAAAATTTATCAAAAGTTAAAAGAATGGAAAACAAGTTCGCAAGGTACAAAGGCTCTTCTGATTGAAGGTGCCAGACGTATTGGTAAGTCAACGATTGCAACTGAATTTGCAAAAAACGAGTATCAGTCCTATATCATCATTGATTTTAATAATGCAAGTAAAAAAATTCTTGAGAGTTTTGATGATCTTATTCATCTTGATATTTTTTTTCAAACGTTATCTCTGGAATATAATCAGAGACTGTATCCAAGAGAGTCTCTGATCATATTTGATGAGATCCAAAAGTTTCCCAAGGCCAGAGAAGCTATCAAATATCTGGTGGCGGATGGGCGGTATGATTATATAGAAACCGGTTCACTGATATCTATTCGGGAAAATGTAAAAGATATCACGATTCCGTCTGAGGAAAGAAAGCTAAAAATGTATCCGGTGGACTTTGAAGAATTTGCTGAGTATTTAGGGGAAGACCTTTTATTGGAATATATCAGAAAATGCTATGAGGATAAAGTACCGCTTGATAGAAAAATGCATGAGAAAGCAATGCATTTGTTTAAAGAATATATGTTGGTAGGCGGTATGCCGCAGGCAGTAGTCGCATTTGCAGAGAATGGCAGAGATTTCGTTGCGGCTGATATAGAGAAGCGAGATATTCTGAATCTTTACCGGGATGATATAAAAAAGGCAGCAAAACGATATAATTCAAAAGTATCTGCATTGTTTGAAAACATTCCTGCATATCTTTCAACTCATGAGAAGAAAATTGTGCTCAGCGAGATTGATCCGGGTGCAACCTTTGACCGATATGAC
>SFRL01000029.1 GCA_004562765.1 bacterium | reverse complement strand
TCCCCATAACCTGAAACAAGAGACACTTTATTATCCCATTCTTTTTATTTTTATATTCCACGTATTGAACACTTTTTTACTGGAGATAATATAAAGATTCTAAAGCCTGTTTTCCGGCAATTTTCCAGACTGAGCTGCCAATTTCTTCTCCTGTGATTTTACACGCCGTTCCAACTTCTTAATGTCTTCAGCTGGCGGAAGATCCTCTGGCTTGATTCCACGATTACCCAGCATCTCCCGAACAGAAAGATTGTTCTGCACATGTTCCCCTGTAATCGCATGTTCCCCCTGCAAATCCTTTTCTTCAACATTGTAATTTGTCATTTCTGTTGCCAGATTTTTGGCCGCAATCGTCAATGTCGGTAAAAAATCCGCAAGCGGACGGGTGTCCTTTGCCCCTAAACGATTTTTCATCTCCTGCGTCGTATAACCGCCAAAAAGCGCACAATCCCCTTTAGAGCGAATGCGTCCGAATCCTGCATCATCGACACCGCGTTCATAAATATTCTGAGAAAGACGTTTTTCTGATTCGCGCAATCTACCTCGAGCCTCGGTACGCTCAATTAAAGCAATACGCTCCTCGATTAATTCCTGCTTTCTGGTTTGTACAGCAAAATAACTTTGTGCAAAAGCGATTTCTTCTTTCTTAGGATCGCCGTTTTGAGCAATCAAGTAGCAGGCATAACGTGTCAACATATAATCTTTCACAGGTCTTTGAGCTCCACTTCCTAAAGAGACCATTTTCGTGACCTCACGAAAATGGTCAGACACCTTAATCCCACTCGTTTCACAGGATTCTATTGCACGAGAGATCGCCTTATCAAAATTTTCCCATCGCTCATACCCAAGCAATGGCATCAACTCACGAGCATGCCAAAATTCAATATTTGCAGCCTCATCGCTATGTATAATAAGATCAAACTGTTCTTTAATCTGACTAACTCTTTTCTTATCCATGATATTTCCTCCGTGCATGCATCTAATCATATATAGAAAAGTCCTCGACCCTGCTCAGCCGAGGACTTTGCCTACAATTCAAGCTGCTCTCCTTCCAGGAGAACAGCTTTTTATATTTTTCACTATCGCAGGCTGATACGCACCAGCGCCCTGCGCAGTGCCAGCTCTGCTCTTGCCACATCCAGATTTTCTGTTTTGGCTGCAAGCCGCTCCTCCGCACGCCGCTTGGCTGCCTCGGCACGGTCCCAGTCGATCTCATCGGGCCACTCGGCGATCTCCGCAAGGAGCGTCACCTTATCTCCGAGAATCTGTGCAAATCCGGAATGTACTGCCGCTTTCTTCTGTCCGTCCTCCTCGGTGATCGTAACGATACCGGGGGCAAGAACCGTTGTCAGCGGAATATGGTTTTTATACACACCCATGTCTCCCTCCACAGAGGTGAACTCGATCATGGTCGCCTCTCCGGTGTAAAAGACACGCTCGGGTGTGATGATCTCTACCTGAAAAATCTTGCTTTCATCTGCCATACGCTACCCCCTATTTCATGCGGGCACGTACTTCATCGATAGAACCTGCATTCAGGAACAGTCCCTCAGGAATATCGTCGTGCTTTCCTTCCAGGATCTCCTTGAAACCACGGATCGTCTCGGCGATGGGTACATATTTTCCTTCCATTCCGGTAAACTGTGTTGCTACATGGAACGGCTGTGACAGATATCTCTGGATCTTACGCGCACGGTTTACGACTACCTTGTCATCCTCTGACAGCTCGTCCATACCGAGGATCGCGATGATATCCTGTAATTCCTTATACTTCTGTAAGATCTCCTGCACACCGCGGGCTACCTTGAAGTGCTCCTCGCCAACGATACGGGGATCGAGGATACGGGAGGTAGATGCCAGCGGGTCTACAGCCGGGTAAATACCAAGCGCTGCGATGGAACGCTCCAATACAGTGGTTGCGTCCAAATGCGCGAATGTAGTTGCCGGCGCAGGGTCTGTCAAGTCATCCGCAGGCACATAAACTGCCTGTACGGAAGTGATAGAACCGTTCTTTGTGGATGTGATACGCTCCTGAAGCGCACCCATCTCTGTCTGTAAGGTGGGCTGATAACCTACGGCTGAAGGCATACGTCCCAACAGCGCGGATACCTCTGATCCTGCCTGGGTAAAACGGAAGATGTTGTCAATGAATAACAGCACATCCTTTCCACCCTTGTCACGGAAGTATTCTGCCATGGTCAGTCCGGTCAAGCCGACACGCATACGTGCTCCGGGCGGCTCGTTCATCTGTCCGAACACCATCGTCGTCTTATCGATAACGCCTGATTCCTTCATCTCGTAGTAGAGGTCGTTACCCTCACGGGTACGCTCGCCTACACCGGTGAAAACGGAGTATCCACCATGCTCTGTCGCAATGTTGTGGATCAGCTCCTGGATCAGTACGGTTTTTCCTACTCCTGCACCTCCGAACAGACCGATCTTTCCACCCTTCTGATAAGGGCAAAGCAGATCTACGACCTTGATACCGGTCTCCAACATCTCGGAAGATGTTGCCTGTTCCTCAAAGCTGGGAGCGGGTCTATGAATGGGCATGTACTCCACATCAGTAGGAGCAGGCTGCTCATCAATGGGCTCACCGAGCACGTTGAAGATACGTCCCAGTGTATTCTCACCTACAGGTACGGTGATCGGCGCGCCGGTTGCTTTTGCATCCATACCGCGCACCAGTCCGTCGGTGGGACCCATGGCAATACATTTTACGGTGTCATCACCCAGATGTGATGCGACCTCAGCCACCAGACGCTCACCGTTTTTACGGGTGATCTCGATCGCCTCGTTGATCTCCGGAATCTTTCCCTCAGGGAATTTGATATCCAGGACCGCACCAATGATCTGAGTGATTTTTCCAATATTTTCTGCCATTGTTTCACTCCTTTATTATTTTTAGTTATGAGATCGCTTCCGCGCCGGCGATGATCTCTGTCAACTCCTGGGTAATGGAACCCTGGCGCGCACGATTGTATTTCAAAGACAAATCACTAATCATGTCTTCCGCATTACTTGTAGCTGAATCCATTGCCTGCATTCTGGCTCCGTTTTCACTGGCAAGCGCCTCCACCAACGCACCGTAAAAAATACTGGTCACGTATTTGGGAATGATCAGATCCAGAGCCTCCTCAACATTCGGCTCATAGTTCATGATCAGCTTGTCATCTGCCGCAGAGATCTCCTCGTCGGAAAACTCCACCGGAAGCAGCTTCATTAGTTTTGGTATATGGACGACCGTATTTTTAAAATGGGTGTAGGCGAGATAGATCTCACCGATCTCACCTCTGGTAAACGCATCCAGCACACGCGCGCACACGGCTGCAGCGTCCTCATAGCTGGGAGCCTCCATGATGGCGGAGTGATCCTCCTTGATGGTGTAGCCATAGCGCTCCAGCGTCTCGCGTCCCTTGCTTCCGATACAGAATACCTCTACCTTATCCTTCGGGAGAAGTTCCTGATTGTTCGTCACAAGCTTGGTAACATTCGCGTTGTATCCGCCTGCCAGTCCGCGGTTTGAAGTAATGACCACCACTGCGATCTTGTCTGATGCGCCGGGTGTCAGATACGGATGGTTGATGTTACCGGACTTTGCCAGAATGGATGTCACTGTCTGGTACATGTGGTTAAAATACGGGTCTGTCGCCTCTGCATGAAGCTTTGCCTTCTGCAACTTTACGGTAGAAACTAATTTCATGGCTTTTGTGATTTGCTGCGTACTCTGTATGCTGCTCTTTCTTCGCTTGATGTCTCTCATCGAAGCCATAATTTTTCACCGCCTTTGTTTCTACTTAAAAGATTTTTTGCATTCTTCGATCGCCTGGATCAGCTTCTTCTCAGTCTCCTCATCCATCTGCTTTGTCTCACGGATAGACTCCAGGATCTCCGGATACTTGGTGGAAACGAACTCGATCAGCTCGCCCTCAAAGCGAAGAACATCCTCCACCGGAATATCAAGCAGATATCGCTTGGTCGCTGCGTAGATGATGATGACCTGATTTTCTACCGGCATGGGCTTGTACTGCGGCTGCTTTAACATTTCCTGCAGACGGGTTCCCTGTGCCAGTGTCTCCTTGGTGGCATCGTCCAGCTCAGAGCCAAACTGTGAGAAGGCTGCAAGCTCTGTATACTGTGCCAGCTCGGTACGGATCGGAGCCGCGATCTTCTTCATCGCCTTGATCTGTGCAGCGCCTCCTACACGGGATACGGAGAGACCTGCGTTGATCGCCGGACGGAATCCGGCGTTGAACATCTCTGTCTCCAGATAGATCTGTCCGTCTGTGATGGAGATGACGTTTGTCGGAATGTATGCGGATACGTCGCCCGCCTGTGTCTCGATGATCGGCAGTGCGGTCAGTGAACCGCCGCCCAGCTTGTCGGACAACCGCGCTGCACGCTCCAGCAGTCTGGAGTGCAGATAGAATACATCACCCGGATATGCCTCACGTCCCGGCGGTCTGCGGAGGAGCAAGGAGAGTGTACGGTATGCGGTTGCATGTTTACTTAAGTCATCATAAACAACCAGAACGTCCTCGCCGTTCTCCATCCATTCCTCACCGATGGCACATCCTGCGTACGGTGCAATATACTGTAAAGGTGCCAGCTCACTGGCGGTGGAAGCTACGACGGTGGTATATGCCATTGCGCCGAACTCCTCCAGGGTATTCACGATGGAAGCTACGGTAGAAGCCTTCTGTCCGATGGCTACATAGATACACTTCACACCCTGTCCCTTCTGATTGATAATGGTATCGATCGCGATCGCTGTCTTTCCGGTCTGTCTGTCGCCGATGATCAGCTCACGCTGTCCGCGTCCGATGGGGATCATGGAATCGATCGCCTTGATACCTGTCTGTAACGGGGTATCTACAGATTTTCTGGAGATAACGCCGCTTGCCACTCGCTCGATGGCACGGTATTTGTCTGTCTGGATCGGTCCCTTGCCGTCAATCGGCTGTCCCAGTGCATTCACTACACGTCCGATCAATGCATCGCCGACGGGAACCTCTACCACACGACCGGTCGTCTTTACGGTATCGCCCTCGTTGATATTTTTATTGGCTCCGAGTAATACGGCACCAACATTGTCTTCCTCAAGGTTCAATACCATTCCATATACTTCGCCCGGAAATTCCAAAAGCTCGCCCTGCATTGCGTTTTCCAGACCGTGGATACGCGCAATACCGTCTGCCACCTGGATAACAGTACCAACGTCTGCCACCTCAAGTGTTGACGCATAACGGGCAATCTGCTCCTTGATCACGGAACTGATTTCCTCTGGTCTCAAATTCATGGAGCGCATTCACCTACTTTCAACTGTATTTTTGATAATTCGGAGCTGAGCGTCGCCAGCTTGCTCTTGATGCTGCTGTCAACGACCCGGTCCTTGATACGAACGACCATTCCTCCGATGAGGGAGGGGTCTACCTCGTAGTGCATTTCAAATTCCACATAATCTGTGGTTGCCAGAAGTTTTTCTACCAGATTAGCCTTCTGGATCTCACCCAGTGTCATCACTGTGGTGACATAAGCAGTGCCGATATGTTTGTATTCCTTCGCCTGCTCTATAAAATATTCAAGTACAGCGGTGGTATCGTTGTAATGGTCTTTTTCCACTAACATCCGAAGCAAGCCCACCAGCTCATCTTTGATGCGGCCTTTGAAAATGTTTTCCAGAGTCGCTATTTTTTCCTCTTTTACGATCTTCGGATGATTCATCAGCCGATTTAGCTCATCGTGACTTTCCAGTACGGAAAGCACGCCTTTGGCCTCCTCCAAAAACGAATCTAACTGGTTGGATTCCACTGCTAATTCAAACAATGCATCACCGTATGTTTTGGATACTAGCTTAGCCATGTTGAATCACCCATTTCCTTTATTGTCTCATCGACCAGTTGGTTCTGAATGTTGATGTCGATATTTGCACTGATGACCTTAGATGCCATAGCTGCTGCCACAGCGATCATCTCCTGCTTCATCTCATCGACAACACGCTTCTTCTCGAGCAGAGCCTCCTCATTGGCACGGGCAATGATGCGTGCGGCTTCTTCCTTCGCCCCCTCCACGATCTTCGCTTCGTTGTGAAGCGCTTTCTGCCTTGCCTCGGAAAGGATCGCCTCTGCTTCCTTGTCAATATCTCTCAGCTTTTCCTCGTACTGCACTTTCAGCGCCGCCGCGTCCGCCTTGTCCGCCGCCGCGTCATCCAGCTCTGTCTTGATCTTTAACTTACGGTCTTCGAGCATCTTTCGAACCGGATTAAAGAGCAGGTAGCTCATTGCGAGGAACAGGAAAAATACTGCAATCGCGAGCAATATCGTATCATGTACCAACTGCATGTCCAGATCAAATAATCTTTCCATAACCTAGAAGTGTTACCTCCTTTTTTTATTGTTGATAACGATACGTTCTTATCTTGCCAGCGGCTTTACGAACATTAACAGCAGTGCTACGACCAGACCATACAGACCAGTGGTCTCTGCAACTGCCTGTCCAAGTAACATCGTAGAAGTGATGTCACCCTTTGCGCCGGGGTTACGTCCTACTGCTGACGCACCGTGTCCGGCTGCGATACCCTGTCCAATACCAGGTCCGATACCGGCGATAACTGCCAGACCGGCGCCGATTGCTGAACAACCTAAGATAAAATCTGTACCTGTGAAATTCTCCATGATAATTTCCTCCTAATTAAAAAATCTTTGTTAGTACTCGCCATCCTCGATGGCCTGATTAACGTATGTCATTGTCAACATACAGAATACATATGTCTGGATCGCTCCGGAGAACAGATCGAAGTACACATGCAAAGCTGCCGGCCAGATTACTGCGAATTTGGAAATGAGCGTGTAGACCAGCGCCTCAATAACCACGCCCGAAAGCACATTCGCGAACAGACGCAGTGACATGGATACCGGAATCGCCACATCACCGATCAGATTGATCGGTGCCCAGATCGGCCATGGATCACACAGACCCTTCAACACACCGGACACATGCTGGTGCTTGAATTTCTGGAACGTGATGATGGAAAATGTCATCAGTGCCAGCGCGAAGGTCGTGCCATAATCTGCCGTCGGCGGCCGCAGTCCGAGCAAACCGGAAATATTACTCAGCAATATGAAACAAAAGATCGTTCCGATATAGTTCGCAAAGTATTTCGCGTTGTGCCCCATCGTATTCTCTACCATGCCATCCAGTTTTTCTACGACAAGCTCCACGATATTCTGGAAGGTATCGGGCACTTCCGTCGCATGCCTGATCTTTCTGTTGGCGGCAATTGAAAACGCCAATAAGAGAAGCATGACTAACAGGATACACATATGAGAGGTCGTAATCCAGACTGTCTGTCCGAAAAATTTATAGGAAAACAGACCGTGGATCATAAAGTCCACTTCTGAATCGGCGGCCATTAAAATTCCATACTCCAAACTTTCACCTCCTTCTATGATTTATGTTTTTTTCTGTCACGCAGCCGATAGAACAACGGCTGAACGTATGCTGATATTTTTAATCCCAGCACTCCGAAAAATGCCGGAAGAATCATACCCAGCTTAAAATAACACATCACTACAAGCACAAGCAGTACGATCACATAGCGAAACATTGCAGACGCGATCGTCTTTTTCTTTGCGCCATCCTCCGTGCCGATGCTCACCGCATCCTCGATGGATATCGCCATATGGATCGCCATAAAAAGGGCACAGCCGATACCGATCCACAGCCCCACAGAATAACCGAGCTTGTCATCCACGAACCACACACCCGCAACCTGAAGCAGGATGCCGTATATGATTATTCCCAAAACCAGACCCGGTAATGCCTCATTGAGTCTTTTTAACATCCGATGATACCTTCTCTTTTTCTTCTATATTATTACGATCCCTATCAGAATGTTCCTTGGGCTGATAAATCCTTCGCGCAAATACAAATACGTTCCGCATACCCGCCAGTGCTCCGATGACAAAAAACGGGATCGCCAGCCAGGAGATCTGCAGTTTCTCTCCCAGCCATGCCCCAAACAGGGTACACGCGAGGATCGGAACCAGCATATTGATGCCAAACTGCATGATCATTGCAAAGGACTGAACTACTTCTCTGTTATTTTTCATAGTTGTCACCAATTCGTTCTATTATAGCATTTTTTTGGTGAATATGTCTATACATTTAACATGATCTGTCTATTTGTTCGTGAATATTTATAATACCGCACACCTGCAGCATCCATCATCCGCTTGGATGCGATGACGGAAGGCGTATGCTCATACTTGTCGCTGTCGTACACGACTGTCCGGATACCGCTCTGGATGATCGCCTTCGCACACTCGTTGCAGGGAAAGAGCGTCACATACAGTTTTGCACCTTCGAGACTGCCTCCGCGATAGTTTAAGATCGCGTTCAGCTCGCTGTGTGTGGAGTACAAATATTTATTATCCAGCGGATCGCCCTCTCTCGTCCACGGGAACTCATCGTCCGAGCATCCCGTCGGAAATCCGTTGTATCCCATCGATAAAATCTTGTTATCATTGCTGACAATGCAGGCGCCCACCTGTGTGTTCGGGTCTTTGGAACGCATGCCGGAAAGCATCGCCACACCCATAAAATATTCGTCCCAGCTGATATAATCGTTTCTTTTGTCACTCATTGCCTGATGCCTCCCCCTGTTCATTCAGCCATGCGGCCAGTTTTTTGATCGTTTTCGACAGCGACTCAAAACACAGCCCGTAAGAGGGCAGCGGCGCGCCGTAAGGATCCATGATCTCCAATTCCTCTCCGACCAGCGTCGTCAGTACCTGCACCTGCGGCAGCTTGTCCTCCCCGACGATCCCCAGCACCTGGGGAATCTCCTTTGCCTCCATGACAATGATCAGCGTATTTGCATCCACATCCTCTGCCATAAGCTGCTCAGACATATATCCCTCCAGATTGATGCCGTTACTGATCATCACCGCAGATACCTTTTGATTGAGCGGCTCCGGGAACAACACAACCAGGCCTCTCGCTTCTATCTCAATCTCCCGTTTCAAACTGCACTCCCGCAAGAGTGCCGCTGCCATCGGTGCCCGGCAGGTGCCGCTCTTGCACACAAAAATCACCTTGTCCCACATATTGCTATACCTCCAATACCTGATGTCCTGCCGCCTTTAACAGCCGGTTCATGATCGCCTGTCCCATTCCCGCGGTCGCAAAACTCTCGGAAAAGATCGCATCCACGCCCAACTCGTCAAACTGCCGCAGGCTGCCATACAGATGTCTGGCAATTGCCTCCTCGTCATCACGCCCCCCAATGCTGATAACGATACCTTTGTCGTACTGATCCTTTGTCTCTTCCGTAGCAATGATGCCCACGCTCTTTTTCCGGGCGATCAGTTCCTCGCTCAGACGGTTGATCGTCTGTACGACTGCATGCGTTTCTCCCTCGACAACCTTCAGATCCGCCTTCGGTGCATAATGGCGGTACTTCATGCCCGGTGCCTTGGGCTTGCGGTCAGAATCCGCCGCGATCAGTCCCGGATCGACACGTACCTCACCGAGCACCTCCCGCAGCATTTCCAGTGTAATATAACCGGGGCGCAGGATCATCGGCACTTCCTCCGTCAGATCCACGATCGTGGACTCCAGCCCGATATTCACCGGACCGCCGTCAAGGATCATATCGATCTTTCCACTCAGATCCTGTGCCACATGCTCTGCCTGTGTCGGGCTAGGGCGTCCGGAAGTATTGGCACTGGGAGCCGCGATGTATCCGGTAGATGCATCGATCAGCGCCCGCGCGATCGGATCCGAAGGCATCCGCACCGCAACGGTATCCATTCCTCCCGTTGTCTCGTAGGGGATCCTGTCATTTTTCTGAAAGATCATGGTAAGCGGACCCGGCCAGAAACGCTCCGCCAACAGATATGCAGCCTTGGGTACCTCCGCCACGATCTTTTCCAGCGCCTCCATATTCGTAATGTGTACGATCAGCGGATTGTCCGACGGACGTCCCTTTGCACTGTAAATTTTATGTGACGCATCCGGATTGGTCGCATCGCCGCCCAGCCCGTAAACAGTTTCCGTGGGAAATGCTACCAGACCGCCTTTTTTTAAAATTTCTCCTGCCCGCGCGACTGCCTCATGATCGATCGCCTGCGGGTCTATTTTTATCATTTCCGTTTTCATATCCATAGTGACTAGTATAACATAATTCCATACATTTTACAAAAAAAATCATTGTGTTCCGCTGAAATCTGCGGATCCTCCATTCAGAAATTCCATTACACCCATATGGATCGCCCAGACGAGACGGTTCTGGTAATCTTCGCCAGTCAAAAGTGCCGCCTCTTCGGGGTTGCTCAAAAATCCGCACTCCACGATAACCGTGGGAGATACCGTACGTTTCAGCAGATAATAGCTCTCATTTGCCTTTGCCTGACGATGATTTCCCGGGTCCACCCGTTTGACCAGGCTCGCCTGCACGAGCTTTGCCAGCGCTTCCCCCTCCGCGGACTGTCCGTAATAAAACACCTGTGCTCCCTTGACCTCCGGAGAGGGAAAACTGTTCTGATGAATGCTCACCGTACAGTCCGGATCGATCTTTTCGATCAGCGCACAGCGGTTTTGCAGATCCGCCACCTTTTTGTTGCTGTCACTCTCCTGATACAGTCCGGTATCCGATTCTCTGGTGAGCGTCACGCTGACATCTTCCTGCTCCAGCAGCACTTTCAGCTTTTTCGCGATGGCGAGATTGACATCCTTCTCCAAAACTCCGTCCGCCGACACCTTTCCGCTGTCGATGCCTCCATGACCGACATCGATCACAACGCTGTACTTCCCTTTCTCCGGCTGGCTCTTCGCGGAGCTTACCAGCTTAGCCCCCTGCCTTCCCAGAAAACCGGCGGCAAACAGGATCAGTACCGCCATACATAATTCCACTTTTTTCCTCATAAAAATCCCCATACAAAACTCATAAACTTGTTTTATTGTATGAGCTTTGTATGGGGTATATGTGTCCCAAGATCACTATTCTAAATAAGAAGAGATCGTATCCCAGACGTCCACAGTCTCCATTCCGGACTTCCAGAATGCAGCGCCCGCGAGGTTCAAGTCCTTCATCACCTGAAGCTTCAGATCCAGTGACTGCGCATCCTCCAGCCATACCTTATAGGTCACGCCGTCCACCTCATACTGGGCATAGTTCTGTCCGCAATCATCCAGCCAGGTAATCTGCGCACCATTCGCATCGATGCGGCTGCGCGCCTCCGCCATACTGACCGCCTCACTGGACAGTTCATAGCCCACGTAGTCCTCAGCTGCTGCCTCTGCGGAATCTCCGTCCTCCTCCTTGGGTGTCTCTGCCCAGATCCGTGTATAGAACGGCATGCCGAGTACCAGCTGTTCCGCCGGGACACCCGCATCAAGCGTATTCTTTGCACCATCTTTCACAAATCCGATGGACGCAACGCTGCCCTCCTCGCTTCCGGCATAATGCTCATCGTATGCCATGACGATCACATAGTCCGCAAAATTTGCCTGCTCCGCGCGGTTATAAAACTGCGTGTATGCGCTGGGCACATAATTGTCCACCGACAATACCAGACCGTTGTCATCACACTTTAAGGAAAGCTCCCGGATAAACTGGATATATCCGTCGCCGACCTCATTGCTCAGCGCCTCAAAGTCAATGTTCACACCATCTAAATTATAGTTCAGCGCCTTCGCGATGATCTGGTTGACCAGATTTTCACGCACGGACGTATGGGTCAGCACGTAGGTGGAGTCGACCTCTGTATTTTCCAGATTGGAAAACAGTCCCCACACCTTCACACCCTGCTCATGGCAGTAGTTTACATAATCCTTGCTGGCCACATCCGCCAGATTGCCCTCATTATCATTCAGATAAAACCATGTGGGAGAGATCACATTCACATCTTTGGAATTTGCAAGCACGGTGGCGATACGCGCATTCGCATCCGCATTCGTCGTCTGATGCCACAGAAGCTTCACCGGTTCATCCATCAGATTGTGTGTGAAGGTCTCGCCTGCATAGCTGTGCGGCGGCAATTGGTCCTCCCCTGCTTCCGCCTGCTTCCCCTCGCCGACAAGCTTCTTATTCTTCACATATCCGATGAGTCCGTTGATCGTAGATACCTTGCACCACTCTTCCATGGACTCTAAAACGATCACCTCTGTACCTTTTTCCAACTCTGTCAGGATCGGACTCTTGATACCACCCTTTACGCGAAGCTCGGTATCTCTTGTAATCGTTGTCCTTCCGTACACATTCTTCCAGTCGGTTGTGAGAACGATACGGTACGGATCCATGTACAGCTCATAGCCCAGATCCGTGTATTTTTTCACAAAATCCAATGCCACATAAACCATATTGTCTTCAATCTTTACGATCTCAAAGCTCTCCTTTGTCACGTCATTTCCGACAAAATAATCCTTTCGTCCGGCATATGCGGTGACAAGATCTTCCGCCGTCGTGTAACGCAGCAGTTTTTCATTTTCATCCCAGTAAAACCTGCTGTTCAACCGGTCATGCACGGTATCAAAATCCAGATAGATATTTCCATCCAGACACTTTCCTTTCATATCCGACAATTCCTGATTCCAGACAACTGCCACGTCATCCGGCGCTTCTATCCCATAATATTCATCCAGATCCTGTACTTCCTCTGAAGGAATATAATCTTCTATCTTTTTTCCTACAACCAATATCAATCCGATCACCACGATGAGCAGTAATGCCGCGACCACGGGACCTGCCTTTTTTCTCATTGTAAATACCTCCTGTTTTGCTGCATAAAAGCCTTTCTTCATACAAAACTTTTATTTAGTATAACACACCTTATACGCTACGCAAACTCTTTTCATTTCCATATGTCAAAAACAGGGCGCGCCAACACCCTGTTTTTGTTCTTTTTCTTTTCTTTATTTATATCCCATTTTACATGAAAAAGACTCTGTGTCTTCTGTCATGCGATGTTGACTGTTTTTATCGCTCTGAGTCTCTTACCGGGACTCTCAGTCGGTTAATGTGTAATACTTGAAATCATTTGAAGCTATTGTAGCTTAAAACCTTATACTTCATTTAGTTTGTCAAAACGTAACTCTTTTAACACCCCCTCCGTCTCATCATATACATAATCTCTCATGTAACAGGCATCTTCTGCCGCACAGAGCACGTGTGTCACATACTCCGGCGTGCTCGGACTGCCGTCCAGAAAGAGCACGATACCCTGATCTGCAAAAGACTGCAGCTCCACGTATAGTTGATTTCTGTTCTCTTTCATATGATCTTCCCTCGCTTTTTCCCAAAAGGAGTATTTTTTGTGAACTATGATTCCTCCGGCAGACCCGTGTAGAGTGTAAGCGGTTCCTTCGTCTGATCCGGTTCCTCTCCCACAGGCCGGTCTGAATCAACGGTCTCTTCCGACCGGTCCGGTTTTTCCAGTAAATAGGGCGCCAGCTCGGTCTCCAGAAGAGCGCGTCGCTCCTGCTCCTCCTCCACTACAAACAGTTCCGCAATATTGGGATCCCATTGCAGCAGTCGGAACACTGCCCGGTTGACCGGATAATACACCTGCGCAGCCGGCTGAAATTCACCGGTGTACTGCACCGCATACAGCCCGGTATCCTCATACATCTTTGCATCTACGCAGGCTGCCTGATAGCGCAGCAGTTCTTCCTCTAACAGACGCAGCTGCAGCGCCAGCACTTCTCCTTCGTCATCCCGGATCATGCGGTACACACGCTTATGCCCTACGACAAGATAATCCTCGCCATTCGGGAATGCGATACGAACATCTACATATTCGTTTTCCCGCAGTGTCTGCGGAAGATCAACCTGACGCAGTTCCACCCGCCTTTCATCGTCTGCGACCGGTGCACCCTCGTATACAACGTCTGTGCTCAGCGCAGCACCTTTTGTGAGAGAAACTTTCAGCCGTTTACCCAGCAGATCCTCCTCTGTGAACGATTGCACATCTGAGAGATTCTCCGCAGACTGTACACGCTGCACCCGGATCATGTCAGCAGTCAGTTCTTCCCCCGCCGCCACATCCCTCGTCAGCACAAAAAAGCTTGCGTAGCTGTACTGCTCATGAAGCTGCTCGTAATAGCTTAAGCTCTCTGTCGTCTGTTGCCCGCGCTGCCGTTCAAACATGAGCATGCCCGCCAGCGGAATTCCTGCAAGGAGCGCCCCCGCTGCCACCGCACCAATAATTCTCTTATATCTGGCTTTCAGCTTAATGATCTTTTCCTCCTATAATAGTTCCTGAAAAAAGGACAGCTGGTCTTTCGCCAGCCGAAACGGATCGGCAACAAAGGGGATCGTCCGCACCGGCACATGGTACTTTCGCTGGAATTTCTTTTTTTCGTATACATTTCCCGTAACAGTAAGCAACGCGGTAACATAATTTATTGAATGATCGTTTTCATGCAGATCCATGAAAGTTTCCGCTTGCCGTATGCGCCAGGGACTGAAGGATGCGACCAGATATTTCAGATCACAGCGCAGAAATTCCTGCCAGCAGTTCTCATCACAGCCCATATCCATCATCAGATACCGGTATGCGCCGTTCAAAAGCTGCGGCATTTGCGCAGACTCCATTTGGGGGTAGAAGTCCACACCGTCGATCGAAAAGTGATCGCCGCCCTGTCCGCATACATCCAGATCCCGTATGCAGGGACGGGCGCCAAGCTCAGCCATCGCCGCCGGAACACCCCATTCATTGACCGCAAAGTTCGCTGCTGCGATCGCCAGATGTGTTGTCCCTACACCGGAATCCACACCGTAAAATCCGATCGTTTTTCGCTCCTTCTGCTTCCTTGCCAACCGTAAAAATATGATCCTCACCACCTCTCTCTTTTCAGCAGCGTGTCGAAAAACTGCCGTTTTTCCGCGGAAAGATTGAACGGACTCCCGTCCGCCGGGAAACAATATACGTTCCTGCGCCAATGCCTCGCGTAATATTTCGCTGCCCACTCATTTCCGTAGTTTACGATCGGTATCAGATGCTTTCGCAGCCGCAGCCGCTCATACAAGTGCTGTGCCTGCTCCATCTCCCATTCTCTGCCGCCCAATACCAGGAAGACCCCGTCACATGTCTCTAATTCTATGTCTGATGATTCATATGTTCCGATATCCCGGATCAGACAGCCCTGTCCCTGTTTCACCCATCCCCGGCTCTTTCTCTCAGAAACCGTCCCAAGAAAACTGCCGCAGGCAATACAGTCCGTCTTCCGATCCCGCCGCGTGCGTCCCGAATCTGCCATGCGCCGCAGATCACCACTGTGATTCTGCTCCACATACAGACAGGAAGCTCCGGTCTCGTTCAGATAAACGTTACAGGAGACCGCCACATGTGTGACACCGATGCCGGCCCGCATGCCGACCACTGCCAGATTTTTAAAAAGATGCTTTTTCCCTTCCGGAATGTCAATTGCTCCGATCGCCATTTCCTCTTCCAACTGCTCCATCAGCAGTGCCGCAGTCTCAAAGCGCTGCTCTTTTTCCTCTGCCAGCGCCCGGTCTATGATACGGCTCAGGCGTGCTGAGTGCTCTTCCGGCGGTAAAAATTGTTCCAGAAACCGAAGGACCACGCCGATACCGTAAATATCCGTGCGCTCATCACAGGGCAGTCCCAACCGTTTTTCCGGTGCCGCATAACGCGCGGTTCCATAGGACTGGTATGGATTTCCGTCAATGGAAATATATGATGCGATGCCAAAGTCGACTATTTTTATCTGATCGCCATATACTATAATGTGCTCCGGCTTCAGATCCTGATAGATGACCGGAGTTGGCAAAGCATGCAGATACCCCATAATGTCACAGAGCTGCCTGCCGATCCGCAATATAAAATTCAGGGAAATAGTTGTCTGATGAAGCACGTAGGCTTCCAGCGATTCACCCCGGACGTATTCCTCGATCATGTAGTAATATTCATCATCTTCCTCGATATCATAGATGATAGGAATACCGGGATGCTTCAAAGATTTCAAAAGCTCCGCTTCCGAAAGAAAGCTTGAACTGTCGGGCACGGACTTGGGAATCCGTTTGATCGCCCGATCCTGTTCCAGAATCTGATGTCTGGCGAGATATACCTGACCGTTGGCGCCGGCTCCGAGAAGCCCGGTCACAGCATATTTACCGAACAGGATCTGCTCCATTTTTCTCACCGCACTTTCTGTTTAAAAACCAGACCCGGTGGAAAAAGCATCTCCTTTTCCCTTATACCACACGAATTTAGGTTTTGACAACCGCTTTTTTAAAGTTTATACTTTTTTAAGAATTTCAAACGTACATTTCGGAACATATGTCTTGACGGTTTGAAGAAATTTTTATATACTGTTTTGTACTTTATAGGAATAATTATCGATTTAGATCATATTTTTTCGCAATAAGGAAATGAGACTATGAAAATAGAACGAATCAACGACAACCAAATACGCTGCACGTTGACCGGTCAGGATCTGGCAGACCGGCACCTTCAGCTCTCGGAACTGGCCTATGGCAGCGATAAAGCAAAACGGCTGTTTCGCGACATGATGCAGCAGGCATCCTATGAACTGGGCTTTGAGGCAGATGATATTCCCCTCATGATCGAGGCAATTCCCCTCTCCGGCGGTTCGATCATGCTCAATGTGACAAAAGTAGAATACCCGGAAGAGCTGGACAGCCGGTTTTCCAATTTTACGGATTTTGGCGATGCCCTCGAAAATTTTGATACGGATACCGCAAGTCCCGATGCATTGGAGAGTGCAGACGGCATTCTGGATCTGTTCCGGAAGCTGAGTGCCGCCACCGCTTCCCTGCATTCCGCAGATCAGACTCCAGCGGCAGATATGACCGCCGGTCCCGATCCCAGCGCGGAGACTCCCGCAGACACCGACAGTGCCCACGGCGATTCGCCGGTGGATGTACCCACCGATATCGTCAAGCTGTTTTCCTTCCGGGATATGAACCATCTGATCCGTCTTTCACATGTGCTGAACGGATTTTACACCGGTGACAATTCACTGTTTTTAGATGTTCCCGAACGGATCTACTACCTCGTACTGCACAAGGGAGATCACTCCCCCAGCGAGTTCAACAAGGTGTGCAATATTTTATCGGAATACGCACTGCAAAACCGCTACATCGAGTCCGCCGAGGCTTACTTCGGCGAGCATTTCCGGTGCGTTGCTGCGCACGATGCCCTGCAGCGCCTTGCACAGATGTAGCATTCCGCTTTAAATGAAAAAAAGATCCTCATGCGCTCCGTTAAAAACGGCTTCACATGAGGATCTTTCTGTATGATCCGAATTTATTTCTCGTGCTTTAAAAATGTGTTGATCTGATCAACCAGTGCATCCGGCTCAAGTCCGTGAACCATTGCTGCCTGCTCGATCGTCTCCATCTGGGATGACGGACATCCAAGGCAGTGCATTCCGATACCGAGTAATACCGGAGCAATGCTTTCATCTATCTGAAGTAATTCACCGATCATGGTGTCTTTGGTCACTGTTGCTGCCATCGTTCTATTCCTCCTTTGAAATTGAAATATTTACCGAAACTCATTATATACATTTTTTTGATACTTGTCTAGTATCTATCAAGTATCAAAAGTTATACATAACTAATTCAGGGTACGAATTTTTATACACATTTTGTCCGACTATAGACTTGTTTTTCCACAATAACTGTAATAAAATAGACACGTAACTACAGTTATTGTAGCAATGCGAAAATAAGGAGGATAAATCAAATGGCTTACGTTATTAATGATTCTTGCGTATCTTGTGGAACCTGTGAGGGCGAGTGCCCCGTTGGCGCTATCGCTGCAGGCGATGGAAAGTATGAGATCAACCCTGATACATGTGTATCTTGCGGTACCTGCGCAGGCGTATGTCCTACCGGTGCAATCAGCGAGGGCTAATTGCTATATAGAGGACTGCAGAACCGCTTCAGGTTCATGTCATTTAACAAATTTCAAAATGATTAAATTAAGGGGTAAATCTTCGGATTTACCCCTTAAAACATTTCAGGACATATTCTTAACTTTCGTTTTAACGTTCCATATTCGCAAATTTGGTATATTCCGGCAGCCATACCAGATTGACGGTTCCGATCGGACCGTTTCTCTGCTTGGCAATGATGATCTCGGCAATACCTTTATCTTCTGTATCCTTGTTGTAGTAGTCATCACGATAAATGAACATCACGACATCCGCATCCTGCTCGATCGCTCCTGATTCACGCAGATCGGAGAGCATCGGACGATGATCCGGTCGCTGTTCCACGGCTCGGGACAGCTGGGAAAGTGCGACGACGGGAACGTTCAGCTCTCTCGCCAGACCCTTTAAGGAACGGGAGATATCGGAGATCTCCTGCTGTCTGGAGTCGGAGGCTCTTCCACCGCTGCCACTCATGAGCTGTAAGTAGTCGATGATGATCAGCTTCAGATCGTGTTCCAGCTTGTATTTACGACATTTGCTGCGAAGCTCTGAGATAGAGATACCCGGCGTGTCATCGATGATGAGCTTGGATCGACCGATCGTTCCGGCGCCCTCGATGAGCTTCTCCCAGTCGGCATCCGACAGATCACCGGAGCGCAGCTTCTGCGCATCGACTCTGGACTCCAGGGAAAACAAACGGTTGACCAGCTGTTCCTTCGACATCTCGAGACTGAAGATCGCCGTACACAGATCGCTGTGAAATGCCACATACTGTGCGATATTCAGGACGAACGCGGTTTTTCCCATAGAGGGACGGGCTGCCACAAGGATCAGGTCTGACGGCTGCAGTCCGGATGTTTTATAATCCAGATCCAGAAATCCGGTAGCAATTCCGGTCACATTTCCCTGGGTCTTGGACGCTTTTTCAATTTTATCCAGTGCGTTTAACACGACCTGCTTGATCGGCACATAATCGCCGCCGCCGCGGTTCTGCAGCAGATCAAAGATCTTCTTTTCCGTCTGTTCCAGCAAAACTTCCGTGGATTCACTGCCCTGATAGCAGTCGTTTGTGATATCCTCCGTCGTGTGGATCATCCGGCGCAGCATCGCTTTGTCCTTGACGATCTCGGCATAATATTTTGCGTTAGCGGAGGTGGGAACGACATCCACCAGATCCTTGACGTATTCCAGAGAACTGATCTCCGGCGGAACGTTCATTTCCTTCAGCTTGTTCTGGAGCGTGATCAGATCGACCGGCTCCCGATTGTTAAAAAGCTCCACCATTGCTTCAAAGAGGATCCCATACTGTTGGTGATAAAAATCCTCTCTGACCAGCAGCTCAGAGGCAACCATGATGGCATCACGGTCCATGATCATGGAACCGATCAGCGACTGTTCTGCCTCCAGCGAATTTGGCATGGTGCGCTTGATAAGCGTTTCTTCTGCTGGCATAGCATCCTACTCCTCTGATACATGTACCGTAAGGCTTCCGGTTACCTTCGGGTGCAGCTTGATCTGTACCTCATAGGTGCCAAGCGCCTTGATGGGATCTTTTAAAACCATTTTTTTCTTGTCCAGCTCCATGTTGAGCTGTGTTTTTGCCGCTTCAGCAATTTCCTTGGTGGAGATGGAGCCGAAGGTTCTTCCGCCTTCTCCGGACTTCATTTTCACCTCAACCTTTTTATCCTTTAAGCTCTCGGCAAGCGCCTTTGCCGCCTCCAGATTTTCCTGGGCAACCTTCTCGGCGTGCTGGTTCTGAAGCTTTAAGTCGTTTAAGTTCTTTCCGGTAGCCTCCACACCCAGCTTCTTGGGCAGGATCATGTTTCTTGCATAACCGTCGCTGACGGTTACGATCTCACCTTTCTTTCCTAATGACTTTACGTCTTCTAATAAAATGACTTTCATACTTTCAGGTCTCCTTCCTCTATCATCTTATCGATCGTCTGCTGAAGCATCTGCTTCACCTCAGCAATCGTATAATGCTCTAATTGTGCTCCGGCAATCGTCAGATGTCCGCCGCCGCCCAGCGCTTCCATGATCAGCTGGACATTGATCTCGTCGATGGAGCGGGAACTGATGTAGACTTTTCCCTTGTAATCAGTCAATACAAAGGATGCCTTGATACCGGTGATGTTTAACAGTTCATTTGCAGCCTGCGCGCCCACGATCGTGGGGCTTTCGATATTTTCGCTCGGGCAGACGGAGATGGCAAATGCATCCCGGTAAACCTCCGCGTGACGGACAACTTCTGCACGGGCCTTGTAGTCGGTCATATCATAGCGCAGCATCTTGCGCACTCTGGTGACCTCCGCGCCGCATCGCTTCAGATAAGCTGCTGCTTCGAAGGTGCGGACGCCGGTCTTTGCCATGAAATTGTTTGTGTCGATCAGAATGCCGGCGTAAATGCTGTCGGCTTCCTGCGGAGCCAGCTTGATTCCCTCTGTGAAATACTGCAATACCTCTGCCACCATCTCACAGGCAGAAGATGCATATGGCTCGATATAGGACAACGCGGGATTCTCGATTACGTCATTTGTCTGTCGGTGATGATCAAATACGACAATATTCTTTGTCATTTTTAATATTTCCGGACATTCTGTATTTCCCGGACGATTGGTGTCCACAACCATAACCACCGTGTTCGGCGTACATACTTCGATCGCCTGCTCGCGAGTCAGGAATGTATCCGGTGCATAACCCTTTTCCTCCGTAAAACATTCCCGGAACGGGCGAAGCGTGGAGCTGACGGTATTTAAAACGATCTGTACCTTTTTATCGAGTGTGCGCGCCGCACAATAGATACCGATGGCCGCGCCGAAGGAATCCATGTCACTGATCTGGTGACCCATGACGATGACACGCTCCTTACTCTCAATGATACTGCGCAGCGCGTGCGCCTTCACACGTGCTTTGACACGGGTATTTCGCTCTACCTGCTGCGCTTTGCCTCCGAAGTAGGTGACCTTTTCACCCTCGCGAAGGACCACCTGATCGCCGCCGCGTCCCAGGGCGAGATCGATCGCCATACGTGAATATTCATTATTCTGACTGTAGGTGGCCGCCGTGTCACCGATACCGATACTCAGGGTGACAGCCATGGTATTGCCGACCTTGACGGTCTTTACATCCTCGAGAACACTGAATTTATCCTCTTTGAGTGTCTTCAGATATTCGTGGCGGAACACGACAAAATACTTATCCTTTTCCGTCTTGCGCACGAGTGCATCCACCTTGGAAAAATAAGCGTTCACTTTTCGGTCGATGAGCGCGATGAGCAGGGAACGTTTCACATCCTCAATGCTTTCCAACGCCTCATCAAAATTGTCGATATAGACCTGTGCAACGACCATTTTCTGGTCTTCATTTTCCTGAATATAACGGTTCAGCTCCGTCTCATCAAAAAAGTAGACGGCTGTCAGATAATTTCGGTCACTGTCCATCTCCACAATGTTTGCCTCGCTGATGATGGCATCAAAGTAGATCCGGCTCATGGAGACCCGCAGGTGCTGTTCGCCCATAGGGAGGTTCAGTTCCAGCGTCTCCTCACTCTGCAAAAGCTCCTTCGTAATAGAAGGGAACAGAGAGGTAATGGATTTATGGTAGCTTTTATCCTTACCGGTCATCTGCTCAAACTGCTCGTTGACCCACAACAGCTTGCCGTTATAATCCAACAGCGCATAGGCGATCTCAAATTCGTTGAGCAGCTTTTTCTGAACACTTCCGTACTGCGTGGCAAAATTGACCAACTCATTGACAAGCAGCGGTTTATTGCGATAATAGGTCACGGCCACAGTGATCGTATAGATCCCCGCAAAGCCGCTCATACAAATACCGGCACGTGTATCTATAAAATAGAAAGGAATGTTTAACAACACCAAAACACCGATCAGGTACAGGGGCGAACACAGGTAAGTTCGCAGCCTGCCTTTAAACTTAATTGAACGATTACTCATGCATCCTCCTAAATATAAAAACCGCATACATGCGGAACAGATAAGCATAATTTTATCTATTATAGCACAGTTGATTGAAATTTTCATCTATTTTTGAACTTTGTCGAAACCTGCGGCGAAAAAAGATTGTACCTCTTTTTCGGGTTGACTATAATAAAGGCATAGCAAATAAAAAGGAGGTCGATTGGTTGGAACAGGTGCGTTATATGATTTCCGACGCTGCGAACATTGTGGCAGTGGAATCACATGTATTACGTTACTGGGAAGATGAATTGGAGCTGACGGTTCCCCGCAATGAGATGGGACACCGTTACTATACACAGGAGAATGTCGATGAGTTTTTACGCATCAAGCAACTGAAGGAAGAAGGATACCAGCTGAAGGCGATCAAGATCATTCTGCAGCAGGAGAAACAGGCCGGTTTACATAAAGAACAGCCGACAGCGGCGGAGCATGTAACGAAGCCCCATCAGGCGCCCGCACAGCCTGCGGCGGAGGTAACCCGCTCAGAAAAAGCCCGGCCGGAAAAAGCCGTGCATCTTCCGGAGAAAAAGCAGCCGGAACCCACCGCTGCTCCGGTTCAGATGTCACCGCAGGAGCGCATGGAACAGTTCCAGAATCTGATGACACAAATTGTCCGAAATGCTATGACGGACAACAATAAAGACCTAAGTAAGGATATAGGGACAGAAGTAGGAGATCGTGTCCTCAAGGAAATGAACTATCTGATGCGGATGCAGGATGAGCAGGAGGAGGAGCGCTTCCGGAAGCTGGACGAAGCGATCCGAAGCCACGGCAAGCGTCAGAAGAAGAGTCTCCGGCGTAAAAAACAGACAAAGCGCGTGTTGAAGACAGCGCCGGGTCTGGAGTAGATGAACAAAAAAGTGTTCCGGGATCATTGAAGGCTCAATGGTTTCGGAACCTTTTTTTGTCTTTCAGAGCTTTAACCTCTGAGATATAAAATACTGTCCTCCGGAAGAAAGAGTTGTGCAGGCAGCGTTTTTTGATACTCTTTTTCCCATATCTCTTTCGATACCTTCCACCAGATATCTCCTTCAAAAACAACCACCAGCTCAAACGGGTCATCCAGGATCCGCCCGTTTCTGCACGCCACAAGATTCTCTGCCCCCGCATGCTCCGGTCTGCGCAGATCATGTGCCCGGATCCCGATATGTGTGGTTCCCTCCGGTATATCTCCCTTCACTGCCAGATGCGCATCCCAGCGGGGAAGAAACATGTGATGTGCGTCTTTCACCTGTACCGGAACAATATTCTTACAGCCCGTCAGCCTTGCGGCGGCCACCGTACCGGGATTTCGGAAAATATCAACCGTCCTGCCATAGCCGGTCTGTACGCCGTTCTCCAATATGAGCATGTTGCTGCAGAAACGGTAGATCTCATCCCTGCTGTGGGTAACCATCAGGATGTCCTTGTCGTAACCTCCCAGAAGCTCCAGCAGCTCTAACTGCAGACGTTCCCTCAGAAACGTGTCCAGCGCAGAAAAAGGTTCATCCAGCATCAGCACCTCCGGTTCCGACGCAAGAATGCGTGCCAGAGCCGCCCGCTGCTGCTGACCGCCGGATAATTTTCCCGGATAACTGTTTTTGATATCTTCAATATGAACCAGCCTCATGTAAGACTCTGCTCTTTTTTCTTCTTCCTCCTTCGGAAGCTTTTGACCTTTGCTCAGATTTGAATAATGGATCGCCGTTATGATATTCTGCTCTACTGTCATATCCGGAAAAAGCGCATAATCCTGAAACAGATAGCCCACCCGGCGCTCCTGTACCCGGACATTGATCTTCTTTTCCGAATCAAACAACACCCTGCCGTTTAAGACAATGCGCCCCCGGTCCGGTGTCTCGATCCCGGCGATACACTTTAAGGTCATGCTCTTTCCGCACCCGGATGCCCCCAGAATACCAGTAATGCCATCCGGACTGTCGGTGCCAAAAGACACGTTCAATACCATATCCTTCAACTGTTTTTCTATCGCCACCGTCAGGCTCATACACATTTCCGTCCTTTCAGATTTATGCCTGCCACAATGAGCAGGGATACAGCGACGATCACGGCTACATATGTTCCCGCCGTCTCCATGTCTCCTGCTGCCACTTCGGAATAGATCGCCAGAGGAAGCGTTCTGGTCCTGCCCGCAATATTTCCGGCAAGCATCGCCGTTGCCCCGAATTCTCCCATGCCTCTGGTGAACGCCAGCACACCGCCGGAGACAATGCCCGGTCTGGCCTGCGGGATCACGATCTTCCAAAAGATCGCCCGCTCACTCATTCCAAATGTCCGCCCTGCATAGATCAGGTTCCGGTTTACCTGCTCGATCGCCCCCCTTGCGGAGCGGTACATGAGCGGAAAGGCGATCACTACCGCGGCGATCACCGTTGCTTTCCATGTAAACACGATCTTACAGGAAAATACCCGCTCTAAAAACATACCCACAGGTCTTTTTGAGCCGAAGATGTATAACAAAAAAAATCCCGCCACAGTCGGTGGGAGAACCAGCGGAAGTGTCAAAATTCCATCGATCCACGCTTTCACCCGCTCGGAATGCAAACTGACCACGATACGGGCAGCCCACAATCCGAGGATAAATGTAAAGATCATGGAGATTGTTGCTGTTTTTAAGGATATCAGAACCGGACTCCAGTCCATTGCAAGTACCTCCTGTATCTGTCGGCCTGTTAATGATTCATTGTAAAACCGGCTGCTTCGAATACTTTGGCAGCTTCCTCTGTCTGAAGAAAGTCCAGAAATGCCTGTGATGCCTCCGGGTTCTGCGATCCTGACAGCATTGCTGCCGGATAGATGACTTTCTGACAGCTCCCCTCCGGTGCCTCCGCAATCACACTGACCTGATCTGCGATGGATGCCGCGTCTGTCGCGTACACAATACCCACCTCGGCACTGGATGCCGCCACCCAGTTCAACACTTCTGTCACATTCGTTCCAACGCTTAATCTGCCCTCTACCTGATCCCAGAGTCCGAGGTTTGTCAGAGCCTCTTTCGCATACTGCCCCGCCGGAACACTTTCCGGATCACCGATGGCGATCATATCCGCATTTACGATCTCCTCAAAGCCAGAAAAGCGTTCCTCGTTTCCTGCCGGAACGATCATGACAATTTTATTTTCCAGCAGTTCGACCATCGTGTCATCTGCGATCATGCCCTCTTCACTTAAAGTTGTCATCTGTTTCGTAGCTGCCGAAAAGAAAACGTCAACCGGTGCACCCTCCTCGATCTGTGTCTGTAATTTTCCGGAGCTGTCGTAGCTTCCCTCGATCACCACATCGGGATACTGCTCGTTGAACATCGGGATCAACTCCTCCGTAAATACTTTTTCCAGACTGGCTGCTGCCGCGAGTGTCAAAGTACCGCCGACTGCTTCCGTTTCCGCCTCAACATCTGCCTCCTGCGGAGCTTCCTGCCCGGTCCCTGATGATCCGCATGCCACCAGACCCAATGCTGCGGACATCACCAATATCACTGCACTGATTTTCCAGATCTCTCTCATTTTTCTCCTCTGTCACGTTTCAGCACAATTATGAGCGGTTCCTTTTAAAATATCCAACCCGTGTCTTAACGGATCTATGATATACTCCAGGCACTCCCGTACCGCTTTCGGGCTGCCCGGCAGATTTACGATCAACGCCTCCTTGCGGATCCCGGATACACCCCGTGAGAGCATCCCTCGCGGCGTGATCTGCAGGGAACGGTATCTCATCGCTTCCGAGATTCCGTTGGCATTGCGCTCAATAGCTTTTAACGTCGCTTCCGGTGTATGATCTCTCTTTGAAAAACCCGTGCCTCCGGTAGTCAGGATCAGATCGGCCCGGTCTTCATCGCACAGCTTACAGAGAAGCTGCGTCAACGCATCTTCGTCATCCGGAAGGATCGTTGTAAATACTGCTTCGAAGCCGTTATTTTCGGCAATCTCCGCGATCACCTTACCACTCTCGTCGATCCTCTCTCCCTTTGATGCGGTGTCGCTCAATGTGATGACTGCTACACGATACATGATATTTCTCCTTCCTCAATGATGTCAAAGCAGTCTCCCTCCGAGACCGTTCCACCATGCAGAACTCTCGTAAAAACGCCGTTTTTTGGCATGATACACTCTCCCATTTTCTGAAAGATCTCGCAGCCATGATGACATTCTTTTCCAACCTGTGTCAGCTCCAGTACCGCGTCATTACACCGGAACCGTGTTCCCACCGGCAAGGTAGCAAGATCCAGTCCGCTGATCACCAGATTCTCTCCGAATGCCCCGTCACTGACATCTGCCCCCCGGTCATTAAATTCCCGGATCTTCTCATAGGATAACAGAGACACCTGTCTGTGCCATTTTCCCGCATGGGCATCCCTCTCGATCCCCCAGTCCTCGATCAGTCTGGCTGTATGTATATTCGTTTTCTGAAAACCTCGCTTTTCGCTGATGCATACAGCGATCACCTTTCCCATGTCAACCTCCGATCTGCGACATATAATGCTGCTCCGGCTTCGTTTCTCCGACTTCCTCCGTAAAATGATGACCTTGCGGCTTGTCCGTGATCGCTTCCCGGATACTCTGCAACAGCTGCCCGTCATCCGCTCCGCTCCGCAGCATTTTCTTCAGATCAACATCCGCTTCATATTGAAGACAGGTCTTTAAATATCCATCCGCAGTCAGCCGGATCCGGTTGCATTCACTGCAGAATTTATGGGATATGGCACTGATAAAACCAATGTTCCCCTGAAATCCCTGAACATGATAATAATGCGCAGGTCCGTTTCCAGGGGGTTGTCCACAGGGTGTCATTTTTCCATATGCGCACTCCAGCCTTTGGATCAGATCCGCTTCCCTGATTCCCTCCGACTGTTTCCCGAGACCGATGGGCATCATCTCGATAAAGCGCACATTCAGCCTTTGGTCTTTTGCCAGTCCTGCGATGGCAAGGGCATCATCCACATGCTGTGCCACGGGAACGCAGTTGATCTTCACGTTCAGCTCCGGAAATGTCAGTGCAAAACGGATTCCCGCCAGCACTTGCTCCAGCTCGTCTCTGCGAGTGATCTTCCTGAAACAATCCCGATCCAGCGTATCAAGGCTGATATTCACCCCATCGACGCCGGCCCGGACCAGCTCCGCCAGCTGTTCTGTCAACAGGATCCCATTGGTGGTCAGCGTGACGCTCTCCATTCCGCAATCCACCTTCAGCATCCGCACCAGCTCCGCAATGCCTTTCCGGGTCAACGGCTCCCCGCCCGTCAGCTTCACCTTTCGGATGTCCAGTGCAGAAAAGATCCCGCACAGCCGCCGAATCTCCTCGTAGCTTAAGATCTCCTCGTGCGGCAGGCTGTGGACGCCCTCTTCCGGCATGCAGTACACGCAGCGCAGATTGCAGCGATCAGTGACTGAGATGCGGATATAATCAATGCTTCTGTTCTGCGCATCCAGCACCGGACCTGCCTCCCTCCTTGTGCATCAGGTGTATGTCGAAGATCTCCATACTCCGATCCATTGCCTTACACATATCATAAATGGTCAGCAATGCCGTACTCACTCCCGTCAGAGCCTCCATCTCCACTCCGGTCTTTCCTGAGACTTTTACCGTACAGACCGCCTCGATGGTAAGCTCTTTTTCATATATATGGAAATCGATCGTACTCTTGTCCAGACATAGGGGATGGCACAGCGGGATCAGGTTTGGCGTCTGCTTTGTACCCATAATGCCTGCCACACGCGCAACTCCCAGAACATCTCCCTTTTTTGCCGTTCCATGAACGATCGCATCCATGACATCCGCATTGACCCGAATCTTGCCACCGGCAACGGCGATCCTGTCTGTGACACTTTTATCCGACACATCCACCATGACCGCATTTCCATGTTCATCAAAATGATTCAGTTCCGACACTATTCTTTCCCCCGTTTCAGCTCCCGAATGAGCAGTTTGGATATCTGCACTCCTGACAGCCAACGCAGAGTCCTCCATGACCGAGTACAGACAGATCCTGCGCTTTGATCCTCGTACCGGTGACGATCCTCGGCAGTACAATATCAAAAACAGTCGTATCTGCATACATCACGCAGCCCGGCAATCCCATGACCGGAGTCCCGTCTTCAAAATACCCCAGCAAAAACATCGCACCCGGAAGAACCGGCGCTCCATAGGTGACGATATCCACCCCGGAGGCCTTGATCGCGCCCGGTGTTCTGTCATCAGGATCTACACTCATGCCTCCTGTACAGAGGATCATGTCCAACCCTTTCTGCTTCATTTCCAGGATCGTCTCCGTGATCTTTGCCGCATCATCGCCGGAATAAACATGCGCTTTCACCTCAACGCCATACTGCTTCAGCTTGTCTATGACCACATCCGAAAAGGTATCCTCTATGATCCCCTTTAATACTTCATTTCCGGTAGTGATCAGTCCTGCCGTTTTCAGCTTGTAGGGCACAACCTCTACGATGGGTTCCTCGCCTGCACATCGTTTGGCTTCCTCCATCTTCTCCCTTTCGATGACCAATGGGATGATCCTGGTCGCTGCCAGCTTCTCACCTTTTTTCACCGGAATATAAGAACGTCTTGTGGCGATCATCATATTGCCGAGGGAATTGACCGCCAGCAGCTTTTCCACATTGACCTTAAGCATCCCGTCACATTCCGCCCGCAATTCGATCTTTCCTTCCTTTGGCGCATTGGAGGAGGTATTTCTGCCCGAGCAGATCTCTCTTAAATACTCCACCGCCTCATCCTCATGGAGCATGTGCTCGTTTTTTTCCCACACATACAGATGCTCTTTTCCCATGGATAAAAGGACCGGTATGTCTTCCTCTGTCACGATATGTCCTTTGCGGAATCTGGCATCTTTCGTAACCCCCCGGATGATCTGTGTCATATCGTGGCACAAAACCTGTCCCACTGCTTCCGTCGTCTTTACCAGCTTCACATCCATACCCCTTTCTCTTCGCGCCTGCATCCGGATCGTAAAAAATCCGCTATACCAAGGTCTTTTCCCTAGTATAGCGGATTTTCGGTTAAATTACAATGAATCGTTCAGCAGCGATCCATACAAGTGTGTACGAGTCATTTTTTATTTATTATAAGCACCATACAGGAAATTTGCGATATCGGCACGGGTACATACCGCGCTGTCTCCGTTGAATTTGTTATCCCCTGTATTTTTGATGATGCCCTTCTCCTCTGCCCAGGCAACTGCCTTTGCATAGAATACCCCGTCGTTAAAATCCGTAAAGGTTGTCTTCTGTGTCGGTTCCGGTGCTCCGACACTCATCCATACATAGTACAGGGCATAGCTCTTTAAGCATACATCATTCGGGTACAGCATACCCCAGTCCACAAGACCCTTCTCCTGTGCCCACAATGCCGGTTTATAGAAGGTATCTGTTGATTTCACATCTGCGAACCAGTTTTTCGACTGTGGTGTCGGCGAACCGTTTGCCTTATACAGATAGGTAAATACATCTGCCCGGGTGCAGGATGCCTTCGGCGAGAATTTCGTGCTGTTGATTCCGGTCATGATCTTCTTCTTTACCACCCAGTCTACAGCCTTTGCATCCTTGGACTCCACATCTGTAAATTTGCTCGTTGTTGATGTTCCTGTCGATGTACCTGTCGAACTGCCCTTGATCGTCAGCTTGATCGTCTTTTTCGAATTCAGCTTCAGGGTATATCCGTCTTTTACCTTTGTCATGTAGGAAGTGTCAAGTGGAAGATAAGATTTTAATCCGGAGCTGTCCTTACAGATCAGATACTCCCCTTCCATTTCCTCAACACTCTTAAAGGTCTTCTTGCCGGCACTGGTCGTATAGGAAGTGATCGGATACTTTGAGATCGCGAAGATCTGAACCGACTGTGTTTCATAGCTGGTGATACCAATATAATCATAGTCCTTACGCAGGATATTTGCCCGATGAGGCTTACTGTTCATCCATCCAACCACCGCTGCTGTGGCACTGAATTTATTTGTTTTACAGTTATATATGTTCTCGCCCAATCCCGCATTCACAAAGGACGCAGGAACCGCTGTACGGAAACTGGTTCCATCCGGCCTGGTATGCTTCAACGACGGCTGTTTATTCAGTTCCTCGGCGCGTATACAAGTCACTCCCTGAAGCGGCTGAACCATCGTCAGCAGAGAAAGCCCTTCCTTAAAGCGCTCAATATTAGTCTGCCGCAGAATTTCCCAATCTTTACTCGCCACATCACACTGCTTCTTGGATGGCCGTTTTCGCTGCAGCATCGGGATCTCTTCATGGAAGCGAAGCTCTTTGCTCTTACCGCCTAATGTCATGGTCATATAACCGGTGATGTCTCCCTTTTTCTCATAGGTCGCATCCACCTTGATAAATTTCGTCCACTTGGCGGTAGTGCCATTCTTTGATGCGGAAAGCGCTGCTTTCAGCAGCTCTTCCTCCGTCTTCTTGTTGGAAACCTTCACCTGATGCATCGCATGGGACATTGCCTCCCAGTCTTCCGTGAGTTTCTTCTCATCGGAAGCCTTTGCCTTTGGAATCAGTTTTCTTACATTAAATGTGATCGCCTTACCTATGATGATATTTGCCTCGACGACTCCATAGGTGGTATTTCCACCTGCCTCCTTTTCGGGTGCCGGAGTATTTTTAAAATCCTTGATCTCCAGTGTCACCGTACTGCCGGAGGGCAGCGCTTTCTTGGCATAATCCAATACATCCTGTTCCGTTGTGCTGTCACTCGGCGTAAATTTGGCGAAGGCTTTGCTGATCGCATCATATGCCATCATCACGTCGTCTGCCGCAAAAGCCGTGACCGATGAACCGCTCAGGATCAGCATAACCGCCAGCATGAGACAAACAAGTCTTTTCAAAAAATTCTGTTTTTTCATAGCAATCCTCCTGATTTCATATTTTGCTCCGGAGCCCGATTGTTAGAATTTAAATACAAACTTCTGCGAGCTGCTTCCTGATTTCTCCTTGAAGGTCAGCGTACCACCGGAGACCGGAGTTCCACCCTCGATGTCCAGATACTGGCCGTATCCGTTTCGGATGCATACCGTTCCATCCTTATTGTATTCTAAGGTAATGATCTGGCTTTTGTATCCCTGCAGGCGCTGACAGACTTTATTGCCTGAAAAGCTGAGGGTATACAGGGAATTGACATTTTTCAAGGAATAGTTTCCACCATCGTAATCGATCATAAATCTCTGATTGTTGCTGCCCTTACAATCCCAAAGGCCGATGGTGGCACCTTCTTTTTTGCTTTCCTCCCAGACATCCAGACACACATTCTGGTTATCATATGGCACGATCATATAACCTACCTGACTGTCACTCACCAGATTTTTCGTCTGAAAGCTCGGCACCAATGCCTTGTAGAGTCTGGCGATCGCTTCATCTCTTGGCACTTTGCTTCCTGTCCAGCCGCTGTTCTTCTTTGCTACCGCACTGGCATCCGCAGATGCATCTGTCACTTTCATCAGCTGGCTCACGATCTCATTGTAGGTGCCCTCCGTCAGTGGTTCATCCGGGGAAAACTTCTTGTTAGAAGTACTCTTTATGATACCCAGCTGATGCGCCATGATCACATATTTGTCCTTTGTATCCGTAAAGGGTGATGTGGTCTTTTGCTTTGGCAGCTTGTTTCCCATCGCCTGATACCAGAGCACTGCCAGTCTGCAAAGCTCCTTTTTCGTCAGTGTCTTGTTGTAATCCTTCAAAATGCCGCTGTAAGTCAGCTTTGCTTTTTTTGCCAGTTTGATGTAGGGCTGATATTTCGTTGCCGCACCTGCCAGATAGGCATCTCCTGTGATGACATCACTCTTTTTGATATAGGCGACGTAAGATTTGGCGATCAGGATCTTCATCCAGTTTTTATTGTAGTTCGCATTCACGATCTCCACAACCGTTCCGGCGGGCGCGCATGCGTAACAGTTTGCCGGCTTACTGTCATCCGGGCGTGCATAGATGTATCCATAATCATCGCCCTGTAACACATCGCCGACCAAGCCTTTCTTTTTCACCACATCCGCTTTGGTCTTCCGCTTCAGAAGCGTTCTCTTTTTCACCTGGTCAAGAGGAATGGCGGACTTGTTCAAATAATAGGCTTTTCCTTCGTAATTCACGATATTGTACTGTCCCGTACAAGTCGTATACAGTTCCTGAATATAGACGGTCGCACCCTTTGGGATGCACTCTTTGTAAGAGTACTTCCCGTCAAAGGGCTGCGCGTCTGACGGCAATACGGCGTAGGACACAAACTTCATGAGCGACTCACACACCGGCTTAAAATCCGTGACCTCCACCGTGCTCATGGTCGCTGCCTGTGTAAACCCGGCTCCCGAAAGCACGGTCAGCATCCCAGCCATCATCAGACAGCAAAGGCGCTTCAAGAAATTTCTTTTTTTCATTGCCAACCTCCTGAATCAGTTACTACTTCTCTTTGCAATTCTTTAAGATCAGGCGTTTATGCTTGCTGGAATAGGTCCAGTATTTGCTGGAAAGCTTCGGACAGTTGCCTGTAGTGATGGAGCTGACCTTTGTTCCGCGCGCCCAGAAAGGCTCCCATGAGGTCTGGGCCCTGCCGTAAAGGGATGAGGTGGTGCTGTAATTATCACGAACAAAATAGCTGCCGTATTGTGATGCCATAGGGTTATCATAGCTGCCAAGTATGCCGCCCACAAAAATGGAGCCCTTCTTGCCGCTCACCTTTCCGGTGTTGTAACAGTGGGTAACCGTCCATCTATCCATACTTTCACTAAGTCCGGCAACGCCACCAACCTTACCCTTCGTGTTAGTAGAGATCGTTCCTGTATTGTAACATTCTGACAAATTATTTACATAGCCTGCGACACCTCCAACCATGCCCGTATCCTTATTCTGATCCTTAGCTTTGGAGGCCGTAACGGTCACCTTTCCGGTGTTGTAGAGTTCTCTACCGTCACCACCCAGGTCTCCGAACACTCCACCACAGAAGAACTTGCCTCCCATCTGCTTAATGGATACCGCTCCGGTATTAAAACACTTGGTACAGACATATCCACTTTCCACACCATAATAAGCCGCCACACCGCCAGCATAGACATCATTATCTGTCAGATTTTCTACCGCAACCTTTCCGGAATTGGAACATTTGCTGATCTTCATCGGCTGAGCGGACACTCCGGCTGCATAGATCGGATAATCCGCGTTTCCTGCCATGCCTTTTACTTTGATCGTGCCTGCGTTACTGCAGCCGGTATGCGTTCCTGACACGGAAATTCCGGCTACGCTGAAAGGTTCTCCTGACGATGCAAATCCTGTCAGGGAAATGGTTCCGCTATTCTTGCAGTTTTTAAAGGTTCCAAAGCCGGAAATACCGGACACAGAGATTCCGGCAAAATGACTCGTGCGACAGTTTGCAGTGATGCTAGCTTTGTTGGTACAGTCTGTGAAGGTACCGATCTCACACAGACCGTTAATATCATACTCCATTGCATCATATGAGGTAGTTTCATTACCGCTCACATTGATCTTTCCGGTGACAGTGACCTTGCTGCAGGTGGCTTTACCGTTGGCAAGGGCAGCTACCTGGGCACCATAATCACTTTTGACATTGATATTTACATCAGACAGCGTCAGATTCTTAAAGGTGGCATCCTTGATTTTTCCAAAGAGCGAAACATATGTAAACTCCGAAGCATTCACACTTGCCGTATAACCCTTGATCTTGTGCCCCTTACCGTCGAAGGTACCGGTAAATGCAGTTCCGCCGTACGTAAGATCATTAAATACCTGCATATTCTCAGACACCGTGATATCTTTGGTGAGGTAGTAACTGCCCGACGGGTCGTCACGCATCTTTAACAGATCTTCTGCACTGGAGATGGCTATGGCAGAGTTACTTGTGGCTGCGTTTGCCTTTGTGACCGGAAGCATGGTACACAGCAGACACAGACACAGCAAAATACTAAAAAATCGCTTTTTATTCATCTTTCTCGTCTCCTTTTCTTATTCCGAAATACCTCAGCATTTCTGAAATCTATCATCCTATCAATCCCCGCTCAAAGAGATCGATAACTCAGGTGCATATTCCTTCTCCTTCACAAAGCGCGGGACGATCACATAATAATTGTGATTTTTTACGGAAGTCGTACTACCAATGTATTTGCTGTTGTTGTACCAGATTTCCTTTGTCCAGGTCTCCCCTGCAGCCATCCTTACAGACTGGGTATCCACGCCCAGCAGCTTTCCTTCCTCGTCATACCAGAGGATGTCTGCCTTACCATCCACCTGATCGAAGGTAGGATTCTCAAACTGCAGTTTCAAGATCGTATTTCCCTCATAATGTGACTCCAAGTATGCGTTTGTAGCCTCTATATATTTCACCTGACTGAGATCCAGCTCATCTGTCATCGTAATCTTGGATGTCACATTGGTGTATTTCAGCTCCGGCTTATAACTGTATTTCTTCACCTTGATCGTGCTCTTTTTAAAGTCCGGTGCAACACCGTTCTTGCCGATCATCGTGATATAAGCGGTACTTCCGTCCACCACATCAAACACCACGGCAGGTCCTTTAAAAAGCTCGTTTCCCTTTGCATCCCGCGATGTGCATTCCAAAGAAAGATCAAAGCTGTATCCCGTCTTGTTGGTCACACTGACGACCATCTGGTTATTACTCGTCGTTCCCACATATTTGAACTCTACCTTAGGCTGTACCACCTTTACCTTGTAGGTATAGGTGTTACGCTCTGTTTTCGGATAGTCCTCATCTACGATGGTGATGGTGGCGGTACCTGTTTTCTTCGCAGTCAACACCACATAGTTCTTTGCCTTTTTGACTGACACCACCGAAGGCTTGGAAGACTTTGCGCTGATCATATTCATCAGGGCAGGAAAATGCCGGATCTTCTCTCCCTTTAACATGGTAACCGACTTCGCTGCATGCTTTGTCATCTTGGGTGCTGCCTGCACCGGCACGGTCTGCATCAGTGAAAGGGCTACCACAAAGGTCAAAAGGACTGCGATCAGTCGTTTCGTCATTCTTTTTCGTGTATGCATGGTTCTTCCCCCTTTCCTAATCCGGCAAACCGACGTAAGCATAGTTGACGTTCGCATGATAACCAAAGTCTGTATCTACCGGTCTGCGCAATGTGATGACCTGTTTCGTCCCGGCCTTGAAATCCGTAATACCATAACTGTCGTAACTAATGAACTGCTTATCTTTCTCGGTAAAATACAGCGTAGCAAACTGCACATAATCCAGATCCACGGTACTCTCATTTCTCAATTCCCAATACATAAGACCAGGATCCTTGCTGGGAAGCGGGGTGTATCTGATCTGGTGACGCTCCATGGCAAAATTATTTTTCAGGATCAATGTATCCGATGCGGTCGCAGTCACCGTAGTTCCCTTCTTTGCAAGGACTGCGACCTCATAAAACAGCTCGGCTCCGCCGCCGATCAGCATCACATGGCACTGCATCGTCTGCGGCTTGCCGTCCAGATCCGTATAATTTACGGTCAGCGTGGTGCTGGCGAATCCCGGATTTGGATTCTCGAGATGTACAACGATCATGTTCTTATCCGGTACGACATACGCATTCTTCACAACGATTTCCTTGATGTAGAGTGTCGTCAGCTCCGGCGCTAAGAACTTCACATCCGGCTGCGGTCCCATGCCATCCTGTGGCGCCGGTGCGTTGATCGTCGTACTTCCTCCCGTATTCGTGGTCTGTTTGGCGATGACGGTCACATCGCAGGTTTTCTTTTTGCTGCCGTATTTCGCGGTAATGACACAGTCACCGCCGCCGACACCGGTGATCCATCCCTTGGAATCTACCGTTGCCACCTTCTTGTCGCTGCTGGAATAGGTGACCTTGCTTTTGGTTCCTGTGATCATGATCCTCGATTTATACCCTTCATTGAGGGTCAGCTTCTGGGGATTCACCCGCACCGGCGTGGCTGCCTGTACGATCTGCGTTGGCACTGCCGTCAGGCAAAGTGCCAGGGCAAGCAACAGTGAGGCCAGCATGCGTCCCTTTTTCTTTCTGTTTTTCATAAGCTTTCAGCTCCTTTTTCTAATACTGCGGAAGTTCAAAGATCTTGATTCCGTTTACCGGCAGATTTATTTTCTTATCCAGCAGACAGGACTTCGGATACTTAAGGGTGACAGATTTTGCACTATTTGCAGGAAGTGTCACAGTGATCTTCTTGCTTTCATTATTGGAAGAATCGTTAAATGAATTCACCCAGACCTTTGTCTTCACTTTTGTAGGCATGTTATTGATCGCCATTGCTTTGACCACAAGGTTGCCCTTGGAATCATACTTTGCACTGTAAGGTATGATTTTGTAGCTGTAGGCCCTTACATCTGACGCGGTGGCCTTTTTAACGGAGTATGTATTTGCCTTTACATTGACCTTGCATGTGAGATCATAGCCCTTTGCAGTCTTGACGGTGATGGTGGCAGTACCTTTCTTCTTTCCGGTGACAACACCCTTTGATGTAACAGTGGCAATACTCTTGTCGCTGCTGGTACAGTTCTTTATCGTATCACCCTTTACGCTTAGATTTGTCTGGAAGCCTGCGGTGACGGTCTCCTCTGTGTTCTTAAGGGTAGGTGCATTCGCCGTACTGGTTGAAGTAGCACATGTCTGTGCACTGAACATCGCCTGTATATCGCTATCGCTATCAAATTTTACAGAGATCAGGCATGTTCCGGCCTCAATGCCTGAAACCTGATCGATATGATAATAGACCATGCCGGCCATCTGCTGCTCAGACTTCCATTCGGAATCATCTGCAGAAACCTGAATGGTGCCAAGCTTATTTCTGTCCATATCGTAGATCGTAACCGTATATCCGACCGTTGTATTAAGCAATGTCGTTTGCCATGCGATCTTGCCATAGGTTTTGGTTTCGATGGTTGTATCGAACGTCTGTCCGGAAGGAACAGTTACGACACCATTGGTTTTGTAGGCAACCTTCCATGAAGCTGCGGAAGCCATGAGCGGCGTCACTGTCAAACACATGGTCATCACAATTGCAAGTGTCAAGACACCTGCGATCATTTTTTTCATACTTTTTTTCATAGCATAAGTCTCCTTTTCCTCTTATTTCTAAATAGGCGTTTGCGAAACGCCAAAAGCCGCATAAATACGGCATTTTTTGTTGCTAAAATAAAATATCTCCTCAAGGTTTATGGTAAAATAGAGTTAGCGAGAAACATCACTTTTTACAACAAGGACTTTTTAAATGCACACCCTGATATCGTGATCGAGAAAAAATCCGATTCCCCGGATGAAGACAAATCGCTTGCTGACTCCAAAGCGCTCCTGCCAGTTTTGATCGATTTCTTCCAGAAGCATCCGCTGATCAATCCAAAAACTTTTCTTGGAGATGCAGCGTTTGATACCATTGAGATCTATAAAGCCCTTCTTGGCGACATCGGATTTGAAAAAGCCTTCATTCCTCTGCGTGTCAAACTCTCCATGGGGATGGCATGGGACCGCAGCCGGATGTGAAGTTCTTAGCGCCGGAGCTGACGACACTGTATCAGCAGCGAAGTCAGCATGCGTCCCTTTTTCTTCCTGTTTTTCATAAAACTATCGCTCCTTTCCCGTGAAATGCTTCACACTTTTCTATGTTCCAAAAAGAGAAGCCAAAAAAAGGCTTCTCTTTTCGCAGCACTATCAACTATTTTACATTAATTACGCACAAGGCTGTGCAAATACAGGTAAAAATGCTTCCATCTGCTCTGCCATGACTGAAATTGCCTCAAGCATATCTGCGATATCAGCGTCAGAGTAAGCACTCGGTTTTTTTGCCATTTTATTTGCTTCATCAACAAGATCCGCACATGTTGCCAGATAGGTCAGCGCTTCTTCATTCGCAAGCCATCCGTTCATCTCTGCAAGTCCGGCAGCACATACATAAAGAAGATTCAACTCTGTATTTACACGCTTGATCTTATCAGCAGTTGTAACCTTTGACTTTACCTTGATCTTTGTCTTTCCCTGATAGGTGTTTTTGCCTTCCTTGATGGTGACAGTAATCACTGCATTACCTGCCTTCTTTGCAGTTACAACACCCTTCTTGCTCACTGTTGCCACGGAAGTCTTGCTGGACTTGTAAGAAATCTTTGCGTTGTCCGCTGCATTGTAAACATTGAGCGTCCATTTCTCACCTTTTGCCATCGTGTACGATGTCACTACAAACGCACCTGTCTCCTCTGCCTTTGCCGGTACCGGGATCATCACGGTCGTCAGTACAACTGCCAGTGCCATAACGAACATTGCTGCGCGTTTCATAAAGCTTGTTTTTCTGTTTTCCATAATACATACTCCTTTTCTTCGTTCTTTGTTTGTATGAACTTTTAAAGTAATTCTATTATAAACGCTCCCGTCACTGGGCGGGCACGCATGGTCTGAATCGTACCAAATATGTACTCAATCGACAGTGCCACCCGGCCTGACCCACTGGAAATGATTTGCTGAATATGAGATAATAGATCAAACAAAGGAGGTCACAGCCATGGAACACATACAGCAAGCTCACAACCTACAACTGGGATACATCGGAAGATCACGGTTATCCCTTTTTTCTCCACTTCTTTTACCGGAAGCCGCTCAAATGATCGAGCGCGGAGAACCGGTCACTGCACTGGGCATCGCACAAGAAGGTGTTGCCTGTGGTGCATTGGCAGGCTATGTATCGGACGGATGCTTTCAGATCACTTCCTTATATGTAGCACCGGATTATCGAAGACACGGGGGCGGTCGTCTGCTGCTCCGACGTTTGGAGGCTTTTCTCTCAGAAAACAGTACCATTCGGGCAATCACATTCTCCTTTACCACCGCACATCCGGATAATGAATCCCTGCTTCCGTTTTTGGATGCGCTGGGCTTTCTGCCGGAAAACGACCGGGGCAGAAACATCTATACCTTTACCTTAGAAGAATTAAACGAATCTCCGATGCTACGCAAGCCGGCCAGCAGATCCCTTCGGATCAGAGCTTTTTCACAGGTCTCCGAAGATGACCTTCGGGCAGCGCAAAAACGGGGAATCGCTCTTGAAATACCGCTTCCTAAGCAAACGCTCCTGGGTGCCGATGTGGAACCGGAATTAAGTCATGCTTTCATCAAGGATGGGGACGTAAACGCCTTCGCAGCTGTCGATCATTCTTGTTGCGGTGAATTAACACTCTGTGCACTCTGGTCGGAGGAAGCCAACCCGGTGGTACTTTACTCGCTGTTAAAGACCGTGATCACACGTGCACAGGAACTCTATCCACCCACAACGCGCCTCGCCCTTCAGGTGATCAATGACGACTCTCTTCGATTGGTTCGGGGACTGGTGCCAAATGCAAGAAAAATATCTCATACTTATCGACGTACATTTCAATAAAAATCAGGAGACTTAACATATGGATGATACAATGATGCTTCAAAAGACCAAAGAACTGCAAGAGCAGCATATGCAGGAAGTACCTAAGCAGCAGATCATGCGCGCCCATCTCACGGAACTGCAAAAGTGGGATCTGGCAGAGGGTCAAACGATCGAACAACGCCGCGATCTCCAACAGGATCTCCTGCTTCGCCAGGCAAAGGAGATCAATGAGAGCCTCTTAGCCCAGGTCGGTCAGGCATTTCCGGAGGCGGTCGCAGAGAGAACTGCTGCCGGTGCTCCCATACAGGCACAACAACCTGCGCAGCTGACATTTAAGGAACGGATGGAACAACAGCG
>SFRL01000075.1 GCA_004562765.1 bacterium | reverse complement strand
GGAAAGCTTCCATGCCGCATCGGAAAGCATCGGATATTTGATCTTCTTGATCGTATCGGAAGCGTCTGCCCATGCCTTGTGCACGAAATGGCTGTCGGTAGATACCGAATAGATCTCGCAGCCTGCCTCTTTAAATTCTTCATAGTGATCTGCCAGATCCCCCAGCTCTGTGGGACATACAAATGTAAAATCTGCCGGGTAGAAGAAAAAGATCCTCCATTTTCCCGCATCGGTCTGATCACTTACCTTGATAAACTCCCCATTCTGATATGCATCTACCTCAAAGGGCTCGATTCTTTTTTCGATAAAACTCATATACGCTTCTCCTTTCAACAGATAGTTTCCTTTGGTTATTGATACCTATTCCTATTTTCTAACAGATTTCAAAAAAAATCAATCTTTTCCTGCTACGTCTCTTTTATCATTTTCCAAGTTTTGTCTATACCGTTTTTTCCGTTTTCTTGGTATACTCTTAGTAACCGGGAAGTCGGGGAACTTCTCCGGCAAACATGTGCAGGCAGCAGATCAGCACCTTCACAATGACACGTAGAACAAAGAAACAGGAGGGTTTTTATTATGGCAAAGGACGGATTAGGAATCTCCAATATGAACGGAGCAACTGACGACGAGAGCAAGAGCTGCGGCTTACAGGACATGAACTGCTTAGAGGGTCAGGAGCAGAAGGAGCACAGCATCACCAACATGAACGGCGATACTTCTGCAGATGATAAGAGCTGCGGACTCACCGATATGAACTGTGTACAGTAGAGATGTAATGTAAAAAAGGCCGGACAGTCCCTGCTGCTTTGCACGTCAAGTGTGGAGCAGGGATGTTCGGCCTTTTATAAAATGAACCGCTTGCTTTTCCTTTCAGGAACGTGCAAGCGGTTTTTTCATAACTTCTTATTCGGTGCACCGGCAAGCTTCCACAATCTCCCGGGCTGCGGAGACGAAATCCACAAGAAATGCTACGGTTTCCTCCGGCACAAGTGCAAGCTCCTCTCTGCGTTCCGCCTCCAGCACCAGCACGGTTTCCTCTTCATCTTTCCAGTAGGCCCGTGTGATCTTACCGGCATCGCAGACGGGGTTTACCAGTTCCCGCAGCTTCTCGACCGGAGTTTCCTTTACGGGAAACTCCAAGTCTGCCAAAAGTAAAAACGGGGTCTCCTCCGCATCTACATCCACAACATAGCGCACAACTGCCATCGGAAGCCGTCCTTCCTCATCAATGGGAAGCTTCGCCACTGGCATCTCACCGGGCACCACATACAGATAGGAGAGCTTTCCTGCACTTGAAAGGTACTCCGTCAACGTCTGGAAACGCACCAGCGCTTCACCAAATCCGGTCGGCTCCACAGAAACGTGATCCGCATACAGCGTTTTGAAACAGGTATAGACGATCGTCCGTTGGATCTTCGCACCGTGCAACAGTTTTTCTGCCAATAGCCTGCCTTGATATGTAGCGGTCGTGATCGTCAGGACGCGGTACTGTGGATATGATTGCTGCGCGATCTGAAAGATCTGCTTTACCAGAGAGATCAGCGCTTTTGCATGCGTCTGACTTTGCACATAGGCAGCGTGCAGATGGAGCGCCCCGTCTACCTCCGAGCATACCACGAATGCCACGACCTGATGCTTCTGCACATAGGCCAGTGTCAGTTCCGGGATCACCACACCCGGCGCGAAAGACCGGTCCAGAATCTGCGGGATCTCATTGCCTAATCTCTCACGGTAGTCCTTACCGACGAGAAACGGCAGTTCATCAAAGGACTTCATTTTTTTAATGTGTTCCTGCCCGGGATCCGGCAGACCTGCCACATAGCTGTCCGCCAGACTCTCCATCGGGATCGCCATCACCATGGTTTCCTCAGAGGGCATGCCATAACCGTTTTGCAGGAAAAAATGCGTTCGCTCCTCAGCTTCTTGGGGTTCTGCATCAGACACCTCGTAAGTCAGCGTGATCCCCCCTGCGCCGCATGCCTGCGCCTGCTGCTGCGCTGCCGTTAAGAGCAGAGCGCCGATCCCCTGCCTGCGATACTCTTTTTTTACATAAATGGAGGGGATCAAAAATCCCTCCTTCGGATCATTACAAAACAGCACCGCACCACACACCTCTTCTCGATCCTCCCCGGCATCCTTTACGGCCAGCAGCAATCCCGCTTCATCAGACATCAGCATCCCCCAGGCTTCCGGTGCCACCAAAGGGAGCAGCTCCCTATATGATTCTTTTCCTGCCATATTCACAGAAATATGTTCCAATTTTCCATCCTCCGATTTTCTGCCGTTTTACGCTGTCACTGCCTGATTACTGTTATAATAAATGGTTTTGACATTTCTCAAAAAGTCATTCAGTTCAAGATAAAAAGTACCCTGCTCCTTCTGCCGTGAAATAGTTGAAAAAGGACCATCATTATATTTGACTCTCTCAAATACAGCATTTTCTCCGGGCTTTGTACACTTTACATAGCCGGTATCCCCTGCTCTCCATGGATTGCGCATTTTTATAAATCTCTTGCCATCCATCTCTTTGACACCCACAATGGCATAGGCATGATTGCCAACGATTCCACCTTCCACGGGCTCACCATTTAGTCCCGTATTTGAACCACCCTGAAAATTTACCGTACCGGCACCTACCGGAATATGATTGCGCAATGCATCCTCTATGGCTTTATACTCCTTTTTTGCAGCCTCTGTATACTTCCCAGACATCGGATCATACTGAACCTTGAGCTTATCGGCTTCGATTGCCCGTTCTATGTATTCCGGAAGTTTTTCCCGGAGTTCCTGCACGATCTGCTCCAGTGTTTCTTTATTCAGGTTATATTTTTTCATCTGTTCTTTTGGATTCTCCATCCAATTCTCAATCTTACAGAAATGACTCACAAGATCCGATACATGTACGCGATATAGCTTGGAATCATACAGTTTTTGCAATTTGTTCATGGAATAATCTTGAAATATATGATCCAGCACAAACGCTAGGAGCTTGTTGTGATTTTCCATATACGGAACCATAATTTCAAGCATCCCATTTTTCACAGAGTCGATTACTGTTTTGGCCACGTTATCTTTTTTCGTCCAATACATATCATCCATCGAGTGATCCTGTCTGGCAATTCCGGTTAAGGTCTCTAAAAATTCCGAAGAGCTACCACCCTCGATGTGCTTATAACTGCGGCGATAGTCCTCCATATATGCCCTTTTTTTCTTTGCCAGCAAATAATCGACCTCGCTCGGCATAAGCTTCGGATTATCCTGTTTTATCAAGATTTCTTTTTCTTTATCCAAAAATTTTTTCAAAGCAGCCTGATCGCTCTCTGACTCCGGTTCCCTGAGTTCCCGTCTGTGAAGCCCGGAGGCGGCATAAGCCCGTTCGATCATAGACACCCATAACGAATTTGCAGCATAGAGATCCGCTCCCATGACTCGGGGCACCTTTTTATCTACCGTCACATAAATCGGAACTGCCTCAGGCTCCTCCAGATCAGCAAGTTTTTCATGCAGGCTTGTTACCTCCTGATACAGGGGATTATCTGAATCCAGCAGACTGTCAGCCAGCAGCGAATATCCCTTCTTCAATGCCTCGTTCACATCATTTTCCTGTCGTACTGCGTTGACGATCGTTTCCACAAACACAGGATTTTGCGCCAACCGTTCCGCCAGCTTGCAAAGTGCCGGCACATTGTCCAAAGTTAAGGCCCCCATTCTTTTTATAAAACGATCGGCTTTCTCTTCCAACGCTTTCTTTTTCGTCTCAACGTCCGCCTCACCTTTATGTGCATCCTCATATTTGAGTCCCTCCATGGCTGACTTATTCATCACGTCAAAAGCAATTCCGTCAATCTCCTTTACAAATTTTATATCCTCCAAAAGGTCATTACTCAAAGAAGTTAACAGTTTTAAGATCAATATTTCTGTTTTCATTGTCTGAAATGTTAATGATGTCTGCGCAGCCAATAACATGCCCTGCTCTTTTTCCGGCAATTCACCCGTATGGTCATATCCCTTCTTGAAAAAACGCACAGTGACATGACCCTTTCCGTCATCACACATGCTCTGCTTGATAAACGACGGATGATCCTTCACAAGAGATGCAAGCCCGGACAAAAGATAACAATCCCCCAAGTTTCTTTGCTGTATATCTCCGACTTTCGGTTCATGAGGAAACAGGCACTCCTTGGAAGCATCATAGTTATAGGCCAGCGAACTCATAGATGTATTCATTTTCAGTGTTTTCCCCGCATCTTCGGTATACCCGATCTTACGGGCCACCTGCCCTTTCGGCACCTGCAGGGAACCGTTGGTAATGGTCTCAAAGTACGTCTGATACATATTGATCCGCTCCAGTCCCATCTGGTGCGCCGCATCCCGATTCGGTTGTTCCTTATAGCGCTTCAGGTAATCCCTGATGGCATCGGTCACTTCCGAAAAAGCACTCTGCTGCTTATCATAAGAGGCTTCGGTCCGCACACATTTTACATATTCCCCGATCTTTTTCAAAACCTTGTGAAACCCCTTGTGATATGTTTTACTCATATCTTCTTCCACATTACGTTGGAGTTCCTGGTTAAACGCCTGACTGCGCTCTTCCGAAAAATGATCATTCACCTCTTCCTCCGTGACACCGAAGGCTTTTTCCCTTGTCTTACCGGTAAACAGTTTCTTTGTCTTTGCCTTGACTCCGGTTTCCGGAACCAAACGCTGCTCCCGGCGCATCTGTTCCTGCCGTTCCCTCTCCTGCTGAGCGATAAGCGCCTGCGGCAACTGATCATGCTGATGTTGTTGTATCGGTTGCTGCTGTATCGGTTGCTGCTGTACCGTTTGCTGTATATTTACTTGCTGAATTGTATCATTTCCTACTCCCATTAGAATCCTCCTCTTATCAATGTTGCGGCAAATCACTCAGAAGCATTGCATCCTCTTTTTTTACATTCATTATATACTGAAAACATCGACAGAAGATAGTATTTTTTTCAAAAATGAACCGCTTGCTTTTCCTTTCAGGAACGTGCAAGCGGTGTTTTCATGCCTAAAACATACCCCAGAGCCAATAGATCAGCCCCAGTAGCCAGCTTGTAAAGATGCCGTACAAAATGACCGGTCCGCAGATCGTAAAGATCTTTGCTCCGCAGCCGAATACATTGCCCTCGCTGCCACGAAACTCGATCGCCGGAGCTGCCACGCTGTTGGCAAAACCGGTGATCGGCACCAGTGCCCCGGCACCGCCCCACTTAGCAAAAGTCGGATAAATGTTGAGGCCTGTCAGAAGCACACTCAAAAACACGAGGATCAGTGTACACCACATCGGTGCCATCTCCTCATCCGCGCCCATCGCCTTTGCCGCGTTTATGATCCCCTGTCCGATACAGCAGATCACACCACCTACAACAAATGCCTTTGCCATGTTTCCCCACAGGCTGTAGGTCGGTGTCACCTGTTTCACGTAATCGTTATATTCCTGTTGCTGCCTCTGTTTTTCCGGCGGCAGCGTGTCATTTTTCATCATATCGCATCTCCCTGTCACGGAAACACCGCCATCCGGATGCGATACCTGCAGCGATATTTCCTGATTTTATAATGATCTGATGATATTGTGCCGATTTTTACCGGTATTATACATGCACGCTAAACTTTTTCTGCTTTCTTCCGATATATGTTACATCCGGATAACAAAAAACAAGGATAAACCAGGGACGGTAAACTGATTTAGAAAAGGGAGATTTCTAAATCTTTTTATGGTTCTTTTATTTTGCTTTGTAGGGAAACAATCAGAATAATAAAGGTATCCTTCTATAAAGGGAGTGATGTTTTGATTATTCAGTCAAGCAATATCAGCATGTCGGGAAGGCGGAATTTTTCTTCCCGCTCAGCCTCCTCACAGTCCTTGGTGACCTGGGGAAAAAAGTCTTTAACCGCCACAAGCGACACGGCATCTGCGCAGTCACAGCATGCCATTTACGGTGGAAAATCTGGTGGCAACAGTTTTTCGGAAGACCTGTTCGACCGCTTTAAATCCGGTCAGAACGTCAACGGCATGCAACGTATAAGCCGCTCAGACAGTCTGCAGAATCTGGTAAAGATACGAGAGCAGACCTTGAATTATCTGTTGAATCTGCTGTTGGGAAAGGACACACGCTCCGGAAGTTCTGCGCTCTCGCAGATCTCCGGCATCAGCCAGCCCTCGGGCGGGCAGTACACCGCGGAATTCTATTATGAAGAAAATGAGACGACCTCTTTTTCTACGGATGGTGTCGTCAAGACCTCTGATGGACGTGAGATCAGTTTCAATGTGGAGCTCACCATGAGCCGCTCTTTCACGCAGTACACCTCACAGACCATTGATTTTGGCACGCCGCGGCTGATGGACCCACTCGTCATCAATCTGGACGCGCCCGCTGCGGATGTAAAAGATCAGAAATTCTTTTTCGATCTGGATGCGGACGGCCACGACGAAGCGATCTCCAGGCTTGGTGCCGGAAGCGGTTTTCTGGCTCTGGATAAAAACGGTGATGGTCAGATCAATGACGGCAGCGAATTGTTTGGTGCTTTAAACGGAGACGGTTTTGCCGATCTGGCAAAGTACGATAGCGATGGAAACGGCTGGATCGATGAAGCAGATGATATCTTTGACAAGCTGCTCATATGGAGCAAAGACGCTAGCGGAAATGACCAGCTGGTAGGACTTGGAAAGGCCGGTGTAGGTGCCATCTATCTCGGTGCACAGAACACACCGTTTTCCATGAACAATGCACATAATGAAGTAAATGCGATGGTTCGTCAGACCGGGATGTTTTTATATGAAAACGGTGGTGTCGGAACCATTCAGCAATTAGACCTGGCAACATAGTTGCTAAACAAACCTCTCCCACATGCGCTGCTCATGCAGACCCATCTGCAGCAGCTCTGCCATCTGTTCGTCATAGCGTTCGGGATCGGGATGGTAATATTTGAGCATGTGGGCGAGATGCTTTTCATGGCCGTCGGCGGGCGTAAAGCTCTCCAGCCACTCATGTACGAGATCATGCAGCGCTTCTGGCCGAATATCCGCTGGGATCTCACGACCCATGAGTTTGCCCAATAATCCGGCAGCATAGTACAGTTCGTAATTGCCGGTCATGATCGATGCCTCAAGATTGCATTTGATCACGACACTTTGTCTTGTCAATTCTACATGCATAAAGATATCCCCCGTGTATTGGCATGAGGTGGCACCGCAGGTGACGGAGTCCTGATGCCCGATTTACTACTGTGTAGTATAGCACGGGGGATTTCCTATTTCAATTTTCTTATTTCAATTTTCTTATTTCATATTTCAAAATATATTTCTACTCCGCAAATGTGACGCTTGTCATTTACTCCTCTTCAAACTCAATTTGGATAGATCCGACACCACCGTCAATATCGATACGATTGTGACCGCCTCCGTATACGCTGCCGTCATTCATACGTTTGCCGTCCAGTGTCGCTTCTCCCACACCTTTATCCAGTTTGATCTGATAATCCTCTTTGTTTCCCACCAGTGTCAGTTCTGCCTTTCCGATTCCGTAATCCACCTTGCATGTTCCGGTAAGTGCCGAAGTCATTGTAAGCTTTCCTACGCCAACATCCATGTCCAGATCATTGATCCTGCTGTTTTTGATCTTTACCTTTCCGGTATCTCCATTGATACACGCCCGGGTCATGACATTCAGATCATCAATCGTCGATTTCCCTGCTCCCAGATCCAGCATTAATGTATTCGTTGAAAGCGTGTCGATATGAACCTTTCCGGCACCTGCAGCAATGTCAGCGTCCTCGAATACATGATCCTCCGGTATCGTCAGCACCACGCTGACCCCTTTCGATGATACACCAAATATCTTTTTTTCTTCGGTAATCCTCAATGTATTGTTATCTTCCTCAACGGAGAGGTATTTGTGATTACTATCCACTGAAAACTTTTCACCGGAAATGATCTCTATTTCTGCTGCGCTCACCTCTATGTACAGGTTCTCAATCTCATCACCGACTGTATAAGTCTTCATCTCCCCTGCAGCAGTCCGGTCTCCGTCGAAAAATACGGCAACCATACCAAGTGCACCGCAGATTCCTCCAATGATGGATACGGTAAGAAATACGCCAAATGCTATGGCGCAATATTTAATGATTCTCTGAAAATCTGTCATTTGACATCAACACCTCCAAACATACAATTCCCCTTGATATAGATCGTAGGTGCGTTCTCATCATGGAAATAAGGTGCCTTGTTCGTCACTCCTCCAAAAACGGAATTGGATGATACTTTGACATTCACATTGGTCGGAACATAAATATCAATGCCACCAAATATTGCAGACGCATCGATCAGACAATCCTGATCGATCTGTGCTCTTCTCAGGTCACATTTAAGACCTCCGAACACTGCATTCAGCTGTGCGCCTTGAAACACCTCGCCGGAAAAATCCAATGTCTCACCGGAAAATACAGTCGCTTTGCTGACAACGTTTCCGCTTTCCGTCTGGATCTGTTTCAGACTTTCAATTTGATTTGCATTCCACATACTTCCTACGATCATCTTAATTCCCACAAACACAATGATCACCGGAAATGCCAGCTTCCAGATCATGCCAAAACCAATAATGTCCTGACAACAGAGTAACAAAAAAACACCGATGCAAAGACCAATGAGATTTCCCATTTTGTCATGATTGGAAAACAATCCCACAATGCTGGGAATAATAATAAATAAAGTCCACCATCCGTCAAAAAACAGATCGATGTCTGTCAGGCCAAAAGCATTCAACGCCCACACCGTGCCAATACCGATCAAAATGATCCCCCATATTACCTGACTTGTTTTTTTCATAGAATGTTCCCTCCTGTTTCAATTCTTTATCAACTGTGATCATTATATATTGTCTGATAGAGTTCTTATAGGCATTTTTCATAGGGGAATGTGTCATTTTTATAGATTTGGCAACAAAAAAGCCGGAGCCTACGGCTCCAGCCCATGAAAGAAATACCAGAAAGCGCCGGACATTTTTCCGAGCGCCATCATCACCATATAAAAGGACATCCCACTTTTCACCTTCAATCTTCGAAACAGCACCGGAAATACGTTCAGCACCTCGGCGAGCGCTGCGGAGACACACCCCACAAACATGCCGGCACAAAGCCCCCAAAGAATAACAAACCAGTAGCCCACATGCAGTGTCAGATCCGGATACTCCGAGTAAATACCGCTGCAGATGATGCCGAGAATGATCATCCACTCGTAGAATTTCAACAGGCGTACGGTATGGCTGCTGCCGATCATCCGCGGGTAGATGCCGATCTTCATGAGAAACGCAAGGACACCGCCGGAGATCGCTGCCCCCGCAGTAATGCCAAGTAACAGCCAGGCGATCCATGTCAGTATCTGTGATCCACTCATTTTTGCTTCTCCTGTGTGCTCTCATTTGAACTTCCGCCCGGTTCTTCGCCTCCGGTCTCCCGCTGGTTTCCTTGTTGATTCTGCTGCTCCTTCTGGCGGATGCGCTCGATGGTGTCCTCCACATCCTGCTCGTATTTGCTCACCTCCACCTGCAGCGGTGTGGGATCATTCTCTTTTTTTATTAAGCTGAAATGATTGAAAAAAATGAGGATTCCCGCCGCAAGCCCGATCGAATATCCGACCTCCAGACCACCGATACTGTCCGGCGCGTATCCGATGACCTGCGTATAGATCTGCGCAAACAGGTCCACGAGCCCGATGTCATTGTGGAACGCCATGATGGAAAAACCGGAACCGAAAAAAATCACGATCCCGATGAGCGCACTCTTTAAATATCTACCCACGACAAACAGTCTCTTTCAGGTTGCTGACCAGCTCTACACCGTTCTGCAGCTGTTCTCCGGAACGTACACCCATCACATAATGTACGCCGCCCCAGACAGCTGCCGCGATCGCCAACACCAGA
>SFRL01000005.1 GCA_004562765.1 bacterium | reverse complement strand
TTTTCAGGTTCGGGACAGCGATCCATGTGTTAGACAGCTGTCCCGTGTTCAACACGTGGGAGTCCGCTGGTCAGGCGGGCTGTACGTGTTGAACAGTCCCGAAACTTAAGATAGTGTGTGACTTAATAATTGGGGGTTGTTTTGGCTGTAATTGTCAAAATACGGTATTTACAGGCAGATCATTAAGAAAAATTACCGGCAGGACCAAAAAAGTGTATGAAATTAAGGGGAAAAATGATAGAATACTAGTTAGTGGTATTTTGCCGCAAATATTTTTTAAGGTAAGGGGTTTACTTGTGAGAGAGAGACTGGGATTACAGACACTTACAAATGAGATACCGATCGGTGTTTATCGGAGCATGATCGATCCGGTGCTGATTTCAAAAACACATGGTGTCAGCGGAAAGCTGTCCATTGCGGCAGAACTGGAGCGCTATGATACGATCGGAAGTGATTGTGTAGCTGTTTGTGTGAATGACTTGGTCGCAGCAGGCGCTAAACCGCTGTTTTTCTATGACACGATTTCCTGTGCGAGACCAAAGAAGGATAAGATCGAGGATCTGGAAGCGGGCGCACGCCGTTCCTGCGAGGAGATCGGCATCGCCTACGCGGGCAGTGAGATCATGGAACTGCCGGACATTTTCCATTATGATCAGTACGATATGGTAGGTTTCGCGGTAGGCATTTTAGACAGGGGAAAAGTAAAGGATAAACAGGAGATCAGGCGCTCCGATGTGATCATGGGTCTTGCATCGGACGGTTTACATAACAACGGCTACGTGGCGGCAAAGAAAAAGCTCTTTTTGACAAAGACCAGCATGGAAGTATATTATGAGAATCTGCAGAGCACGCTGGGAGAGCTTTTGATGCAGCCGACGCGCTGTTATCAGAAGGCACTTGAGGCGCTGTATCGCGAGGGCATTTCCGTCAGCCGATGCATTCAGGTTGCCCACGGTGGACTGGATGCGGCATTGCATAAGCTCCTGCCGGAAAACTGCGGCGCAGTGATCAAGCAGCCGAAACAGAATATACCGCCGCTGTATCTGATGCTGCATCAGGATGGCAATATTCCGCTGGAGCAGCTGCGCGCAACCTGCAATATGGGTGTCGGAATGCTGTTTATTGTGTCGGAGAAGGATGCGGACCGCGTGATCGATATTATTGATGAGTGCGGCGAGCGGCCGGTGCCGCTGGGTCTGATCGAGACTCCCGGCAAGGAGATACGATACATATAAGGAAGGAAAAAAAGAACCTATGAGTTCACAGGACAAATTAGAGAAAGTATTACGTGATATCCATGTGCTGATCTCCCGGAGCGAGGTATATGACAAGGATCGTATCATTGTAAATAAACAGGAAATGTTTGGTCTGATCGACCGGCTCAACGCCAGCATCTATGAGATCATGGAGGAGTATGAGCTGACAAAGCAGAGTCGCGATAAGGCAGAACGCGAGCATAAAAAGCAGGGAGATAAGATCATCTGGGATGCCAGCCGAAAGGCGGAGGATATCTATGCGGCCTCTGTCATGTACACGGATGAGGCGCTGAACCACATACAGGCGATCATGGATGAATCCACGGAACAGATCCGCGCGGTTCAGGATGCCATGATCAAAGACCTGGAGGAGAAGAAGCAGATTGTCCGCACCAACCAGCTGGAGCTGAAATCCCAGCTGCAGGATCTGGTGGATACCGAGAAATATCTTTCTCTGATCGAGGAGCGCAACAAAGAGATTGAGCGCGAAAAAGAAAAACACGGCCGAAGATTCGGGGTGCCGAAAGAAAAGAGCCAGTTCGCGGATGTAAAGACAGAGATCCGTATCAATAAGGAATATTTCCGCAATGCCGGTATCGAGTTGGAAGAGGACGAGCAGACGGATGTGACGCAGTCACCGGAAGAGGAACAGCGCACAGAGGATAAAACCTCCGCCGGAGAAACCGGTGCGATGGATGAAGATATACCTGATCTGCCGGATGCGGATCCGATAGAGGCAAAAGAGATGGAGATCGACCTTTCAGGTGTGGAATGGGATGTCGACGGTCTGAATGATCCGGAAAGAGCAAAGGAATCCGGCGAGGAGCAGACGGGGCATCACAGACGGCATAAAAAATGGTTTTAAAAATAAGTACAAATACAAGGGAGGAAAAAAGCATGAAATTATATGATGGTGGTGTCTATCTTGTAAATGAGAACGAGATCATTGCAGACACCGGTGAGGCAGCGGCAATCCTGCAGAATAAGACGGGAAGCGCCCCTGCAAAGGAGGAAGCAAAAAAAGGAACCCTTGCTTACAATATTTTAAAGGAGCACAATACATCCGGGAATATGGATGAGCTGCAGATCAAATTTGACAAGCTCACCAGCCATGACATTACATTTGTCGGCATTATTCAGACGGCGCGTGCGTCAGGACTGGAAAAATTTCCGATTCCTTATGTGCTGACAAACTGCCACAATTCACTGTGCGCAGTCGGCGGAACCATCAATGAGGATGATCACATGTTTGGACTGAGCTGTGCGAAGAAGTACGGTGGCGTCTATGTGCCTCCTCATCAGGCAGTGATCCACCAGTATGCGCGCGAGATGCTTGCCGGCGGCGGAAAGATGATCCTCGGATCGGATTCCCACACCCGTTACGGCGCGCTCGGAACCATGGCAATGGGCGAGGGAGGTCCGGAGCTTGTAAAGCAGCTGCTCTCACAGACCTATGATATCAAGATGCCCGGCGTGGTAGCCGTATATTTAAAGGGCAGCTTAAAGCCCGGTGTCGGACCGCAGGACGTTGCGATCGCCATCATCGGAGAGGTATTTGATAAGGGTTATGTAAAAAATAAAGTGATGGAGTTCGTAGGACCCGGTGTTGCAAACCTGAGTGTGGATACACGAATTGGCATCGATGTGATGACGACAGAGACGACCTGTCTGTCCTCTATCTGGAGTACAGACGGCAAGGTGAAGGAATGGTATGACATTCACGGAAGAAGCGGCGATTTCAAGGAGTTGCATCCGGCAGCTGTCAGCTATTATGACGGCTGTATCGAGATCGATCTGGATGAGATCGAGCCCATGATCGCGATGCCGTTCCATCCCAGCAATGCATATACGATCCGCGAGCTGAACGCGAATCTGATGGATATCTTAGATGACTGCGAGAAGCGCGCAAAGATCAGCTTTAACGGTGCGGTAGACTTGAATCTGAAGGAAAAAGTACGCGACGGAAAGCTGTATGTCGATCAGGGTATCATCGCAGGCTGTGCCGGCGGCGGATTTGAAAATATCTGTGACGCTGCAGACATTCTGGCGGGCGCAAGCATTGGACCGGATGAGTTTACACTGAGTGTTTACCCGGCAAGTATGCCAATCTATATGGAGCTGGTGAAAAACGGTGCGGCTGCAAAGATCATGCAGACCGGTGCGATCCTTAAGACCGCATTCTGCGGACCTTGCTTTGGCGCGGGAGATACGCCTGCAAACAACGGTTTCTCCATCCGCCACTCTACGCGTAACTTCCCGAACCGCGAGGGTTCAAAGGTACAGAACGGACAGATCGCGTCTGTAGCACTGATGGATGCGCGTTCCATCGCAGCGACTGCAGCCAATAAAGGTTATCTGACTCCTGCAACTGAATTTGATGTAAACTATACAAAGCCGAAGTACTTCTTTGACAAGACGATCTACGAGAATCGTGTCTATGACAGCAAGGGTGTGGCACATCCGGAGGAGCCCATCAAGCTCGGACCCAATATCAAGGATTGGCCGGAAATGTCCGCTCTGACAGAAAATCTGCTGTTAAAGGTCGTTTCCGAGATCCATGACCCGGTAACGACCACCGATGAGCTCATTCCTTCCGGAGAGACTTCTTCTTACCGTTCGAATCCGCTTGGACTGGCAGAGTTTACGCTTTCCCGTAAGGATCCGGATTATGTACCCCGTGCAAAAGAGGTACAGAAGGCAGAGAAGGCGCGTGTCGCAGGCGGACATCCTTGTCAGGAGCTGCCGGAGCTTAAGGATGTCATGGGCGTGGTTAAGACGAAGTTCCCGGAGGCAAGCCATGAGAATTTCGGTATCGGAAGCACGATCTTTGCCGTTAAACCCGGTGACGGATCTGCGCGTGAGCAGGCTGCTTCCTGTCAGAAGGTGCTTGGCGGCTGGGCAAATATCGCCAACGAGTACGCAACAAAGCGATATCGCTCCAACCTGATCAACTGGGGTATGCTTCCCTTTATCATTCCCGAGGGAGAACTGCCCTTTGCAAACGGTGATTATATCTGGGTTCCGGGCATCCGCAAGGCAGTTGAGGAGAAAGCGGATTTGATTACCGCGTATGCTGTGAAGGATGGCGGACTGAAAGAATTTACGATGACGCTGGGCGATCTGACGGACGATGAGCGTGAGATCATCTTAAAGGGATGCCTGATCAATTATAACCGCGTATCATAGGCGGTTTACAGGGGTGATACTCTAAAGGAGACTGATATGGAAGAGGACAAAGAAAGGGATAAGGAAAAGAGATCTGTCAAACGTTCAGACTGGGACATCCGTCCTTATCTGGCCATCGGTGCGCTGATCTTTCTGGTATTTTGCTGTTGTATTGCCGTATTTACGGTGATCTTTAAATATGCGGCACTCAAGAAATTGTGTGCGACACTCGTAGGAGTATTGCAGCCGATCCTCATCGGTGCGGTGCTGGGCTATCTGTTCAACCCGCTCATGCGTCGGATCGATGTGGGACTTTGCGGGCTGATCCTGCCGAAGGTAAAAGATAAGGAAAAAGTAAAACATATCATTCGTGTCGTGTCCAGTATACTGACGCTGGTCGTTTTTCTGACGCTGTTCGGTCTGATCATCTACATGATCGTTCCGGCACTTATCGAAAGTATTGTTAATCTGATCAACACGATGTCTGCAAATGTGGAACATTTTATCGACTGGTATAACAATTTATCCATACCGGGCAAGGGTTCCGGTGAGTGGGAGAGCTATCTGCTCATGGCTGCTGAATATATTGAGGATTGGTTTGACAATACACTTGTTCCGCAGCTGCAGGATTTCAAGCGATGGCAGGATTATCTGACCAGTATCACGGTGAGTGCCATCAATGTTGTGGTAGTACTAAAAAATGTGGTCATCGGTCTGATCGTGTCCATCTATGTCCTGATGGAGAAGGAACGTTTTGAAGGACAGGCGAAGAAGATCACTTATGCCATACTTCCGGTGAAGCCGGCAAATACGGTGATTCAGATCGTACACAAGATCGATCAGATCTTTGGTGGATTTATCATCGGTAAGATCATCGATTCCATTATTATCGGGATCCTCTGTTTTATCGGATGTTCCATCCTGCGGATGCCGTATACGCTGCTCGTCAGTGTCATTATCGGCATCACGAATATCATTCCGTTCTTCGGACCGTTTATCGGAGCGATTCCCTGTCTGATCATTGTGACGATCACAGACCCGCTTCACGGACTGTATCTGCTGATCTTTGTTCTGGTTTTACAGCAGGTGGACGGAAACATCATCGGACCGAAGATATTGGGAGATTCCACCGGATTGTCTTCTTTCTGGGTCATTTTTGCGATCATGGTGGGCGGCGGTCTGTTTGGATTTACGGGCATGATCTTCGGTGTGCCGGCGTTCGCTGTCATCTACTACCTGATCCAGCGGCTGATCGCATATCTGCTGAAACGGAAAGGTTTGCCGTCAGCGTCACTGGATTACACGGTCGTGACGCATGTGGATCCGGAGACAAAGAAATTGTGCACCGGTGACTGGGAGCGCAATGAACCGTTCCGGTTCGCGACAAAAAAGAAGAAAAAACCGCAGGAAAAAACAAAGGAAAAATAATGTAAGAGCAGTAGGAAAAGTATCTGTTTTCTACTGCTTTTATTTTTGACATGAAAGGTCACCTATGGTAAGATAGAGTGTAAGTATACCTATATCACATATAGAGAAATGTCACTTGGAAGTATGAGGTGAATACTTTGGATAAGTATGAATATAAGCTGAAACTGGATGAGATAGAAACACTGGCGGGTGAAAAAAACTATGCAGCAGCGGCAGAGATCGCTGACAGTATCAACTGGCGTAAGGTGCGCAATGTCAACTCGCTGATGCTCGTCGGTGAAGTCTATCAGCAGACCGGACGCTACGAGGACAGCAAGGAACTGCTGCTCATGGCGTATGACCGGTCACCGATCGGGAAAAAGATCATATACCGGCTGGCGGAGATCGCGATTGAGGCAAAGCAGTTCGAGGAGGCGCAGGAATATTACGATGAGTTTGTGGAGATCGCGCCTCATGATACACTCAAATATGTGCTGCGCTATCGTCTGAGTCAGGCGAAGGGAGAGCCGATCACTTCACAGATCGCGATCTTAAATGAGCTGAAGGAGCAGGAGTACACGGAGGAATGGGCATTTGAGCTGGCGTACCTGTATCATCAGGCCGGAATGACAGAGAAGTGTATCGAGGCTTGTGATGAGCTGATCCTGTGGTTTGGCGATGGACTTTACGTCGAAAAGGCGCTGGAATTGAAAATGCTCTATCAGCCGCTGAGTCCGGAGCAGGAAGAAAAATACAAGCAGTTCCGCAGGAAAAGAGACGGCATGATCGAGGTACGGCCGGATGAATATCTGGAATCCGGTGAGATCATCAACAATACGATCAAGATTCCCGAGGTGCATGTCAATGCAGATCGCTTTAACACGCAGAATCTGCAGGAGGAGCTGGCGCGGGGCATGCAGCAGATCATGGAGGCTACGGAGAAGGAGACCGTTCATGATACGATGGATTCCATCAAAAAAATGGTGGAGGAGATCCCTTATCTGCAGCCGCTTTTGTCGGATGAGAACGCACCGGCGGAGCCGCCTCTGCCACTGGAATACGAGACGGATGAGGAAATTGACGGCTCACTGAATTTGAATTTTCAGGAGATTCTGGAAGAAGAATACGATGGACAGATCTCTCTGGCACTGCCGAACGGAGGTACCAGTGAGCCACAGATCAGCGGTCAGATGACGATCGAGGATGTGTTGGCTGAATGGGAGAAGACCAAGCGGGCAGCAGAGGCTGCAATGGATGATGCAAAACAGCGCAAGCTGGAGTCCGCGAAGAAACGGGCATTGCAGGAGACCGGTGATCTCATGGAACGTCTGGCAGCGGTGCTTCCCCAGCTGGATGCGGGGGCGACGACAAAAGATCTGGTGGAGCAGGCATATGGAGAGGCGACACCGGAGTCTGTAGAACGTGCAACGCAGGCATTCGCAGATGCCAACGAGCGTTTGCAGGAGGAGATCGACCGTCTGCAGGCGGATATGACCGGAGAAGATGCCGGTCCGGAAGAGGAAATGGCGCTGGAAACAGCTCCGGAAGAGGATGAGTCAGAAGAGATCCCGGCGGAGATGTCGGAGTTTGATGAGATCGATCAGGCGCTTGCTGCGGAGCTGGAGGCAGAGGGCTTGCAGATGTATCAGGACCCCGAACCGGAGCAAGAAGAGCCACAGGAAAAGCGGCAGCAGTACGGTGTGCGGCGCGAGCTCAGCCATCCGTCTGTGGAACCGGCTACAAAGACATTTCCGGATATTTCCGATATTTTATCAACAGCTGCCTTTGGTGCGGAAGAGGTCATCGGGCAGGGAGCAGTTACGGCACCCGAGCCGGGTTCCGAAGAATCGGAAGACGAAACTGCGACAGGAGAGGATTCCATCGATCAGGTACTTTCCGATTGGGAGGCAATGAAGGATCCTACCACTCCGCTGCCGGAGATCAGTATGGATCTGTTTGAGGAACCGATCGAGCTCCCGAAAGAGAAAGATGCCACATATAACGACATCAAAAAGCTGGATGCCGAGATGATAAAACGGTTTTCCTATTTTGCAAAGGTAGATGGCATGGAATCCCAGATCTGCCATGCGTTGAACGGTTGTGGTGCGTATCTTTCCGGTGTCAGCCGGACAACCGGAGGAAATCTTGTGATCGAGGGTGCATCCGGTTGCGGAAAGACGATGCTGGCGACGAATTTTGTGAAGACGCTTCAGCAGATGATCGACAAGCCCGGCAAGCAGATCGGAAAGATTAACGGTGATGCTCTGAATCACAAGGATATTCCCGCACTGATGGACAAGATCAGCGGTGGATGCCTGATCATTGAGCGTGTCGGAGATCTTACGAGAGAGACAGAGGGTAAACTGAGTGCCTATTTGGAGGAGCATGCGGCGGAGCTGTTAGTCATTCTGGAGGATGACAAGGACAGTATAGCAAAGGCGCTTGGCAGGCATGAAGGCTTTGCGGCGAAGTTTGGTGAGCGGATCACAATTCCATATTTTACAAACGATGAGCTGGTAGAGTTTGCAAAGACCTATGCGGAGGAAAACGGTTACGGAATCGATGCGATGGCGGTGCTGGCATTGTATACGCGTATCAGCAATATCCAAAAGCTCGATCAGGGGACGACACTCGTGGAGGTCAAGGAGATCGTGGATGAGGCGATCGACCGCGTGGAGAGGGGCAGCTTAAAAAAGATGTTTGGCATCCTGACTTCCAAGCGCTATGATGAAAATAATTATGTAGTTCTTCACGAGAAGGATTTTGAGGATTGATACTAAAATAAACAATGGGGAGACTGTGATATGAGTAATTTTACAGAACTGGATATGTATCTTTTCGGGCAGGCAACACATTATGACATCTACAAAAAGCTGGGCGCACATCTGATGACAGTGAAGCGCAAGCAGGGCGTGATGTTCGATCTGTGGGCGCCCGGAGCCAAGCGGGTATGGGTGTTTGGCACGTTTAATAACTGGGATGAAACCGGCTATGAGATGAAGCGTCTCGAACCCACAGAATGCGGCATTTATGAGCTGTTTGTGCCCGGTGTCAAGCAGGGCGATATGTACAAATATGTGATCGAGACTGCGGAGGGCAAGCTGCTTTACAAGGCAGATCCGTACGCGAATGAGGCAGAGCTTCGCCCGGGTACGGCATCTGTTGTGGCGGATATCGACCATTTCAAGTGGACGGACGCAGAGTGGCTGAAGCAGCGGGAGAAAAAGGATGTGTTCAAGGAGCCCATGGCGATCCTTGAGGTACATCCCGGATCATGGATGCGTCATCCGAACCGGGAGGACGATGGTTTTTATACCTATCGTGAGTTCGCAAAATCACTGATCAAGTATGTGAAAGAGATGGGCTACACGCACGTGGAGCTGATGGGTATTTCCGAATATCCGTATGACGGTTCGTGGGGTTATCAGGTGACGGGCTACTATGCACCGACTTCCCGTTACGGTTCACCGGAGGATTTCGCCTATCTCGTTGACCAGCTGCACAAAAATAAGATCGGCGTCATCTTAGACTGGGTGCCTGCACATTTCCCGAGAGATGCGCACGGACTGGCAAACTTTGACGGCACCTGCCTGTACGAGTACGGGGATCCGAGAATGGGCGAACATCCGGACTGGGGAACCAAAATCTTTGACTACGGAAAAAATGAGGTTAAGAATTTCCTGATCGGAAGCGCGCTCATGTGGATCGAGCATTACCATGTGGACGGTCTGCGTGTGGATGCGGTTGCTTCCATGCTCTATCTCGATTACGGAAAGCAGGACGGACAGTGGCTGGCAAACAAGTACGGCGAGAATAAAAACCTTGAGGCGATCGAATTCTTCCGCCATATCAATACACTGATCACCGGACGTAACAAAGGTGCGATCATGGTGGCAGAGGAGTCTACCGCATGGCCGATGGTGACCGGAAAAGCGGAAGACGGCGGCCTGAACTTCTCATTGAAATGGAATATGGGCTGGATGCATGATTTTCTCGATTATATGAAGCTGGATCCCTATTTCCGCAAGGACAATCATTACAAGATGACCTTTGCAATGAGCTACAATGAGAGTGAGAAATACATACTTGTGCTTTCACATGACGAGGTCGTTCATCTGAAATGTTCAATGATCAACAAAATGCCGGGACTGGAGGGCGATAAGTTTGCAAACTTACGCCTGGCGTACACATTTTTTATGCTGCACCCGGGCAAAAAGCTGTTATTCATGGGTCAGGATTTTGCACAGCTGCGCGAGTGGAGCGAGGAGCGGGAGCTTGACTGGTTCCTTTTGGCGGAGAAGCCGCATCAGCAGATCCATGACTATATGAAAGAATTATTACATATGTATAAAATGTATCCGGCAATGTATGAGCTGGATCATGAGTGGGGCGGATTTGAGTGGATCAATGCAGATGATACGGAGCGCAGCATTTACAGCTTTATCCGCAAGTCTTCAGACGGTAAAAAGTGCCTGATCTGTGTGATGAATTTCACACCGGTAGCCAGACCGGATTATCGTGTCGGCGTGCCGCAGGCGGGTGGCTATAAGCTGATCCTGAACTCCGATGAGGTGCGTTTCGGAGGAACGGGAGCGACGATTCCGAAGCGGTTCCGCGCGAAAAAGGGCGAGTGGGACGGACAGCCGTATTCCATCGGTTATCCGTTGCCGCCGTTTGGAGCAGCAGTCTTTTCTTTCGATTACAAATAAGTTACAAATAAGAACAGGGTTAGAGTCACTGTATGATATGGTGACTCTAATTTTTTTGCCGCTTTCATCCGAAATATGTATCAACCGGGAGAAAGAGGAGCGGTCACAGGCATTGCTGTCCGGACCGTTAAAGGAGAGACTACATGCAGATTGATCAGATAGAAAAAAAGGGAATATTTCGACAGGCACAGATCAGTGGGGGTCAGGAAAATGATCAGCCTGTCCGGGAGACACAGCAAAAACAGGAAAAAAGAGCAGATGTGGTGACAGGATCCGTACCTGTGACGCAGACAGTGACCTATGCAAAGCCGGAGCAGGAGCAGAACACGGCGTTCTCAGAGATCAAAAACTGTGCAGCAGCAAAAGATGCCGTACAGATGAAAAATGAGATGATCGTGGGTGCGAACACATCTACGCCGGAGAGCGGACGTGCATTGGAAGAAGACGGTTTTTCCCTGCCGGACACAGATATCCATACGGTCGTGACCGAGACAGACAAGATACAGATGCAGCTTGCAAAGGCAGGAAAGGATACGAGTTATTTCAGTGGGGAACTGAGCGCAGAGCAGATCGAGCAGATTGCCGGTTCCGCGGCATTGGCGGCGCAATATGAGAGTGCGATTCAACAGGCAAACGCGATTCAGCCCCTCAGTGAGGGAGCACTGAAATATATGCTGGATAACGAGCTGGAGCCTACGATCGGAAATATTTACCGTGCACAGTATAACGGAACCTATGCGTACGTGGAACAGCCGGATTCAGAGCTGGATCAGACCCAGATCACGGAACAGATCGAAAAAGTCATTGCAGCGGCAGGCATGGAGCTGTCAGAACAAAACATCTATGCGTGCAAATGGCTGGCAGCCAATGACATTTCCGTGACGACGGAGCATCTCAGCAGCCTTCGGTCACTTCAGGAGCTGCAGCTCCCCGTGGATCAGGAGGATCTGTTTCATGCGATGCAGACAGCCGTTTCAGAGGAGAAAACTCCAGCGGATGCTTATCTGGTAGACAGTGCCTCACTGATCGCCCGTGCCGAAGATGCTGCCGGGGTTCTCGCGCAGACGACAGATCGGGAACTGGCGTATCTCATCGAGCAGGGACAGGAGCTGACGATCGCAAATCTGCGGGAGGCGCATAATCTGATCGAGAGCGGGGCAGTCAACGGTGAAGAACCGTGGGCAGGAGCAGACGAAGAGACCCTGAAAGCAGCGTTTTCCGATAAAGGTCTGGCGCTTCTGGAGGCGCGCAGAATGCTGGAAGAAACCCGTCTGGTGATGACAACTGAGGCGAATTATGGGCTTTTGAAGCGGGGAATGGAAATAGAGATCAAACCGCTGGTACAGCTGGTGGAGGAATTGAAAACGCAGGAGCAGGACTACTACCGACAGCTTCTGGAGGCAGATGGAAGTGAGGTGACACCGGATCAGATCGCGCAGTTTAAAGAGACGATCGAGACGGCGGAACAGTTGAGATCCATGCCGGCGGCTGCATTGGGAAGCCGTATTTTTGATGGAACGACAGCAGGTCTCTACGAGGCAGGTACACAGCTGCAGGCGAAAATGGAGGCAGCGGGAGAAGCATATGAGACATTGATGACCGCGCCCCGGGCAGATATGGGTGACTCCATCCAAAAGGCATTTCGCAATGTGGACGATATTTTGCAGGAGATCGGTATGGAAGCGACAGCGAGCAACGCTCGCGCCGTGCGGATCTTAGCGTATAATCAAATGGAGATCAATGAGCAATCTGTGCTGGAAATGAAGCTTGCAGACCGTCAGGTACAGGAGGCATTTAACAGCTTAAAGCCGGCAGTTGTCCGGGAGATGATCCGCGAGGGCATCAACCCGCTGCAAATGCAGCTGAGTGAACTGAATGAGCAGGCAGAGCAGATCCGCACACAGATCGGTGGTTCGGACGAGATGACAAAATTCAGTGAATATTTGTGGAAGCTGGAGCAGAATCATGAAATTTCAGCGCAGGAGCGGGATTCCTATATCGGCATTTACCGGTTGATCCATCAGGTGGAAACCGGTGACGGCGCAGCGATCGGCGCGCTTGTTCAACAGGGAGCGCCGCTCACGATGGGCAATCTGCTCAGTGCAGTGCGCAGCGGAAAAAAGAGTGGGATGGATTACAAGGTGGATGATCGGTTCGGCGGGGTAGATGGCTCTTTCAGAGGATCATCTATCACGGATCAGATCAACGCGGCATATCAGACACAGTGTGTGAAGGCCGTGCAACAGATCGCACAGGAGCCGGAACAGTTTGCGGATCTTCTTTCAAACGAGAACTGGAAAGAGATGACACCGGAGCAGCTTATGGAACAGCTGCAGCAGCCGAAGGACCAGGCAATGGATGAAGCATACAACCGGGAGCTTTGGCAGGAGCTGAACCGGGCAGCAGCAGCGCAGACAGAGGTCTATGAGATGCTGGAGACCTACCAGATGCCGGCAACAGTAAATAATGTACTGGCAATGCAGCAGATGATGGCAAATCCGAATGACGCATTACGCCGGTTTTTCAAGCTGACGGAAAGGATCGAAAACGAGGATAAGAAAGCAGATCTGATGGCAGAGATCGCACAGATCAAGGAGGATATTCTGCATAAGCTTGGGGAAAATATCCAGGCACCGGAGGAGCTTGCCAGAGCACAGGAAACTCTGGCTGAGGTGGCAGAGCACTGCGGACAGACTGTGATGTATGAGGGCATGACAAGACTGGATATCCGCCAGCTTCAGATGATGACAACACAGCTTCATCTAGGTGCTTCCATGGCAAGAGAGGAACGATATCAGATCCCCATTCTCACCAGTGATGGGGCGGTTGGTGTCAATGTGAGGATCGTCCGTGGTTCTGAAAAAAAGGGAAGCGTGCGACTTACAATGGAAAGCGCGACCTATGGAAAAGTGGCGGCGGAGCTGCATGCGGAGGAAAAAGGTATCCGGGGGTATCTGGCCTCGGATTCCAGAGCCGGTGCAGACCGGCTGCGGCAGGAGCAGCCGCGTGTGGAGGAGCTTCTTACAGAGCCGGGCGGAGAAAACGCCGAAAATGAGATCCGCGTGATCTTCAGTGAACATCTGGACCTCATGCGATTTGAACTGGCCGGGGGCAAAAGCGGGCAGCCGGCCGACGAAGCACAGCGCGAGATTCAGACGAAGGAATTGTATACAATTGCAGAAAAAATGATCCGATTTTTCCGTGAGGGGATTACGAAAGAAGCATAAGGAACCGATATATGATGTAACGATTCCAAATTGTTTTTTGCAGATCGGGCCGGAAATCTAACCGGCAGCTATTCGTGGTGACAGGGAAAGTCACCGACGTATAAACGCAGGGAAGCGCACAAGGAAAATATCAGAGGTGCGAAAATGAAAGTAAATCAGAATGTATCAGCAGTTATTTCCAACGCTCATCTTCATCGGACAGAGAACAAGCTGACCGCGTCTATCGAGCGTTTGTCTTCCGGATATAAGCTCAATAAGGCAAAGGATAATCCGGCAGGCATGGCGATCAGCAACAAAATGCGTGCACAGATCATGGGACTTGATCAGTCCAGCAGAAATGCAGCTGACGGAACCAGTGTCATGCAGACGGCAGACGGCGCTTTAAGTGAGACTCACTCCATGCTGCAGCGTATGCGGGAACTTTGTGTACAGGCAGCGACGGATACGATGACAACATCTGATAAGGAAGCATGTCAGCAGGAGATTGAGGCTCTGCAGGCGGAGATCGACCGCATTGCCACCGATACGGAATTTAACGGAAAGCGTATTTTGGACGGATCACAGGATTACCGTGTTTATCCAAGTGTAGACGGCGAGCTGGCAGGGAGTTATATCCGAAACTTCCAAACATCGGACGAGGTGTCCGCGGACGATTATAAATTCAGCATTACACAGGTGCCGGAACAGGCAAAAATAGAAAACATGACGATCACGGTTCCGGGTACCATCGAAATCAATGGATGTAAGACGGAGTTTACCGGAGAAGAAACGCCGGATGAGCTCAACATGAAAATGCAGGAGGTCGCAGAGCTTGCAGGAGTAAAGGCAGAGAAAAAGACGAATGATGCGCTGACCTATGATCTGACGACCATTGAGTACGGAAAGCGTGCAAAGATCTCTTACAGCATTAATGATACGTTGATCACGACTACGCCGGCAGAGGGAAAGGATACACAAATAGATCTGACGGTTACGTATAAAACAGACGAACATGGTAATTATGTGCTGGACAGCAAAGGTAACAAAGTGCCGAGCGGTGAGGGATTTTCAGAGACAGCGACCTGTATTACGGATGGAAAGAAAGTGACGATCCGCGATATGAACGGATTTAAGATGATCTTTGAGATCGATCCGGAGATGGATATGAAAGATGTACTGGATCATGTAGATCCGGCTACATCACAAAAGGTAGATGTCGATCTGGAGATGACGGACATTGGCAGTATGACCTTACAGATCGGTACACATGAAAATCAGGTGGTTGATGTCCGCATTCCGGCTGTCACCTGTGAGTCGCTGTATATCGATGATCTGAATGTTGTTCGCAGAGGCGGCGCGGACCAAGCCATTGCGGCGCTGGATGATGCTATCGCACAGGTCAGTGAGGTACGTTCACGGATCGGTGCCTATCAGAACCGTCTGGAGTATGCGACCGGCAGTCTGGATGCAACGGAGGAAAATATGGAGGCAGCCATCTCGCGTATCATGGATACTGATATGGCAGAAGAGATGTCCACATATTCTAATATGAACGTGCTGGATCAGGCGGCAATCTCGGTTTTGACACAGGCAAATGATATGCCGCAGCAGGTATTACAGCTTCTGCAGTAATGCATGCATCCGGGGGGAAACAGACCGGACTGTGAACACGTGAAAATGTTGGAGAAGACAGTATGACAGATGAAAAGAAAAAAGAGTTTACCCGCAGGCTGGCACAGTGCAATTCCAGTGAGATGATCGTTATCCAGTACGAGATCTTTTTTTCCTATCTGGATGATGCGCTTGCGGCGTTTGAGGCAGGCGGGGAACCCTTCAAGCAGGCGATCCGCCATGCAGATGCGGTGTTGAAGCGTCTGCAGGATTCCTTAAACTTTAAATATGAGCTGGCAGGGCAGTTGTATCCGCTGTATAATTACAGTCGCAGGCAGCTGGCGCTGGCACAGGCAACACATAAAAAAAAGCCGATCTCCAATGCGCGTAATGTCATGATGAAGCTTTATGATGCATTTGCGCAGATCGCGGCGGCGGATCAGTCTGAACCGGTCATGCACAATACCCAGACCGTGTATGCAGGCTATACCTATGGAAAAAACTCATTAAACGAAGAAATGTTTGACGGTTCTGCTTCAAACCGTGGATTTCTGGTATAAAAGGGAGGGTGGATGACACCCTCCCTTATTGATATTCCTTCACAGAGTTCAGTAAAAAGCGGTAACGCAGTTGGGCGGAATTCAACTGATAGATATAGGCATCGATCAGGTCCGGCTCCGTTACATTTGAAAAAGTAGCATAAACATGATCCAATTCTTTTTTGGTGCGTTCCAGATCGTCCAACAGAACGGTATAGCGCGCATCTTCTTTTTGTGGTTCCGGCTGGCGAAATAAATGAAGCATATCATCACGTCCTTTTTTATTTTTTCAACTGCCCGGTGCGTTCGCAGTTATCTATTCTCATTATAAGCAGGTCGCTGACAAGTTATGCAAAAACAGGCATATTTTACAAAAATCGGAGTAAATTGGTACAAAGCAGTCAGGGAGGAACTTATGGATACATTCACAGGGATCATTCTGATCATTGCCGCCTGCGCGCTTGTTCTGGTCATCGGTGTTCTGCGCCGCAAAGCCGCATTTTTACTGCATTTTCTGGTACGAATACTTGTGGGAGGAATGGCGATCTATTTTACAAACGGATGCCTGGCATCTGCCGGGATCGGTCTGGCAGTCGGGCTGAACCTGTTCAATCTGATTATCGTCGGATGCCTTGGAACCGGGGGTTTTGGCATGCTTTATGCAATTTTACTGTACATGAACCTGTAGTATCGCGAAAAAAATTTTTTTCGTGATACTACATGGACAATAAATTCTTTCTCACATATAATTTCCATACAATCTATCTAATCTATTTGCAATTTTTTTCATGTAAGATGTTTAAGCAGTTTCAACATTTCAAACGTATTTCACAGAACAAGACGATGCACAGGAAAACCGCACAGACAAGTAAAGGGAGGTGTGGGGGATACAGACAAGATTATCTATCTTAGATGAGGAGATCGGACCGGGGCTGGGTATGTATTTACTGAAGCACCCGTTTGGCCTGACTCCCGTACTCTGCAAAAACTGGGAGGAGCTTCGAGGGGCAAAGGCACCGCTGGCGCTCGTGGGAGCAGATTTCTGGGAAGAAGCGCAGGCAGAGCAGGTAAAGGGATCCGGTACATATCTGATCCGGCTGGATGAGGCACATGTATCTCCCTATCAGCCGGCGGATCATCTGATGAAAGAGGTATATCGGATGGCACTCGAGCAGCAGCTCTATCTGCCGGGGGCAATGCCGGTATTGTATGAAAAAGAGATCGCAGCAGTCTGTTCACCGCACGGTTATGACCTGCAGACAGGCTTTGCGATCGTTTACAGCCTTATACGTGCAGAACATGTGCGAACGCTCTATCTCGATTTTTCCTATTATAGTGGATTTTTTGATATAGAGAAGGAAGATGTCGGAGATCTGTTTTATGAACTGCACAAACAAAATAAGCCGATGGGAGCGATCCTGGCGGCGATGGTACAAAAATTCGGACCGATGGATTACCTTCCTCCGGTCCGGGTGCAGATGGATATGGATGATTTGACAGGAGAAGACTTTACAGAGCTATTGCAGCGGATACTGCAGGAAAGTGAATACGAGCTGGTGGTGTTGAATATGCCCGTCAGACCGCGATTCCTTCGGGCGGTATATGGCTGCTGCAGCCATATGTACAGTCTCCAGCGGGAGGGAATTCTGTACGAACGTGCACAAGCCCGCCTGCTGGAGGATCTCAGATTGGAGAGCGGGCAAACACAGCTGTCCAATCTGCAGGTTGTTCCGATGCCCGCGATCAGCGGGAGCTTTTCCATGGACGAGTCCATGTATGAAGAACTTTTATTCGGCGAGATGGCAGCCTTCATCAGGCGGATGCTGGCTGTATCTGACTGATGGTTTTCCACAGCCGGTAAGTCATGAGATGTATAAGAGAGGTGAGGGCAGAATCAAAAACTATGCAGAAGAGATCAGAAACCGCGTGTTGTCGCGCATGGACGTATCGCGGGAAATTCCGGATGAGGAATTGTGGGCAATGATCGATGAGGCGATCGCAGAACAGACAGAAAACAGGCCGTCGCTATGCGCGCGGGAAGCGGCAAGAGAACAGGTCTTTCACGCGCTGCGCGGACTGGATGTACTGCAGGAACTGTTAGACGACCCACAGATCACAGAGATCATGGTCAACGGGTCTCAACATATCTTTTACGAAAAAGAGGGGCAGCTGCTGCAGTGGGAGAAGCAGTTTTCGTCAGTGGAAAAGCTGGAGGATGTGATCCAGTCGATCGTGGCGGCGGGAAATCGCATGGTCAATGAAGCAGCGCCGATCGTGGACACCAGACTTCGCGATGGGTCACGTGTCAATATCGTGCTTGCACCCATTGCCATTGACGGGTCGGTCATCACCATTCGCAAATTCCCTGAGCGCCCGATGCAGATGGATGATCTGCTGGAGCGGGGATCATTGTCGCAGGAGATCGCGGATGAACTCAGACGACTCGTGCAGGCAGGTTATAACATGTTCGTTTCCGGCGGGACCGGATCCGGAAAGACAACCTTTTTAAATGCACTTTCCGGTTATATACCGCACAGTGAGCGCGTCATCACGATCGAAGATTCAGCGGAACTGCAGCTGAATGATATATCGAATCTGGTGAGGCTGGAGACGCGCGCCGCGAATCTGGAAAATGTGTCGGAAATACCGATCCGCCAGCTGATCCGCACAGCGCTTCGCATGCGTCCCGAACGTATCACAATGAAAAAGAGAGAAATACTAAATTTTAATATGCAGCGTCTGACCGTCATATACGCACTCCTTAAACAGATCCCTTAAAAGCCCGTTTATTTCGTCATAATCTGCACTTTCTATATTGTCTACTATATCGCATACCATTTTATATTTCAATTCCCGATCATAATTTGCGCGGCTGCGCTTTTTATCATTCGCAGAGATTTCCAACAGCTCATATTTAAGGCCCGACAGCTCACGATCTAGTTTTTCTATCTCCTGCACGATGTATTTTGCGGCACTGGATCCGGAAGAATTGCCGAGGGCATTTGTAAGATTAAGAATTTTAGCATTTACTTTATCAATATCGCGCTGAACGTCTGAGCGCGACCGGGAAACAACTTTCAACCCGCAATCATCGACTATAAAGTTGTCGATCATAGATTTATCTAATTTTATCTGCTTTAGTACATCAATGACAAGGCGATCTAACGTATCGACCGAAGTAAACGGCATATCACAAAAAGATTTGCCGCGCCTCATGCGCTGCTGACAAAAATAACTGTCGTATGTTTTACCATATACTTTATCTATTTTATGCTTCACGCGCATGGTATAACCGCATCTGCATTTCACAACGCCTTTTAGGATCCCTATTTTATGCTTGCGGGTTTTGTCGATCTGATTATTCCCAAACCTTTCTTGGATGGCGATATATTTTTCGGATGTCCATATAGGATCATGCAAGCCGACAGAAATAACCCATTTTTCCGGAGGGTTATGCACGTGCTTTTTGCGCTTACCGCCCGCCGTCCTGCCGTATGACATAATCGCATGTTTGCCGTCGAATTTATCGCGATCCACACCCATTTGGCAGCCAAGCCCCGCGAAATAGTCATAGGCAGCTTGATCCGCTGTGCAGTAGGTGGGATTTTTTAACAATGTCCAAATCTGAGTAGATGAAAAATAGGATCCCTGCGCAGTGGTTATATGATTTTCCCTGCAGTATCGCTCCATCTGGGTGAGAGAGTAGCCGCCATTCAAAAACAAATCAGATATTTTATTAAGCAGCTTAACGCCATCGGGATCTATAGAAAGCACCGTATGCGATTTTCCGGAGATTTCCACGCGCTCACGGCGATAACCAAGCGGAGCGCGCCCACCCGCCCATTTGCCAGTTTTAGATAGGTCTGTCATGCCATCCTTTACGCGTTCCGCGATTGTTTCACGCTCCATCTGAGCAAACACAGAACAAATATACATCATAGCGCGGCCAAGAGGCGTAGAGGTATCTATCTGTTCCTTGATGCTGACAAATTCCACGCTATGATCCTGCAGGAAAGAGAAAAAATTAGAAAAATCCTTTACGTCACGACTGACACGATCTATTTTATAACAGATCACAATATTTATTTTGCCGTCCTTTACGTCCTCAACCATTCGGGAATACGCCGGGCGGTCGGTATTGGCACCGGTGTAACCCTCGTCCTCATACCAGATAACATCATAATCATCATAGTGGCCCTTGCAGTATTCAAGAGCAAGATTATACTGCGTCTGCGTACTGTCGGACGTATCACTATAAACAGATTTTCTACTATAAATAGCAATCATCGGCATAACAATAACACCAACCTTTCTAAAAAGGGTATAAAAATACACCCTAGCAAATTTGCAGGATGCATGGTATAATTTACTTGTCGAGGGTAGATTATATATGCATATTGCTAGTAATCTATGCGGTCGCCTCTGCTTGAAGCGGGGGCGATTTTTTATTTATTCAAAAAATAATACTCTAATTGCTCTTTTTTACTCATATTTTTATCTAAATCTAATTTTTTCCCAAGATCAGATATATAATTTCCGGGTTCATAATAAGAAAAATACGCACCAGACACATGGCTAATAAGACATAGATCACTGTCACTAGGAACATAGGCGCAAGTGCCAAAAGAATACTTGCTCAATACATCATTAGCACTATTTTCACCGTCAATATATTCGTAAATTATTTCTAAATAATCGCCGTTTTCTTTTTTGTGGCGTTGAACCGTGCATCCATCCGTAAAAGCGACTTGCACCTTTCTGCTACCGTTATATTTTTCCTCGCTATACGGCAAATTTGTTGATTGAACCAAACTCAACATATCCTCATAACCCATATTCGGATCCAGATCCAAATATAGCTGCTGCAAGGCGTCATATTCAAAGGACGGGGCAGGCGGGAGGGGATCGGCAGAATACTGCGACGAAGAATCGGCATCCGCTGGAGCATTAGAAGCTATTGGAGAATCGCTTGATTCTTGCTGTTCGTCCATATACGGAGTAGCACTGTCAGAGGGAGTTGCGAGGAAAACAACAAAGAGAACAGCCGTCACGACAGATAGCACAACATTTACGCGAACCGGAAAATATTTATACTTCCAAAGCAAAAAGATGCCTATAGGAGCAAAAACAAATAGCATCAAAATGCAAAACCACAGTGTTTCATAAAACTTCTTTTTATCATTTGATTTCATTTTCGCACATCACCTTTACAAATATTATTCACATAGATAAATTTGGCAAGCCACAGTAGCATAGAAGTTTATAATATTTCGTGCGCCCGCCACAAGAGGAGGGATCGCATGATAAAAAAGTACATCTACTACTACGACAAAGAAGTATTTGCGTTATATTATCAAGCGACAAATACAATATACTACAATATGCATTTTGCCGCAGACACAAAACTAATACTTTTTAAATAATGTTTTAGGCGGGCGCTAACCAATGTTGGCGTCTGCATCATCGTCGCCGATCGGCGGAAAGATCTTTTCTAATTCTTGCGAACTGGCCGGCGCGTTGTCGTAGGCGCCGCGATCCGGAGAAAATGCATTTTTAAAAATATTGTAGATAGCACTACGCACGCTAGGCTCCAATTCCATAAAACCACGAATAATAAGCAATTCCCTATCGGTAAGAGAATTAGCTACCGCATATTCGTCAAGAGAAAAGGCAGCAGGCGTAAGAAACATATTTCCATTGCCAGTCCGCAACCATTCCTCATTAACATTAAAAGCAACACAAATAGATCGAATCACGGGATCGCTAGGGTTGTTTCTTCCCATTTCATAAGTGGCGATCGTATTTTGTTTTGCGCCTATTTTTTCGGCAAATGCTTTTTGCGTTAAATGCAATGCTTTTCTAAGTTGTTTTAGTCGTTCGTTCATTATACGCACCTCACTTTCTACATGCATTATAATACGAAAATATCGGCGCGTCAATAAAAAAATCGCAAAATCAATAAAAATAGTATTGACATAAATGATTTTGCGATATATAATAATCGCATAGTCAAGTAATAAAAATCACAAACCAATACTTTTAGTTGGGAGGACACAACAATGAAAACATTTGAAGTAGGAAAAAGATACGGAGATAACGCAGTAGTATTTGAAATTATAAAAAGAACAACAAAAACAATTACATACGCACCAATTCATCACGCAGGGAGATTTAACGAGAGTAGGAAAGAAGAAAAAACGGTAAAAATTCATGATTGGGGAGAAAGAGAAGTATTCTATGCAGGAGACGAAACAGTAGAAGCATAAAGAGCCGGGGCGAAAGCCCCGGAACACAAAGAAAGAGCTATAATGTAGCCCGGCAATGCCGGAGGGTTCCAAGCCCCTAATACAGAGGATGGCGAGAAACAAAGGAAAAGGAGGCGGTAACAATGGCGAAAGACATGGACACTTTGATCAGAACCGAGGATAAACCGGAAGTAGACAATGTTACAAAGCTCATTAAGACAATGAGCGAGAGCGAGCAGGGGAAAATGTTGATCTTCCTGCAGGGCGTAAAATTTGCCGAGGCCTTAAAGGCGCGACCGGCAGAATAATGCTGCCGGTTATTTAAATTGAAAATTTCAAGAGAGAATCAGCGCAAAAAAGTTTTCAATATGAAAACAAAGGAGGCGGACACGATGGCAAAAAGAGAAAAGCCCGCAATAGAGGTAAAAATAACATTTACGCCGGGATATGAAAAGCGGTTCACTGCAGGCATACTAAAAATATTTGAGGCGAGAGAGCAGCAAAAAGAAAAGGCTGCGAAAGCAGCGGTTTAAGGCGGCAGCTGCCGCCAATAAGCGCCATTAGCACAACGGTTAGTGCGCGCGCCTTATAAGCGCGTGACGGGGTTTCGACTACCTCATGGCGCATTTTATAGAGCGGCGACCTATAAAAGACAGCGGCAGGCTAACAGCCGACGTCTGGGTAGCATTGAAAAATAGCAGCGGGCGCACCTGCTAGAAAGTGCGCAGTCGGGCAACAAGTTTTAGCAATTTTTAATGCGAAAATTGCAAGGTGCTATCACACACGCCAGAAAGCAGGGATTTTATGAAAATACGAGATCCTACAGAAAGGAAGATAAAGCAATGAAGCTAGGCGAACATTTAGCGATCATAGACAATCCGGTGGCAATGGCCGTAGAGGAGCAGGACGGCACCGTGTTATACCGGGGCTACAGAGGAAACTTTGAACACGCCGAAAACCGCGCGCAGATATCACAAAGAGAGGTTAAAAAATTCCATCTGAGGGTAGAGGGGACGCGCAGGACAAACGTGAAAGATAAGTGCGAGATCACAGAATTAAACTGCGGCGTGTACAATTATGCAGATTTACACATTGCATTAGTGTACGTGTATATTTTGGCATAAAAATAGATGGTAACTTGGGCGAGCTACCATCTACCAAAACTTGGTATAAGAAAAATTGTAATACCATTAACCACAAATTTATTATACCAAGTTTCGCCGAGAAAGTCAACAAAAACGGCGCAAACATGCGCCTTTGAGGCTTGTTTAAGCTATTAACTTTAAGACATTTAAGAAACGAGGTATAAGGCATGCCGTACTACAAAACAGAGATAACGGCAGGCAAGACTATAGAGGTAATAAAAAGCTACTCAAAGAGAATAGGAGACCATAAGCCGAGGGCAGGGCGGGAAAAGCCGACCGCAGAGGAAATGGAGAAAGTAAACCAGAAAAACGCGGAGGCGAAGCTGAGACGTCTAATAAATGCAAATTTTGGATATGGAGATTACCACTTGGTTTTGACCTACAAAAAGGAATTGCGGCCCGATCCGGCAACGGCAAAGAAACGGATCGCAAAGTTTTTAAGGATCCTGCGTCGCGCATACAAGAGGCTTGGGGAGGAATTAAAATATATCGTCGTCACGGAATACGAAAACAAGGCGATCCATCACCATTTGATCGTAAACGGGATAGATGCGAACGTTAACAAGATCGTGCGCGATTGTTGGGAATGGGGCAGTCCTCATTTTACACCACTAGACGACGCCGGGCAGTACAAGGAATTGGCTGCATATTTCATCAAAGAGACATCCAAGACCTACAAAAAGGACGACGGAGGGCAAAGACAGCGCTACAGCTGCAGCAAGAATCTCATAAAGCCAGTATCAAAGACAACGATCATCAAAAAAGCTGACAAGTGGTTAGATGAACCGAAAGCGAAAAAGGGCTACTACATAGACAAAGACACGGTATATAACACAATCAATCCGTTTAATGGCAGGCCGGTGCAGTATTACACCATGATAAAGCTACCGGATCCGGGCGGAGGATAACATGTTAATAACCGCGCGGCGTCCAATAATTATTAGACGGAGAGAAAATGCGATACGTGGATAACACAAGGAGGCGGGAACTTGAAAGTAGCAATTGAAACAACCATACATCACAAGGGCAACCCGAGAGGCGCCGGGCACGCCGAGGCGACAGTTATCTACATAGACCACCACGGGGAACGCCATGAACGGAAAGTAACCGCAGACACCGAGAACGACACAAAAAACGCCCTTGCACTCACGATAGCGACATTGGCGCTCAAACTCTTAATAAAGCCGTGCGAAGTAGAACTGCAGTTAGGGAACGGATATATAAAAAGCTGCGTAGAAAATGGATGGTTGGAGGAATGGAAACAAAGAAACTGGAAAAAATCAACCGGAAAGGCCCCGGCAAATGTAGAACTATGGAAAGCGCTTTACATTTCCCTGCAGCTGCACCGGGTAAAAATCACTTAGGAGGAAACAATGACAGCGATTGCAACATATAGAAAATGCCAGATATGCGGGGCGCAGTCTACAGACATGCGCAAAACAAAATGCAAGTGCGGAGGGCACATGTATCTGTACAGTTCATATTATGCACCGAAAACAAGGAGACAGAAGAATGAAAAAGTATGATTTAGCCAAGATAGCTGCATCCGGCCAGTGCTTCCGGATGCATCCGGTAAAAGATAAGCCGGGCGTATTTTCCGTAATAGCTCACGGCAGATATGCAGAGCTAACAACAGACCCGGACGGAAAGAAGCTGTGCATAGTCGGAAAACACAATAAAACAGATACATTTTTTATGGAATGGTATTTTGACAGCCTAACGAATTATGCAGCAATAGCAGATACAGTAGATCCGCAGGATGAATTTTTGCAAAATGCCATTAAATACGGAGAGGGGATCCGAATTTTACGTCAAGACCCGTGGGAAATGCTTGTAACGTGGCAAATATCGCCATGTAACACAATTAGAAACATCACGACGACAATCGAAAATATCTGCAATAGGTACGGAGAAAAGGCAGTAAGCAAAGACGGCGTTGAATACCGGAAATTCCCGAAGCCGGAACAACTGACGGATCCGGAGGGATTGAGACAATGCAAGGCAGGATTCCGGGCGGAGCGCATAGCAAAGATGGCACAGAACGTAGTAGATGGGAAAATACGCGTAGACGAAATGAATTTTTACGATAGCGAAAGCGCACATAAATATCTAACCTCTATCGAGGGGATCGGCGACAAGGTAGCAAGCTGCATACAGTTATTTGGATTACATGATTTATCGGCGTTTCCGGTGGACACGTGGATAGATAAGGTTATTAGAGTGAAATACAACGGCAAATTTCCGGTCGAAAGATATCTACCATTTGCCGGAGTAATACAACAGTACATTTACTACTACGGCAGGACATTACCGGAGCTGCAGGGAGGGAGGAACAATAGAAAATGAGTATAAGATGCGAAATTTACAGAGATTCTATGCAAAATTATAAAAAATACGGCATACCAAAGGCGCAATTGGTGATCGCCGACGTTCCGTATAACGTGGGGAAAAATTTCTACGGAAGCAATCCCATGTGGTACAACGGCGGAGACAATAAGAACGGAGAAAGCAAGCTGGCAGGCAAAGCAGCTTTTAACTCGGACTTCAATTTCAATCTATACGAGTATTTTCATTTTTGCAGCAAAATGCTAAAGAAAGAGGATAAAAAGCCAGTGCAGAGGGGGAGAAGTTCAAATAGCCCATGCATGATTGTTTTCTGCTCATTTGAACAGATACCAGTATTGATAAGCGCAGCAAAGAAGCACGGATTTGAGAACTACATACCGCTTATATTTATAAAAAATTATTCTCCGCAAGTATTAAAAGCAAATATGCGCGTAGTTGGCGCCACAGAATATGCACTTTTGTTTTATCGGGACCGGCTGCCAAAATTTAGAAATGGATGCCGGACGGATGAAAACGGTAAAAATATTCGCGGTACCGGACACATGGTTTTCAATTGGTTTTCATGGGAAAAGGACGGAAAAGAGATCCCGAAGATACACCCGGCACAAAAGCCGGTAGCGGTTATTAAAAAGTTGATAGAGATTTTTACAGATCCGGGTGATGTGGTGATCGATCCATGCTGCGGGAGTGGATCAAGTCTCAGAGCAGCACGCGACATTGGGAGAAGCGCATACGGATTCGAGATTGATAGAAATTTTTACAACAGAGCCAAAAACGAAATGCTTGCGCAGGATAAAGGAGTAATAAATGAGAACGGTGCTAAAGTACCCGGGGAGTAAGTGGAACATTGCAAAGCAGATAGTGAGCATGATACCGGAACATCACAGCTACATAGAACCGTTTTTCGGAAGCGGCGCAGTATTATTCAACAAGCCAATTTCAGACATAGAAACTGTAAATGACATGGATTCCGATGTTACAAACCTTTTCTGGTGCATAAAAACTGACGCTGAGCATTTAGCGCGGATCGTAGGAACAACACCATTCAGCCGCGAGATATACGACAAACAATTTGATGCGCAAGCAGCAGAAAACTATACAGACGAATACGAGCGAGCAGCAGGTTTTCTTATTAAGTGTTGGCAAGGTCACGGATTCAGAACAAACGAATACAAAGTAGGGTGGAAAAACGACGTAGTAGGCAGGGAGAGGGCCTATGCATTATGGAACTGGTACCGCCTGCCGGGATGGGTCGTTGATATTGCGGAAAGACTGCGAAAAGTACAAATAGAGAACCGACCGGCATTAGAAGTAATAAAGCGTTTTAATCACGACGAAGTTTTTATGTACATAGATCCGCCGTATATGTTGGGTACCAGAAGTAAGAAACAGTATAAGCACGAAATGACAGATGCAGATCACGAACAGCTATTAAAAGAGCTGCTGCAGAGCAAGGCAAAAATAATGATATCGGGGTACGAATCAGAAATGTACAACGATTATTTAAGGAGATGGAACAAAAAGGCCATTGACAGCTGCGCAGAATATGGGAAACCAAGAAAAGAAATCGTATGGATGAATTATGGTGACGTGCAGATATCGTTGTCGGATTTTATACAAATGTAAAACGAATCAAGAAAAACAAGGAGGAAAGGAAAATGCAACCATGCGAAGTACCGGGCTGCAAATTACCCGGGCAGAAACATCACATCGTATTCAGATCGCAGGGAGGGTTAGATATACCGATGAATTTTAAGTATCTATGCCCGGAGCACCATACGGGGAAAGAAAGCCCGCACGGCAGCAGGAAAATAGATTTGCAATACAAAACAGAGGAGCAGGACAAGCTGTTTAATTTATTCACCGAGGAACAATATACAACAAAGCAAATAGCGGAGCTGTTAGGGCACGACAAAAGGAGATTAGAAAAGAGATTCAAAAAAGTGCCGAGCAGGGCCGGATATTACGACAAAGAGGACATCATAAGGGCATTGATGGGAGGGAGGTTATATTGAGCCTAACAAGGTTAGTAGAGGAAATGCAGCGGCAATATAGGCAAGCAAAAGCAGAGGAACACACAAGACTGCAAGAGATCGCGACTATAACAACCATAGAATTTGCCGAGGAGGCAGCAGGAGCGCTAGACCCGCGCAAGCATGCATACAGTTTCGGGGCATATTTGAGACTACTAAGCGATTTGAAAACATTATTATCGGCAGGCATGCCGCAGGAAATGGCACTGGATAGTGTGCAGACCGGTTTAGACGCAGAAAAAATATTAAGCATTTGGAGGATGAAAAGGTGAATGATTGCAAATTCAGCGGACGCCCGACAAGGGATCCGGAAGTAAGATATACGCAGGGCGCAGACCCGATAGCGATTGCACGGTACACACTGGCAGTAGAACGAAAGAACAAAAAAGAAAACGGCCCGCAGGCGGATTTCTTAAACATCATTGCATTTGGAAGAACTGCAGAGTTTGTAGAAAAGCACATCAGAAAAGGCATGAAAATCATTGTTGAGTGCCACGCACAAAGCGGATCATACGAAAAAGACGGAAAGAAAGTGTATTACACCGAGTTTGTAGCAGATTCGCATGAATTTTGCGAGAAAAAGGAACAAAGCGGGCCGGATCCTGCAGGGCAGCAGGATAACGACGGCTTTATGAACATACCGGACGGAATAGACAGCGAGCTACCATTTAACTAAAAGGAGGGAAAGAAAAATGCGTGTAATATCAATAATCAACTTAAAAGGCGGAGTAGCAAAGACTACAACAACCGTCAACATGGCATATTTATTAGCCAAGAGGGGGTATAAAGTGCTTGTGGTTGATAACGACAAGCAGGGCAACGCAAGCAAGGCGTTTGGGCTTTACGATACGGAGGATCACGACAATATAGCGCGGGTAATGTTGGAGACCGTGCCGTTAATAGATCTGGCCGCGAGTACGCAGTACAAAAATCTGGACATTATACCGGCAAACATGGATTTATTAGAGGCTAATTTGCGAGTGATCGCAGACGTATCACGCCCGCAGCAGACACGGATAAAAAAGGCGATGGAAAAGAAAAGCATAGAGCGAGAGGCACTTCCGGGAGTGGAAGTAGTGAGCGCTACCGAGGAATACGATTTTATCATTTTCGACAACGCGCCGGACATCAACATGAGCATCATTAACGCATTGGTAGTATCTGACGATGTGATAGTACCGACAGAAATAGATCAATATAGCTTTGATGGATTGGAAATATTGTTAGAGCAGATCGCGTCGGTGAAAGAGGATTTTAACCCAAACATTAACTTTAGAGGCTGCCTAATTACAAAATACCGACAAAGAGAAGATGTGCAGGCGCAGGGCGCGGAAGTATTAAAGAACCGCTGCAAGGTATTCAGCACCAAGATCCGCAGGACGGAAAACAAGCCGAAAGAAAGTACATTTGCAAAAATCCCATTGGTTGAATACTCAAAGTATTGCGGAGCATCGCAGGACTATAAGAAATTTGTAACAGAGTATTTAGAAATGATCGGGGAGGGAAATAATGCAAGTAGTTAAATTTAAGGCGAAATGCCCGTATGAAGTAGGAGATAAGGTGCAATTTAGCAAGCCGAGCAACGCATATTACAAGGGAGAAACCAAAATAATGGAGATCACAGACATCATAACGCAGATAAGCGCAAAGACCGGGAAAATCACATTTATTTTGGAACTTGACGGATGGTACATGCTAAATACAGATTTACATGAGGTTAAAATGCCATGACGCCTAGTATTTACTAGACGGAATACCCAATTTAGGTACATAGAGGAGGCGGGAAAATGGGCTTTGATATTAACAACTTTCTGAACGATGAAAGCAAGAAAGAAATAAAAAGCGACTGGAAACCGGTTAAATTGAGCGTACATAAGCTGAGACCGGCAGCAGGAAAGGAAAACTTTTACCACATCGACGATAGAGAAGTAGAAGAAACAGCGCGCACAATCGAATTAGTAGGAATACAACAATACCCGGTTGTAAAACCGATCGACGGAACAGACGAATACGAAATCATAGCCGGGCACAAAAGGCGCCTTGCATACTTAAAGTTGCTTGCGGAGGGAAAGACGGAATACGAAACAATTCCATGCAAGGTAGAAAGCGCGGCAGACAGCATCAGAAACCGCTTGATTTTGATTTTTACCAACTCAACACAGAGGGAAAGAACAGACTACGAGAAAACCCAAGAGATAAAAGAGGTTCGGAAGCTGTTAGAGGAATGGCAGAAAGACAACAAGCTGCCGGACAAGATGCAAAATGTAATTGCAGAGATTTTAGGCACCAACAAAACGAAAGTAGGCACATTAGAACATATCGACAAAATGTTGATCGAGCCATTTAAAAGCGAATTTGCAGCGGGCAAAATAAGCACACATGCCGCAAACGAGATCGCCGGGCTAGACGAAGCAGCGCAGCAGGCATTATATGAGACATATAAAGAGACCGGAACAATCAGCGCCAAAAAGGCTGCGGAGATTAAGGGGCGGGCAGATAAAACAGCAGATACGCAGGAGGAGGACAAAACAGAGCGAAAAGTCGACGAAAATAAAGAACCTGCATATAACGAGGAGACGGCCGAGGAACCGCAAACAGAGGTAACAATAACACGGCAGCAGGATATGACAGACAGAAAAAGCCTCATAATAGCCGGAAAGATCAACCCAAACAAAGAATATAACGGAATGAATATCAAGTATTTCATGGACGCGATCACAAATTCAGATCTATTTGATAATGATTTCTGGGGCGGATGGGTAGACCCGAACACATCAAATGCGGATCTAATCAGAGACTATCAAGGTATTTTAACGGCATTCACTGCAAGCACCGGGGAGCCGTGCCAAGTAGAGATAACAGACAAAGTAACGGTCAAGAGAACCGAGGCGGAGGCAGCAGGAGAAATATGCTTTAAGGAATTTGCCGAGATCGTAGACGCACTGATTTTAACAAAGGTCATAACCATACAGAAAGAAGAAATCGACGTGCCGTACTGGATCAAGGAAACAGCGCGGGAAATAGCAAGTTTAGCAATATGGGCGACCGAGGAGGAATTAAGCGTACTGCAGGACGTTGCGCTGAGGATGAAAGAGAGAGCAGGCAAATAGGGAGGAATAAAATGTCACTTGATTTTTATAACCACACATATCCAAAAGCAAGAAAAGAGCATAAATGCGAGTGCTGCGGGCAAAAAATAGAAATCGGGCAGAAATATTCATACGAGACCGGAAAATATGACGGAGACATGTTTTCACGCAAATTATGCCTAGTATGCGAAAATATTTTGCAAGGTTATTGCAGTAAAGAGAGCGACGAAGAGTTTACGTGGGATGAAGTATCAGATTGGTTGCACGATTTATATTGCCACGACTGCGAACACGGAGGCGGACATAATGACGATTGCGAAAATACTGAATGCAGTTGCCCGATTATAAGGGAACATTTTAAAGGAAAGGAGTAAAGCCAGAACCCTAGTAGACTAGGTTGTTCTTTTGGTAAGTGGTTGGCATGAAACATGTTGTTTTATTCAGCGGCGGGGCCGCAAGCAGCTATGTAGCGTATTTATTAACACAAGACAAGGAGATTAACAAGAAGGATATTGTACTTTTACACACGCCCACACTCAGCGAGTGCGAGGATTCTGAAAAATTCCGGCTTAAAGTAGCGAGATATTTAAAATTGCCTATGACCGTATGGGGCAGGGGAGAAGATATCTGGGATTGCATAGAACGAAACGGGGCGATACCCGGACAGTTTATGCCGTTTTGCACGCAGCAATTAAAGCAACAAATGAAAGAACAGTATTACAAGTACCTAGAAAGCATAGGAGAAAAATGGATTGAGTATGTCGGATATGGGCCAGACGAATGGAGGAGAGTGCAGAAATCAGCAGCAAGAAATGAAGCGATAGGCAGGCAGGTAAAATTTCCGCTGTTTGAACGAAAGATATCAAGCGAGAAGTGCAAACGGATCATTCGAGACGAATGGGGAATTGAGCTACCGAGTGCCTATAATTCATTGAAACACAACAACTGTATTCCGTGCTTTAAAGGAGGAAAAGAGTATTTTCATGCAGTGTGGGAAAATTATCCAGATGAATACCATAGAGCAATGGAAAAGGAAAAGGAAGTGGGATATACAGTATTCCGCGATGTTTCGTTGGAAGAACTGGAAAAAAGATTTATCAACGACAAAGAATGGGACGATATGCAGATGAATTTATCCGAATTTATACCATGTGATTGCTGGACTTAAACAATAAAAAGGAGAGCGACAAAAATGAGAACAATACCAGAAGCAGTAGAAGATATTAAAAGCATTCTGAACAATATCGAACGCACAGAAAACTGTGACGGAGAAACACTTGTAGATATCAATGAGTTAGCAGATGAAATACTTATAATAAGCGCATATAAGGGAAAGAAGCAGACCAATGCAGATCGCATCCGCTCCATGAGTGATGAGGAACTGGCAGAGTTGTTATATTCGATTCAAAACCTCGAAGATAAAGTGAAATTCTGCAAGAATAAAATAGAATGTGACAACATTTTAGACAGCGGAAAAGAAATTCCAGATAATATGTGCAAGCAATGCCTAGTTGATTGGCTACAGTCAGAAGTGGAGGAACAGCATGAGACGCAGATTAACCAAGTCAGAAAGAAAAACTGTGTATGACAAATGCAACGGTCATTGTGCCTATTGTGGGTGTGAAATACCATTCAAGGGATTCAATGTAGACCACTTGCATTGCATTAGAAATTATGAATATACAGAAGAATTTACCGGAATAAATGTGCATTCTATGGATAATTTAATGCCAGCTTGTGGCTCGTGTAATCGGTATAAGGCAACAATGGACTTAGAGACATTCCGCAAGATGTTATCTGACATACCAAAGCGGCTTGCAAGGGATGTGAGTACATATAACATTGCGGTTCGATTTGGAATGATTGAGGAACACAATGAACCGATTAAATTTTATTTCGAGAGGATGGAGGAAGAAACGGAGGAATAGCATGTTTTGGTGTGAAGAAAGTAATAGATGGTGTTCCGTATGGACATGTCAGAGAGAGGAGTGCGAATTTTATGGACGATAGATATTTATACCGCGCAAAGCGAATTGATAACGGAGAATGGGTGGAAGGATTTTTGATGGATGATAATTACATCAACACACCATTTAATGACAATGATGTCGGAGGAAGATTCGACGATCCGGTTGAAATAGATCCATCTACCATCTGCCAGTGCACCGGGCTTAAGGACAAGAACGGAAAGTTGATTTTTGAGAATGATATTGTTGAGCTGTATGATAGGAACACTGATTACAAATGGAGAGCTGTTGTCTTATTTGGAAATCCGAATTGTGAATACACATGGGGATGGCAATTAAAACCTATCGTAGAGTGTGAAGCAAATACGGATATCCTCTGTTGGATTGACATGGAAGAATCTGGAGCTTTCTGCGAGATAATTGGAAACACTTTTGACAATTCGGAACTGTTGGAGGTGGGAGAATGACACTTGACGAAGCTATATCTGTTTTTAAAGAAAGAGCAGAAGATAGTAAAAAAATTTCAGAATTAGGCATGAAAAGTTACATTCCAAAGGCAAAAGAAGAGGAACAGCTTGCAGAATGGTTGGAAGAGTTGAAATCATACAGAGCTTCAGTATTTAGCGGAGATATGACGCAGAGAGTGAACAAACTGGACGATAAGAAAATAGCATATATATGCAGCCCATACAGAGGAAACATATTTAAGCGGATCCGCAACATCAGATACGCAAGAGAGTTAACGGAAAGAGCAATCAACGCGGGATTTCTGCCGATAACGCCGCATTTATACTTAACGCAGGTATTAAACGACAAAAAGCCGCAGGAAAGAGAGAAAGGCATGTCAATAGGTTTAGACCTACTCAGAAAATGCGACGTCGTATTTGTGGGAGAGAAATACGGCATTAGCGAGGGCATGAGAGCAGAAATAAACGTAGCAGAGCTGAGAGGCAAAGCGATATGGAGGCTATAGGATGAAAAATAAGATCATTAACTTTATTGCAATCGCATCCATTATAGCCATATTGGCGGGAGTGCTTATTGCAATATGGTTCGGATGGATCGGGTTAAAAATTGCAGCAACTGGAGCGGTGACACTGGCAGCAGATTATGCGGTTTATTGGTGGGCGCGGGACCCGAGGGACAACAAGAAAGACAAAAATGGTTTATAAGGAGGTATAGATAATGGCAAGAAATTTAATCACACGGCAGCAGTACAAGGATATCAAGAAAAAGGATCATACACAAATGAGCGAATTTTTCGCAAAAGTATGGCAGGACGGATTTAACGACGGAATCAAGTCGGCAAAGAAAAGCGCCACAGCAGCAGTTAAGCCGGGGGACATTGAAAAAGCGATATCTGAGGTAAAAGGGATCGGGGATGTAAAATTAAAAGCAATCATGCAGAGAGTGTACAAGCTATATGAGGTGACAGGAGATTGAGAGACACGGCAAAAATAAAGAGGAATGTACACAAATAATAAATGGCAGCAGATAAGTGAACGGGAGGGGAAATGGACGAAAGGCAAAATATATTAGATCAAGTGGAAAAAGCACTTGACATCAAACTGTATGATTGGCAGAGAACATACATATTGGGACGGGAGTGGCAAGTCCCGAAATCGGAAAGGCATACCGGACGAACATTGGCATACACTATAAAATTATTGGCATTTCACGATAAACCAATAAGAAAAAAAGTATTACATAATTACGCCGATACCCCAGGACGAGGAATGAGATATTGTCAATGGTACAGACGATATGCACTAGAGATAAATGAAAAATTAACGGCAGCAGGCATAAAGACATGCATTGTAGATTGAAAGGAGGCAAAAGAATGAACATAGCGATCACACTGATTATTTGCATGACATTAGCATACATAAGCACTCACGGAGGCGACGGGAAGCATGAGAAAAAGTAAAATAATATGTATTGACATCGAGACGACCGGCCTTGACCGGCGCCACGATGAAATATTGCAAATATCCATCATAAACGGCAAAGGCAAAACACTGTACAACTCATACATCAAGCCGGAATATTTAACAGAATGGAAAGAGGCGGAAGCGGTCAACAAAATATCGTGGGATTGCGTGAAATTTGCCCCGAACATTCTTGCAGAGAAACGAAAGATAGACAAGATACTGAGAAAGGCCGGATTGATCGTCGGATATAATCACAAAGGTTTTGATATGCCATTTCTGGCCGCAAAAGGCATCGACACGGCAGTAAAAGCAAAGCTATATGACGTGATGTTGGAATTTGCGTACATATACGGCGAAAAAGGCAGCAGGGGGGGCTACAAGTGGCAGAGGTTGACAACTTGCGCCAATTATTACGGATACACCGATTACAAGGCGCACGACGCGCTAGAGGATGTCAGAGCAACGCTATATTGCTATTATGCAATGCAAAAAGACCGGAAAGGGCGCAGAGAAGCCCGCAGGCGGAAGTGTGAAAACGATGAATAGGAGGCAGGCAAAGAAAGCGTACAAGAAAAAGGTATGCGAAAAGCTACCGAAAGCGTTAGATAAAATGACGGGAAAGATCCGGGAGGCAGCAGGACAGATTGACGCCGGGCGGATAGAAACATATTTAAGCCAGACGCAGGAGAGGCAAGATGCTGCATTAGAGGCGATAAAGGAGGCGAGAAAAAGCGAATGAAAGAGATAATAATGATTTTGGCGATATGGGTAATATTGAGCGCAGCAAACAATTATTATTGGCAAAAATCATTAGAGAGGCGAGAACGCAGGGCGCAGAGATTGGAAAATGCGCTTGCAAAAATAGTAATGCTGCAGAGCGAGCAGGTAAGCCAAACACAGCATTTATTAAACGGGCAGAAATTAAGGTACGCAGCAATGAACAAGCAGGCAAAGGAGATACAAAGCGCATTAGAGGAGGTAAATAAAATTGCAGGCAGTATTAAAAGTGACCGTGAAAGGCGAGGACGGAAAAACAAGAGAAAAACGGATGCTGTTTGACACTGAAAAGAGTACGGAGATATGCGACGTAATAAACGGATTCGGGTATGCAGTGCAGACGATATTTTTAAGCAAAGGAGGGCTGCTGTTTATAAGGAATAACAACCGGAAAGAATTAACAACAGCAGACCAAGAAACAATAAAAGACTACATCGGCGAACATTACCCGGAGCGCTACGTTGAGGCATTTGGGAAAGTAGAGGAGGCGTAAAAGTGGGAGTATCAAAAGAAACAAAGGAGACCATAGTAACTACGATAGACGAAGTGTTTAAGAAAATGAATAGCATTTCATGGATAGACAGACAAAAGGCCATGAAAGACGAGGCATTTAAAAACACCGAGAAAATACTATATTGCTATCAGACACTTAAAGAACACGTAGCAGACGAGCGGGAGTATTTAGACATTGCTTTTCACGGCAAGAGCAAGTCGATCACATCATACACCAAAAACGGATCAGCGCCAAAAGACAATGACATGATACTTGCAGACCGGCAGGCATCCTATGAGCGCAGCAGGAGCGATATCGAGCGGATCGAAAAGGCATTGGCAAAGATCGAGGGGCGTAAAGGCTATGAAGTAATACGCATCCGATATTTGGAGCGCAAAAAGACCAGAGAGGGAAACCGCACGGCCGAGGATGTATATACATACGAGGAAATAGCGGACATGTTGGCCGGGCAAGATGGATATAGCGAGAATCTAAACGAAAAGACGGTGAGAAACTACAAAAACACACTTGTCAGGGAAATGGCTGTTTTGCTGTTTGGATCGGATGCAATTTAGGAGGCAGCAGATGAACGACGCTAAGATCAACAGTTGCAACATAGGAATTTATAGCAGGATGTCTAAGAAATGCCGGAAATGCAGCAATAGAGATTACTGCAATAGCAAGAAGATAGAGGGAGAGGCATACATAATAGGCGTAGACTTGGCAGCAGGGCACGACTTTACAAACACACAGCAGATACATATAAACGCAATGAACAATGCCGGAGCAACTGCTGAGCAGGCGGCAGATGCATTGACAAGGGCGATGAGAAGCGCGTGCGCGCACACACAATATGTTAATAACACGCCCGATTTAACGCCCTAGACATATCCGTTTAACTACGTTAAAATAATTACAATGACATATTGAGAAATTACAAAACGGCCCGTAGTATATCCATTTATGCTGCGGGCCGTTTCATGTTGGGAGGTTAATTACATGCCCCTGCGCAAGTTTTGCGCCCACCCGGGATGCAACAAGGTAATAGATATAACTGAGACCTATTGCGCCAAGCACAAAACAACAAAGGCGCAGCGGGACAAGGAATATGATGCGAAGTACAGAGACCGAAAAGCAAAAGCATTTTACAATTCCAAAGCATGGCAAATGGCAAGGCAGAGAGCATTAACACTGGACGATCACATAGATGTTTATTTGTACATGACAGAGAAAAGAATAGTAAAGGCCTCAAAGGTACATCACATCATAGAGTATCGCGAGGAACCAAGCAAAGGTTTAGATATAAACAATCTAATCAGTGTCAGCGAGGAGACACACGAAAAGACGATCAAGCAAATGTATGCAAATGAAGAAACAAAAAGGCAGTTGCAGGAGCAATTAAGAAAAGCAATCAAACAATACAGAGAGAACAAGGCGTAGGGGGCTGCAAAAAAGTTTTAGGAGTTTATCCTAAGACCGCAGCCCCCCTTAATTCACGCAAAAACTCCCTAAATGAAATTTTTTGAGAGGAGGCAGGAGGAATGGCACGACCGAGAGAACCCATTGACCTTATAGCGGCCAAAGGGAGAAAACATTTAACAAAATCCGAGTATGAAACACGAAAAAAATCCGAAGTAACAGCGCCGTGCGACAACGTAGTACCGCCTGCATACTTAACAAAAAAAGAAAAAGAGAAATTTAACGGGATCGCGCAGCAGTTAATAGAAATAGGCATTATGACAAACTTGGACTGTGATGTTTTGGCCCGCTACGTGAGGGCCGATAGCGAATATTTGAAGTTGACAAAGCAATTAAACAAGATCAAGTTTGCGCCGGACAGAAAAAGCATGGTAGAAGCAGATGCGCAGATAGCCAATCAGATAGGCGAATATGGATATTTACAAAAGCTGCAGCTGAAAGCGGCCAAACAATGCAATGAGTGCGCGCGAGAGTTGGGATTGACAATTTCAAGCCGGTGCAGGCTGACGATGCCGAAAAAAGAAGAAACGAAGCCGGAAAATAAATTCATGAGGCACGCACAATAACACATCATGGATCGCGTTACTGAGTTTGCAAAGGCAAACATAAATAATAAAAAAGATTTCGGCGAGGACGCGCGGCTTGCATTTAAGCGACATATTAACGACTTAAAGCGATCACGAAAGAACGATCCGGATTTTCCATACAGATTTGACGAGGAAAAAGCGGAGGATATCATAGAGCTAGCCAACAAGCTAACAATAGCAGAGGGAGAGGGCGACGAAATATTTACGTGCGCCGGATTTCAAGAGTTTATTTTAGGATCCCTTTTCGGATGGGTGCACAAAACCACCGGAAAAAGGAGATTTACAGATAGTTATGTGCAATTGTCCCGGCAGCAGGGAAAGAGCGTACTAAATGCAATACTAGGCATTAAGTGCTGCAATTTTGATAATTACAACTACGGTCAAATATACTGCACAGCTACAAAGGCAGATCAAGCGCGCATTGTACTCAAAGAAATTATGAAATTTATCAATGCAGACAAGGATCTGCAGGAATTATTTGACATAAAGGACTACAAAAACGAAATAACCGGAAAGATAACAAGCACGGTTATCAGAGCATTGGGCCGTGATACGCACACGATCGACGGATTTAGACCGTATTTAGGAATAGTTGACGAGTACCACGCGCACAAAGACAACCAAATGTACAAGCTGCTCAAAGGTGGCACAAGAAAATTAAAGCAATCACTAATTTCAGTTATCACAACAGCGGGCTTTAATCTGAACGCCCCGTGTTATGACCTTTATAAATACTGCCGCCGCGTATTACGAGGAATAGACGTAAACGAGCGGCAGTTTATTTATATAGCCCAGATGGACGAGAAAGACGACATTTGGGATCCCAAAAACTGGATCAAATGCTGCCCGTTAACCGGTAAGGATCCGGAATTGATAGCGGCCATGCAGGAAGATGCCAAAAAGGCACAGAGCATGGGAGGATCAGAACTGCGGGATTTCTTGACAAAGGCGCTAAATATATGGGTAACAAACGCAGAAACGGCGTTTATAGATCTTGCAGAATGGGAAAAATGCGGATCCGAGAGAACGATCGAGGATTTCGCAGGAAAGCAAGTAGTTGTAGGCTTAGACCTATCGAGCGGAGGAGACCTTACAAGCTATTGCCTAGAGTTTCCGTATGAGGACGAAGAAACCGGAGATCGGCGTTATTTCCTGCACAGCCATTCCTTTATACCAAGGCATAGGATGCAAGAACACATGGATTTAGAGGACAATGCGCCATACATAGTATGGCAGCAGCAGGGACTATTAACAGTAACGACCGCAGCAGGAGGAATAAAAACAGACTACAAGGCAATATTGAGCAGTCTACACGATCTAGTAGACAAATATCAACTGGATGTAATTGCGATAGGGTACGATCCGCACAACGCAAGCGCATTTCTATTAGATCTGGAAGATTTTGGATGCGATTTAATAGAAATCAAGCAGAGTGCGAGAAGCCTAAACGACGCAACGATAGATTTCCAATTAGAGGTAAAAGCTCACAATATGGAATACAACGCAGGCAATAAGCTATTAACAAGGTCTATGAATGATGCAATATTATCCGAACCGAACAGTTTCGGAGAAATCAAAATAGACAAGATGCTGCAAAAGAACCGCATAGACCCATGCGACGCCGCGATATGCTCACACAAAATAGCAATGGGCGCAGATCTGGACACTGTAGACATAAACGACGCAGTAAGCGCGTTTTTAGATATGTATGAATAAAGGCAGGTGAAAAAATGAATATATTTGATGCGTTCGGTTTGAGAATGAAAAAGGAACCGGAAAATAATACGTCGGTAGGATTGAACGACGAAAAATTATTAGAATGGCTTGGAATAACGGCGCCGCACAACCGGCCAATTTCAGAAATAACATATTTTACGTGCCTAAAAATGCTATCAGAGACAGTGGGGAAAATGCCTATTAAGTTTTGCACAAAGGAAAAAGGCGAGGCTGAGCCAAACGACGCCTACCGCCTGCTTAAATATAGGCCAAATCCACAAATGACCCCGACAACGTTTTGGACAGCAGTAGAAAACAACCGCAATCACTACGGAAACGCTTATGTGTGGATCCAAACCGAGTTTGAAAGAAAGAGATACGGCGGGGAATATAAGATAAAAAATCTATGGATAATGCCTACGGCAGACGTCACCGTAATTGTTGACGACAAAGGAATTTTCGGAGGAAAAGGACAACTGTATTATTGGTATTCTGACAAATATAGCGGACAAAGTTATTTTTTCAAAGAATACGAAGTGATGCATTTTAAGACATCCACGACATTTGACGGAATCACGGGAGCAAGTGTCCGGCAGATATTAAAAGCAACGATAGACGGCGCGATAGAATCGCAAAACCTTAAAAACAATTTATACAAGGGAGGGCTGACCGCTAGAGCTGCGCTGCAGTACACCGGAGATCTGGAACCCAAAAAAGAAAAAGCACTGATCGCAAAGTTTGAGGAATATGCGACCGGAGCAAACAATGCAGGCAAGTTTATACCGGTGCCAATTGGAATGAAAATAGAACCGCTGAGCATCAGTCTGACGGATAGCCAGTATTATGAGATATCAAAATATACGGCACTGCAGATAGCGGGGGCATTTGGAATTAAACCAAATCAAATAAACGACTACGAAAAGAGCAGCTATAGCAATTCAGAGATGCAGCAGCTCTCTTTTTATGTAGACACCGTGCTATACATACTCAAACAGTACGAGGAGGAAATAAATTACAAGTTATTGGATCCATCAGAAATCGAACGCGGATTGTACTTCAAATTTAATGAAAATGTAATTTTAAGAACTGATACAAAAGCGCAATCGGAAATATTGAGCAAGTATGTACAGAACGGAATAAGGACACCAAACGAAGCGCGGGCACTGCTTGACGTTCCGGCAAAAGAGGGAGGAGACGACCTAATGTGCAATGGCAATTTTATAAAGCTGACGCAACTGGGAATGAATTACACGAAGAAAGGAGGAGCAAGCTAAATGGCACTTTTTAAGTTAACAAAACGCGACCGCAACAACAAAATGCGGGAGGTTGGATCAATCGAAATAAAAAACCAGACAGAAGATAGCGCAGATTTGTGCTTTTTCGGAGATATCAACAGCGAAAGTTGGGGAGAATGGCAAAAATACTACCCGGAAGATAAGGCCCCGCAGGATGTAAAGGAGTTTTTAGATCAGCTTGAAAATGTATCTAAAATCAATGTACATATCAACAGCGGCGGAGGTTCCGTGTTTGGAGGAATTGCCATATACAATATGCTCAAACGATTTGACGCTGAAATAACCGTGTATGTTGAGGGATTAGCGGCAAGCATTGCATCAGTAATCGCAATGGCGGGAGACAAAATCATTATTCCGGCCAATGCGCAGATGATGATACACAAACCGTCTAGCTGCACATGGGGAAATGCTGACGACATGCGCAAAGAAGCTGACGTTTTAGACGGCTGCCAAAAGGTGATATTAACAACCTACATGCAGCACGCAAAAGAGGGCGTAACCGAGGAGCAGATAAACGAGCTAATCAACGCGGAAACATGGAAAAACGGCGAGGAATGGCAGGAATTTTTTGATATAGAAGTATCGGAAAGCAGCCAAGCAGCCGCAGCCGCAAGCGATTTTTACGACAATTACAACAATTTGCCGGAAAATTTAGCACAAACAAGGCAGCAGGAAAAGCCGCTGACCGCCGAGGCGATCGCAGAGGCAGTAATAAATGCAATTAAAGACCATTATCCGGGTGATAAGCAACAGAGCGCGCCAGAGGGGCCTAAAGACGATTTAGAGCAGCAGGCGGATGAAATTTTAAAAGATTTGGACTATATCTAAGTCTTAACATAATCATCACATCTTTCAAAGGAGGAACAAAAAACAATGAACAAGGAAATGAAAGAATTATTGAACAAGATCAATGCAAAGAAAGCGGAGATCAGAGCGTTTGTAGCAGACGGAAAGATTGAGGATGCAACAAGCGCAAAAGAGGAATTAAAGAAGTTGCAGGCATCTTTTGACATCCTCGCAGAAATCGAGGACGAGGCTGCAGGGCAGGCGCAGCAGCAGGCGAAAAACGGAGAGGCACAGATTGCAGACGGAGCAAAAAACGGGCTTGCAAAGCAGGTAAGGGCATTTACAAATGCAATTAAGGCGGCATGGAAGAAAACAGAGCTTGCGCCGGAGGACAAAGAGATCCTTAATGCTATGTCAGAGGGGAGCGACGAGGACGGCGGACTGACCGTGCCGAAAGACATCAAGACACAGATCGAAGAGCTGAGACGTAGCGAGGACGCATTAGAGACATTAGTAAATGTCGAGCATGTGACAACAAACAGCGGATCAAGAGTGATCGAAAGAGAAGCAGACCAGACACCGTTTGACAACGTAGAGGAGGCTGCGGAGTTTCCGGATGTATCTACGCCTCAGTTTGATAACGTAGAATACAAGGTAAAGAAAAAGGGAGGAATCCTCAAAGTTACGCAGGAACTGCTGAGCGACACTGCAGAAAACATCATGGGATATCTGAAAAAGTGGATCGCAAAGAAAGCCAAAGCAACGAGAAACTTTTTGATTATCGCAAAAATCAAAGAGATCTGCAAAGGCTTAGAAGTACCCGTGACCGGCTTGGACAGCTTAAAGGACATTTTTAATGTCATGTTGGATCCCGCAATCGCGCTTGGATCTGTAGTAGTAACCAACCAGAGCGGATTTAACTTTTTGGACAAGTTAAAAGACGAAAAAGGGAATTACATCCTGCAGAAAGATCCGACGCAGGCAACAAAGAGGCTGCTGTTTGGAGAATATCCAGTTATCAAGTTATCAAACAAAACGCTGCAGAATGTAAACGGCAAAGCGCCTATCATTTGCGGAGATCTCAAAGAGGCGATCACTCTTTTCGATAGAGAAACGCTGACTATTGACATTTCAAACCTCGCTGCCGGAATGTGGGAAAGAGATCAGACCGGTATTAAGGTTAGAGAACGCCTCGACATTCAGACGGTAGACGCAGATGCAGTGGTGATGGGTCTGGCTACCGTATCAACTACCGGCACCGACGTTAACAACGACGGCGTAGCGGATGATATCAACGGAGACGGAGAGTACAACGAAGCAGAGTTGATGAAGCTGAGCCGCGAAAATATCATTGCATTGGCAGCTGAAAAGGGCTATGAAATGACAAAGACGGCATCAGACAGCAAGGCGGAAGTGATTGCGGACTTCTTAGCGCAGCAGGCAGCAGCAAAGGCAAAATAAGAGCATAGGGGCGGAAACGCCCCTATAAAAGCGAGGTAACAAGGCATGATTTTAACACTGGACGAAGTAAAAAACCATCTGAGAGTAGACCTCGACGACGACGACGCACTGATAAACAACTTGATAGCCGCAGCACAACAGTATTTGGAGAACGCGACAGGGAAAAAGTACCCGGAAAAAGACGCAACCGGCAAAAATATAGATTACAACTTGGAAAAAGTATATCTGAATTTACTGATCGCGTATTGGTATGAAAACCGGGGCGCAACAAGCGGCAACAAGGCAAGCGCGGCGAGCGGATCCGTGCCGGATGAATTTACCTTTGCCACTCGATCACTGTTGTTACAACTGCAGTTATAGCGAGGCGCACGATGGACATAGGAAGAACAAACAAAAGGGTAACATTCTGCAAACTAGCAGAGAAACGAAACGAAATGCACCAGATCGAGCAGGAAATAAAAAAAGTGCGGACGGTTTGGGCGAGCGTAGAGCCGAAAAGCGGGCGAGAGTATATCGAGGCAGAAAAAGAACACCCGGAATTAACCTATATTGTAACAACGCGCTACATGAATGACATAACTCCGGACATGTTCATACAATTCCGAGGGCGCGTGTTCGACATAAAATCCATCCGCAACATAAGAGAAAACAATGAAATGTTGGAAATAACTTGCACCGAGAAAATCGACGAGACGAGGAACGTAACCGACGATGGCTAATTTTGATTTTGAAATAGATGGCATAGAAGAACTGGAAAACGATTTGAAATTTGCCACAAACGAATACCCAAAGGAAATGCGCAGCGGATTAAGAAAAGTAGCAAATGAGTTTAAAAAAAGCTGCAAAGAGAGAACACCGGACGGAACCGACGAAGAAAAGGACGCATCTAAGAAACTGCGGAATAAATTCGGGGTAAAAACCAAAATAGAGGGAGACACATCACTGGCGTTTGTGTACAATTCGGCGCGACATTTTCATTTGGTAGAAAACGGGCACAACTTGGTGCGCGGGGGAAAAGTTATAGGATGGGTTCCGGGAAAACACATGATGGAACAAACAAGAAATGAGTATCAAGATATTATACCAGAAAGATTTGAAAAAATCCGGGACGATATATTTAGGAGGCACAATTTATAATGCTATCACACGTTGCGATCAAGACGGCAATAAATGACTTGTTAGAGAGTGCCACGGGCCTAAAGACATACGGCAAAGATGTGACGCAGGGGTATGATACCCCGTCGCTGTTTATCGAAATGATAGACAAGCCATTTAAGAGAGAAACACAAAATTATGCGAAATCCGGCTTTACAATCAAGATTACATATTTCCAACAGACAGTAAACGAACTGGATCAGATGAAACTATTGGACACGGTGCGGGAAGCATTTGGCATGATAGTAAAGATCGAGGATAGGAAATTGACAGTCGGAGAAATGACGCACGATTATGTAGGGCAAAAATCGGATATTTTGCAAATATCCGTGGATTTCGATTATTACGAGAACACTACGCCGCGGGAAACAGCTGAAACGGCGGAAGAATACGACGTAGCCATCAAGAAAAGCGAGGAGGAATAAAAAGCAATGAGCAAATTAAAGGCACCGGAAATCAATATTTCCTTTACCGAAAAAGGAGCAAGCGCCATAGCGAGAGGATCGCGCGGGGTTGTTCTCTTGGGAGTAAAAGACGAAATTTTAGCACCGCTGAAAAATCCGGTTGTAGTGACATCAACCGGGGACATCCCGAGCGCATTAGACGACACAACAAAGGCACAGATAAAGTTGGCGTTAATGGGGTATCAGACAGCCCCGATCAAAGTATTGGTATATGGCATGGGAATCGGAAAAGACGCAGACAGCGAAGCGGTAGGAGCGGCATACACAGCAGCGCAGGAGGCATGGAAGCACATCAAATTTGATTACCTGGCAATTCCCACCGTATCAACAGATGGAAAAACGCAGGAGATTGCAACATGGGTCAAGTCAATGCGCACCGCGAAAAAGAGGATCAAAGCCGTATTACCGAATATGGACGCGGATAACGAGGGTGTAATAAATTACACCGTAAACAAAAATGTTTATGCTGAGAATATTACAAACGAGGACGGAACGACAAGCCGCGTAAAAACAGAATATACCGCAGAGCAGTATTGCGCACGCATTGCAGGGCTTCTTTGCGGTACACCGTTAACCATTTCCGCAACATACGCGCCGCTGCGCGAATTGGACGATTGCGAACGCAAGGAAGATATCGACGAAGCAGTAGGCAACGGAGAATTTATCGTATTTTACGATGGAGAGAAAGTAAAGACATCGAGGGCGGTAAATTCATTTGTTACAACCGTGCAGGGCAAGGGAGACAGCTACAAGAAGTGCAAGATCATAGACTGTATGGATCTGATTGCAGACGACCTTGAAAACGCAATCGAGGATGACTATTTAGGCAAGTATTCCAACAGCTACGACAACAAATGCGTACTGATCGCCGCCATCAAGATGTATTTTAAGCAGCTGAATATCGACGGAATTGTAGCAGATAATTTTAGTGTTGAATTTGATATTGACGCGATCAAAGTATATTTGATCGGAAAAGGGAAATACACCGAGGAGGAATTAGCGGCGCTTGACGATGCAGCGATTGCAAAGTTAGACACTGGATCGCGCGTAATGCTGAAAGCAAACGTAACGATCTTAGACGCTATGGAGGATGTAGATTTGCCCATTGCAATCTAAGAGAGGAGGATAATGCGAAATGAAAGATTTCAGAGCAAACCAAGTTATTAACGGAACTTGGGGACAGATTTGGTACGACGGCGAGTACATGGCAGAGCTTATAGCATTTAAAGCGGAAGTTGGATATAAGAAAACTGCGGTGCCGCAGGTACAGAGAATGACGGAGGGACAGAAAATCACCGGTTTAGAGCCGAAAGGAGAATTTAAGATACACCACGTTAATGATAGCGTGATGAAGAAAGAACAGGCGGCAGTTAAGGCAGGAAAAACACCAGTACACACAATTATTTCCAACGTGAACGATCCGGACGCAGTAGGCGCGGAGAGAGTAGCATACTACAATTGCATACTTGACAAAATGGTGCTTGCAGATTTTGAGGCAGGCAAGTTAGGCGAAAGAACATACGGATTTACCTACGACGATTGGGATCCGATCGAAACAAGCTCATAAACAGAACCGCAGGGCTGCGCATAGCAGCCCTTTTTTTATTTGGAAAAAACGGAGGGATTAAGCATGAATTTAGCAGAGAAGTTATTAAAGATCGACAAAGGAGAATTTGACAAAGAAAAAACACTGCAGATCAAGAGCAGGCAATTAACCGAGTTATTCGGGGAACCCACAAATATCACCATTAAAGCGCTTGGCCCGCAGGAGGTATTAGATATTACTGCGACCGGGCTTGACGACGAGGGCAATCCGATTATTAAAAAGGCACTGGAAACAAATGCGATCTTGGTTGCGGCAGCAGTCGTAGATCCGCCACTTAAAGATTCTGAGTTATTAAAGCATTTAGGAGTGGCAACGCCGAGTGATGCAGCACTGAAATTATTCAAGGGAGAAGTTAACAAGATCAGCACCGAGATCAACAAGTTGGCCGGATTTGATATTGGAGACGACACCGACAAACAGATAAAAAACTAATAGAAACCGATAGTGATGTGCAATTTGATTACCTACACTATCGGTTTTTGCATTGGAAGATGGGGGAGTATATGCAGCTCCCCTACGGAGCCAAGCGCATAGCGCACGCATACATGCAACAATACATCGAAGATAGAAACGAGGAATTAAAACAATTATTCGGATCCGGAGAGGAGGTATAAGGCGTGGGGACGCGAGTTATAAGCACTGTAATACAGTACATAGACAAATTTACAAAGCCGTCGCAGGAAACATTAAAGGCAATGCGCAACATAAGTGTAACGGCAAAAGCGACCGGGAAAACACTGCAAAACACAGGAAAAACGATATCGTCCGCCGGATCCGCATTGACAAAAGGAATAACCGCACCGGTAGCAGCAATAGGAACGGCAGCTATAAAGACAGCCGCAGACTATGAAAGCGCAATGAGCAATGTGCAGGCGATCACGGGAGCCACCGGGGACGACTTCAAAACACTAACGAAGTTAGGCAAGGACTTAGGAGCATCAACCGCATGGAGCGCGCAGGAGTGTGCGGCAGCCATGCAATATACCGGCATGGCAGGATGGACAGCAGCGGATAACGTAGCCGGTCTAAAAGGCATATTAGACCTTGCAAGCGCGAGCGGAACCGACTTAGCGGCAACGTCTGATATTATGACGGATGCAATCAGCGCATTTGGATATAGTGCAAAGGACAGCGCACTATTTGCGGACACAATGACAAAAGCGTGTACGAGCGCAAATGTATCGGTTAATACATTAGGAGAGAGTTATAAATACTGCGGAGCGATATGCGGAACAATGGGATATTCTATTGACGAAGTGACAACATCACTGGCGGTCATGGGAAATCAAGGAATTAAGGGATCGCAAGCAGGAACAACACTGAAAAACGCCATTGCAAATATGGCGGCGCCGACTTCAAAGATGAAAGCGGCAATGGACGCATTAGGCATAAGCATCACGAACCAAGATGGATCCATGAAAACATGGGGAGAAGTAATAAAGAACCTGCAGGGATCATTCAAGGGATTAACAGAAGATCAGCAGGCGGCTTATGCAAAACAGATATTTGGAAAAGAAAGCATGGCAGGCATGTTGGCAATCATCAACACATCAACGGAAGATTACAACGCGCTTGCAAAAAGTATAAAGAACAGCGGGGGAGCTGCGGAATCAGCAGCACAAACACAGCTGAACAACCTCAACGGGCAACTGACGTTATTAAAATCAGCATTAGAGGGAGCTGCGATCACGATAGGCGACAAATTGCTGCCATACATAAAAAATGCGGCGTCGTGGGTGCAGAAAGCTACGGATTGGTTTAACGGACTGAGCGACGCACAGGTAAGCATGATTATGAAATTTGCAGGGGTGGCCGCAGCTATCGGGCCTACATTGCTTATTTTTGGAAAAACAGTATCTACAATCGGAAAAGTAACGTCAGCGTTTGGAAAAGTAACCGGAGCAATTGCAAAAGCAAGCGGAATAATGGGAATTATCGCAAGCCCGGCGGGCGCAGTGATTGCTATATTAGTGGCACTGGTTGCCGCAGGAGTATTGGTATATAAAAATTGGGACAAGATCAAGGCAGCAGCAACCAGATTAAAAAATTCCATTAAAAGCGCGTTTGCAGCATCCGGGGCAAGCGGAGAGAAGTTTAAAACAAAATTCCGAGAAATAAAAGAGCAAATCGGCCCGATCGTTACGGAATTAGGCATAATTTTCAAGAAAATAGTAGAATTTTTAAGACCTATAGTAACATTTATAGCAAAATCATTTGTAGCAAGAATCAAAGTAGGATTTAGCGCGATAGTAGGCCTTGCATCCGGCTTGGCATCCGGGTTAATGGATTACGCAAGCGGAATAATAAAAATGTTCAGAGGATTGGCGACGTTCATATCCGGGGTATTTTGCGGAGACTGGAAAAAAGCATTTAACGGCTTGAAAACGTTCTTTTCTGGATGGGGAACGGCGATTGTTGCATTGGTGAAAACTCCAATTAACGGAATCATAGGATTGGTGAACGGAGCAATTAGCGGAATCAACAAGTTGGGCGTAAAAATTCCGGATTGGGTACCGGGAGTTGGCGGAAAAGAATTTAAAATCAACGTACCTAAAATTCCTGCGTTGGCAAGGGGTACGCAAAACTGGCTTGGAGGACTGGCACAGATCAACGAAAGAGGCGGAGAAATCGTAGACCTACCAAGAGGAACAAGAGTATATCCGCACGACCAGAGCGTAAGAATGGCAAAGAATATATCAAATGCCAAGCTATCAATGATCGAGAGCAGATTAGCCAAGCTAGAGGGAGGAAAGAGCAAAGAAAACGGCGGCAAAGAAGTAAAAATATCTATTCCTAAATTGGCAGATCAGATCATCGTGAGAGATCAGCAAGATATTGAGGCAATTGCCGCAGCACTTGCGACAAAACTAAAGAACACAGCATTGAATATGGGGGTATGTTAAATGGAAATATGGCTAAAACAAGGAAGCACAGAATACAGACTACCCATTTTGCCTGCAGAGGTAGCCGAAAGCGGGCAGCAGGACAACAAAACAGAAACAGTTAATGCATTGGGCGAGGTTAATTTGTTGGGGCTTCAAAAACTGGAAACCGTAACATTATCAGCACATTTCCCTAAAAATCCCATGTATTACGATCAGTATAGCGGATATCCGTCGCCGGAAGAATCCGTGAAACTGATAAAGAGAATGAAAAAGGGCGGCGTTATCAGATTGGTAATGACCGCTCCTGCGCTTATCAATTATGAGGCTACAATAGAAAGTTTTGAATGGAAAGAACAGGACGGCACCGGAGACATCTATTACACAATAGAGATCAAGCGATACCGTAGACCGACGAAAAAGAGATCAACCAAGAAAGCGACCGCAAAAACAGTTACCGCTAAAGCGGGGGACACTTGGAAAGGATTGGCGAAAAAATATACCGGATCGTCGAAAAATGCCAAAAAGATCCAAAAGGCAAATAAAATGACGAACAAAAAGACGCCGCCGGTAGGAAAGAAGATTACTATACCACAATGACAATCAAGTGGACAAAGAAAAGCAACGGCAAGACCTATGACATAACAAAATGTGTAGGTGCGGTAACATGGAGCGGATCGGTAGAGCAGGCGGCGAGAGAGGCGGACATAACCGTGCTAAACGCACCGAACGACCCAAACATAAAAGAGCTAAAACTAAATTTAGCGGTAGGCGACATCATAGCCCTTTACGAAGATAAACAAAATATTTTCTACGGAGAGATTCAGACGGGAGAGAAAAAGGCAGAGATAGGCACAGTAACATACAAGGTGCGCGACCTCATGGATCATTTGCTGAGAACCAAACATAAGCAGAACTTTAAGAACAAAACGCCGGAGGCGATTACAAAGGAGATCTGCAAAAGATACGGGATCGCAACGGGAGAAATAGCAAGCACAAAGAAAGCAATCAAGAAAATGATTATAGACGGCAGCAGTCTATATGAAATTATCATGATTGCCTACACAAAAGCAGCTAAAACAACCGGGAAAAAGTACATGGCATACATGCAGGGCAAAAAACTATGCGTAAAGGTAAAGGGCACTGTAGTAAAAGGCTATACACTGGACGAATATAAAAATATCACTGCGGCATCATACGAGGAAACCATAGAAAACATGGTAGACCAAGTAAAGATTTACTCAGATAAAGGCAAACAAATCGGAGTAGTAAAGAATGATGCTCATATCAAGCGCTATGGCATATACCAAGAAATCTATACAAAAGAGAGTGGCGTAAATGCCAACGCAGCGGCGAAAAATATGCTAAACGGCGTAGAAAAGAACGTGAACATTGAGGCTATAAGCGGCAACATAAAGTGCGTAGCCGGAGACGGAATTAAAGTTTATGACGCAGCAACCGGGCTGACCGGCTTGTTTTGGATATCAAACGACACGCACACTTGGGAGGGCGGACAGCACAAAATGAGCCTAGAACTGAGTTTTAAAAATGTGATGGACGAAAAAGAGGCGGACAGCACCGGAGGAAGCAGCAAGAAAAAGGCCGGGAGTGGATCGGACAAGGATGTAGCGGGCACATACACGGTGATTTCCAACACCACGATTATGAGGACGGCAGCAGGACGCAGCAACAAAGCCGTAAAAACGCTGAAAAAAGGCACTACAGTAAAATGCGATGGAAAATACACGTATGTTAGCGGCACGGCTTGGTATTACGCCACAGCCGGATCGGATAGCGGCTATGTTTACAGTAAAAATCTGCAAAAAGCATAGGAGGGATGCAGCATGGGGCCGTATGAACAAATAATTACGATAATGAGGGAGCAGGGAGCAGCTAAAAACCCACCCATGCTGCAGATTGGCGAAATGACAAGCGCAACCACCTGCAGAGTGGGAGAGATTGAGATAGAAAGCGACGACTATCTGATTGCGCAGCACCTAACGGATCACGAAATCGAACTGGACATTAAAAGCAATGAAGCGATTGAAGCGGACACAAACACGACATCGGGGCATAATCACAAATTGCTTGACATCAAAACCACGAAAAGCAAAGTAAAGATTTACGGAGCCTTAAAAAAGGGTGATGTGGTATTGGTGCAAAGAATGAGCGACGAACTATATGTAATTATAGAAAGGTTGGTGGAGTTATGAGCTTATTTCCTGCATACGTCGTAGAAGATATTGAAGAAACCAACGACGAAATAGAAACACCAAAAGAGTACGGGATAGACTTTAACACCGGACAGCTAACCGGGATTATCGTAGAGGGAATAGAGGCCGTAAAAGTATGGTGCTATCTGGCGCTGCAAGTAGCGAGATATCGCTATTTTATCTGCAGTTGGGAATATGGCAGCGAGTTAGAGGATTTATATGGCAAAGGATATAGCGCGGAGCATATAGAGGTTGAGGCTGCCAGAATGATAGAAGAATGTCTTTTAACGAACGATTATATATCCGCCGTAAGCGTAACGAACGCATCATACATAAACGGCCGGTTTAAGGCAGAAATATTCGTTACAACAATTTACGGGGAAGAAACGAGCGACACATACGAAACGGAGGTAGCGGCATAATGGAGTATGGAAAAGACTACGAAACCGTGTTAGAGGAAATGAAAGAAATGATAGACGCCGGGATATCGACCGGAGAGGGGACGCTAGTTAATTATGCATTAGCCCCTGCGGCAGCTGAATTTGAAGAATTATATAGCAATATGGAAGTAGCAGACGAAAACAGCAGCCCGTTAACGTGCGACAGAGAGCATCTAATCATTTTTGGATCCGAGGATAATATACCGATCAAAGAGGCGTCGGCTGCCGTATGGCTTGCCACATTCAATGCGGACTTTGAAGTTGGAGAAAGATTTGAGTGCGGCAGCATGACATACACAAGCACAAAAAAGATAGATACGGGCAAATATTATCTGCAATGCGAGACGACCGGATCCGCAGGAAACGTGAAACCCGCAGACGAGCTATTGTCGATAGAATTTATCACGGAGGATTTCAAGGGAGAATTAACAGAGCTTGTAGAGGAAGCGACGGGAGACGAGGAAACAGAGGCATACCGGGCGCGCTATCTGGCAGAAAAGAAAAATAATAACAGCATGGCAGGCAACCGGACGGCGTACAAAAAGGCGATCAAATCATTGCCGGGAGTAGCCGCAGTAAAAATGGAACGCGTGACAAAGGAAAGAAAGAGAATCAATGCATACATATTATCGAGCCTTTACGCAAAGCCTGCAGACGAGGTTGTAGCCGCGGTGCAGGAGGAAATAGACCCGATAGGCAAGCAGGGAGACGGCGCAGGCATGGCGCCGTGGTGGCACGTAGTAGACATTTATCCGGTAGAAGAAACAAGCATAAATATCAGCGCGAAGTTTACGCTATCAGATGATGTTATTTTTTCGGACATCCTGCCGGATCTAAATAATGCGATAGACGGATATTTTTTAGAACTCGCCAAGACTTGGGAGGATGAAGCCGCGCTTGTAGTTAGAGGCCTGAGAGTAGCAGAAAAAATGGGAGCAGTAAGCGGGGTTATAGATGTGCAGGATCTTTTATTAAATGGATCCGAGGACAACATAACACTTGGAGCATACGCGATACCGTTAAGAGGAGAAATAAGCAATGCTAATTGAGTATTTACCGCCGGTCGTGCAAAAAATACGTGAAATGCAGGAGATATGCAAAGCAGAGCAGCCGTATTTTGACGAGGCAAAGGACGAAATAGAGAAAATATTATGCAGATGTTTTGTCGGCCTTGCAGATGAAACGGGGATAGCGCGGCTTGAAAAGGTGCACGGGATCATACCGGGAGCAACAGAGACGCTAGAGCAAAGACGTGTAAACATACTGATACGGAATATTAAAAAAAATATAAGCCTATCAGAAGTGTTGACGATACTGTTTAATTACACGGTGAATGTAGAGTTGAAATGCGATTATAACAATGACGAGGCGATCATAGAGCTAAAGGACAAGACAACGGACATAGCGATCATTTACAAGGCACTGGACGAGATCGCGCCGCTCAACATCTACATAAAAGAAAAGCTATCGACCGCAAGTGAGATAGAAATTGCAAAAAGCGTATTTTTTGAAAAAATATTTTACAACTATGCATTAGGCAGTTGGCAGTTGGGACAGCTGAATTTTGGATCAAGAGGAGAAAAAACAACAATAGGAGGTAGCAGCATGAACCTGCAGCCGGGAATATTTGCAGACATAAAAGAAACCATTGCAGGCGATGTGTCAAAAATAATCGTTAATGACGCAGTGGACATCAAAGAATTTACAGTGAGCAAAACAGAAAATTCGGTCGTTGTAAATTACCACATACGCGCGGCGGACGTGAGCGAATTAAAGAAAGTATCATTTATAAGCGCAAACGAAAGCGAAGTCGCAACGCTCAATGTAGACATGCATTTAGATGTAGATATTGAGCTGACACAAGAATTTATAATTAAGGAGGGCACAGCAGATGGAAACTAAAACGGATTGGCAAATGGACGAAGTTGTAGAACCATCAGATATGAACCGGATCGAGGGCAACATAAAGGCGCTGAGCGAAAAGGCAGCCGGCGGAATACCGCCCGCGAACATGGTAAAGTTTAATGCGGCAGCAGGGAACGGAGAGGTTAAGTTATACATTACGCCGCCAAACGACACGATCATTGACGGACAGCTGATATGTACGGTAGCGGGCGTAAAAATCATGCGAAAAGATACGGAATACCCGAACACAGAGGCAGCAGGCATCGAAGTATTAGATTTGCCGCGCGAGGATTTTGAATTATACAAAACAGAACCGTTTATAGACAGTGGGCTGACAAATGACAAGCAATATTACTATACGGCATTTGCGTATAGCGACTACGGGCTTTTCAACAGAAACCCCGCACAGGAAAACCGCGCAACGGCAACGCCTAAGATGTACGAGTTGTACGGTTTCGACATTGATCCGGACGACAGCAACCCGGCAACGCGTGTATCATACCCGGCAGACGTAGATAATGCCGCATGGGATCCGATGACGGTCAATCTGACAACCGGAGAGTTTGATCTTAAACAGTGGAACAATGCATTTTTTATCAAGAATACCAGACCGGTCATGTTGAAATATGACGGCACCGTAGACTACGAGCTGGATCACAACGATCAGACAAAGAAGTTAGATGGAACCGCGTCGGACATTTCGAACACATCATACGGCGGAAATGCAATGGTAGAGTTTCCCAAGATATACTTTAAGCGTTGGGAGGACGATGCAGGGCAGCACGTGAGAGTATCGGACATGCAGATTGATTCAAGCTATCACTGCTATCAGCACATGTATGACGGAGAAGAACTTGATTATATCTATTTGCCAATGTTTGAGGGATCAAGTATCAGCAGCAAGGTGCGAAGCATTGCCGGGCAGACACCTATGAACACGCAGACCGGAGCAACGGAAAAGACGCAGATCGAGGCAAACGGAACCGGATGGCAGTTTGACGACTGGATGAACGCACAGATGATTGAGCATCTATTATACCTCATCGGAAAGTCAACCGGATTGCAGGAGACATTCGGAAATGGACATTATACCGGCGGAACCGCTGCAAGCTCATTACTTACTACCGGAACACTCAAAAATAAGGGAATGTTCTACGGCACCAACGGAAATGTTGCTGTTAAGTTTTTCTGGCTTGAAAACTACTATGGCGACAGATGGGATCGGAAATATGGAGTTTTCTACAATACTTCCGGGCATATCTTGGTGAAACTGTACCCGCCGTACACAATCGACGGAACAAACTGCATTGACACCGGATTGACAATCACCGGAACAAGCGGAGGCTATATATCAAAAATAAAAATGACGGAATACGGAGGATTTCCGATCGTCGTAAGCGGTTCGGAAACCACGTTTTTCCCGCATGGTTGTTGGTTTAGTACGGCGCAGCTGAACTTCCTGCTCTGGGGCGCGGCTTGCCACGATGACCGGCACGTAGGCGCCGCTTTCCACGTCCACATTCCGTTTTCTTACTCCAGTTGGTACATCGGCCCGTCTCTTGCTTATAAATACCCTAAAGCGGCGTAGCCGCCGGGGGGATCGGGGGAACGCCCCCGCATAGAACGTAAAAATAAAAATAGATTGGAGGAATGTGCAGAAACTTACGCTAGGGGCTTTCGCGAGCGATACTTTGGGCTTTTCCTGCTCTGGGGCGCGAATTGCAACAATGACCGGCACGTAGGCGCCGCTTTCAACGTCAACAATCCGTTTTCTAACTCCAATTGGAACATCGGCCCGTCTCATGCTTATCTATACACGGGGCTATTAACCGAATGCTTGCGATCGACACCTACCCCGCAGGGCGTTGCAACACGCCTACCGAAAGGATCGAGGGAAAATTAAGCCGGCCGCGCAAGCGGTGACAAGGGAGGGGGCTAGTAGCAAATGCGAACGTTCTCTAGGCGATAAGCAGCAAACAGCACAGTAAGATGTGATAACATACAAAAATATTTTCAAACCCGCGATAGAAGTAGAAAATATCGAAAAATGCATTATCGACGGAGCCAAAGACGGAAAAATGCAGCGACCAGAGGTCAAGGAGGTAGTCGATAATGTAAAAGAGGAATCGGCCATAGTGCATGACATGATGAAAAATCACACAACCGAGATCGGCCCGTATAAATTGGTTGAGATCACAGAGGGAATCAAACAGAAAAAGCGAAAGATCGCAAAGCCAAAGTACAAATACGACCAGATCGTGCAACTTGTGTTGATTTCACAATTAAGGAAAATCGTCATGCATAGCCTATATGAATATGCGCACGGATCACTTGAAAAGAGAGGGCCGATGCAGTCGGCAGAGGTAATCAGCAAATGGATCAAAAACGATCCAAAGGGAACAAGGTATTGCCTGCAGATGGATGTGCATCATTGTTACCCGTCGGTGGATCAAGAAAATTTAATTGAAAGATACCACCGGGTTATAAAGGATGATGATTTTAACATTGAAAACGACAAGGTGATACGGGCAAGCCCGCAGGGGCTTGCACCGGGAGCGCCTACAAGCGTTTGGCACATTCATTTTCTATTTACGCCATTCGATCACTGGATGACCGAGCAGGACGGCGTAGTGCATTATCTGAGGCACGCGGACGATATCATAGCATTTGGCCCGAGCAAAAAGAAGCTGCACAAGGTAGAACGGGACGCGATCGAGTACATGAGACGGGAGTACCACATGGAAATTAACCATAATCACCAAGTATTCCCTATCGAGTGGAAAGATAAGCGCGATAAGAAACACGGCAGACCACTTGATGTGTGCGGATGCTTGTTTTACAGAGATCGCACGATTTTGAGAGAGGCACACTTAATAAAGATAACGCGCAAGGCAAACAAAATAGCAAAGAAAGACAAGATAACACATCATGATGCCGCGCAAATGCTGTCGCACATGGGATGGATCGACCACACAGACACATATCATGCCTACGAGGAGCGGATCAAGCCGAAAGTGAGCATCAGAAAACTAAAGCGCATTGCATCAAAGCATGCCAGAAAGGAGAACAAAAAGCGTGAAATGGAGAACAGTAACGGGCTATACGAAGCCGCAGGAAACGGAAGTAGGAAAAACAACGGCATACCTGCGGAAAAATCAGAGGGAGGTCACTGACAAAGATGGCAATTTGGCATGGGAGTATGAGGAGTGCCAAATGAGCCTTGCAGAATACGAGAAGTATGTGAAAGAAACGCAGTCGCCAACGATGGAGAACATCATGCAGACGCTTAGCGGCATAGAGGCCGAGCAGGCAATGCAGGGAGTTTTAAGCGACGGAAACACAGAAACGATCATGCAGACGCTTAGCGACATACAAGCAGAGATCGAGCTATTAAAAGCATAGGAGGGCAGGAAGATGGCAACGACAGAACACTCAGCAAAGTTTGAGGAACTTAAAGCAAAATACGAAAAGAACTATATCACAAAAGACACTTTAAAAAAGTGGGTAGTTATCAACAACAAGAGACCGGGAGCAGGAATCACGGCAGAGGAGTACAAACAAATTACGGGCGACGAATACGAGGAGGCATAAATATGAATATTAGAATAGGAAGCGAGGGATTTACAATGTCGGCAATTATCACAGCAGCTGCAGCAATATTACATAAGGTGCCTGCGCTGCTTATTTTATTTATGTTGGCGGTTTTGGCGGACTATCTCACCGGATGGGTAAAGGCGAGATATTTTCTCAGAGAATGGAATAGCAAAACCGGGCTGCAGGGGATCATAAAGAAAGTCATGTATTTCGTACTGATAGGCACTGCATTTATGATCGGGTACGGGATCAAGATGCTTGGTGCACAGTTAGGCTTTGATCTGGGATTTGGCTTGTATATCGGATGGTACACGGTAGCGGTGATGTTAATAAATGAATGGACAAGCATATTAGAAAACTTATATGTAATCATGCCCGAGAAAATACCTATTTGGTTAGTAAAGGCGCTGAAAATCGCGGATAACAAACTGGACAACAAGATAAACGACATCGTATGCAAAAATCAGAATTGCAAAGAATGCAGTGTCAAAGACAGATGCAATCACTTCAAAGAAAAGCAGGGTTAACGCCCTGCTTTTAATATTTTGGGAAAGAGAGGTAAAAACGATGGCAAATTATGCAATCACAGTAATTAAGATCGCAAAAGCCGAGGAGGGGTATTTAGAAAAATCAGCGGCAGCATACAAGAAAAACCCCGGGATCCTTGACGAAAAAACGGCGGGAGCCGGAAAAGACAACTACACCAAATACGGCAGAGACATGCACGCGATATATCCCGCAGTAATGGATTTTCCTGCCTATTGGTGCGACGCATTTGTAGATTGGTGCTTTTACAAGGCATACGGGGTAACGACCGCCAAGAGCTTATTATGCGGCAATTTTGACGATTACACGGTAGCAAGCGCGAGTATGTACGACAAGCATAATGCATTGGGGACGGAGCCGAAAAAGGGCGCGCAGGTATTTTTCACGCGAAACGGAAAGACAAGCGGCTGCCACCACACCGGAATTGTAACCGATGTAGACGAAACATATTTCAGCACTATGGAGGGCAACACTTCCGGCGCGTCCAAAGTTGTATCAAACGGAGGCGGAGTTAAGGCCAAAAAGTACAAGATCGCAGACTACAAAGGCAAGGTATTATTTGGCTACCCGAAATACGACGAAGAAAAAAGCGCAGCAGAGAAAAAAACCGTAAAAGTAGAGGCTGCAAAAAAGAAAGATGTAAAACTGGCCGGTACATACGAGGCAAAAGCAAAATTAGAGTTAAAAGTCGGGGCAGGAAAGGAGAAAACAACAATTAAGACACTGAGCAAGGGTGCAAAAGTGAGAAACTACGGCTTTTACAATGAGGCGGGCGGCACGAAATGGCTTTATGTAGATGCGTCCGGCACGATCGGATATTGCCCGATCAATAAATTAAAGAAATAGGAGGAATAACAATGGCAGCAAGAAAAACCACAGAAGAAAAGAACATAGCCCCGCAGGAGGGCGAAAGAGAGGCAAAAAAGGAATTAGCTTACAGAGTTATAGGCAAGCGCTTTGCGAGCATGAGAGAGGCACACAGCGCTGTCAGAGAGGCGCACAAAAAAGGATTCAAAAGCACGGGCCTCTGCGTAAAAGCAGGGAAATTTGTAGTATTATTCGGAACATACGAAGCGGAAGCGGCTGCAAAAGCCAATTTATCAGCGATTTTAAAGGCCGGATTTGATGCAGAGATCGAAACGATTATTTAAACAGATCCCCGGGGCAGCTCCCGGGGATATTTTAGGTATTTTTTATCGTGAGACGTGACCGGATCCTGGTGGGAGAGTGCCGGGGTGCGGAGGCACTGGATATGCTGCAGGCGATGAATACGGGACATGACGGCTCGCTCAGCACCGGACATGCCAATTCGTGCCGGGATATGCTGCGGAGGCTGGAGACCATGGTACTCATGGGTATGGAGCTGCCGGTGAGCGCAATCCGTGCGCAGATCGCATCGGGAATCGATGTACTCATTCATTTGGGACGGCTACGGGATCGTACCAGAAAGGTATTGGATATCATGGAAATTGATGGTATGGAGCAGGGAGAGATCCGCCTGCATCCGCTCTATCACTTTGTGGAGACCGGGGAAGCAGACGGACGGATCACAGGTGAATGGCAGCGGCAGGGAGTACTTTTGCACCGCGAAAAGCTGGCGGCTGCCGGATTGGAGGAAGGCTGTGCGTGACTACCATGTATATCATTACTCATTCAAAGAGCATATACGCTATTTTTCAGAGGCTGTACTGTTGATCCTGCTGGTGAGCTATCTGTTTTACCATTCATTATTTGCAGTTCTGCTTCTGATCCCGTTTTACCCGATCTTCTTGAAGATCAAGGCGAGACAGCTGCTTCAGCAGCAAAAACAGGAATTGTGTCAGCAGTTTAAAGAGGCGATCTTTTCCGTGGCGGCGGCATTAAATGCGGGCTATTCCGTAGAGAATGCCTGGCGGGAGGCAATGGGCGAAATGACACAGATGTATGGGGAGAATGCGCTGATGGTGCAGGAACTTCGGCATATGCTGGCACATCTTTCCATGAATGTGCCGTTGGAGGAACTTTTAGAGGATTTTGCGCAGCGAAGCGATATGGAGGATGTGAGCAGTTTTTGTCAGGTATTTTTCTTTGCGAAGCGAAGCGGCGGGGATTTTATCGGCATCATTCGTGCAACTGCGGACCGGATAGGAAAAAAGATAGAACTGCAGCACCAACTGGCAGCGGATCTTGCAGCCAGACGGCTGGAGAGCCAGATCATGAACATCGTGCCGCTTGTCATTCTGCTTTATCTGAATCTGACTTCGCCGGGTTATTTTGACATATTATACGGGAATATATCGGGAATCTGCATCATGAGTGTGTGTCTGCTGGTGTATCTTGCCGCCTATGCTCTGGCTGAGCGGATGCTGCAACAGATCATGGCAATGTAAAACAAAAAATCTTACGGAGGAAATATGTATTTATGTATTGGGGTCGCGTTGGCCGGCCTGATCTTCTATATTCTGTGCCTCAGAAAGGGCAGGCGAAGAGCATATGGCATTTATTTTCTGATCCTCACGATCAGCGGAGTCTTTGGCGTACTGGTCTGCCTGAGTGATGCCGGGTCAGACCTGTTGCAGCCGGACCGGATCGAGCGTCCCAAACCGGGATCCGGTGTGCAGGAAGAAGATTATGTGTTGTCCGTGGAGGATCTTTCCATCAGCGAACCATATCGGGTCACAGTCGAAAACCGGCATCTGACAAAACGTGAGCTGGAAGAACTGTTCACGCAGGCAGAGGCGGAATTGGAGCGCACGTTTTTGGGAGAAAATGAGACACTTGACCATATTACAAAAAATGTGGTACTGGCGGACAGTGTGATGGATGGACTGGTGGGTGTGAGCTGGAGCTTTGATGACTATAAGACAGTAAATCTTCTCGGGGAGCTTCAGGAGGAAGCACTCTCTGAAAACGGTTCACTGGTGCAGGTGACGGCAACTCTGGAATACGAAGAGATACAGGTGGAGCATCGTTTTTCCATGAGGGTCTGCGCACCGGAAAAAACGTTGCAGGAGCGCTTTTTTGAACTGCTGGAACAGGAACTGAAAACGCAAAACGCCGGGACGGAAGCAGTTTTTGTACTTCCGAAAAATGTGGCGGGACATGCCATTAGATGGACAAAACAGCCCCAGAGAAAGCAGTATGCGGTTCTTATGCTTGGATTGTGTGCGATGGCAGGGGTTGCGATCGGAAGAAAAGAGGATGCGCGGAAGGAGAAAGAAAAGCGGGATGCAAAGCTGATAGCGGAGTATCCGCAGATGCTCAGCCAGATGGCATTGCTGCTGGGAGCAGGGATGACAGTCAGCCGTGCGTGGGAGCGCATCGTTGTCAGCTATGAAAACCGATGCGCCGCGCAAAGCGGAGCAGAGCAGGAGATACCGGTATATGAGGAGATGCGGATCACTTATCATCAGATCCGGGACGGGATCGGAGAACGGCTTGCATATGAGCAGTTTGGAGAGCGGATTCAGCTGCAGGTATACCGCCGACTGGCGACACTGTTGGTACAAAATCTGCGCAAGGGAACGGCGGGTCTGAGCAGACTTCTGGAAAAAGAGATGCAGGATGCATTTGACGCGCAGGAAAACTTTGCAAAAAAGCAGGGCGAGGAGCTTCAGACTAAGCTGCTGCTCCCAATGATGCTGATGCTCGGTCTGGTGATCGTGATCATTATGATCCCTGCGATCGCAAACTTTCAGATGTAGTGAGAAAGGAGAAATCAGAAGATGAAAAAATTGGATCTGTGGGCGATCAAAGCCCGCTTGCGTCTGGCAAAGATGGCAGATTATCTGCAAAACAATGATGGTATCGGAACCGTGGAGATGATACTGATCCTGGTAGTCCTGATCGGACTGGTGCTGATCTTTAAGGAAAAACTGACCTCTCTTGTGGAAGATATCTTTAAAACGATCAGTTCAAAGAGCAAAAGTGTATAAGAAAAAGGCTGATCTGCAGGGAAGTATCACGGTATTTGCCAGCCTTTCACTGCTCCTTGTATCGTCCTTTCTGCTGGTTTTGCTGGAAGCGGCGCGTGTAAAAGGTCTGGATGCGTACAGCCGGATGCAGCGGACGAATGCGATGGAATCCGTATTTTCCGGGTATGACAGAGATCTGTTTGAACAATATGGAATCTTTTTGTTGGACGGGACCTACGGTGAGCAGGACCTGCAGTTTTCACAGATCAATGGGCGTTTGCAGGCTGTCAGCCAGAAAAATCTCCGCCCGGCCATTCCGGCTCAGACGTGGAGAAGTATTCAGAATTTTTACCAGATGGATGTCGCGGATGCGTCTGTGACCGGTTATCTGCTGGCGACAGACTACAATGGGGATCCGTTTCGAAAAATGGCGGTGGAATCCATGAAAGCGCAGTATCCGGCAGTGTTTGCGGAAAAGCTTTACGAGAATCTGCAGTCAGCGGATCAGGCGATGACGAAGGCGCAGCAGAGCCGGTCTGCAATGGATCAGGCACAGGAAAATATCGAGGCAGCGAAGGAAGCGCAGGCAGCAGCGGCAAAATCAGCTGCAGGCGAGTCGACAGGTGGAACACAGCAGGCGTCGACGGCAGCAGCCGGAACTCCCGTTGAAAATCCGATGGACGTTGTGAAAGCATTTAAAGATGCGGATATCCTGACGCTGGTGCTACCGGCAGGAAGCAGCATATCCGAAAAAACGATCCGCGGAAAAGAGACGCTGGAACACCGTTCGCTGCTTCAGGGAAATGAGTCCTGGCAGAAGGACGGCGGGTGGTACGAGGAGGTACTGTATCATCAATTTTTGCAGACCTGTTTTTCCTGCTATGGAAATAACGGCCCGGGAGATGGTGCGCTGGATTATGAGCTGGAATACATCCAGGCAGGAAAACAGTCGGATCGGGAAAATCTAAAGAGTGTTGTCCGACAGCTGTTGCTGCTGCGGGAAGGAGCAAACTTTATGTATCTGCAGACGGATGTGGCAAAACAGGAGGAGGCCTATGGAGTTGCAACTGCACTGGCGGCAGCAGTCGGCATTGCTCCGGCAGCCGGACTGATCGCACAGGGAATACTGGCGGCTTGGGCATATGTGGAGAGCATTCTGGATGTGCGCACACTGCTGGCGGGCGGAAAAATCGCGTGGGTAAAGACGGCGGAGAGCTGGAGCAGCAGTCTTTCGGGACTCGGGGGACTGCTGGCCGGCAGCTCACGGGCAAAGGAGCAGGCAGACGGAGAAGATTATCAGGGCTATCTGCAAAAACTGCTCTGGCTGAAGTCGGAACGCGCGCTCAACTACAGAGCGATGGATCTGATGGAACTGTATGCCGGAGTGAACGGAAGGGAAAACATGCGGATGGATGCGATGATCCTGACACTCCGGGCAGATATTTCCTATGAGACAGAGCCGCTGTTTTCCGAAATGGTCACGATCCGAAAGCTCAAGGCAGACCGTTGGGAGTTTTCTGAGTCTGTATCTTACAGTTATTTCTCAAGACAGTGAGGCGAAAACAGTTTGTGTTTAGCAAAATATCGGGAGGGTATGTATCATAAGATGCCTCTGCTTAAAAGTTACAAAAAGAAAAAACTCCTAAAAAAAAGACACAACAAACAGGAAGCTCTCTCTCCGAAGCGGCAAAAGAAAAAAATGATACGAGAGGCATCTTATGATACATATCCGGATGCAGGGAAGGATATACGGCCGAAGGCATCGATCACGCTGGAGATGGTAGTTGTGCTCCCGCTGTTCATTTCCTTTATGGTGTTTTTTCTGTTTTTGTTTCGGATCCTGCTGGTACAAGAGAGCATGGAGGAGGCACTGGTCTATGCCTCCCGGACGCTGGCGATTACCTGTTATGAGGAGTCCGGGGAAAAACAGAAAACGCAGGCAGAACTGCTTGCAGAAGCGCAGATCGCGCTGAGGAAAGGACTGAAAGAGAGTGATTGCCCGGTCGGTTTTATCCGGGGAGAAGCCCTTGGGATATCATTGCTCTCTTCGCAGTTAACCGGTGATGATATTATTTTGCGGGCATCCTATGAGATCCGGATGCCGTGTGTGCTGCTTGGAAGCTACAGCTTTCATTTTGTGCAGTGCGCACAGAGCAGAAAGTGGATCGGAAACCGGTCGCTGGAACAGAAGGATGGTTCGGATGACGAGTGGGTATATATTACACCCTATGGAACGGTGTATCACAGAGACCGGACATGCCGGTATCTGGATCTGAGTATACGCGCAGTGAACCGATCGTCTTTGCTGACTTTGCGAAATGCAGACAGAGAAATTTACCGGAAATGCGAAAGCTGCGGCTCGACGGGAAACGGAACGGTTTATGTTACTGATTACGGGGTGCGTTATCACAGCAGTCTTTCGTGTAGCGGCTTAAAGAGAACGATTTATATGGTGAAACTATCACAAGTAGGAGGGAGAAAGGCATGCAGCAAATGTGGAATCAGGCAGCAGTCGTGAGTATGCTTACACTGTGCTCGGCAGAAGATATTAAAAAGAAGCAGATCCGTTTGAATCCGGTGCTCTTATTTGGCATTTTAGGGATTTTTTTTCATATGCTATGGAGGATACAGTCCATTGAAAATATATTGCTCGGTATGTCAGTCGGTGTGGTGTTGCTGATGCTGAGTATGCTGACCGGTGGCAGGATCGGGGCGGGAGATGCGGTGCTTCTCATTGTTACGGGAATTTATCTTGGTTTGGAGCAAAATCTGCAGTTGTTTTTCAGCGGATTGCTGCTGTGCGGCATGTGGGCGCTGGGGCTTTTGATCTTGAGGAAAAAAAGCCGAAAGGACAGCATTCCCTTTGTACCGTTTTTGCTGGCGGCATATATGGGTATGCTGGTGTGTGCATGATGAGACAAAAAGACTTGCGAAAAAAGAGTATCTGTCTTTCGGCGAGTTATACGATAGAGGCAGCGCTTTTACTGCCGCTGTTCCTTTTTGCCATCCTGAAAGGTCTGCTGCTGGGGATAGACTGTTATGAGGATGTACGTGAAGCGGCGGAGAGCGTTGAAGTGCTGGAGACGATCGAGCCTGTAGACTGGATCCGGAAGATGCAGGCAGCACAGAAGGGAGTGGATTTCATTTATGAACATACAATATCAGAGAAATCTGAAAAACAGCTATATGATAGTGATTGAGCCGGGACAGCCTTTAAACATGGACGGTCAGCTGGCAGAGAAAATGATACAGCGACAGCAGATACCGGGGCTTTTGTACTGGGTGACGATGGAGCATGAGGGGGATATGACATTCTGGTATCAGATCACCGGGCTGCAGAGTCTTTCTGACTGGCTGACTCATCATCCATTGGACTATAAACTGTTTGGTCATTTGCTGTCCGGGCTTTTAGCACTGCAGGAGGAACTGCCCCGGTTTTATCTGAAAGCAGAACATCTTCTGCTGCAGTCCGAGCAGATTTTTTTAGATGCTTCCGGAGAAAAGGTCGTCTTTTGCTATGAGCCGCTGTGGAACAGAGATCCACGGCAATCGCTGCAGGAACTGATGGAACAGCTGCTGCCAAAGATCGACCATGGGGATAAGGAAGCCGTGCGTCTGGGCTATGGACTGTATGAGAGATGCCAGGAGGAGAATGCGGATGTGTGGAGTTATGTTCTGGAACAGAATACGGGGACTGCGTGTGTCTGTCAGGAATCGGGAGAGGTATCTGAGACAGATGGTCCGGAGCAGAAGACAGCCGAAGAAGAAAATACCCAGCGAAAGTCACCGGGTATTCCGGAAAAAATGTTGGAAAAACTCCCGGTGACTTCTGCATTGTCGTGGGTGCAGAGTCTGGGAAAGAAAAAGAAGGAAAAGCCGGTTCCGGTCTATCTGTTTGAGCCGGAAGAGAACGTGGAGGCATGTGCGAATCCCACTGTCTATTTAGGGGCAAAGGGGACTGCAGAGGGGAGACTGCTTTATCGCGGAACAGGAGAGGAGTCAAGTTTTGTGATAGAAGGCGACTCCTTTTTGCTGGGTGGGAGAAATGAACAGGCGGACGGTCAGCTTCTGGCATCCGGTGTGAGCCGTAACCATGCCCGTATTACCAGAGAAGAGGATCAGTATTACATTGAAGATCTGAATTCCAGAAACGGCACCTATCTGAATGGGAATTTGCTTGCCTATAAACAGAAATGTCCGGTAAAACCGGGCGATCATCTGCGTTTTGCGAGGGAAGAGTATGTGTTTTATTAAATCCGGATCCTGCAATAGCTGTATTTACCGGACAGCGGTTGGTTGACAGCGATCATCGTGAGTGCTATGGTTTCCCTATGAGGGAAATAAATGAAACGATCAAAAAATGGTTAAATATCAATGTCATCCTCATCGCAGTCAATATTCTGGTATGGCTGGTGATGTGTGCGAAGGGAGATACGCGCAGCGCACAGTTTATGTACGAACACGGTGCCATGTATCCGACGGATGTACTGGGCGGAGACTGGTATCGGCTGATCAGTGCGATGTTTTTGCATTTCGGTGCGGAGCACCTCATCAGTAACATGTTTATGCAGTATTTTCTCGGAGATATGCTGCTGCGCGCATTGAGTCAGTGGAAGTTTGCCCTGATCTATGTGCTTGCCGGAATCGGCGGAAATGTGACCTCACTTGTGATGATGCTCCTGACCGGTGATTTTGCGGTGGCTGCGGGCGCTTCGGGAGCGATTTACGGGATCATCGGTGCGCTGCTGTGGGTCGTACTGCGAAACGGCGGAAGATTCGAATCGATCAGTGTGCCGCGGATGCTGCTTGCGACGGCGGTTTACATCGGATACGGATTTACGACGGAGGGCGTGGATGCGTGGGCACATCTGGGCGGTGCGCTTGTGGGATTTCTGGCTGCCATCATCTTGTATCGCAGAAAAGTCTCTGTTGTGATCGAGCAATGGGATTAATTGAAAAACAGCATTGAGTTTTGAAAGCAGATTGATTATACTGATTTTAGGACGATTTGTAGTTTTTTGATAAAGGAAAAGCGAATGATGAAGGTAAATATTTATTACGGCGGCAGAGGAGTCTTAGACGATCCGACGCTTTATGTCCTTGATAAAATGGAGGAGGTGCTTGTAGAGCTGCGGGTTAATGTAGACCGGTATAACATCTATGAGCACAAGAGCAGCATATCGACGCTTCCGCAGACGATGAAGGATGCAGACGGGATCATTCTGGCGACAACGGTAGAGTGGCTGGGTATCGGTGGATACATGCAGCAGTTTCTGGATGCGTGCTGGCTGTATGGGGACAAAGAAAAGATCGCCCGCACCTATATGCAGCCAATCGTGATGTCCACTACCTACGGTGAGCGCGAAGCAGAGATGAATCTCATGAATGCGTGGGGAACGTTGGGCGGATTGCCGTGCAATGGGCTGTGCGGATATGTGGAGGATCTGGTGAGCTTCCAGATGAACCAGGACTACTCGCTGATCATTGAGAAAAAGGCGGAAAATCTATATCGAACGATCTCGCAGAAGATGAAAAGTCTGCCCACAAGTAATCAGGCAGTCACGCAGTCGGTACTCCGGACACCGCAGATGGAGCTGACACCGCAGGAGAGCGAACAGCTGTCCCAGTATGTGTCCGATGACAGCTATGTCCGACAGCAGAAGGAGGACATCGAACAGCTTGCCGAGCGGTTTCGTGGCATGATGAAAAAGACTGCGACGGATGAGGGTCTGGCATATGTGATCGATTTTGAATCACATTTTTCCGGAAGATCCGATGTGGATGTCAATTATCTGATCATTATCGAAGGAAAAAAGAAACCGCTGTGCGTACAGATCCATAACGGGGAGCTTGTCTGCCATTATGGGCAGCAGGAACACACCGATGTGTATGTAAAGCTGACTCCGGAGGTATTAGAGTCCATCATCGGCGGACGGATGACATTTCAGCGGGCATTTATGACCGGTGAGATGTCGGCAAAGGGCAATTTCAAGACGCTTCGGCAGTTGGATGAGCTGTTTACGTTCACGGCATCCCAGCCGTAGAAAAACAAAAAAGGAGAACGAACATGAGAGACGAGAATTGCATTTTTTGTAAGATCGTGGCAGGGGAGATCCCTTCACGCACACTGTTTGAGGATGAGGATTTTAAGGTTATGCTGGATGTGGGACCGGCTGCAAAGGGACACGCACTGATCATACCGAAGGCACATTATGCAGACATTTATGAACTGCCCGGTGAACTTGCCGGTGAGGCGATGAAACTGGCAAAGCGGATGGCAACGCATATGACGACCGTGTTGAACTGTGACGGATTTAACATTTTGCAGAACAATGGAGAGGTGGCAGGACAGACGGTTTTCCATTATCATATGCATCTCATTCCCCGATACAAGGGCGGTGATGAGATGATCCTGTGGAAAGCAAATCACTTCAGCGATGAGGAAATGGATGCCCTCGCAGAAAAGTTGAAGGTACAATAAAAAAGATAAAAAGGAGCAGACGCATGTCTGCTCCTTTTTCAATTTCCTGTTAAATCAGATTTTATTTGGAAACTTCTTTGATCAGATTTACGATCATGTCTATGGAATCCATCTGATGGCTGTCTTTCATTGCCTGAATATACTTATTGCGGTCTGCATACAGCTGATCAACGGAGGCGATCAGGGTCGCTGTGGTCAGATTTTCCTCCATCAGGACCATGGAGAAGCCCTGCTTTTCGAAAGAAGCGGCATTCAGGATCTGATCTCCGCGGCTTGCGGCAGCGGACAGGGGAATCAGAAGATTCGGCTTGTGCAGAGCCAGAAGCTCACAGATGGAATTCGCCCCGGCCCGTGAAACAACCAGATCAGACATGGCAAAGATATCGCGCAGTTCCCGTCCGATGTACTCGATCTGGTGATAGCCCTTTGTCGGAGCAAGTGTCGGCTCCAGATTGCCTTTTCCGCACATATGGATCACCTGAAACTTGTTCAATAAAGTCGGAAGTGCTTCACGGACTGCATTGTTGATGATGACAGATCCGCTGCTGCCGCCGATGACAAAGAGCACGGGACGGCTTTCATCAAAGCCGCACAGCTTGCGGGCTGCTGCGGCATCTCCGCTCAGGAGTTCGCGGCGGATCGGAGAACCGGTGAGTACAGCCTTTTCCGGCGGAAGATATTTCATCGTTTCCGGGAAATTGCAGCAGACTTTTGTGGCGCACGGAATGGCGATCTTGTTTGCGAGACCCGGTGTGAGATCGGATTCGTGGATAATGGCGGGCACATGGCAGAATTTAGCTGCCAGAACCACCGGAACAGAGACAAAGCCTCCTTTGGAAAAGATAACATTGGGTTTTAATTTATGTATGAGGCGGATCGCCTGCCCCAGACCTTTGACGACCTTGAAAGGGTCGGAAAAATTTTTCGGATCAAAATAACGACGCAGTTTTCCGGACGAAATTCCGTAGTAGGGGATATTCTGCGCCTCGATCAGCTCTTTTTCCATGCCGGTGTAAGAACCGACATAAGAAATCTCATAGCCGGCTTCCTTCAGATGAGGGAGCAAAGCAATATTCGGTGTCACATGACCGGCAGTACCACCGCCGGTAAGCAGTATTTTCTTCATAGGAAAACAAAGCCCTCCTTTGTTACTCTTATCTAAAATATTTATGCATCTACCACTTATCATATACAACCATTTCAAAAAGTCAAGCAAAACCCCGTGTCGAAACATGCGATGAAAAATGCTGGAAATGGAACATACACAGAGATATTATTATATAGAAAGAACGCAGCTGCGAAAGCACTGAGCAGTTGCGAACAAAAAGGAGGGAAGGATCTTGGCAACACAGATCATGGATTTTCTTACGGCACAGACGGACAAGCTTGTGCTTGTGGGAATGCTGGTACTCATCGTTTTATCGGCCTTGCAGCTCGCGAAGATGAGCCGGACGAACCGCCAGCTCAAATACCTTACCGAGAAACTGGCGGGGTATCTGAAAGCCGTCCTTGAAGACGAGGAGGAAGAAGATGCGGAGGAGCCCCAGGAGACAGAATTTGTCTCCCGACAGGAACAGAACATGAGAGAAGCCATTGAACAGCAAAAACAGCAAAAGAAAATGAAGGATGCGCAGGTATTTGACGCCGTGCTTTCGGAGATCTATCCTTAAACTACATAGTTGTCTTTATCCGTATTGCGGCCGCTATGGTTGAATTTTCGTTTGGTTCATAGTATAATGAGCGCAGTAACAGATGAGCAATATAGGAGGAGTCAATGATGATTAACTGGAACAATTTAGACACAATTCAGGCATACCAGGAACTTTCCAAGGTAGCACCTGTAAATCTTGCAGAGGTCATGACCGGCGAAAGCGGAGCGGACAGAGTAAAGAAATATACGGTTCCCATGGGGGCAGGTCTTGCTTTGAATTATGCTGCAAAGCAGGTGGATGATGAGGTGCTGACCGCACTTGAAAAACTGGTAGAAGAGACACAGCTTACAGAAAAATTTGAGGCGCTTTATAACGGAGAGGTTATCAACACAGGAGAAAAACGCCTGGTGCTTCACCATATGACACGCGGACAGTTAGGGGACGCAGTGGTAGTTGACGGTGTGGACAAGCGTGCGTTCTATACCGAGCAGCAGAAAAAGATCGCTGAGCTGGCAGACAAAGTGCATAAGGGAGAGATCACAAATGCAGCCGGTGAGAAATTTACCACCGTCGTTCAGATCGGTATCGGTGGCAGTGACCTCGGACCGCGTGCGATGTATCTGGCGCTCGAAAACTGGGCAAAGGCAAACAATACCTTCAAAATGGAGGCAAAATTCATAAGTAATGTTGATCCGGATGACGCAGCAGCCGTACTGAACGGTATCGATGTTGCACATTCCCTGTTTATCCTTGTTTCAAAATCAGGTACCACACTGGAGACATTGACAAATGAAGCATTCGTAAAGGATGCTTTGAAAAATGCGGGCTTGGATGCGTCCAAGCACATGATCGCTGTGACAAGTGAGACTTCTCCGCTGGCAAAGAGCGATGACTATCTGGCAGCATTCTTCATGGATGATTACATCGGAGGACGTTTCTCATCTACATCCGCAGTTGGTGGTGCGGTATTATCATTGGCTTTCGGACCGGAAGTGTTCGCACAGTTTCTGGATGGAGCTGCCGATGAGGACAAGCTTGCGAAAAACAAGGATCTGCGCAAAAATCCGGCAATGCTGGATGCGCTGATCGGTGTATATGAGCGCAATGTATTAGGATACGGCACAACAGCAGTACTTCCCTATTCACAGGGTCTGAGCCGTTTCCCCGCTCACCTGCAGCAGCTGGATATGGAGTCAAACGGAAAATCCGTGAACCGCTTTGGCGAGCCTGTAAATTATGTGACAGGACCGGTGATCTTCGGTGAGCCCGGCACAAACGGACAGCATTCTTTCTATCAGCTGCTTCATCAGGGAACAAATATCATCCCGCTGCAGTTTGTCGGCTTCAAAAACAACCAGATGGACACTGATGTTGTCATTCAGGACAGCACAAGCCAGCAGAAGCTGTGCGCAAACGTAGTCGCTCAGATCGTGGCATTCGCATGCGGTAAGGCAGATGACGACCGCAATAAGAACTTCGAGGGCGGACGTCCTTCCAGCATTATTATCGGTGATCAGCTGAATCCTGCGACACTCGGTGCGCTTTTGGCACACTTTGAAAATAAAGTCATGTTCCAGGGCTTTGTATGGAATATCAACAGCTTCGATCAGGAAGGCGTTCAGCTTGGAAAAGTACTTGCAAAACGAGTTCTGGCTCATGAGACAGATGGGGCGCTGAAGGCATACAGTGATCTGCTGAACATTTAAAATTACCAAATTTTAATAAAAATTTGACAAAATGAAAAACCTCTGTTATAATGCGTGCGTAACAAATTTGTAACATTTTTAATATTTCTTAATAAAGATGCATAAAAACGTTACAATTTGTGTAAAATATTAGAAAAGAATCCAAAATGTTTCTAATGCGAATATAAACGCATGGTTATAACGGAGGTTATTTTATGAATAAGAACAAAAAACTTACGCAGGGAATCATATTGATGATAACGACGCTGGTGCTGGCATGCACAGCAGTGTTTACCGCAGCAGATGTTACAGAGACACCGCAGGATGTGAATGTGGCAGTACAGCACGGTAAGGCAGGAATCGTCGCATCCTTAGATCAGACCGAGAGCAGAATGCTTGACGAAGTACAGATCGCAGACGTTACGGTAGAAAAGGCCGAGACCGCGATCGTTACCGTGGCATCCAAGAGTGAGGCTGAGGCAGCAGCACAGCAGGAAAACGCAGAGGAACAGAAAGAAGAGACCATGTCCAAGACAGAGAAGGAGTGGCAGGATAAGGTCATGGCGGACGTTGATGATTTCCTGTGCATCCGTGCGAAGGGAGATGCTGATGCGGAGGTTCTCGGAAAGCTTTACCCCACATCTGTGGCAACCGTTGTAAAAGAGGGAAAGAGCTGGACAAAGATCAAGTCCGGTTCCGTAAAAGGATATGTAAAGAACGATTATTTATTGTTCGGTTCTGACGCATATGAGAATGCAAAGAAGGTCTGCAAAAAATATGCGTATGTACAGAATGACGGACTGAACGTCAGAGCTGAGGCAAGTGAGGAAGCAAAGGTACTCTCCGTTGCAAACAAGGGAGATAAGCTTGTCTATGACAAGAAGGCAGATAAGGTAGAAGGCTGGGTAGCTGTTACTGTAAAAGCCGGCGACGGCTATGTATCTGCCGAATATGTAAAAGTAAAATTAGGAACCACAGAGGCAGTCTCCATCGAGGAGGAGATCGCGGCACAGAAGGCAAAGGCAGCTGCAGCAGCAAAGAGCAGTTCCGCAGCGACACAGAATGCGCCTACCAGTGCATCTGTGGATGATACGACCTTACTGGCAGCGATCATTCAGTGTGAGGCCGGAAGTGAGTGCTACGAAGGAAAGGTAGCAGTCGGTGCGGTCGTGCTGAACCGTATGAGAAGCAGCAGATATCCGAATTCCATCTCCGGCGTGATCTATCAGCGCGGACAGTTTGGCCCTGCAAGAAACGGCTCCCTCGCAAGAGTGCTGGCAAGCGGAAATATCTCCAGCTCCTGCCGACAGGCAGCAGCAGATGCACTTGCAGGTTCAGATCCCACAGGCGGAAAACTGAATTTCCACCGTGCGAACGGCGCACCCGGTCTGGTTATTGGCAATCACGTATTTTTCTAAAATGCATATAAAAAATTGGGAAAAACAACCGTAACTGGTTGTTTTTCTTATTTCCGGTTGTTTTTCTCAAGGTTCTCTGCTATAATGCGTGTAGACATTTTATAATTTTCAGGAGGTAATCAAATGGGACCTATTATAGCAATCGTTGTACTGCTTATTGTCATTCTGGTGATCGTGGTATCCTGTATCAAGATCGTGCCGCAGGCACATGCAGTTGTTGTTGAGCGTTTAGGCGGATATTTAGATACATGGAGTGTCGGACTTCATTTTAAGACACCGTTTATCGACCGCATTGCAAAGCGTGTGAACTTAAAGGAGCAGGTGGTAGACTTCCCGCCCCAGCCGGTGATCACAAAGGATAACGTAACGATGCAGATCGATACCGTTGTATATTTCCAGATCACAGATCCGAAGCTGTTTGCATACGGTGTGGAGAACCCGATCATGGCGATCGAGAATCTGACCGCAACCACACTTCGTAATATCATCGGTGATCTCGAACTGGATGAGACACTGACTTCACGTGAGACGATCAATACCAAGATGCGTGCATCCTTAGACGTAGCCACTGATCCGTGGGGTATCAAGGTCAACCGTGTTGAGTTAAAGAACATCATTCCTCCGCAGGCCATTCAGGATGCGATGGAGAAGCAGATGAAGGCAGAGCGTGAGCGCCGTGAGGCGATCCTTAAGGCAGAGGGTGAGAAGAAGTCAACCATTCTCGTTGCCGAAGGAAAGAAGGAATCTGCGATCCTCGATGCAGAGGCAGAAAAGCAGGCTGCAATTCTTCGCGCAGAGGCACGCAAGGAAGCGACCATCCGCGAGGCAGAAGGTCAGGCAGAGGCGATCTTAAAGATCCAGCAGGCAAATGCAGACGGTCTCCGTTTCTTAAAGGAGGCACAGCCTGATGCAGGTGTGCTTCAGCTGAAGAGCTTAGAAGCGTTCGCAAAGGCAGCAGACGGCAAGGCAACCAAGATCATCATCCCTTCCGAGATTCAGGGAGTGGCAGGTCTGGCAAAATCCGTTGTAGAAATTGCATCAGAAAAATAAATACTGAAAATGCGCGGGCTGCCTGAGCGGTAGCCCGCATTTTACTTTATCCACAGGAGGAGCAGACATGAACTTACAGGGCAGAGACTTTTTGAAATTACTGGATTATACACCGGAGGAGATCACATATCTCATCGATCTGGCAGCGGAGCTGAAGGAGAAAAAGAAAAACGGTATTCCGCATGACGAGCTTCGCGGAAAGAATATCGCGCTGATCTTTGAGAAGACGAGTACGCGTACGCGCTGTTCCTTTGAGGTCGCAGCACATGACCTCGGTATGCAGGTTACATATCTTGATCCGTCCGGCTCGCAGATCGGAAAGAAGGAGAGCATTGCGGACACAGCCAGAGTGCTGAGCAGGATGTTTGACGGTATCGAATACCGCGGATTCGGGCAGGATATCGTAGAGGAACTGGCACGCTACGCAGATGTGCCGGTGTGGAACGGACTGACGAACGAGTTCCATCCGACACAGATGATCGCGGACATGCTGACTGTGCGAGAGCACATCGGACATTTAAAGGATGTCAAATTCGTTTATATGGGCGATGCCCGCTACAATATGGGCAATTCCCTGATGGTGACCTGCGCAAAGTTGGGCATGGACTTTGTGGCGTGCACCTCCAGAAAATATTTCCCGGACAAAAAGCTGGTGGATATCTGCGAGGAGATTGCCAGAAAGACCGGAGCAACGATCACGCTGACCGAGGATGTAGAGGATGCGACAAAGGACGCAGATGTTATCTACACGGATGTCTGGGTATCCATGGGTGAGCCTGCCGAGGTGTGGAAGGAGCGCATTGACGAGCTGAAGCCTTATCAGGTCAACGCCGCTGCCATGGCAAATGCAACGCCCACAGCGATCTTTATGCACTGTCTGCCCGCGTTCCACGATCTGAAGACAACGATCGGACGTGAAGTATATGAGAAATTCGGTCTCTCTGAGCTGGAGGTTACCGACGAGGTATTTGAGAGCGAGCAGTCTGTGGTATTTGATGAGGCAGAGAATCGCATGCACACGATCAAGGCGATCATGTATGCAACGATGCCCCGTTAAAGGAGTAAAAAAACGTGAAAGCAAAGATTTTGCAGGTGCTGCGGGAGACGGGCGGATATGTATCCGGGCAGCAGCTCTGCCAGCAGTTCGGGGTGTCCCGGACTGCCGTGTGGAAGGCGATCAATCAGCTGCGGGAAATGGGCTATGAGATCGATTCTGTTTCGAACAAGGGCTACTGTATCCGCAGCGCACCGGATATACTGAATAAAAATGAATTATTGAGTCTGCGAAAGACTGCATGGATCGGGCAGAAGATGGAATGCTTTGAGGTCATCGGCTCCACGAACACCACCGCCATGCAGATGGCAGAGGAGGGTGCGCCCCACGGAACACTTGTGGTGGCAGACCGTCAGGACAGCGGAAAAGGCAGACGCGGACGCAGCTGGGTGATGCCTGCCGGGATAGCCATCGCTATGAGTATCGTCTTAAAGCCCGAAGAACTGCTTCCGGGTAACGCTCCTATGCTGACGCTTGTGAGTGCTTTGGCAGTCGCGCGGGCGATCAGGGAGCAGACCGGGTTGGAAGCCGCCATCAAATGGCCAAATGATATTGTCATCGACGGGAAAAAGGTTTGCGGAATGTTGACAGAGATGAGTACGCAGATCGATTATATCAATCATATTGTGGTGGGCATCGGTATCAATGTACACAACGAGCAGTTTCCGGAGGAACTGATCGACCGGGCAACCAGCCTGTATCTGGCAAGCGGAAAGCACTTCAGCCGTGCGGTACTGGTGGAGGCGGTGTGCGAAAATTTTGAGCATTATTATGAGATCTTCATGCGTACACAGGAGCTCAGCGGACTGCAGGCGGAATATGACAGTTGGATGGTCAATAAAGACAGGCAGGTGCGTATCCTGGACCCGCAGGGCGAGTATGAGGGAAAAGCACTCGGTATCACGGAACGAGGAGAGCTTTTGGTAGAAACGCCGGAGGGAGTCAGGAAGGTTGATTCGGGTGAAGTGTCAGTGAGAGGAATATATGGGTATGTATAATGACGAAGTAGTTCTGTGCGGGGCGAGCTCCTACACAAAAAAATTTTATCTGAATGAGAACTTTGACGGACTGCCGGAAAGCATCAAGGATGAGCTGAAGATCATGTGTGTGCTCTATACGGAGGATGTGGGAGGAACGCTGCAGCTCGTGTATGACGAGGACGGCAACCTGGAATTCCGCACAGAGGCGGAGGAGGGGGATCTGCTCTATGACGAGATCGGAAGTGTGCTGAAGATCAAACAACTGCAGAATACAAAGCAGGAGCTCTTGGAGGCACTGGAATTATATTTCCGGGTATTTTTCCTGGGAGAGGAAATGGAGGAGGAATAGCGATGCTGTTAGCATTAGATGTAGGAAACACAAACATTACGATCGGTGTATTTGACGGAGAGAAGCTGCTGCGTACACTGCGCATTACGACAAAGCTGCCGCGCACATCCGATGAGTATGGAATTTTATTGAAAAATCTGATGCGCGATAACGATATCGATCCGGCACAGATCGATGCGGCCATTATTTCATCCGTTGTACCGGCGATCATGTACTCTTTGCGTAATGGCTTGTACAAATATCTGCATGTCGATCCACTGATCGTTGAGCCCGGTGTAAAGACCGGCATTCGTGTTGTAACGGAGAATCCGGCGCAGATCGGTGCAGACCGTATTGTGGATGCGGTAGGCGCTTATGTCAAATACGGCGGTCCGGTGCTGGTGCTTGATTTCGGCACGGCGACCACCTACGATCTGGTAGATGAAAAAGGACAGTTTTTAAGCGGGATCACGGCACCCGGTATCCGCACAGCAGGGCGTGCGCTGTGGCAGGACGCAGCAAAGCTTCCCGAGATCGAGATCAAGAAGCCGAAGAGCATTCTGGCAAAGGAGACGATCAGCAGTATGCAGGCGGGTCTGGTCTACGGACAGATCGGACAGACCGAGTACATCATCGACAAAGTCCGCGAGGAATCCGGTTTTGCGGATATGAAGGTCGTAGCCACCGGAGGTCTGGGCGCGATGATCGCGGCTGAAACGAAAAAGATCGATATCTACGATGCAAACCTGACGCTGGACGGTATGCGGTTTATCTATGAAAAGCAGAAAGGAAAGTAACATTGCAGACCTTACAGATCGGAAATGTAACACTGAAAAATAATCTGATATTAGGACCAATGGCAGGCGTGACAGACCTGCCTTTTCGTCTGTTATGCGCCGAGCAGGGAGCAGGACTTTTGTGCATGGAGATGGTGAGCGCCAAAGCGATCCTCTATAACAATAAAAACACCAAGGCAATGCTCAAGATCGATGAGCGGGAGCATCCGGTATCCTTACAGCTGTTCGGCTCGGATCCACAGATCATGGGAGACATTGCAAGGCGGCTGGAGGATGAGGGCGTACCCTTCGATATTCTGGATATCAATATGGGCTGTCCGGTGCCGAAGGTCGTGAACAATGGCGAGGGTTCTGCGCTTATGAAAGATCCCATCCTGGCGGGACAGATCATTGAGTCGATGGTAAAGGCAACAAGCCGCCCTGTGACGGTAAAGATCCGTAAAGGATTTGACGACGCCCATGTCAATGCGCCGGAACTGGCACACATCGCACAGGAATCTGGCGCAGCGGCGGTGGCGGTGCATGGGCGCACAAGGGAACAGTACTACTCCGGGAAGGCAGACTGGTCTGTGATCCGAAAGGTCAAAGAGTCGGTGACCATACCCGTTATCGGAAACGGAGATATCCTCTCGGCAGCAGACGCGATCCGCATGCGGGAGGAGACCGGGTGCGACGGGTTTATGATCGCGCGGGGCGCACAGGGAAATCCGTGGATCTTCAAACAGATCCTGCATGAGTGGGAGACCGGAGAACCGCTTGAAAAGCCGTCGCCGGAGGAAATGACAGAAATAATGCTGCGCCATGCCCGTATGCAGATCGAATTCAAGGGCGAATATGTAGGAATCCGCGAGATGCGCAAACATGCTGCGTGGTATACAGCCGGTTATCATGGGGCCAGTCATCTTCGCGGGGCTTTGAGCGAGGTGGAAAGCTATGAGCAGTTGGAGGCAATGATGTGCGGATTTTTGCGCGATTCGTGAAACAAAACGTGCGAATCCTTGACAGCATCGGTACTTTCAGCTATAATACATGGGTTAAATAGGCTCTTTTTTGTGTGCGAAGAGTGCACACGTTTTATTAAAAAATAGAAAGGTGAAGTAAAATGGCAAAGAAAAACATTTTAACTTACGAAGGTTTACAGAAGTTAGAGGAAGAACTGCAGGACTTAAAGGTTGTAAAGCGTCGTGAGATCGCACAGAAGATCAAAGAGGCGAGAGAGCAGGGTGACCTTTCCGAGAACGCAGAGTACGATGCAGCCAAGGATGAGCAGCGTGACATTGAGGCACGTATCGAGGAGATCGAGCTGATCTTAAAAAATGCAGAAGTCGTAGTTGAAGATGAGGTGGATCTGGATAAGATCAGCGTCGGCTGTAAGGTTCGCATCCTCGACATCGAGTTTGACGAGGAGCTGGAGTACAAGATCGTTGGCTCCACAGAGGCAAACAGCTTAAAGGGAAAGATCTCCAACGAGTCACCTTTGGGACGTGCGCTGTTGGGCGCTACGATCGGCGACGTTGTAAAGGTCGAAGCACCGGTGGGAGAGCTATCTTACAAGGTGCTGGAGATCCAGAGATCCAACTAAACATCAATCGGAGGAAAAAATGGCAGAGAAAAATCAGCAGAATGGCGGACAGCAGCAGGACATTAATCAGCTTTTAAAGGTACGTCGTGACAAGTTAAAGGATCTGCAGGACGCAGGTAAGGATCCTTTTGTCATCACAAAATATGATCAGACACACCACAGCACTGATGTGAAGGCAGAGTACACCGCACATGAGGAGCAGCTTCTCGCAGGCAGACAGGAACCGAATGTGGAGGGACTGGATGACGCACAGAAGAAGGAAGTGCTGAACAACGATTACAACGAGCGCAGAGCGATCATGGACGCATCTCCGATCCCGGTGAGCATCGCAGGACGTATGATGTTTAAGCGTGTCATGGGAAAAGCATCTTTCTGTAATATTCAGGACCTGAAGGGAAATATTCAGGTATATGTGGCAAGAGATGCCATCGGCGAGGAGTCTTATGCAGACTTCAAAAAGTCAGATATCGGTGATATTTTCGGAATCAAGGGCTTTGCATTCCGCACAAAGACCGGAGAGATCTCTATCCATGCGGAAGAGATGACGATGCTGACCAAGTCACTTCAGATCCTTCCGGAGAAATTCCATGGACTGACAGATACGGATATGCGCTATCGCCAGAGATATGTGGATCTGATCATGAATCAGGAGAGCAAGGAAGTATTCATCAAGCGCTCACAGATCATCAAGGAGATCCGCAATTTCCTGGACGGACGTGATTTCATGGAGGTTGAGACTCCGATGCTTGTATCCAATGCGGGCGGCGCGGCGGCAAGACCTTTCGACACACATTACAATGCATTAAATGAGGACGTAAAGCTTCGTATTTCACTGGAGTTGTACTTAAAGAGATTGATCGTAGGCGGACTGGAGCGTGTCTATGAGATCGGACGCGTGTTCCGTAACGAGGGTGTAGACACCCGTCACAATCCGGAGTTCACCCTGATGGAGCTGTATCAGGCATACACGGATTATGAAGGCATGATGGAACTGACCGAGAGCATGTTCCGCTATCTGGCAGAAAAGGTATGCGGCACGACAAAGATCTCTTACAACGGCATCGAGATCGACCTCGGCAAGCCTTTTGCGCGTTTGACCATGAACGAGGCGATCAAGAAATATGCAGGCATCGGCTTTGATGAGGTTGCAGATGACGCAGCAGCGAAGAAGCTGGCAGACGAGCATCACATCGAGTACGAGGATCGTCACACCAAGGGCGATATCGTGAACCTGTTCTTCGAGGAGTATTGTGAGAAGGAACTGATCCAGCCGACCTTTATCATGGATCATCCGATTGAGATCTCTCCTTTGACCAAGAAGAAACCTTCAGATCCTTCAAAGGTCGAGCGTTTCGAGTTGTTCATCAACACCTGGGAGATGTGTAACGCATACTCCGAGCTGAACGATCCCATCGACCAGCGGGAGCGTTTCGCAGCGCAGGACGCAGCCTTCGAGGCAGGCGACGAGGAAGCAAACCACACCGACGAGGACTTCTTGAACGCCCTGGAGATCGGTATGCCCCCCACCGGAGGCATCGGTTACGGCATCGACCGTCTGGTCATGCTGCTCACCGACTCACAGGCCATCCGTGATGTTTTGCTCTTCCCGACGATGCGAAGCACAACCTAAAAAATCCAGTATTTATGCGGGTTTGAAGGGTGTGGGATGGTCATTTGACCATTATTTTGACCATCAAAAGCAATAGTCATAACAAAGAGTGTACAAGGATTTACAATCTTATTGAAAAGCAAAATTAAAAGATAAGCACTACTTAGAGGATATTTTCTAAAGAAATTTAGAAAGTATCCTCTTTTTGCGTTATGGAGAAAAAACATGGAAAGGAGACATGGGTATGACAGGTAAAGAAGCACCTAACAAGAGAAATGTGCAGAAGTTTGTGAGATATGCGGAAGGAGCAAAAATGTATAGTATGGGTTTAAGCAAATTTCAAGAGTTGGCTAAAGATGCAAAAGCATGTTATAAGGTCGGTCAGTTGGTTTTGGTAAATACCGAAATTCTTGACGAGTATTTGGAGACATTCAGAATCGTAGAAGATGATTTTTATAAGTAGGTGAGTATATGGCAGTTATATTATCGCCTCGTGGAAATGAGGCATCCAAAATGATGAAACGATTTGTAAGATATGAAGAGGCAGCACAGTATTTTGGAATAGATGAAACGCTTATTGTTGCATACGCAAAGGCAGCAGGTGCGGTGTACCAATTATCCAAAATACGATTAATTAAGATTGAACCATTGGAGGACTATATGAAGCACTTAACGAAAGTAGGAAGATCATCAAAGCTAATTCAACGTAAATTTGTGAGGGTAGGTGAAGGAACACTTATTTATAATATTGGACGCAATCGGTTTATTGAAATGGCAAGAGCAGCGGGAGCAGTATATAAGGTAGGTGATAGTAAGGGAAGTAAAGTACTTATTAGACTAGATGTGTTTGATGAGTATATGGAGCAATTCAGAGAAAAGCCTGTGGAAATGAAGCATCCGTTATGGAAGGAGGATTAAGGTATGGGATATTCTTATAAATCATATTCAGACACAAAAGAAGTGTTTAAAAAGTTTGTGAATGCAGCTGAAGGGCAGGCAGTGTATGGAATAAGCAGAAGTCATATTATGGAAATGGCAAAGAAAGCAGGGGCTGTTTATAAGGTTGGAAATACTGCACTGATAAATACAGAAATATTTGAGGCATACCTGGAGCAGTTCAAAGAGAATCCGGTGCCATTGCCTAAGTATATAGTAGATAAAACTAAGCTAAAAAAATAAAAACACCAGTTTTTGGTGTGATATTGAGAAAATACACCAAACCAGTCCATATCCAAATATTTTATTCTGGTTTATGATATGTGTGTCCGAAGCAAACGGACAAAAACTGAATATCAATTGCAGGTCCGCAGTAATGCGGTACTCGAGAGAGTAAAGTGGAAATTCCGGGGCATTCACCTTGAGGATATACAAACACAACTTTCACATTAGTAGTTCGATGGACTGAGAAGTGAAGAACGAGGAGTTGGTTATGAATCTGGTAAGAGGAACAAGGATGTTGCGGAAGGATAATAACCCATATGGGGCATAGCCCTAATCCTCACAAAGGCAGAAGAGGAGATAGTTCTTATTTGAAAGAGCGTCGTGAACACGAAAGTGGCTTGCCTGCAATTCCCATGTGTACGGGCGATAGAGGGGTTCAGATGAACCGGAGTACACCTACATGCTTCTAAGAAGCTGTCCTGACTGAACTTGTTTTAGCAGGAAATATAAGGAGGATGTAGACATGATAGAAATTATTTCAATAGCATTTGCTTTATTAGGTTTACTGATGACATGGTCTCTTGCTAAAGCTGCAGGTGATGCAGATAAACGGATTGAGGAATTCTATCAGACTTTTCTTCTTGGAGAGGAGAGTCAGGATGGGAGTGGTTCAAAAAAAGTTCAGCAGACGGCATAAGCATAAGTTGTCAGCAGAAGAGAAACTTGAGAGGGATCTTAAGGATTGTATGAAATGCAAATACTTCTGGGGAAATAATAACAGGTGCATCAATAATAAGTGCTATCGGGAAAAGAAAAAACCTGAAATTAAGAAACCGGCGAGTGAATGCGATGGATGTCCTTATAACAAAGGTAGCGGATATTGCTTTCCTTGTATGAAGAAAATCCTTGGAAAGTAGAGGCAGTAATGAAATTCAGATTAAGATTGAAAAGGAGGAAGCAGACGATGAATAACAAAATCGAAGTAATTGGTATTGACCACGGCTGGAGTAATATAAAAACCTCGTCGCAGGTATTCGTTACCGGCGTGAAGGAAATTACAACTGAACCTGCTTTATATGATGGCGTTCTTGAGTATAAAGGAAGATATTACAAGGTCGGAGGCAACAGACAGGAAGTAAAAAGCACAAAGACAGAGGATGATACATTTTATCTTTTGACTCTGGCAGCGGTTGCGAAGGAATTAAGACGAAGGGGCTTATGTGAAGCAAAGGTGTTCTTGGCGGTAGGTTTGCCACTGACACGATTTGGCAGTGAGAAGTCAGACTTTATCAAGTATCTTACAGCGGAAAGGGATATCGAGTTTCTGTTTGAGAATATCAGGTATCATGTGGTAATTGAAAATGTTGCAGTATTTCCACAATGCTATGCGGCAGTTGCGGATAAGCTTCAGACTTTCAATAAGAAAACCTTGATAGTTGATATCGGATCATGGACGATTGATATTATGCCGGTTGTAGATAAGGTTCCGGACGAATCAAAATGCGTAACCATTCCGAAGGGTCTGATAACCTGTATGAGAACCATTAATGAGCAGTGTGTAAGACAGTTGAATGGTGAACTGGATGAGTCTTTTATTCAGGATATTATGAGGTTTGGCAGATGTGAGATTGACAGAAAGTATTACGACATTGCGAAAGCAGAAATCGAAGCCTTTTGTGAGAAGGTGTATAACTCAATCAGAGAGTATGGGTACAACTTATCTACAACACCCATTGTATTTGTAGGAGGCGGGGCATCAGTAATGAAGTTGTTTGGAGGACTTTCGCAGAGCAATATTACTTATATTCTGGATGTTAAGGCAAATGCCAAGGGCTATGAACAGTTAGCTATGATGGCAATTAGAAAGATGAAGAAGCTGGCATAGGAGGTGTGGCAGATGGCATTAGACCATATTATTAAGCAATCATGCAGGTTCAATATTAAGAATCCTCAGCATCGCAAGGTTAATGATGTTTTGGTGAACTTAGACCCGGAGATATGTAAGTCAAAGAGCCAGTTTCTGATAAATGCAGCAGAATATTATATCGACCATTTTGGAAAAGAAGCATTTACAGAAGCAAGAAGAGATGACAGTCCTTATGTTACAAAGAAAGAACTGAAAGATATTGAGGAGAGAACTGTGGAAGCAGCAGTCACAGAAGCAAGAAACGAAGTGATTCGGTTGCTTGGAGGCGTGATTGCAGGATGTAGTAACCTTTCAGCATTACCGCAGAGGGCAGTTGCCGAAGAGGTTAAGCAGGAAGAGGAACCGCAGGATGATGATACGATTTCAGATTATGCATTAAGCTATTTGATGGATGGAATGGAGGAATAGGTATGGCAGGAAGATTTTTAGCCGGATTTGGCAATGTATTAGCAGCAATATTGAAAGCAATCGCATGGCTGATATTAAATGCGTTGCAGTTGGTCCTGAATGTGGCAAAGGTCTTCCTCTTGCTGTTAGGACTTGTCGGCAGACTGTTCCTCGCATTTGTGAGAGCAGGAACACCATAGGAAGGAGGCGGTAACATGAAGACATTTGCAAATTACCGAAAGAACCGGAGATTGGTACAATATTTCTTCAGAATGAAGAAGTTATGTGTATAATGGAAGGAGAGTAGTATGCATCGAGTACGGGACAGACCTATGTTAAGTGTCCCGTGTATATAAAAATGTTCACACAGTAAGAGTGGACAGGCACGGAACACATTAGCCTATCCCTCTTACGGAAAGGGATGGGTGATATTATGAAGAGATTTTTAATTATTCTTTTATCCGTAACGGTTTTGGCATTAGCTGGCTGTAATTCCACGGTGAATGAAATGGCGGAAGCAGATATCAGCTATGAAGAAACAAAAGAGACAGAGGAAAGCAAGGAGCCGGTTATTGCAGAAGAAAGTAAGGTGGAAAGCTCTTCTGAAAACGAAACAGAGTTACAAAGCAATAAGGATGAAGCTGAAAGCAGTGAAGCTCCTGTAAAGGATGATACTGAAAATCAGCCTGTTTCTGAAAACAGAGAGAATCAGACAGAACAAAGAGAAGAAACCCCTGCATCAACAGAGCAAAGGGAGGAAACACAGCCCCCGGTTCAGACACCGGAGCCAACTCCTACTCCAGAACCGACACCAGAGCCAACCCCGGAGCCGGAATATACACCGGCAGGATACAATCCGGGTACTGTGGTATCACTTGCCATTGCAAAGTGTCAGGCAGGCGGTATGATTACAACGCAGGATAACCTTGCAAATGCCTTGGCAGAGGGCAGAATTACGCAGGAAGAGTATAACGAGTATTATCCCTATGATGGTTTGGAGAGCAGTTACTACAGTGTGTTTGTGGAAACTGACTTAAATATAGCCAGTACGACTTCCGGACAGCCATTAAGAAGTGAAGACGCTATTGCAACTTACATAGCGGATATGCTTCTTTTGGAAAGTAATCCGGTGTTCAATGTGATATATGCGGGTGTGTACTCCAGAAATGGAACTGACTTCTATGAGTTCCGATGTCTCAGATAACAAATTAACAAGAACAAAAATTGCAGGCCATGAAAGTGACCTGCTTTTTTTGTGCCCATTTTTAAGGAGGAATGAAAAGTGAAACAAAAGTTTAGAAGATTTATGGCGGGTTTTCTTGCTGTTCTTACGATGTTCACCACATTGTTCTCTAACGGAACAACTGCATTTGCAGCAAGTCCGAGTGCGAATATTGCCTTCTGGAATGCTTCTGTAAAGAATACCGGGGAGGTAAGTGAGTTAAAGGCAGGCTACAATCATGGTAAGATTTTGTACTCTATGATTGATGGCAATGCAGCTTATTGTATGAATTTTGGACTGGCGGCTGATGGTGGTCAGCTTATGAACAGCTATGATAATCCGAGTACGAGTTTATCAGCAGCACAGGAAAAACAGCTAGCATACTGTCTGTACTTTGGATATGGATGTAACTCAGCTACAGCACCAAGCAATGATCAGTGTGACCAGTATATTGCAACACAGGCAATGGTATGGGCGATTGTGGCAAATCTTTTTGGAACAGGTTCTGATGATTCGGCAGCTAATAAGTTATGTGCATCAGCACCTAATCCGACCAATTCTTACGCTTACTATACAACGCTTAAGAACAATATCAGTGCATCTTATTATGCAACAAGACCAAGTTTTGCAAGCGCAACCAAGAGTGGAGCAACCACTTATGAATTGAAGTGGAATGAGGGTAATAAGAGATTTGAAACAACCCTAAACGATTCCAATGGAGTGTTGTCAAATTTCGACATTTCTCTCAGCGGATATTCTGTAGAGAAGAGTGGTAACAGCGTAACGATTCACACAACATCTGTGAATACTACAGCTACCACGGCAACCATGAACTCAACAGCAGGAGTTGTGGAAACAACATCAAGCTGCGTGTTCTGGCTTACCGGAAAGTCAGGCTATCAGGAGTTTATTTCTGAGAAGCCTTCAGCAGACCCGGTGTCAGCGTATTTCAAGGTTAAGACTGAGAATATCGGTTATGGAAAGATTACCAAGCAGGACGAGGAGAGTGGTGTGAAGCTTTCCGGTGCAAAGTACGGTATCTATACTGACAGTGCGTGCACCAATAAGGTTGACACAATTACTACCGGAAGTGATGGTACAGCTACTTCCAAGGCACTTGTGGCAGGCACTTATTATGTGAAGGAGATTCAGGCTCCGAAGGGTTATGTGATTAGCGGAAAGGTACACACACTTACTGTTAAGGCAGGTCAGACAACTTCCTTTACTGCAACAGATAAGGAGCAGCTTGGAGCACTGACTATTTACAAGGAAGGTGAGGTACTTACCGGATGGAATGGAAGTAACTTTACTTATGAAGTAAAGAAATTACCGGGAGCAACATTTAAGGTGACTGCCGGTGCTGATATCTATAAGGCAGATGGTACAAAGGTTTATAGTAAGGGAGATTTGATTGCAGAAAACCTTGTAACAGGTTCTGACGGTTTGGTTGTTCTTACAGACCTTCATCTTGGCTCTTATGTGGTAAC
>SFRL01000074.1 GCA_004562765.1 bacterium | reverse complement strand
GATATTTACAACCGAAGTTGACTTCGCCACTCCTCCCTTTTGATTCGCACAAATAATAACCTTGCTCATTTTCTCGTCCTCCTGTTATTTCCTTCATCATTTTTGAAAGATTCAAGAACCTCTAACATCGTCCTTATCGGGGTAAACAGTTCCTCGTCAATCTCAGACACATCATTGATTCTTTTTAGCTCTTCCAATATTTCTTTCAGTTCCTTTCTCATACTGACAAGCATCATTGGATTCCCCCTCGCCACCACATAGTTATGAAGCAGACATTCCAATATGTAATCCTGCTTTGTTAAAAAACCACAAAGCCTCCAACGCTTGTCTATCTCTATGCCCTCTTCCGGAGAGCACCGAAACCCGACGCTTTTATTCCTCCATCGGTTCTTGTCGTCCTTCTTCTTCTCTGACATCGAAACCCTCCTTCCACTCTTCATCAAGAGCTTCTGCCATATCATCCTGTACAGACGGGAATAAGTGTGCATAGCGGTATGTAATCTTTTCACTCTCATGACCTACTCTGTTACCGATCGCAAGAGCTGAGAATCCCATGTTGATAAGAAGTGAAACATGACTGTGACGCAAATCATGAATACGGATTCTCTTTACCCCACACGCCTTTACTCCCCTGTCCATCTCGTGATGCAGGTATGACTTGGAAATAGGGAATAGTCTTTCATCCGGCTGTAATCCATAAATGCTTAAAATAAAATCCTCCATTTCCCTTGCCACCTGTTTAGGCATGTACACCTCTCGAATACTTTTTTTGGTCTTCGGCTTCGTAATAACATCCCTACCCTTAATCTTCTGATAAGACTTCGTAATAGATACAATATTCTTCTCAAAGTCAAAGTCCTCAGCAGTAAGTGCCCTTAGTTCACCCATTCGGATCCCGCACCAATACAAAAGTTCAAATGCATAATACGAGTACGGCTTATTTGCCATGGTTGGAATAAATTGCAGATACTCTTCCTTTGTCCAGAAAAGCATCTCTTCCGAGTCTTCAGATCCAAGAGCACCTGCTTTATGTACCGGATTGGATGGAAGCTCATAGAATCTGACCGCATGATTGAACAGACATGAAAGCTGGGCCTGTACAGTCTTTAAGTATGTTGGCGAGTAAGGCTTCCCTGCCGGATCACGATACTCCCTCATCTCGTTCTGCCACTTGATAATGTCACGCACCGTGATATCCACCATCTTTCTGCTACCAAAATACGGAATCAATTTGGTACGTATGATGTGCTCCTTCGACCACCATGTGTTTTCTTTTAGCTTTGGTCTGACATCCTTTTCATATACGGTATAAAACTCTGCGAGGGTCATATCCATACTTGCTGCTTTTGTACGAAGAAAGCTCTCTTCCCATGCCTGGGCTTCTTTCTTTGTGGCAAAACCACGCTTCATCTTTCTGACATTTTTACCTGTCCAGTCGAAGTAATGAAATGACACGTACCATGTGCCTTTGTTTTTATCCTTGTACGCAGGCATTACTCATTTCCTCCTTCCTCTACGTCTATACCGTAGAATCTCTCATTGAAATAATGTCTACTTACCCGACCGGGAATAACCATGTATCCCTTCTTTTTCAGTTCCTCATTCAAAGTTCTTACGATTCTATATGCTTTTGACTCTGAGACCATCAACACTTCCTGAATCTCCGGAACTGTGATAAAGGTGCTTGTTGTACTCATCCTATCGCCTCCTAAATAATAGTTTCCTTTGTCTTCAACTACTATTTGGAACGAGTCAGAACTGATTACTAAAAAAATTGGAAAAAACTTTTCGAAAATGAAAATAGAGACAGATTTGAAAATTATTATTGATATGTTTTCGAGACTATTTTTTGCTTACAAAAGGTAGCAAAAAGGTATCAGCAAGCATAAAAAAAGCCCAGAACCATTGATTTTACAATGATTCTGAGCTTCTTTGGATCATTCAAACTCTACCGTTCCGGTTGGCTTCGGTGTGAAATCGTAAAGTACACGGTTGATTCCCGGTACTTCGTGTGTGATACGATCTGTGATGTGGCACATCAATTCATAAGGAATCTCTGCTACAGTTGCGGTCATAACATCCGTTGTGTTTACCGCACGAACGATACAACACCACTCAAATGCTCTCTTTTCATCCTTGATTCCTGTCGAACGGAAATCAGGAACTACAGTGAAATACTGCCATACTTTATCTGCCAGACCATTTTTATCAAACTCTTCTCGAAGGATTGCGTCTGATTCACGAACTGCTTCTAAGCGGTCTCTTGTGATCGCTCCGGGGCAGCGAACGCCAAGTCCCGGTCCCGGGAACGGCTGACGATATACCATGCCATGCGGCAGTCCAAGTGCATCTCCTACAACACGCACCTCATCCTTGAAAAGAATACGAACCGGCTCAACAAGCTCGAACTTCATATCTTCCGGAAGTCCGCCGGCATTGTGATGTGCTTTGATTCCATTCTCAGACTCTAAAATATCAGGCCAGATGGTTCCCTGCGCAAGAAACTCAATTCCGTCTAATTTTCTTGCTTCTTCTGCAAACACTTCAATAAATTCGCCGCCGATGATCATTCTCTTCGTCTCCGGATCATCTACTCCGGCCAATTTGTCAAGGAAACGATCCGTTGCATCGACATAGATCAAGTTCGCATTCATCTGATTTTTGAATACTTCGATGACCTGCTCCGGTTCTCCTTTTCTAAGTAATCCGTGATTTACATGAACACATACCAGATTCTGTCCGATCGCTTTGATCAACAATGCAGCTACTACTGATGAATCTACACCGCCGGAAAGAGCCAATAGTACCTTCTTATCTCCTACCTGTTCCCGGATGAGTTTTACCTGCTCATCAATAAACGCATTTGCCAGTTCCGGTGTTGTAATGCGGATCATATTATCCGGACGTCTATCCATTGCCATATCTTTTTCCCCCTATTATTTATGATAAATTTTATTTTCTGTTTCGTATTTTGCCTCGCAAGTCAGCTGGATGCCCAGACGCTTGAAGATCTTTTCGTCCACAGAAGACAGCAATACCGAAGAATGGGCATGCAATCCCTTCAGTTTTTTCAACTGTGACAGTGCAAGCTCTGCGTTCTTATCAGATGCTGCTGATGTAGACAGAGCGATCAATATCTCATCGGTGTGAAGTCTCGGATTGCGGTTGCCAAGATAATCCGTTTTCAGACGCTGGATCGGCTCGATCGCCTTTGGTGAAACCAGATGCAGTTCATGATCAATGCCACCCAACACCTTTAATGCGTTCAACAGCATCGCTGCGGATGCGCCAAGCAGATCCGTCGTTTTTCCGGTCACGATTGTGCCATCCTCCAGTTCGATCGCTGCTGCCGGATGACCGGTCTCTTTTTCACGGGCAAGCGCTGCAGATGCCACGGCGCAATCCTCCAAAGACAACCCCGCCTGCTTCATTAAAAGCTCCAGCTTGTACACGGTTTCCTTGCTTCCGGTACCACGCTTCAGATCGCATAAGCCCTGATAATAACGACAAATGATCTCCCGGCAGGAAGCCTCTCTGCAAACCTCATCATCTGTGATACAGTTTCCGGCCATATTCACACCCATATCGGTCGGTGACTTGTACGGGCTCTCGCCCTGGATCTGTTCAAAGATCGCATGAAGAACCGGGAAAATCTCCACATCACGGTTATAATTGACAGTTGTCACACCATAGGCCTCTAAATGGAACGGATCGATCATATTTACATCGTTTAAGTCTGCAGTTGCTGCCTCATACGCAACATTGATCGGATGCTTCAGCGGTACATTCCAGATCGGGAATGTCTCAAACTTTGCATAACCTGCTTTCACGCCGCGCTTGTGCTCATGATACAGCTGTGACAGACAGGTGGCCATTTTTCCGCTTCCCGGTCCGGGAGCCGTGATCACGACTAACGGACGCTCCGTCTCAATATAATCATTTTTTCCATATCCGTCATCGCTGACGATCGTCTGAATGTCACTGGGATATCCGGGAATCTTATAGTGGTGATATGTTTTGATCCCCAAATCATTTAAGCGCTTGCAGAACTGATCTGCCGCAGGCTGTCCCGCATATTTCGTCACGCAGACACTTCCCACATACAGCCCGACACCGCGAAAGGCATCGATCAGTCTCCGCACGTCCATATCATACGTAATACCGAAATCCCCTCGGATCTTGTTGCCTTCAATATCTTCTGCACTGATGACGATCACGATCTCCGCCTGATCCTTCAGTTCCAGCAGCATATGAAGCTTTGAATCCGGCTGAAATCCCGGTAATACTCTTGACGCGTGGTAATCATCAAACAGTTTTCCGCCGAATTCCAGATACAGCTTGTTATCAAACTGAAGGATCCGTTCACGAATATGCTCCGACTGCATTTTCAAATATTTGTCGTTATCAAATCCTATCTTCATTTTTTGTACACCTTTTTCCTTTAGAATATAAAGCATATATGTATCTGTTCAGTACCTTCGCAGATACGATGCAAAAATGCATGAAAATTGCTTTGCAATGGCATTTTTGCACTCCCGAATCATGCTATCACGGTCTCAGCAGTAAATGCTTCGACCTGTTCTGAACAGTTACGCATACATGCATTTATATTATCACAAAAAAACACGCTTGGGAATACCTCAAAGTTACCGGGCAAAAAGGCTCCCTCCATGCATTGATCATTTCTTCACCCCGCGGACCCTCGTCGACACCACCGGTCCCAGCGGCACCATCCGGATATCCACGTTGCCGTCCGCCTTTCTTGTGATCAGCGTTCCACCTCGCTGAATATAGCTCTTTTGAATGCCCTGATAGCCAAGGTAATCGATCGACATTCCATACGTCATCCGGATCCCCTTGTAAACAAGCGACAGCGTATTCATGTGATCATGTCCACAGAACATCCACTTAATCACGCCGTTTTCCACCGCCCGGTCAAAAAATGTACCCGGGTCCTTCGAAATGCCGAAATACTCATTTTTTTCTCCGATGCTGCCATGACAGTAGATGACACTTGGATCGCCAAGCTTCATTTTCTCGTACGCCTCCTTAAATTCACGGAGTGGCATATGAAAAAATGCCATAGCCTTTATATCAGGATCGTCCTGTCTGAGTGCATCAAGGCGCTCCATGCACCAGTCGACCTGGTCATCCCGGATATGGTCAAAACCGCTGAAAAACCAGCCGCCTTCTCCATACATATTCGAATCTAGCATCACCAGCGGCAGAAGCACGTTCCCGGAATCATCCGCCAATTCGATCAAAAAATTTCCCACACCGGTGAGATCCTTCCTGCCTTCTGAAAAGATGCAGTATGCTCCCTGCTGATACAGCTCTGCCAGTTCTTCTTTGTTGCAGGTCGACCCCAGCTCGCAATCATGATTTCCAAACACCAGCGTATAGGGAATTTTAAAACCGTCCAAAAATTCCATGAGTTTCTTTGCCTGTTTGCGGTTATTCATTGTCCCTGACCTTGGCCAGAACGGAAAGATCGAATCACCGGTCAGCACGATCAGGTCTGGTTTTGACCTTTCTATCAGCCTTTTCACCGCGTCCTGCGCCAGCTTGTCCTTGCTTTTTGATAAAAACCCGAACCCCAAATGCAGATCCGTCAGCTGCAGGATCCGGAAATCCTGATCCTTCGGTATTCGTAACATAAATGTTTCATTATCGATCTGTTTACATCTGTCTGAACAATACATGGAAGCCTCCTAACTTAATGGGATCAGTGAGCCAACAGCCGACACGATCGTCGAAGCGACCATAAGCACCTGAAAGGGTACCGTTCCGATCACACCACAGATAGGGCTCACGCCGGCTTTCCGCCTTGATTTCCCGTAGGTAAGTACCAGCATAATGCTGACCAGAACCACCACTCCACTCATGATCCGTGTCAGAATAATAAAGCTGTTCACCCCGAAGATCGCAAATAAAATACACGGAATCGTAGCGATCAGCCAGCTCACACGGTTTCCGATTCCGACCTGTTCATGCACCACATCACGCAGCGCCAGTGTATTTGACCAGAAGGTCGTCAGCAGCGCAAACAGTGAGAAGATACCCGCCAGGATCACCGCCCATTTACCGATACTCGCGCCAAGCTGCATATATGCAAGCTCCTGGTTGATCTCCCCTTTTGTTCCCAGCAATACCATCATTGTCACAACCAGAACAAATGCAGAGGACAGGCCAAAACCAATGAAGATGGATCTTCTGATCTTTCCGGGATTGCCGTCAAGTCCCTTCACCACCTGAATGACCGCCTGATTCGCAGAAGTCGCAAACACGACCATGCTGTATAAGGCAAGCAGATTGTTCCAGTGAAACGGTGCCGTGTACAGCGCATTGACAGGGTGCATAAACGTTGCGACTGTCATGACTGCCACAATGCCCATAAGCAGCATCATCGCATATTTCTGCGCGATCCCGACTGCTTTCATTCCCATGAATACCACGATTCCCGCGATCACATAATAGATGATCTGCGCTGCCCACATCGGCAAGCCGAACCAGTTCATGAAGATCTGGGCACCACCATTAATATTCCCGCTCACACCGATCATGATCGCCAGTCCGTACACAACAAATACGATCCAACTGAATATTTTCTTTGCCATGCCATGGAACAGCTCACCCTCAAAGCTTTTGACGATCTGCACGCCTCCGTTATTATAAGAGAGCTCCGCAATGATCAGATGCAGGATCACATTGACAATATAGGCAAGCACCACCATCCACACCACATCCAGCATGCTGTTTTTTGTGGCCAGATAAGGCACCGCGATGATCCCGGTGCCGATACTGTTTCCCACGATCATGCTGATCGCCTCAAAAGTAGTTAAATTTGCTTCGGATTTAATCTTCATGTTCCCAATCCCCTATTTTCTTAATAGTATAGCACAAAAATGAATCGTAGCGTTCTCAAAAAAAGAGAATGCCCATCGACATTCTCTCTTTTACTGTATTACTGTAGAATAATTCTACTCCAGTTCAATCGTTCCCGGCGGCTTGCTCGTCAGATCGTAGAATACGCGATTGACACCCTTCACTTCATTGATAATACGGCTCATGACCTTCTGGAGCACCTCAAACGGAATCTCCGCCGCATCTGCGGTCATGAAATCCACAGTGTTGACAGCGCGCAGCGCCACAGCGTAGTCGTAGGTTCGCTCGTCGCCCATGACACCCACGGAGCGCATGTTGGTCAGTGCTGCAAAGTATTGACCGATGCTGCGGTCAAGACCGGCATTTGCAATCTCCTCGCGGTAAATATAGTCTGCATCCTGTACAATACGCACCTTCTCAGCCGTAACTTCACCGACAATACGAACGCCCAATCCCGGTCCCGGGAACGGCTGGCGGAACACCAGATACTCAGGAATACCAAGCTCTAATCCCGCTTTTCGAACCTCGTCCTTGAAAAGATCACGCAGCGGCTCAATGATCTCCTTGAAATCAACGAAATCCGGCAGACCTCCCACATTGTGGTGGGATTTGATCACTGCTGACTCACCGCCGAGTCCGGACTCTACCACATCGGGATAGATCGTTCCCTGCGCCAGGAAATCCACAGCGCCAATCTTCTTTGCTTCCTCTTCAAAGATGCGGATGAATTCCTCGCCGATGATCTTACGCTTCTGCTCCGGCTCCGTGACACCGGCAAGTTTTTTATAGTAACGCTCCTGTGCATTCACACGGATAAAGTTCAGGTCGAAAATACCGCCTTCGCCAAAGACTGCTTCCACCTCATCTCCCTCGTTTTTGCGCAACAGGCCGTGATCTACAAACACACAGGTCAGCTGTTTTCCGATGGCTCTGGACAGCAGTCCTGCTGCCACGGATGAATCCACACCACCTGACAATGCCAGCAGTACCTTTCCGTCTCCGACCTTCTCACGGATCGTGCGAATGGACTCCTCCACAAAGGTATCCATCTTCCAGTCACCTGCACAGCCGCAGACACCGCGCACAAAGTTCTTGATCATCTCTGTTCCGTTTTCCGTATGCAGTACCTCCGGATGGAACTGGATCGCATACAGCTTCTTCTCCACATTCTGAGTAGCGGCGATCGGGCAGTCAGCAGTAAATGCCGTCACTTCAAATCCCGGTGCCACTTCAGAGATGCGATCAAAATGACTCATCCAGCACACGGATTTCTCAGGCAGTCCCTGAAAAAGCACTCCGTTTTTCGAATAGGTGATCTCTGTCTTTCCGTATTCTCCCACCTCCGGAGTAATGACCTTTCCGCCCAAAAGATGCATCATCAGCTGCGCGCCGTAGCAAAGTCCCAGCACGGGAATGCCCAGCTCAAACAGTTCCTTTGTATAGGACGGCGAATCCGGCTCATAGCAGCTATTGGGGCCTCCGGTCAGGATGATGCCCTTCGGATTCATCTCCTTGATCTTTTCTATGTCTGTCTTATAGGAATAAATCTCGCAATATACATTGCATTCTCTGACACGGCGCGCCACAAGCTGATTGTACTGGCCGCCGAAGTCGATCACAATGACTGTCTCTCTTGTCATGTTCTTCCTCCTGCATGTCGGAACTGTTCCCATTTTCGCAGTTCCCTGAAAAAAGATATAAGACCGGACGAGCATCCATCCGGCCTTTTACATCATATCAAAGGAAAAAAAGAACTACAAGTCCTTTTTCCCATTTTCTTATTTAATTATGTCCTTCCCGGCTGCCATTATTCACAACTGCTTTTGTCACCCATTTTCCCTGCAAAACACGGAATACATTCACCAGTCCGGTCAGCGCCCATGTCAGTCCGTTAGTATACCAGACACCCCACATGCCGACAGAAGGGATCATCATAAACATAAATGCAAATCCGATACGTCCGATGACTTCCGTCACGCCATTCATCATGGCAAACAACGCGTCTCCCACGCCGTTGAGCATGCCGCGCATCACATAGATCAGTCCCAGTCCGAAATACATCATGCTCGTGATGCGAAGTCCCTTGACTCCGATCTTCACCACCTCCGGCTCATCGATAAAGATCCGCACGATCGGCTCTCCGAACAGCCACATAACGACAATCATGAGCACGCTGAAGATGGCCACCAGCCAGACACTCTTTTTCACACCGGTGCGCACGCGGTCATACTGTCCGGCGCCCGCATTCTGTCCGGCAAAGGTGGAGACCGCCAGTCCGAGTGAATTGAAGGGCTGCTGTACCAGTCCCTCCACGCGACCGGTCGCCGTATAGGCCGCCATGACCATCGTTCCATAACGGTTGACCACGCTCTGCAGCGCCACACAGGAAAGTGCGATCAGCGCATTCTGTGCCGCCACCGGGATACCTATTCGGAAGCTCTTTTCTACGATCTCACCGCTATAAGTCATATGGCGCTTTTCCAGACGTAAATACTCATTCTTTCGATATCCGAATGCAATGGAGCCCAGCATCGCAAAAAACTGTGCGATGACCGTCGCCCACGCGGCTCCCGCCACCCCCATCTGCATGGGAACAACAAATACCAGATCCAGCGCAATATTGAGCACACTCGCCACACCAAGAAAAATGAGCGGTGTCTTTGCATCTCCGAGCGCGCGCAGGATCGCTGAGACCGTGTTATATGCAGCCACCACGATCGTAAAACCGCAGACGATACGCATATAAGTAAGCGCATCCGCAAAGTTTTCTGCCGGTGTATTCATCAAATGGAGGATCGGTTCTGCAAAAAAAGCGCCACACAGACTCATCAACGCACCGGTTCCCATCGTAATGTAGATCGCGTTGGCGATGATCCTTTTTACATAGTCATCCTGACCTGCCCCAAAATACTGGGAGATCAGAATACCGATGCCCGAACCAAGTCCCAGACACAGCGAAAAAAACATAAATGTAATACTGCCGACAGAACCCACTGCGCCCAGCGCGTTTGTTCCGACAAAACGCCCCACGATCACGGAGTCTACCATATTATAAAACTGCTGAAAAATGTTCCCTACCAGCATCGGCAGCGTAAAACGCAAAAGCAGGCTGGTCTCGTTTCCCTTGGTCATGTCCAGAACATATTGCTTAGCCATTGTCATACCTCCTACAAAAATCGAACAGATATGACTATAGCATAATTTTAGGGAAAATCAAGCCCTATTTAAAAGTTTTTTCATGCAGATATTTTTCTTTTGTTGCAAGCCCGCCGCGGATGTGCCGCTCGGACTTATTCATGTCTAAAACCTTGCGCGCTTCTGCCGCCAATGTCGGGTTGATGAGCACGAGGCGCTCGGCAACATCTTTATGTACCGTAGACTTACTGATCCCAAACTATCAATTGCCCGTTTTTCGATATACTCTTTCAAAAAAAAGACCCCTCAAGAATACTTTGTTTCAGTATATGAGTATCCTTGAGGGGTTATGACCTGTTTCCGTATATTGTTTCTATATCAACTCTCCCAAATCAGTTTTGCATCCACGATGATTCCAGCCATCTTCTTGTACTCGGTATTATCTTCGCCCAAAATATTCTTCAACTTTACCAGTTCTATCTCCGCATCATCAAATGCATCATCATACACCAATTCATTTATCTGATCAATCAATGCATTTACATTCTTCGGTCTTACCACACTTTCCTGTCGGAAACGCAGAACATCCTCAACTGTATATCCATAGCATTCCGGTAAATAAGTCACTCTTTGCTTGTCATCCAACAGAATCAGATTTGCTTCCTTCGCAGTGGAAATTACAATCGGAGAATGCGTTGCAATAATAAACTGGACATTCGCAAATGTTGTTTGCAATGCTTTAAGGATGTTCCACTGCCACTTGGGATGCAGATGCATATCAACCTCATCTATCAACACAATCCCTTTGATCTGTGATGTGTCACTCAATTCCGGATTCAGCAAGCATACCCGGTATGCCAAATCCATGATCATCCACAACAAAGACTGGTATCCCGCGCTCAATTTGCTGATCGCCATTTCCACTTTGCCATCATTATAAACCAGTTCCTCAAATTGTGAAGAATAATAAATCTTTGGATATTCCTCCAGCTCATTGATTTCTTTCATAAAAGCAGATATGATACTTTTAAATGTTTCATATTCGCGGATTTTCCCCTTATTGACTACCATGATCTCTTGCTTGATACACCACTGCTGAATCGATTTCACATCCGTGGAAGAATCAAGACATCCGATATATCCACATCTTCTATCATCCAATTTTTTCTGTAATTCTGA
>SFRL01000028.1 GCA_004562765.1 bacterium | reverse complement strand
TACCAAAAAGAGACTGAAAAGTCTTGAAAATACTGACTTTTAGCCTCTTTAATACAGAAAAATCCTCGGCAAAAAGCCGAGGACTTTGTCTACAGTCTGCATCCCGCCGGAAACGGCGGGATTTTTTGAATCATTTCATATAAAATTTTATTTGTCCAGATGCTGTTCGATAAGAACCAGAATCACATAGGCAATCAGGGAATAAAGAATAAATAAGACACATCGGTCTACGAAAGAACCAATATCAGCCGGATCACTGAACTGATGAATAAACTGGTTCATCCCCAACAGAGGACAGACGCATCCGACAGGTACCACAATTTTCCGGAGAAAGTGAATGATTTCCTGTTTATGGCGCTTTCCGCTCAATAAAACAAGGGAGCAACAGATTCCGATGTAAATGAGGAGTGTTGGAAAATCCCAAAGATCCAGCATATCCGGTAAAAGCACATGCGTAAATATTGCAAACAGTCCGGTAAGGATCAATAAAATGATACCCGCTGCACAGGGAAGGAGTGCAAAGCGCTGTTGTTTTTGATTGTCTTCCAAAAGGTTCATCATATTTTCCTCCGCTTTCATAGAATAAATTTCCGGTGTTAATTTTTCACCGGAGAGAAGTTCATTGACATTGATATCGAGAGTAGCACAAAGTTCGTTCAGAATCGAAGTGTCAGGAACGCTGTTTCCGTTTTCCCATTTGGATATGGTTTTATCACTGACACCGATCCGGTCACCGAGATCTTTCTGTGTAAATCCTTTGGCTTTTCTGGATTGTTGTATAAATTCGCCAATTTTATTTTGTGACATAGTGGAACCTCCATTTCGTAAGAGACAGTTGCTGCAGCGTCTGTCTGCTTTCAGTATAGAAGAAACGTGCAGAGAATACAATCTATGAGTTGGAGAGTTGGAGGTTCGCAGTCTCAGAGAAAGAGAAGGACGGTTCCGTCAAAAGAATTCTCCAAGAAGGAGAAGCTGAAAGAAATAGCTTTCAAAAAGGAACCGCTCATTTTATAATACTTTCATACATACGATACAGTCTGCTACTAAAAATAAAATATGAATAAGAAAAATGAATATCAGGATGAGGGATTAAAGGGCAATGAAAGAATAGAAGATGCAATTTTTGCGCTTCAGAAAGAAGTCACACAGGAGCAGCTTGCACATACGTTGACGGTGATCCGGCAGCGGATGAAAGAGGGAGGACAACTGATCGTTGCTGTGGAACCGGATCCGGCACAGGCACAAATGAAGTTACAGACAGTGAGAACTCCGGACGGTAAAATCTGGTGGTCGGCATTTACCAGCTTTGAGGAAGAATTAAAAGGTGCAGATCAGGTGAAGTCGACATTTTTGTCAGAGATCGGCAGGATGTTTGAAGCAGCACTTACTGTGCCGGAGATCGCAGGGATTATTATCAATCCCTGGAACCGGACAATCATGCTGGATAAACATCTGATCCGGATTATTATGCCGGACTGAAAATTTTCATATTTTTTGTAACTATATGCTATACTATTCGAAAAGAACAGTGATAATATCGGAGGAAACAGTATGTTCAGACCAATGAGAAGAAAGAAAAAGGAAATCAGTACAGAGGCAGCAAAACAATTGTTGCTTCGTGAGCGGCGCGGTGTATTTGCAGTAAACGGAGATGACGGTTATCCATATGCCGTTCCGGTGAATTTTTATTACAGCGAAGAGGAAGGTAAAATTTATTTTCACGGCGCGGCGGTCGGACATAAGGCAGATGCACTTAAAAAAGATGACAGAGTATGTTTTACCGTTTACGGGAATGAAATGGTCAAAGAAGAACCATGGGCTCCGTTTTTACAGAGTGTGGTAGTATTCGGAAGATGCCGGATTCTCGAAGACAGAAACCGGACAATAGATCTGGTGAGACAGATTGCAAAAAAGTATTACCCGGATGATGCTCTGATAGAAGGAGAAATTGCCCAGTCCGGAAGAGCCGTACAGGTTTACGAAATTACGATCGAGCATCTCAGCGGAAAAGAAATTCAGGAGCGCTGATAGATAAGGGAATGAGAAACAGGGAAAGTAAGTCTGCGAAGATGCGCACCCCGCGGAGCGAAAGATTATGCAACGCATCCGCCCGGGTGCGAAAGTGTGCGGCAAGCGCACACTTTATTTAAATTATAAGATAGACATAAACCACTCTACGGTTTTCGGATCATAGTGGGAGAAGAACAGGCTCTCGCGGCTGTCAAGTGCTTCGATTTCAGTCATTTCTTCCTGTGTCAGTGTGAAGTCAAAAATATCAAAATTCTGCTGCATCCGGTCTTTGTGTACGGATTTCGGAATGACAACCACATCGCTCTGCATCAGGAAGCGGAGTGCAGTCTGTGCGGCAGTTTTTCCATATTTTTCACCGATTTTTGTAAGGACAGGGTTGGTAAACATATCGTTTCGTCCCTCGGCAAACGGTCCCCAGGATTCCGGCTGGCAGTTGTATTTCTGTAAATATTCTCTTGCAACTTTCTGCTGCTGGAAGACATGGGTTTCGATCTGGTTTACCGCAGGCTTTATGGTTGCAAAATGCTGGATGTCCAGATAACGGTCCGGACCGAAATTGGATACACCGATGGCGCGCAGTTTTCCGGCCTTATACAGTTCTTCCATCGCGCGGTAAGTGCCGTAATAATCGCCAAACGGCTGGTGAATGAGCAGCAGATCCAGATAGCTGGTCTGTAATTTTTCCATGGATTCCAGAATGGATGCTTTCGCTTTTTCATAGCCGGTATTGGTGATCCATACTTTGGTTGTCAGGAAAAATTCTTCACGCGGCAGACCGCAGGAAGCGAGTGCGGCACCTACGCCTTCTTCATTGTAATATGCCTGTGCAGTGTCGATGCTTCGGTAGCCGATTTCAATGGCATCGAGCACGCAGCGCTTCGTGTCTTCCGGCGGTGTCTGGTAAACACCATATCCGAGTTTTGGCATTTTGATTCCGTTGTTTAAGGTAACATATTCCATGTTTCGTTCCTCCTTGTTTTTTCTTATTTGCGAAGTGTGACATTTTTTGAAATGTAAGATTGCTTTCTGATTATGACTTTACAACAGATTTGTGTAGAAGTACACTATAGATATCGTAAACTGCATTTCAAAAAATGAAACGTAAAAGGAGGAGCGCAATGCTGGATTTATATGAGCTGCGTCAGCTTGTTGCCTTTGCAGAACTTGGAACATTATCGAAAGTGGCAGATCAATTTCATGTATCCACACCGTCGATTACCCGTTCCATGCAGCACCTGGAGGAAAATTTCGGTGTGCCGTTATTTCACCGCGGGAAAAACAAAATTGAATTGAATGAAACCGGAAAGATGGCGGTAGAGTATGGACAAAAGCTGTTGCAGAATGCGGATCAGACGGTGGAAGCGGTGCGTACCTTTGATCAGAGAAGAAGGACAATCGTCATCTGTTCCTGTGCACCGGCTCCGGTGTGGGAACTGCTCCGGAAGTTAAATGCGGTGTATCCGGACCGGACGATCCAGTCAACCATCTGTCAGAAAGAGGAAGTGTTGACCGCGTGGAAGCAGCATACCTGTGACATTGCGGTGCTGCCGTTTCCGGTGGAAGGGGAAAAAGCAGAGGTGTTTATGCGGGAGCATCTGTATGTTTGCGTGCCGCGGGATCATAAGCTGGCAAGTGAAAAAACACTGACCTTTGCGGATATCAATGGGTTTAATTTTCTGCTGCGCTCAGAGCTTGGATTCTGGGATACGCTGTGCCGTGAGAAAATGCCCGCATCAAAGTTTCTAGTACAGACGGATGAAGAGGTGTTTGACGAGCTGGTGGAGGCATCTTCCCTGCCGTGTTTTACAACGGATTATGGACAATTGAACATGACGGGGCATCCGGACCGGATCAATATAGAACTTACCGATCCGGAGGCGGATGTGACATTTTATCTTATGAGACAGACGATGGTGCTTTGATGGAAGATTCTTTCAATTGCTGAATCTGTTCCAAAGAAAGTCCCGTAATTTCAGAGATTTCAGTATCTGCATATTTACCGGCGGAAAGCATACGCTTTGCAGACTCTGTCATACCGGCTTCTAAGCCTTCCTGATATTTTTCGTCATAAGCCATTTGTAAGTTCATGTAGTCAAGCCTCCATTTCTCATTGCGTTTGGCGGATTCAACAGCTTCTGAAAGTTTCTGGGTGAACGCATCTTCCGGCTGTTTGCCGTCAATGAAATTGAGCAGTCGTTTTAATTCCGGGCGGACATCATCAAAAATGCCTTTGGTATTCAGAAAAATCTTTTGTGTGGCATCGCCCAGTGATAAAGAAGTATCCTCAACACAGCGATTTTCGAAGGTGTACAGGTGTCTGCCCATATGAAAGGGATCAAAGGTGCAGACAAAAATAACGAAACTTCGTTTTAATTGTGTGTAGTCCATGCCTTTATCCATCTGATCTAAGTCAAGCATACCCTGATAGTAGCGTGTGCGCTTTGGAAGATTCCGGTGTAATCCGTTTTGCATTTCGATATTATAAACGGTGTTGGCATGATCTGCAACATAGATATCCAGACGGATACTTTTGGCATCGAGAGATAAGTTGATGTTTTTTTGACCTTCCGGATATTCAATGCGTGAGATGCGAACATTCAGTATGGTTTCCAAAAATGGTTTGCAATATTTGGGATTGCGCATGATAATGCCAAATAAAAAATCGTCACTGATCGTAAGGTCTTCAAATTTTTTGTTTAAATACATTTTTCTTCTCCTTTGCGAGTGGAGAAGATAATATAATATTTGTCGCCTGTAACTACTTTGATTGTAGCATAAAAAAACGGTGCTTTTCAATATAAGAATTCTTTTCCGGATATTTACTTGTTTGTACACATGGGAAAACGGATGATTGATCCGATGAAATGCTGCCGGGAAATAACTTTGGCTGCAAATTAAAAATGTGTATTACGAATATAGCATGTCAGACCTTGCGATACAATAGGAAAATAGAACTATAAAATAAATTAAATCTGCATCCGGATGACAAGCCTCCCCGCTTCATAAGCGGCATCCATCTGCCCATGCATCTGCTCCACCAGCGCCCGTGCAATGGAAAGTCCAAGCCCGGTCGCATTTTTGGCATTTTCCACAGTATAGAAGCGGTCAAAAAGCCTGCCGACTTCCACTTCACTGAGCGCTGCCGCTGTATTGGAAAAGATGATGGTACCGTCTTCGGAAAGCGTGATGGAAAGATCCCCGTCGCTGTATTTTACGGCATTGTTTAACAGGTTGGAAAAGACGCGCGATAAGGCGGACGGATCGAGCGTGCGCAGCACGGTATGGTCGGTCATGCTAATGTCCGGCGTGATCCGGTGTCTTTTAAGCACCGCATACATTGCGGCAATGCTGCCCTCTAAAATGCGGTTCACCGACACTTCCTGCAGGGATTGTGCCAAAGGCACAGACAGGACAACCGAATATCGGAACAGTTCTTCCGTCAGTTGTGTCATCACATCCGCGCGTTCCCGGATGATGGCAACATACTGGCGGGAGGCAGCAGATAACGGTTCTTTTTCTAAAAGTTCCAGATAGCCGCAGATGGCGGTCAGCGGCGTGCGCAGATCGTGGGAAATGCTCGTGATGGCGGTCTGTAGCTGGGCGTTTCCCTGTTCAAAACAATGCTGCATGGCACGGAGCTGTTCCAGGGACTGGTTGAGCGTATCCGCCAGAAGACACAAATCTTTATCCCGGCAGGAAAGCGTAATCGGCGTGTTGGTGTCGGTATTTAATTTCTCCGGAAGGGCGGCGTGGATTTCCCGTGCCGCCTTCTTTACCAGATGTAATCGGATGCATAATAAAAGGACAAGAACCGCCAGTACCGCGATACAACTTTCCAGCCACAATTCCATAAAATTCTCCTATTTTAAATCTTTTTTCCCGAAAATAAGGATGCCGGCCCCGGTGCTCAGTAACAGCAGCAGTCCGTCATATGCAATGAGTATATCACAGTTTTCAATCGGTGTATCGGATACCTGAACAATCTGATACAACTGGCAGGTCGGAAGAAAATCATACAAAAAAGTATAGATTTTGCGTTGCGTTCCGGTCAGATACTTGCGATTTCGTTCCCGGTCAACCGTAATGAGTTTTCCAGAGGCCTCATCGGTATAAGAGTAGGCCTCTGTATATTCGGGTGCGGACAGGCGTGTGGAGATCGTCATTGTAGCAACCAGCAGGATGATGGTCAGCAGAAGCCCGATCACTGCGCTGGCAGCTTTGTTCGTGATACACATGGAAAGACACACAAGCACAGCGGAAAAGGCAAGGGTGACACAAACACCCAAAAGTATGTATTTGAGTAAAATGCCAGAACTATAGGTAACTCCATGGATGAGCAGGAAACCAAGCAAAAGCGCAGTGATGATATAAAGAAGATGAAACAGCACATTTGCAGCCGCACAGACTATGAGTTTTGAAAGATAGATGCGAAAGCGCAAATGTCCGGCAATCAGTTTATTGCGCATGGTTCCGTCACTGTATTCCGTTCCCACAAAGAGGATGACAAATACGGCTAATGCAAATACAAGATAAAATCCGCCCGCAAAAATTAATCCATCTGCGTTGCTGTAGGAGACCGGAAGCTGCGTATATTCGGAAGGGTAGTTTACCACATCCATGTAGCGCATAAAAATGGCAAACACTGCAAATCCGAACGAAAACAATGCCCCCAGACGAAAAATAAAACTTTTAAAAAGCCGTGAAAACTCCGCACATACCAGATTATTCATGATGGTCACCTCCTACCAGATTGACATAATAACTTTCAAGACTCTCATCGTGCTCATGCACGGAAATCAGCTCACAGTGCTCCCGGTCCAGGGCGAGTGCCAGCCGGGAAATATGCACCTCGGCATAAATATCGGCGGTGGTATCGGAAAGAATTTTGTATTCCACGCCCATTTCCGTCAGCACACGGGAAAGTACTTTCGTGTCTGTGACCGTGACGGTTATACATTTCCGGCAGATGGCATTCAGTTCGTCAGCCGTCAGTTCCTTTAGCATATGCCCGTGATCGATAAAACCGTAATGGGTGGCAAGTTTTGCCAGTTCATCTAAGATATGGCTTGAGATTAAAAAGGTGATCTGCCGCTCGTGGTTTAGTTTTAAGATCAGTTCCCGGATCTCAATAATTCCCTGCGGATCAAGTCCGTTGACCGGTTCATCTAAAATGAGAAAATCCGGGTTTCCGCACAGTGCAATGGCAATGCCGAGCCGCTGTCTCATACCGAGGGAAAAATGTTTTGCTTTCTTTTTTCCGGTATCCTGCAGTCCGACAAGCTGAAGCAGACCGGGAATTTCCCGGTAAGAGGGCAGTCCGAGAATCTGAAACTGCTGGCGGAGATTTTCCTCTGCCGTCATGTCCAGATAGATGGAAGGGGTTTCCACCACAGCACCGATGCGTTTCCGCACATTTTGGATTTGTGGCTGTGTGTGTAATGTTCCGTAGAGGGAAAGTTCCCCGGATGTGGGCTGCTGCAATCCGCACAGCAGCCGGATAAGCGTAGTTTTTCCGGCTCCGTTTTTCCCGATAAAACCATAGATGGCACCTTTTGGAATGTGCATGGTAAGGTTGTCGAGTGCAGTAAATTTCTGGTATTTTTTGCACAGGACATTGGTTTGTAAAACATATTCCATTGTTGTAATCCTCCTTTGCTGATACCGGTAGTTTCGCACAGAAAAGTAAAGAATCTGGTAAAGAAAAGCGTAAAGATATCGTAAAGATCAGGAAGTTTTTAAGGTAAAGCCAATTCCCCATACGGATTCGATGTAATCCCTGCCGCCTGCGGTGCGCAGTTTTTTGCGCAGATTGCTGATGTGCATTTTGAGGGAATTTTCCGTTCCGTCGGGTGTCTGTTCGGACAGACGGTCAAGCAGGATGGATTTTGTGACAACCTGTGAGGCGTTTTCCATAAGTGTTTTTAAAATGACATATTCGGTAGGCGTAAGCCGCACCTGCCGGTCTGCGGCTGTGACACACCGGGTATCGGTGTCCAGTGTTAAATCTTCAAAGATCAGCCGGTGCGTTTCGGAAACGGAAGAGGTGCGCAGATGTACCTGAATCCGAGCCAGCAGTTCCTGCATGTGAAACGGTTTGGTCACGTAATCCACAGCGCCGTCCAAAAGCAGAGAAACCTTGTCCTGTACTTCGGCTTTGGCACTTACGACAATGACTGGAATCCCAGAAGTGTGTGCGAGCACATCTTCTCCGGAAAGACCCGGAAGCATCAAATCCAGCAGGATCAGATCCGGACGGTTCCGGGAAAGAAAGAGAATGGCTTCCGTGCCGGAGTAGGCACGGGACACACCGTAGCCTTCTTTGGTCAGCACTTCCTGCAGCATATTTCCGATATGGATATCATCATCGACGATGAGAATTTGTTTCATGAGAACTCCTTGTGTGTTATTCGTTGATCACCCAGCAGGCACGGCCGCGCTCTTTTGCCTCGTAGAGCATTTTATCTGCGCTGGCATAGATTGTCTGGAAATCCTGCGGTGTGTCAAAATAGTAGGCACCGATGCTGCAGCTTACTTTATGGGAAGCGGAAAGAAGATCGGAAATTTCTTCTTCAAACGTAGAAAATTTCCAGGCAAGTTCCTGTTTGGATGGCGCCTGATCGAGAATTATTGCAAATTCGTCGCCGCCGAGTCTTCCGATTTTACCATAATTTTTAAAGTTGTGCAGCAGTCTTTGCGCGATTTGTTTTAAGACCTTATCGCCGGTTGTATGCCCAAAGGTGTCATTGATATTTTTAAAATAATCCACGTCTATAAATATAAAACAGCTCTGTGACGAGGAGGTCTGGGAAACGATTTTTTCGCAGAAGTCCAGAAATATTTTTCTGCCCATCACGTTTGTCAGCCCGTCCAGTTCACTCAGAAATTCCTTGTAGGACAGGTATTTGTAAATAATCATAAGTGAGATTGCCATAATAAAATTCAGGGAAAATGCGGCAATCATAAACTGGTACTGCAGATGCAAAAGGTCGTGGTTGATTTCGGAAGTCAGTGTGACACCATGAGCCGTCAGCATGTAGGACATGCGATTGGCAAAATAATAAGAGGAAGCAATCGCAGCGCAGAGGGTAAACAAAATAAAAATACCCCATGCAATATATAAAGGATTTCTTCCGCGGAGATTTTCTGTCGGATGATTGACATAGGAACAGAAATTGCGGACAATGGGGAGTCTGTATAGAACCCATAAAACCTGTAACAATACAACGCATAGCAGGGTGGCAAACACATTGCTCAGATCCAGCATGAAAGTAGAGGTAACCCCCGAATTTTGCCGGGGAAAAAGCAAAGCCATGGCAGTATACACCATGGCAGCATGTACCGTAGGAGCCAGAAAGGAAATGATCCCGATGCCAAGTCGTTTGTATGGGAAAAAGCGTCTGACGAGGAAAAATGCCAGTCCAACGAGCAATCCGAACAAGGTACGTGTGCCAACGCTTAAAAACAGACTTGCCGCCGGAGAACCGCTCAAAAACGGGGAAAACATCCGGTCCGATGACATGACATAAAAAGCGGTGGCTTTATACATGCTTGCCAGTCCGAACAAAAGACCGAGAAATGTAGCCTGTCCGATTCCAAGAAAACATCCGGCAACCAGAATCGGGATATAGGCAAATGTGATGGAAATCGGTGGAATATGTATGTAGCCGAGAAATGTAAAGGACATTAAAAATTCAATGGCTATTAATAAAATGAATGCATAGTTTTTGACCTGGGAGTGTCTCTGCAAAAACTTCTTCATGTGGAAAAATCTCCTTTGTTACTTCCTAGTTGTTAAATTGTATTATGTCATGCTAAAATAAAAACGTCAAGAGAAACAGGAGAATGGATAAAATGAGAAAACCGATAGTATATGATGCCGTCGTATTTGATATGGACGGTGTGATTTTTGATTCCGAGCGGGCTGTGATGCAGTGCTGGAAAGAGCTTGCAAAAAAATATCATATTCCGGATATTGAACAGGCGGTGCTTTCCTGTACGGGAACAACGATGAAACGGACAAGGGAGATCATGCTGGAAACCTACGGGGAAGATTTTCCATATGATACTTATGCGAAAGAGTCATCCATCATATATCACAACAGATACGATGGAGGCAGGCTTCCGATGAAACCGGGTGTTGTGGAACTGCTTACCTTTTTAAAAGAAGAAGGGAAAAAAATTGCACTGGCATCTTCTACACGGAGACAGACGGTGACCAACCAGCTGAGGGATGCCGGAATTTTGGATTTTTTTGATCAGGTGATCTGCGGAGATATGGTGGAGCGCAGCAAACCGGCACCGGATATTTTCTTAAAAGCCTGCGAAGAACTCGGGGTGAAGCCGGAGCGTGCGTATGCCATCGAGGACTCCTACAATGGAATCCGCGCGGCTCATGCGGGAAAACTGCACCCGATCATGGTGCCGGATCTGTTGCCGGAAACGGCGGAGATGCAGGAAAAAGCGGAAGTGGTGTTATCAAGTCTTTTAGAAGTGATTTCATATTTAAAAGTTGACACTGTACAAGAAGACCAAGTATAATATTTTTTATGTATAGAATCGGAGTAAATGGAAGGAGAATTCATGGATAAAGCAGAAACAATTAAAGATTTTAAGCGTTTTTTGAGTAATAATCGTGAAAAACTCCTGGACATTTCGGTAGATATTAAGGATTTACCGCCTGATGATGATTGGATTCAAGAAGATGAATGGAATGAAATATACAAGCAGGAGGTATTGAAAAATGGGAAGGTATAACACAGGTGATGTTTGGTGGATACATTTTCCGTATTCAGATAGTGAAGAGCTGAAAAGAAGACCAGCAATAGTGCTCGATGATGATACAATTGCTATTCTTGCTTTGTATGTTACTACTAAAAATAAAGTTAATAATCCATATTGTATTCTTATTGAAGACTGGAAAGAAGCAGGGTTACCCAAAGAATCATGGACAAGAATTGATAAAATTGTAAATGTCAGCGAGTGGAATATGGATTGTAAAATTGGCGAATTATCACAGAAGGATTTTACAAAAATAATCCAGTTGACAAAAGAGATATTAACAAATACATCGCATGCATTTTCACTTTTAGCAATCAAAAATACAAGTGGTCAGTATTTGCAAAAATATGATGACAGATGGGAATCCTGGCTGTTTCCATATATTAGAAGCACAGAAGATAACAAGGATAACGTTGACCGTTGTGTAAGCCGATTATTAGGTGTCGAAGTTGAAACAAAATATGTTACGTGTGCAAAACACTGTAAATATTCAGTTAGTGATGAGGTATATAAAATATACAGTCATAAGCTGTATAAATGCTTACTCGAATCAATTCCCAAAAATATGGTGAATGAGACATTTGAAATTGATGGAAATAAATATAGATGGATGTCCGTGCAGGAGATGGAAAGTGATGAGAGAATTATGGAGATAAATGATGATGTAGTGGCATTTGTTAAGGCGAAGTGTTCTTAAAAAGATGAAAAATGAGGGCTCTTTCGAGAATACATAACATGATATAGAAAAATGGGGGATGTATATGGAGTATGAACACATTGTCCACTCGTTTGAACCGGTATACGATAAAGATTCCGAAATCCTCATATTAGGAACTCTGCCGTCCGTCAAATCAAGAGAAAACAATTTTTATTACGGACACAAACAGAACCGTTTCTGGAAAGTGCTTGCAACACTTTTAAAGGAGCCGGTTCCGGATACAATTGAGGAGAAAAAAGCCATGCTGCTTGCCCACCGGATTGCCCTGTGGGATGTGATCCAAAGCTGTGACATCAAAGGCTCAAGCGACAGCAGTATTAAGAATGTACAGCCAACGGACATTGGCATGATTCTGGAAAAAACGAACGTAACACAGATTTATGCAAACGGAAACAAGGCAGGGCAGCTTTATAAAAGATACCAGTTTCCGGTCACGGGGATCGAAGCGACGGTGCTTCCATCCACAAGTCCCGCCAATGCTGCATGGTCGTTTGATCGGCTGTGTGAGGCGTGGCGTGTGATTTTGGAGTGATAATGGGTTGACAAAGCGGATTTTTCCATGTAATATTTTAGACAGATATAGTGTGTAACTCACAAAGGAGGCATTAACTATACATAAAACAACAGGTGTTTATGTGTATTAGTGCCTCCTTTTTTGTACAAAATAGTAGCGGCGATAACAACAGCCGCTATAAAAAGCCGGCTGCCGGAGGACTGATTCCATATTCGCTTTTTCAAAAATCAAAAAGGAGTAAGGAAAATGAAAGACAAAATTTTTGGTGTTCTGCAGCGCGTCGGCAGAAGCTTCATGCTTCCGATCGCAATTCTTCCGGTTGCCGGGCTGCTGCTTGGAATCGGAAGTTCATTTACGAACGTTACCACGATTGAAACGTATGGACTTACAGCAATTCTCGGAGAGGGAACGCTATTGCATGCCCTGCTTACGATCATGAGCAGGGTCGGAAGTGCGGTGTTTGATAACCTGCCGCTCATCTTTGCCATCGGTGTAGCCATCGGTATGGCAAAGAAGGAAAAGGAAGTATCCGCACTGTCTGCGGTGATCGCATATTTTGTTATGAATACAGCGATCAACGCGATGCTGACCTTAAACGGCAAAATCTTGGATGACGGATCAATCGCAAAAGACGTACTGGAAGGAACGATTACTTCCGTCTGTGGTATCCAGTCATTGCAGATGGGCGTGTTTGGCGGTATTATCGTAGGACTCGGTGTGGCAGCGCTGCACAATAAGTTTTACCGCATCCAGCTTCCGAATGCACTGTCATTCTTTGGAGGCACACGGTTTGTACCGATTATTTCCACAATTGTATACATGTTTGTCGGCATTTTGATGTATTTCATCTGGCCTGCCGTACAAAACGGTATCTATGCGCTGGGCGGTCTTGTGACCGGTTCCGGCTATGTGGGAACTCTGATCTTCGGACTGATCAAGCGTGCATTGATTCCGTTTGGTCTGCATCACGTATTTTATATGCCATTCTGGCAGACAGCAGTGGGCGGCACAGCGGAAGTTGCCGGACAGATGGTACAGGGCGGACAGAATATTTTCTTTGCCCAGCTTGCAGATTCTGCAAATATCACACATTTCAGCGCAGATGCCACCCGGTATTTCTCCGGTGAGTTTATCTTTATGATCTTTGGTCTTCCGGGAGCAGCACTTGCCATGTACCAGTGTGCAAAACCGGAGAAGAAGAAAGCAGCAGGCGGACTGTTACTGTCCGCAGCACTTGCCTGCATGGCAACCGGTATCACAGAGCCTCTGGAATTTTCTTTCCTGTTTGTGGCTCCGGCACTCTTTGCCGTACAGGTCGTTCTTGCGGGATCGGCTTACATGATCGCGCACATGTTAAATATTGCAGTAGGACTTACGTTTTCCGGCGGATTTTTGGATTTCTTCCTGTTTGGTATTTTGCAGGGAAATGCAAAGACGAGCTGGGTGCGCGTGATCCCGGTCGGCATTATTTATTTCTTCCTGTACTACTTTATCTTTAAGTTTATGATCAAAAAGTTTAACTTTAAGACACCGGGGCGGGAAGACGATGATACAGAAACCAAACTGTATACAAAGGCAGATGTGAATGCAAAAAAAGAAGCAGGAAAAGAAACCCGGGCGGCAGGTCCGGAGGATGAGGTAAGTGCCGCGATCACCAGAGGACTCGGCGGAAAGAAAAATATTTCGGATGTGGACTGCTGTGCGACAAGACTGCGCTGCACAGTAATTGAAGTGGACAGAGTCGATGATGCACTGTTAAAGGCAACCGGAGCTACCGGAGTCGTGCACAAAGGCAACGGTGTGCAGGTCATCTACGGACCAAATGTTACCGTGATCAAATCCAATCTGGAAGATTATTTGGAGACGGCGGAGGATACGTTTGCAGAGCCGGAGCAGAGCGAGGCTTCCAGTCAGGCGAAAGAAGCGAAGAAAGCAGAGGATGAAAAACAGTCCGATACGGTGAAACAGCGCATCGTAATTTCCAGTCCGATCACCGGAACTGCGGCGGATCTTGCGACAGCACCGGACGATGCATTTGCACAGAAGATGATGGGGGACGGCGCAGTCGTCACACCGGAGGATGCCTATGTGTGTGCACCGGAAGACGGCGAGGTTGCATTTGTGTTTGACACAAAGCATGCGATCGGTTTTGTGACAGACAGCGGCGTGAGCCTTTTGATCCATGTGGGAATCGACACCGTGAAATTAAACGGAGAAGGTTTTGAGGCATTGGTCGAAAACGGACAGAAAGTAAAAAAAGGTGAACCGATGTTAAAACTTGATCTGGAGTATCTGAATGCCAACGCACCGTCCATGGTTTCCCCGATTCTGTGTACGGAACTTGAGGAAAATCAGAGCATCCGGCTCATTGCAGACGGTGCAGTAAAAGCAGGGGAGCCGTTGTTTGAGATTGAGGTAAGATAGGAGACAAAAGGGGAAGGGAAAGAATGTACAGGATAGCAAAAGTGTTAAATCACAATGCGCTGATTGGCGTGGAGAAAGAAAACGCACAGGAATTTCTCGTCATGGGAAAAGGTATCGCATTCGGGAAAAAAGTGGGACAGGAATTAGAGCCGGATGAGACTGCACAGGTGTATTCCCTGACGGAGCGGACAGAACGCGGCAGGGCAAAGGAAATTGTCAAAGAGGTTTCCCCGGTGAGCTTAGAACTTGCCGGTGCCGTGCTTGATGAGGCCGAGAAGGAATTCGGCAGAATCGACCGTTCCATCCTTTTTCCGATGGCGGATCATCTGGATTTTGCTATCCGGCGCATTCAAAACGGGGAACAGATCAGTAACCCGCTCACGGAAGATATCCGTGTGATGTTTTATAAGGAATATAAAGTTGCCGCGTGCATCCGACCATTATTAAAGGAGCGGTTTGATATCGAAATCGATGAACATGAGATCGGATACATTGCGCTTCATGTGCACTCGGCAATCGTAGATGAAAACGTTTCGCAGGCGATGGAGATTGCTCGTGCGGTGCGGGAGAGTATTTCACTTGTGGAACAGATCACGGGAAATTCCATTGATGTCATGTCGCTTTCCTACAATCGCCTGATGAACCACATCCGCTGTATGGTGGCGCGGATTGTCAGCGGCGAAAAGCTGAAAATGAATATCAACGACTATATGTCGGTCAAATTTCCGGAGGCATTTCAGGCGGCACAGACGATCTGCGATGAAATCTCACAGCGCCTGAAGCTGCCGGTGGAAGAAGTCGAGATTGGGTATCTTGCCATGCATATGGAGCGGATGATGGACCGTGAGGAAGAGGAAGAGTAACCCTTACGGTTCACTGAGCAGTTCCATACATTTTTTCAGCCAGTCGATCATCATTTCCTCGCGCATGATGGCACCCATCAGTACGAGATAATCCCCGAATGCATCGTCGGAGCTGTCCGGCACGGCGGTAAATTTGGTCTGGTTGTTCTGCAGATGCTTTAAGCGGGAAGTGTGCCGGTGAAGCTGTTCTTCCAGAAGAAACCGGCGGTCTTCCGGCGGCAGGCAGTTGCAGAAAAAGATTTTCAGACGGGAGATATCTTTCGGTGTCGGCTGAGTCTTTGTCTCAGAAGAGAGCCAGTCCATAAAATCCGTTCTTCCCGCATCTGTAATATGATAGAGTTTTTTTTCAGAGCCATTTTCGGATGGCTCTATTTTATATGCAATGCTGCCTTCATCGGTCAGTTTTTTGAGTTCCGGATAGATCTGGCTGTGTTTTGCAGACCAGAATTCACATAGTGTAGATTCAAATTGTTTCATCAGATCATAACCGGTCATTTCTTTTTGATTTAACAGTCCAAGGATGGCATATTTTAAGTTGCCCATCGAATTTCCACTTCCTTTTTCGTTTGTATGCGTTTCCATTTTGGTTTTTTTGTCGCTTTTTACATGTCATATCATAACATATCAGCAAAAAATAACAACTTTGTTAAAAAATACATGTATAAAATGATATGTAAGTATTTACATATCAAAACAACTATGATAAGATGATGAAACATTGATAGAAAATTAACAAACACAAAAGGAGAGTTGAGATGAACTTGACAAAAAAACGCTGGGTAACGTTAATTGCCTGCTGTCTCATCAATTTATGCTTAGGATCTATTTATGTATGGAGTGTATTTGCATCTTCCATGGCAGAGTTTTTAAGCGCACGAAACGGTGTCGTTCTGACCACTGCGGATCTTGCAATTGTGTATACGATCGCAAATTCCGTCGGACCGATCACCATGATCACGGGTGGCTGGTTCAATGATAAGTTTGGACCGAAGAAAGTCATTCTCATCGGTGGAATCATGGTCGGAATTGGAATGATCGCATCCGGCTTTGCGACGAGCGTGGGAGCACTTGTGGTAACTTACGGTCTGATCTTCGGACTCGGACTTGGTATGACTTACGGAACTGCAGTCAGCAGTTGTATGAAGTTTTTCCCGGACAAGCGTGGACTGATCGGTGGAATCACAACTGCGATCTACGGACTTGGATCGGTGATCCTTCCTCCGGTTGTCACTTTAATCGTGTCAAAGTCCAGCGCGGCAGTTGCATTTAAGGTTGTCGGCGTGGCATTTCTTATCATCATCTGCGGATGTTCCTTCTTAATGGAGCAGTGCCCGGCAGATTTTGTTCCGGACGGATGGACACTTCCGGCAGCAACCGAATCTTCCGGCGTGGAGAACAAAAACTGGAAAGAAATGTTAAAGACTCCGGTCTTTTATGTCATGCTTCTGTTATTTACCTGTGGCGCGTTCAGCGGAATGATGGTTATTTCACAGGCATCCGCAGTGGCAACCAATATGGTCGGCATGACCGCACTTATGGTAAGTACCGCGGTTTCCATTCTTGCGGTATTTAATGCGGCGGGACGTATCCTTGCCGGATTTTTATCCGACCGGATCGGACGTATCAATACACTGACGATTGCAACCGTGCTCGGTGTGTGCGGACTGCTTCTTTTATATTTTACCGGACAGGGTGGTTATGCCACGTTTTATGTCGGAATCGCATGCATCGGCGTCAGCTTCGGTTCCTTTATGGGCGTGTATCCGGGATTTACCGCGGATCAGTTTGGTGCAAAAAACAACAGTGTCAATTACGGAATCATGTTTATCGGTTTAGCGGCAGCCGGCTATTTCGGTCCATCTGCAATGCGAAACATCTACATGACAGACGGCGCGTATGCCAGAGCGTTTCTGATTGCGGCGGCATGTGGCGCAGCCGGATTTGTACTCACATTTGTATACCGTTTTTTGGCTAAAAAGAAATAAAAGATTACAGATAGAAAGAGAGGATTTACGCAATGGAAAGAAAGTATCCACATTTATGTCAGCCAATTACATTAGGAAATGTCACTTTCCGTAACCGTATGTTTGCGTCCCCGATCGGCGCGACCGATATCGACAAAGACTGCGTTCCGGGCGAGCGCACCCGTGCATTTTATGAACTGCGTGCAAAGGGCGGCGCGGCAGCCGTAACGATGAGTGAGCTTGTCGTACATCCGGAAACCGATGGTTCCCACATGCTTCACTTAGATCTTGCGACCGTTGGATCACTTGCTGCATTTACATTTACCGCAGATGCCATCAAGAGGCACGGCGCGGTACCGAGTGTGGAATTTTCCCATTCCGGACAGTATGCCGGAACTTACATGGCAGACAAAAATAAAAAACAGGGACTGACACAGTACGGCCCGAGTGACGGCGTGCGCCCGGACGGCATGAAAGTGACCGCGCTGACCAAAGAGCAGATCGCAGATATCGTCAAGCGTTACGCGGACACCGCAGTTCTTGCAAAGCGTGCAGGATTTGAAATGATTATGATCCACGGCGGACATACCTGGTTATTAAACCAGTTTATTTCCTCGTTCTTTAACCACAGAACCGATGAGTACGGCGGAAGCTTTGAAAACCGTATGCGTTTTACCATCGAGGTATTGCAGGCAGTCCGTGAAGCGGTTGGCCCGATGTTCCCGATTGAGTTCCGTATGAGTGGTTCCGAATTGTTCGATGGCGGCTACGATCTGGACGAGGGTGTAAGAATCGCACAGGCAGTAGAGGAATATGTGGATCTGATCCATGTATCCGCAGGTTCCTACCAGTTCGGATTTTTCAAGACACATCCATCGATGTTCTCCGAGCACGGCATGAACGTCTACCTTGCAGAAGAGATCAAAAAGCATGTGAAAAAGCCGGTTGCCACGATCGGTGGGTTAAACGATCCGGAGCAGATGGAAGAGATCATTGCTTCCGGCAAAGCGGATGTTGTATACATGGGACGAGCTCTGCTTGCCGATCCGTATCTGCCACAGAAGGTTGTTTCCGGCAACGATGACAAGATCGTGAAATGCCTGCGCTGCTTTACCTGTATGGCAGAGCGTCCGACCACACAGACGAGAAGATGTACCGTCAATCCTCTGATCGGAAGAGAGATCGAGGGCACAGATATCGTTCCGGCAGCCGTGAAAAAGAATGTGCTCGTTGTCGGCGGCGGTGTGGCAGGATTAAAAGCAGCCGTTACGGCAGCACTGCGCGGACACAAAGTTGTACTCTGTGAAAAGAGTGACAAAGTCGGCGGTATCTTAAAATGTGAGCAGGCGATTGATTTCAAACAGGAGATGTATCAGCTTGGACTTTCCCTTGAGGCGCAGGCAATTGAAGCCGGTGTGGAGATCCGCTGCAATACGGAGGTGACACCGGAATACGCAGAGGCACAGAACGCCGATGTGATGATTCTTGCAGTCGGCTCGAACCCGATTGTTCCGCCACTGAAAGGCATCGATGGAGACAACGTGGTGATTGTCAACAACTACTATCTTGAGAAAGAAAAAGTCGGCGATTCCGTAGTTGTGCTCGGCGGTGGTCTGGCGGGCTGTGAGGCAGCCATCCATCTGGCACAGGAAGGCAAAAAGGTGCATCTTGTCGAGATGCGTCCGGAGCTCGCACCGGATGCAAATATTCGTCACCGTCCGATTCTTATGCAGATGGTGGACAAATATGTCGAGGCACATACCGGCTATCAGGGAATGGAAGTAACCGCAGACGGCGTACTGTGCAAAGATGCCGAAGGAAACGAAGTTTTAGTTCCGGGAAAATCCGTGATCTGTGCGGTCGGACAGCGTGCAAACCGCGACGGCGTGAACGCACTGCGTAACTGTGCTCCGGTTGTCCGTGAGATCGGTGACTGCGTGCGCCCGAGCAATATTACAAGCGCGATCTATATGGGATATCATGCAGGATTAGACGCATAAAAGGTTTGATTTTAAGAAGTCATTTTCGTAAAGGAAGGTGGCTTCTTTTTTGTATAAAAACGTGATATAGTAGGCATAGATTTTGCTATAAAACAGATGAGGCAATCAAGTATAAACTTGATATGTAGCGTCAACCCATTTGCTGAAAGCAAATTATGCATGGATTGATGTTAAATATAGGGAGAACAGATATGAATAACTGGGAAAGAATGAAAGCCGGCAGACTTTATAATGCCGACAGCAAAGATCTGGAACAATACCATTCGTTCGGAATGGAAACCTGTGATAAATTCAACCGCACACCGCTGTGGATGAAGAAAAGAAAGCAGCGTCTTCTGGAAAAACTGATTCCGTCCGCAAAGGATGGCGGGGCATCGATTTTTGCACCGTTTTACTGTGAATATGGTGTCAATATCCACTTTGGAAAAGGCTGTTTTGTCAACTATAACTGTACATTTTTGGACTGTGCCCCGATCACGCTTGAAGACGGTGTGTGGGTAGGCGCAAACGTGACGATTGCGACACCGTGCCATCCGTTCCTCTCTGATGAGCGCTTGCCACAGCAGTATCCGGACGGTTTCCATGACCTTGAGTATGCAAAACCGATCCACATCGGAAGCGGAAGCTGGATCTGTTCGAGTGCAACAATCTGTGGCGGAGTGACCATCGGGAAAAACTGTATCGTTGCGGCGGGGGCGGTCGTAAACCGTGATGTGCCGGATGACTGCATCGTGGCAGGCGTTCCCGCAAAGGTATTGCGAAAGCTGGATGAGCAGGACCGGATACATGTGTGGGACACTTACATGAAAAATGAAGTGCCGTTGTCGGAGCGGGAAAAAATGAAAAAGTAATTGCATGCCTGCAGAGGGAATGCTACACTGATATCTATGAGGTGATGAAGGTATGGATGCAGTAACAATAATGACAGCTGTCAATAATTTAAATATGGTAAATACCCTCAATATGCTGGCAGTTCAGGATGAGAATTCGTTTATTGTAACAGAGAATGGAAAGGAATGTGAAATTATGAGTGGTTCAATGTTAGATGCTTATATAGGAAAAGACTGTGTGGTAAGTTTATTTAATGATGTGGGTGGCATCAAGGGAAAACTGATGGATGTGGATGCACAGTGGGTGAAGATCGAGACATCGAAAAAGGGGACACAGATCATCAACCGTAACATTATCCGCAGTATTAATTTTGAAAATAAGTAGTATCGTTTCAGAAGCCATTTTCGCAGGAGTCTGAAAGATAAGGAGGAGCGGGGGATGAAGAGAATCCGAGAGCATCTTGGACTGACTTTTTTGATTATAATTGCCATTTTTGCAGTTGTGATCGGCGGATATTTTACATTGCGAAAAGGAATTTATATCGGGGATGATTTTTATTACAAAGTCAGTGCAGATAAGTTTGTGCACAACACATCCAACTATGTTGAACGCACAAAAGATGACACTTTTTTACTTGTGGCAGATGGAAAAAAGCAGAGCGTTTCCTATACCATGAAAGGGGATCAGGTCACATTTTCTTTTGCGGATAATTCGATCAGCGGCACATGGACGGGGGATGAGTTGTTCGCGGCAGATGGAAGCCCTGTGGGCTGGGATGAAATGCAGATTATAGCAGGAAATGAAAAGCCTGTCATCAGTGATGAAACATACAGCAATGCATTGGGACACGTCCTTTACGGCAATCTGGAGTCGATTTCATTTTGGGGATTTACGGTATTGGGAGTTCTTATTTATGTGCTTGGAATCGTACAGATTTATTATCCGGATAAGGTATACTTTTTTATGCGCAGATGGCAGTTTCAGAATGCGGAATTATCGGATGAAGGAAGAACTGTGACGATCATTGGAGGTGTGATTCTCTGTATTATCGGAATCGGGATGATGTCCGGCCTGATTTTGTACTTGTTTCGCTGAAAAATGAGGTAGTGGCATAATGACTAAAGCATATTATCACCTTCCGGGATTGTTTGAATTTTATGAACTGTATCGCGTATTTCTTCCGATCTTCCGGGAGCATCGCGAATATTTTTATGAATGGTGTGAGATCGGGTCTGTTTACGGAGCACCGGCAGATTGCCTCTGGGGAGGAGGTCGTGCCGGATTCGGGGAAAATGATCCACGGGAAGTTCTGGATCTGATGAGGGAGTATGGAATCTCCGCGCGGCTGACATTCAGTAACTCCCTTTTAAAAGAGAAACATCTTTCTGACCGGAAATGTAATACGCTTTGTGCCTTATTTGAAGAAAGAAACGGAACACAAAACGGTGTTATTGTTCATTCAGATTTGTTACTGGAATACTTGAAAAAGACTTATCCACATCTTTATTTTGTCTCTTCGACCACAAAAGTTCTGACAGATTTCGGTCAATTGACAAGCGAAATCCGGAGGGAGGATTTCTGTTATGTGGTGCCTGACTTTCGGTTAAATAAAGCCCTTGATCGATGGGAGACATTGTCTCAGACAGAGAAAGACAAGGTAGAGTTTTTGTGCAATGAATGCTGCTGGTTTGGCTGTAAGGACAGGAAAGCCTGTTATGAAGCGGTCAGCCGCAAAAATCTTGGAGAAAATGGCAAGGAACATCATTGTGCTGCTCCGGATGCCGGGCAGGGATATCGCTTTTCCAATGCAATGCAAAATCCGGGATTTATTGGTATTGATGCAATCCAAAATGTATATCTGCCAATGGGCTTTTCGAATTTTAAGATCGAAGGGAGGAGTCTTGGCAGTGCATTGATTCTGGAGTTTCTGCTCTATTATATGACAAAGCCCCGGTACCAGCTGCATGTTCGGGAAGAAGTCTACCTGGATAATATGCTGGATCTGTTTTAAAAGATATGCTACAATTATGACGTTAGATAAAACTAACCAATGTGTTTGAAAAAGAGAAATAGTCAGGAGGCATAATTGTTGTGAAAGCATATGAGTTTGGAGATAAAAATAAGCCGGTGATTTTGCTATTTCCGGAAACGTGCTGTTACTGGAAAACAAATTTCGGATTTGATAGAACGAAAGGGGATACTCCATAATATGAAACTTTTACTCACAATTATCGTAACATTTTTCGCCGGCATGGGAGCCGGACTTGGAACCGGATTTGCGGGAATGAGTGCGGCTGCAGTGATCAGCCCCATGCTCATCACATTTCTTGGAATGGAGCCATATATGGCGGTGGGGATTGCTTTGTCTTCGGATGTGCTTGCCAGTGCAGTGTCCGCGTATACATATGGTAAAAACAAAAATCTGGACATCCGGAATGGATTGATTATGATGGTGAGTGTTCTTGCATTTACGGTGGTAGGAAGTTATGTTTCAAGTCTGGTACCATCTGCCACCATGGGAAATTTTTCCGTCTTTATGACGTTTCTGCTGGGAATTAAATTTATTGTCCGTCCCGTCATGACAACCAAAGAAGCAATGCAGGGGGTGTCGGCAAAAAAACGCGCCATACAGTCTGTGATCAGTGGCATCTGTATCGGATTTATCTGTGGATTTATCGGTGCGGGTGGTGGCATGATGATGCTTCTTATCCTGACTTCTGCACTTGGGTATGAACTGAAGACAGCGGTCGGAACCAGTGTATTTATTATGGCATTTACTGCATTTACAGGTGCAGTTTCACATTTTGCCATAGGTGGACAGCCGGATTGGATGGTATTTATTTTATGTGTGGTATTTACCCTGATCTGGGCGAGAATTGCTGCGGTATTTGCAAATAAAGCCACACCGAAAACACTGAACCGTGTGACGGGTGTGATACTCGTGCTTCTTGGTATTGTGGTATTTTTATTTTCACTTTGGGGATAGAAGAAATGCCTGGATCAAAAAATGATGCAGGCATTTTTTTATTAAAAAATCAGTCCACCAAGGTAAGCAATGATGCAGCAGGCGATCGCAACCGGGAAAAGTCCGAGTCCCTTCCATGCCATAAAGATGCCGGCAATTAGAGCAAGTGCTCCTGCAAGCGGTGTGGCTGTGGCATCAATGATTGCCGGAAAGGTCATAACCGCGAGTGTGACATAAGGTACATAATACAGGAAAGAACGGATAAACCGGTTTTTGATCGGCTTGCGGATCAGCGTCAGCGGAAGCACGCGGATCAGATAACTGGTGATCGCTACAATGGCAATGTAGATATAAATGTTTCCACTCATACGTCCGCCCCCTGTTCTTTTTGTGCGTCAGCATTTTCCGGAGTGATCTCCGTCTGCGGAGGGAAACGCCATGCGGCGATTCCTGCGATGATCAGTGTCAGGATGATCGTGCGCGTTCCGCTGGAAATGTCACGGATAATCGTAAGACGGCTGCAAAGATAACTCGCTGCAAAACTGATGATGATCAACACCAGCACGACTTTGTCTTTTCTGGCAGGCGGGATGATGATTGCCAGAAACATACCAAACAAAGAAACGCTGAGTGCTTTTACCATATCACCCGGCAGCAGATTGCCGGTGATGACACCGGCGGCGGTTCCGATAGACCAGCCCGGAAGTGCGACAAGAAACGCACCGTAACTGTAGTAGGGATTGAGATATCCGGGACGCCCGATGGCAATGCCGAACAGCTCGTCCGTCAGGTCAAATGCGACAAGAAACCGGTGGATCATAGGGGTATCCGGTGAAAACCGCTGGCTCATGGCACAGCTCATCAGAAGATAGCGTGCATTGGCGATGATTGTCATCAGACACAGTTCAATATATGTGGCACCGGCACCGATCAGAGTAAATGCGATGTATTCGCCGGCTGATGCATTTTCCAGAAAGCTGGTCACGAACCCCTGAAGCGGAGTCAGACCAGCCTGTTTTGCAGAAATACCTAAAGAGAAAGAAACAGCGAGGTATCCAAGTCCGATGGGAATGCCATCGCGAAATCCTTCTCGGAAAGCTTTTGTATCCATAAAATCCCCTTTTGTAACTATCAGATAATGTAAAACCAGGATTCATCCTGTTCTTTGTGGTGAAGTGATTCATCATCACTGTGGTAGATCAGTTCCTGGTTGCGGACACTGACCTTGGTCCCCTTTTTGATAGACTGGGTAATAAATGAGTTACCGCCTACCACAACACCCTCCTCAATGACGGTTTCTCCGCCGAGGATGGAAGCACCGGAGTAGATTGTTACATTGTCGCCGATGGTCGGATGGCGCCGCACATCGCGCAGTTTCTGGCCGCCTTTGGTGGAAAGGGCACCCAGAGTAACACCCTGATACAGTTTGACATGGCAGCCGATGATGGTTGTTTCACCGATCACGATGCCGGTACCGTGGTCAATAAAGAAATATTTGCCGATGGTTGCACCCGGATGGATGTCGATACCGGTTTTGCTGTGTGCCTGTTCCGTCATCATACGCGGGATAAGCGGAACACCAAGCAGAAACAGCTCATGCGCCAGACGGTATACCGTGATGGCATAAAGTCCCGGATAAGAAAATACGATCTCGTCTTTGCTGCGTGCAGCAGGATCGCCATCGTAAGCGGCCTGCAGATCGGTCTCTAAGTATTCACGGACCTTTGGAATCCGCCGCATGAAAGAAACGGTTGCTTTCTGTGCAAACTGCTCCAGTTTTTCTTCCTCATTGTCACCGAATTCTTTCGTATATTTTAAGACAACACAGATCTGTTTGTTCAGGTGGAACATTACATCTTCAATCATGGTAGACACACTGTGTTCAATATTGTAGATTTTGTGGGTTTTATCGCGGAAAAATCCCGGATAAACAATGGAAAACAGACTGTCAAGAATGTCCATAATTTCGGTTTTATCCGGCTGGTTGTAGATATCCATCTTATCAACTGCGCGTCCTTTTTTATAATCGTCAAGGATATCTGTCAGGATGGCCCCGACTTCGTTTTCAATGATATTTTTCATGAATTAATCGACTCCTTTTCTTTTCCTTTTATTTGTACAAGAATAATGGCGGCAAACATCAGTACACATCCGGCAAGCTCGCGGCCGTTCAGCATCTGGTGCAGGATGAGAAAACCTGCCAGAAGCGAGAACACGGATTCCGTGCTCATTAGCAGAGAGGCTGTAGAGGCAGGAAGTCCCCGCTGTGCAAAAAACTGCAGAGTGTAGGCCACACCGTTGGAGAGTATGCCTGCATACAGGATCGGCAGCCATGCGGCAAGAATCAGGTGCATCCGTGGCTGTTCCAGTAAAAACATCGGGATCAGGGAACAGATGCCACAGGTGAAAAATTCGATGCATGCCAGTATAGCATTATCCGCGATGGGTGCATAGTGATCCACGGCAAGAATCTGCAGGGAAAACATGAGCGCACAGCAGAGTGTATACAGATCTCCGCGCTGCAGACGAAAGGAACCTCCGGTCATACATAAAAGATACAGTCCGCATACAGCAAGTGCTACAGAGATCCACACGCGAATACCGGTTTTCTTGTGAAAAAGTATACCGAGTACCGGAACAAGCACGATGTACATTGCTGTGATAAACCCGCTTTTTCCAACGGTCGTATACTGGATGCCGATCTGCTGCAGGTTGGAGGCGATACACAGCAGAACACCGCAGATGATGCCTCCGGGCAGTGCCTGTTTCCAGGAAGCGGATTTTTCCTCAGAAGTCCGGCCGGTTTTCTGCGCCCGGATAAAAATAAACGGAAGCAGTACGATCCCCCCGATCAGTGAGCGGGCAGCAGTAAAGGTAAAAGGCTGCACATAGTCCATTCCCACACTCTGTGCAACAAAGGCAAATCCCCAGATAGCTGCAGTCAGAAGCAGCAGAAGGGAATGCCGCAGGGTATTTTTTTTCATAAAATTTCCTCGTAATGTGTAATAAAAAGCCAGATGCGATTGGGATACATCAAAAATGTACCGCAGGGCACAGGTTTTCTACTTATTATAGAGTATTCAACGTATTTGTTCAAGTGCCAATAAATCCGGAAAACTTTTTGAAAATTTATTACCATGTCATTATGTAAGAGAGAAATCCCGGCATTGAGATTCAAGCAAAATTCAATCTTTCCATGGTACTATAAAAAGAAAGGAAAATTATTCCTACAATACCTATTGACATGATAGGAATTAAGGGGTATGATAAACGAAAGTCGAGGGAGGCGGAAACATGAAGCGAAAATTATTTTCAATGGTAAAGAAAATAGCGGTACTGTCCATGGCGGCAATTCTGTTGATTGGATGTACCGGATGCGGAAGCAAAAAAAGTCATGTACGGACAATCACCAACGTCTCCTACGATCCGACAAGAGAATTTTATGAAGCATATAATCCGCTGTTTGAGAAATATTATAAGGAAAAAACGGGAAAAGAAGTGGATATTATTCAATCACACGGAGGTTCCAGTGCACAGGCACGATCCGTTGTGGAAGGCTGTAACGCCGATGTCGTGACGCTGGCACTTGAGCATGATATCACGCTGATCGAGCAGACCGGACTGATAGAAAAAGGCTGGGAGCAGGAATTTGCCGATGACAGTTCCCCATACACCTCAACGATTGTTTTCCTCGTCCGGAAAGGCAATCCAAAGCAGATTAAAGACTGGGACGATTTGGTGAACAAAAAAGTTGAGATCATTAACCCGGACCCGAAGAGCAGTGGTGGTGCCTGCTGGAATTTTTTAGCAGCACTTTCCTATATAAAAGAGCAGACCAGCGATGAGAATGAACAGAAAGCATTTCTGCAGAAACTATATGCACAGGTATCCGTCATGGATTCCGGAGCGCGCGGTTCCACGACGACATTTGTGGAAAACCAGAAAGGCGATGTGCTGATCGCGTGGGAAAACGAAGCGATCGCCACAATGAACAGTTATCCGGGCGAATACGAGATGATCACCCCGAGCGTCAGTATTCTGGCACAGCCGAGTGTGGCGATTGTGGATGACAACGCGGATGCCAATGGCACGCGAGAAGTGAGCCACGAGTACCTGAATTATCTGTACACCGATGATGCGCAGCGACTGGCGGCAGAGTATGGATATCGCCCGAGCAACGAATCGATTTTGAAAGAATTTTCCGACCGTTTTGATCTGAATGTGAAATTGTATACGATCAAAGATTACGGCGGATGGAACGAAGCATACAAAAGCTATTTTGATGATGGAGCAATGTTCGATGAAATCTACGGCAACGAATAAGACAAAAAATGTACGTGTGATACCGGGGTATCACCTCACACTGGGAATCACGATCACGATGCTTTCCCTGATCGTGCTGATCCCGCTGGCATCCGTGATGGTGTCCGCATTAAAGCTGCGTCCGGCAGAGTTCTGGTCACTGATCACAAAGCCGACCGTGCGGCATGCATTTGCCACCAGCATCGGCTGTTCGTTTATCGCGGCACTTATCAACAGTGTGTTCGGTGTGATCATTGCATGGGTGCTTGTAAGATATGAGTTTCCGGGCAAACGGATCCTCGATGGCTGTATCGAGCTTCCGTTTGCACTGCCGACTTCGGTAGCCGGCATCACACTTTCCAAGATGTATTCTGAAAACGGAATCCTCGGTGCGCCGCTTGCAAAGCTTGGCATCAAAGTATCCTACACACATCTCGGACTGGTCATTGCACTTGTGTTTGTCGGCATTCCGTTTGTTATCCGTGCGGTGCAGCCGGTTCTTGAAAAACTCGATGGCCAGTATGAGGAAGCGGCATTTATGCTCGGAGCCAACCGGTTTCAGACCTTCCGCAGAGTGCTTCTGCCGGAGATGATGCCTCCGATTTTAACCGGATTTGGGCTTGCTTTTGCCAGAGGTATCGGTGAGTACGGAAGTGTCATTTACATATCCGGAAACAGCGCAAGGGAGCACACACAGGTGATTTCCTATGTGATTATGCAGAAACTTGGATATATTGATTATGCGAGTGCCACGGCAATCGCACTGGTAATGTTGATTTTATCGTTTGTTTTACTGCTTTGTGTGAATATCGTGCAGATGAAACAGGCAGCAAGAACGAATAATGTGTAAGTACAACAGGGAATCAACCAATTCGTTTTAAGAAAGGGAGTTCGTTTTTATGGAACAGAAGAAAAGTACGAAATACATTTTAATAGCCATCAGCGTTCTTTTCATATTTGTTATGCTGATTCTTCCCCTGTTTTCGATTCTCTTTAGTGCATTAAAAGAAGGATTTGCTTTTTACATACAGGCGATTACAACCAAATATGTGCGTTCGGCCCTTTTGGTAACATTGCTTGCAACTGTGATCGCGGTAATTGTCAATACATTTTTCGGAATCGTGGCGGCATGGCTTTTGACGAAGTTTTCCTTCCGTGGAAAACAGGTGCTTGCCACGCTGATCGATATTCCGTTTTCAATCTCTCCCGTCATTGTAGGTCTTGCCTTTTTAATGACTTTTGGACGGCTCGGCTGGACGTATCCGGCGATCCGGGCGATCAACCAGTTTTTCGGAACCAACATCCGCATCACATTTGCACTGCCGGGTGTTGTCCTCGCTACGATTTTTGTCACCTTCCCGTTTGTATCGCGTGAGATCATCCCGATCTTAAACGCACAGGGAAAGGATGAGGAAGAGGCAGCAGCGCTTATGGGAGCAAACGGATTTACCATTTTCTGGAAAATTACCCTTCCGCAGATGAAATGGGGACTGATCTATGGTATCATTTTATGTACAGCGCGTGCGTTAGGCGAGTTTGGAGCAGTCAATGCACTGTCCAAGACAAGAGGACAGACCTTTACGCTTCCGCTCGAAATTGATGCCTTATACATGTCCGGAACCGACAATTCCATCACCTTCGCGTTTGCGGTATCATCGATCCTTGTGATCATTGCGGTGATCGTGCTGGTGCTCAGAAACATTTTTGAATACAGAAGCAAAAACAGTAAAGGGATACAGTAAGGAGTCAGGCTATGTACGTGGAAATGAGAGATATTTGTAAAAATTACGGAAACTTCCGGGCTTCCGACCATGTCAGCTTTGGCATTGAAAAAGGAAAATTAGTCGCACTGCTTGGACCTTCCGGAAGCGGAAAGACCACACTGCTTCGCATGATCGCGGGGCTTGAGACACCAAACAGCGGCGATATCTATATTGACGGGCAGCGTGTCAACGATGTGCCGGCGGCAAAACGAGGCATCGGTTTTGTATTTCAGAACTATGCATTGTTCCGTTATATGACCGTCTACGACAACGTAGCTTTTGGTCTCGAACTTGCCAAGGTGCCGAAAAAAGAAATCAAAAAGCGCGTGACCGAACTGTTGGAACTGACCGGATTAAGCGGAATGGAAAAGCGTTATCCGAACCAGTTGTCCGGCGGGCAGCGTCAGCGAGTGGCATTTGCCCGCGCACTTGCACCGAATCCGCAGGTACTTCTTCTCGATGAGCCGTTTGCGGCAATCGATGCAAAAGTCCGCACCGAACTTCGCAACTGGCTTCGCGAGATGGTTGTAAAGCTTGGCATTACAAGCATTTTTGTCACCCATGATCAGGATGAAGCCGTCGAGGTGGCCGATGAGATTATCATCACAAACCATGGACATATCGAGCAGATGGGAACGCCGATGGAAATTTATAAATCACCGGACACCCCGTTCGTGGCACAGTTTATCGGCCGTTCCTCGATCGTAGAGCATTATGAGCGTCTGCTTGGATTTGATCCGGTCGAGGGCGCAACCCACGCAGTTATCCGTCCGGAATTTGTCCGCATGTCCAGAAGCGAGCCACCGCAGCATATGAGTGCCGCCGAGCGTGGAATCGTAAAAGATGTGATATTCCGAGGAAATCATCTGGATGTTGTCGTTGATGTGGGAGGTATCCCGATCGTCACCGAGCGCTCACTTGAAAAAGATCCGGTAGAGATCGGTGAAAAAGTGTATGTCTTAATCTACCGGCTTTACATATTTGATGAAAACCAGACCTATCTCGTAGAAAATAGAGAGATGCAGGAAGGCGAGGTCTTCTACATTTAATCACAAGGAAGGATTACTTATGAAAATCGAGGGAAAAAAAATACTCCATACGGATGTCCTCATCATCGGCGGCGGCACAGCAGGCTGCTACGCGGCAATGACCATCCGTGAACAATCCGATTATTCCATAATCATAGCAGAAAAAGCCAACATCAAGCGCAGCGGCTGTCTGGCAGCCGGAGTCAACGCGCTCAATGCCTATATCACCAAAGGTCATGTTCCGCAGGATTACGTGGACTACGCCACAAAAGATGCCGACGGCATCGTCCGGCCGGATCTGCTTTTGACCATGTCCGAAGGACTCAACCGTGTGACCGCCAAAATGGAACAGCTTGGTCTGGTCATCTTAAAAGATGAAAACGGCGAGTATGTGGCAAGAGGAAACCGCAATATCAAGATCAACGGCGAAAACTTCAAGCCGCTTCTTGCAGATGCTGTCAGCAAATTAGACGATGTGACCGTCATCAACCAGTTAAACATTACCGATTATCTGGTAAACAATAATAAGATCGAAGGAGCCGTCGGTTTTTCCATTGCAGACGGTACGGCCTACGAGATCCGCGCAAAAAAAGTGCTGATCGCAACCGGAGGAGCCGCAGGACTTTACCGCCCGAACAATCCGGGTTTTTCCCGTCATAAAATGTGGTATCCGCCGTTTAACACCGGTGCCGGATATGCCATGGGAATTGAAGCCGGAGCCGAGATGACCACATTTGAGATGCGCTTTATCGCCCTGCGCTGTAAAGATACGATCGCTCCGACCGGAACGATTGCACAGGGTGTCGGAGCAAAGCAGATCAACGCACACGGAGAAGTGTATGAGACAAAATACGGTCTGACTACTTCCCAGCGTGTGTACGGAACTGTTGAAGAAAATGTACAGGGACGCGGACCATGTTATCTTCGCACCGAAGGCATCTCCGCAGAACAGGATGAATCGCTCTTAAAAGCATACTTAAACATGGCGCCGGGACAGACACTCAAGTGGGTGGAATCCGGGAAAAATCCAAGCGAACAGAACGTGGAAATCGAGGGAACCGAGCCGTACATCGTGGGTGGTCATACCGCCAGCGGTTACTGGGTAGACACCGAACGAGAGACAACGATCCACGGACTCTATGCTGCCGGAGATGTGGCAGGCGGCTGTCCACAGAAATATGTAACCGGCGCACTGGTGGAGGGCGGGATCGCAGCCCATTCCATCGTGCAGAAATTAAACGAAGAACAGGTGGCAGATACGGCGGCTTCTGATGAAGAAGCGGTTCTTGAAAATAAAATTGCCGAGTATGATGCATTTCTCACAAAGCAGGACCCGGCATTTACCGTTGAGGAACTCGAGGAAGCCATGCAGAAAGTCATGGACCAGTATGCAGGCGGAATCGGAACCCATTACCAGTTCAACGAAAAGCAGCTTGCCATGGCGGAAGAAAAAATAAAGAAACTGCAGATCCTTGCAAAAGGACTTGCGGCAGCCGATATGCATGAGCTGATGTTTATCTATGAGCTGAAAGAACGCCTGACCGTGTGCTTGACTGTGATCGCACATTTGCGTGCACGCAAGGAGACACGCTGGCACAGTTTCGCGGAGAATCTGGATTATCCGGAGAAGAGTGATACATGGCTCTGCTATGTAAACTCGAAAAAGAACGGGGACCAGATTACGATGATCCGCAGAGATCTGGTGAAAGGAGGAGAAACCTATGAGCATCGCGATTGATTCCATGAAATGCAGGGCATGTGGAAAATGTCTGGATGTCTGTCCGGGAAGCCTGATCGTGCGCGGCGAAGACAAAAAAGCCGTGATCCGGTATCCGAAGGACTGCTGGGGATGCGCCTCCTGTATCAAGGAGTGTCCGTTTGAGGCAATTTCCTATTACCTGGGTGCCGACATCGGCGGCATGGGAAGCCAGATGACCGTTCATACGGAAGGAGATCTGTTACACTGGCGAATTAAAAAAACAGATGGTACAATAGAAACAATTGTTGTGAATAAAAAGGATTCGAATAAATATTAAGGAGGAAGATCATGAGTCAATTATCTCATCTTGATGCACTCGAAGCGGAAGCAATCTACATTATCCGTGAGGTAGCGGCAGAGTGTGAAAAACCAGTAATGCTTTATTCCATAGGAAAGGACAGTTCGGTAATGCTTCATCTTGCCATGAAAGCATTTTATCCGGAGAAGCCGCCATTCCCGTTTTTACATGTGAACACGACATGGAAATTCAAGGAAATGATTCAGTTCCGTGATGAGACGGCAAAGAAACTTGGAATTAACATGATCGAGTATATCAACGAGGACGGTGTAAAGCGTGGCATCAATCCGTTTGATTACGGCAGCCAGTACACCGACATCATGAAGACACAGGCATTAAAACAGGCGTTGAATAAATACGGATTTACTGCAGCATTCGGCGGCGGACGTCGTGATGAGGAAAAATCCCGTGCAAAAGAGAGAATTTTCTCTTTCCGTAATGAGAATCATGCATGGGACCCGAAGAACCAGAGACCGGAGATGTGGAAACTTTATAACTCCAAGATCAACAAGGGTGAGAGTATTCGTGTGTTCCCGATTTCCAACTGGACGGAGACGGATATCTGGGAGTACATAAAGAGAGAAAACATCGATATCGTGCCGCTGTATTTTGCAGCAAAGCGTCCGGTGATTGAGCGTGACGGACAGATTATCATGGTGGATGATGATCGTCTGAAACTTCGTCCGGGTGAGAAAATTGAATACAAGAATGTGCGTTTCCGTACCTTGGGATGCTATCCACTGACCGGTGGAATCGAATCCAACGCGACCACATTAGATGAGATTATTGACGAGACCTTGAGTGCTGTAGAGTCTGAGCGGACCACCCGTGTCATTGACAACGAGGCAGCCGGCAGCATGGAACGAAGAAAGAGGGAGGGTTATTTCTAAAATGAGCGGATTATTGAAATTTATTACCTGCGGTAGTGTAGATGATGGAAAGTCCACACTGATCGGACATATTTTATACGATTCCAAACTGCTTTACGCAGATCAGGAGAAAGCGTTGGAGCTGGATTCCAAAGTAGGAAGCCGCGGCGGCGCAATCGATTACTCCCTCCTTCTGGACGGACTGATGGCAGAGCGTGAACAGGGTATCACCATTGATGTGGCATACCGTTACTTTACAACCGAAAAGAGAAGCTTTATCGTGGCAGATACTCCGGGACATGAGGAGTACACAAGAAACATGGCAGTCGGTGCATCCTTTGCAGACCTTGCCGTTATCCTTGTGGATGCAAAGCAGGGAGTGCTCGTACAGACCAGAAGACATGCCAGAATCTGTGCACTGATGGGAATCCGTTACTTTGTATTTGCTGTAAATAAGATGGATCTTGTCGATTACAGTGAGGAGCGTTTCAAGGAGATCGTTGACCAAATTCAGGAACTTTCCAAGGAACTGCATTTAGCAAGTGTCAAGATCATTCCGGTATCTGCAACCGAGGGTGACAATGTCACCACCCATTCCGACAATATGCCATGGTACACGCAGGAGCCACTGCTTGCTTACTTAGAGAATATCGATGTGAGCGAAAAGAAGCAGGAAGAAGGCTTCTATATGCCGGTACAGCGTGTCTGCCGTCCGGATCACACGTTCCGTGGTTTCCAGGGACAGATCGAGAGTGGCGCTGTATCGGTCGGTGATACAATCGTGACTCTGCCAAGCAATGAGCATGCAAAAGTAAAGAGCATTTTAGTCGGAGATAAAGATGCACAGACTGCAGATGCAGGACGTCCGGTTACCATCCAGCTTGACAAGGAAGTGGATGTATCCCGCGGATGTGTTCTTGCAAAAGATACGAAGCTTCCGGTCAGCAAGAAATTTACCGCAACAATCCTCTGGATGGACGATGAGGAACTGACCGTCGGCAAAGATTATCTCGTAAAACTCGGGACACGTACGATTCCGGGTATCTTAAAGAATATCCAGTACAAGATTGATGTCAACACCGGTGAATTTATTCCGGTTGGCCGCCTGCGCAAGAACGAGATTGCGGTCTGCGATCTGGTATTGCAGGAAGAGATCGTCATTGATGCTTTTGCAAAGCATAAGACATTGGGAGAACTGATCCTGATCGACCGTATTTCCAACATGACCTCCGCATGTGGTGTTGTGGAAAATCCAACGCTCGATGAGACGAAAGACTTAAAATGCGCATTTGCCCACGGAAATCTCAAGGCAAACGGAGATATCTTCGAGGAATATTACTATGACCTTGAGGCGATGAACGTCTTTAAGGTACAGCCTTCAGATAAAACTTACACGATCGGTGATGTGATTCCGGTCAAGGGTGAGACGTATCAGTATCCGGACAGCTTTGATGTGGTTGTTCTGCGTGAGCAGGTAGCGGTATCCATTCGTGACCAGAAGGTTACTGCAATTATTCCGCTTGCTGACTTTGCATACAACGATGTACCTGTCATCAATGGCCGTGGATTTGCAGTTCATGTAACAAGTGCCGCAGATGTGGATGCGTTCAAGAAGGAGCTTGCTGCAGAGGGCAGGGAGATTTCTGAGAACTTCTTTAATAAGTGGGTTGATTTTGAGACTTACCGCCGCATCGTATTTAAGGATGAGCACTGGACAGAATAATAATTTTATTATGAGAATGGAATCCCTGCTGGTTTTAACCAGCGGGGATTTTTTTGCTGGAAAAATAAGTGGAAATAAAAGGTTGACAATAGGGTATGATTGCGGTATATTAACTATAACATATTAAACCTATTAGATAAGTATGAATTAGGGGAAATGAAATGGGATTCAACACAGAACTACTACATGGTACAAAAACCGGAGATCCGGTGACCGGAGCCACACTTACCCCGGTGTACCAGTCCAGTGCTTTCTTTCAGCCATCGGCAGAGCAGCATGAGAAGCTGTTTCACAACAAAGCTGCTGGATATTCTTACACAAGAATCAATAACCCGACCATCGCATCATTTGAAGAACGCATGACGGTTCTGGAAAAAGGTGTGGCATCCGTTGCCTGTGCATCCGGCATGGCGGCAATTACCAATGCCCTTCTGAATATCGTAGGAAGTGGTGATGAGATCATCACAAGCACCAGCCTGTATGGAGGAACGATTGATCTTTACCACGATCTGGAAGCGTTTGGGATTACAACAATTTTTGCAGATACGAATGATCTGGAAGATCTCGAATCAAAGATCACGGATAAGACGAGAGTCATCTTCGCGGAGACGATTGGAAATCCAAAGCTGGATGTGACCGACATCCCGGCACTTGCAGGGATCGCAAAGCAGCACAATCTTCCGCTCATGATCGATAATACGGTAGCTACCGCGTTTCTCGTTCGTCCGCTCGAACTTGGCGCAGACATCGTGATCAATTCCACATCCAAATACATCAACGGCAACAGCAGTGCCATCAGTGGTGTGATCACCGATGCGGGAAGATTCAAATGGGATCTGGAGCGGTATCCGGGTATGAAAGACTATAAAAAGTTTGCAAAATTTGCCTTTACTGCAAAACTGAGAAACGGATTGTTCCGCAACATGGGAGCCTGTATGGCGCCGCAGACTGCATACTATAATCTGCTTGGTATGGAGACACTGGGGCTTCGTATGGAGAGGGCGTGTGACAACGCAATGCAGCTTGCGGCTTATCTGGAAACCATTCCGGGAATCAGCGTAAACTATCCGGGACTTGCATCGAGTCCGTGGAACGGTGTGGCAAAGCAGTTGCTGGATGGAAGATTTGGAGCAATTTTAACCATTCGCGTGGGAAGCAAGGAACGCGCTTTTGCAATCATGAATGCGCTGACGATTCCACAGATCGTATCCAATATCGGAGATACCAAGACACTGATCGTGCATCCGGAATCCACACTGGCGGCACACTCAACCGAGCAGGAAAAGATTGACGCTGCCGTATTTGATGATATGATAAGAATAAGTGTCGGTATTGAGGATATCGAAGATCTGAAGCAGGATTTTACAGCAGCAATCCAAAATACCGCCGGATAAACAAAGAAAAATACACAAGGTTTAAAGGAGAGAGTAATGGCTGTTGATTATGCTACATTGAAAAAAGGCGGATTTATGCGCCAGAAACAAAAAAATAATTTTTCCCTGCGGCTGGCTGTGGTAGGTGGAAATCTTACAGCAGAGAATTTACAGATTATCGCAAAGGTTGCAGAAAAATACGGAGACGGACACGTACATCTGACTTCCCGTCAGAGTGTGGAAATCCCATTTATCAAACTTGACGATGTAGAAGAAGTTAAGGAAGTGCTGGCAACCGGGGGATGTAAGCCGGGTGTGTGTGGACCGCGTGTCCGTACGATTACAGCCTGTCAGGGATCGGCGGTATGCCCTAGTGGAAATATTGACAGTTATGATATTGCAAAAAAACTGGATGAGCGTTATTTTGCAAGAGAACTTCCGCATAAGTTTAAATTTGGTGTAACCGGATGCCAGAACAACTGCTTAAAGGCAGAAGAAAATGATGTCGGAATCAAGGGTGCATCTATTGTGGAATGGGAGGAAGCAGCCTGCATCAACTGTGGGATCTGTGAGAAGACCTGCCGCGTGGATGCAATCAGCACCGTGGACGGAAAAATCGTTCTCGATGAGGAAAAATGTAACAACTGCGGACGCTGTGTAAAGGCCTGTCCGACCGATGCATGGAAAGCGACACCTGCATTTGAGGTATCTTTCGGTGGACTGTTTGGAAACCGCGTATACAAAGGCGAGAATTATCTTCCGCTTGTGACATCCGAGGAACAGTTATTCCGCATTACCGATGCGGCAATCCAGTTCTTTGATGACAATGCCAATCCGGGAGAGCGTTTCCGCATGACACTCGAGAGAGTGGGACTTGATAAATTTGAAGAGAAGATAAAGGAGGCATACAATGGCTGATTTTACAATTGATGAAACTGTAGATATTACGGATGTGGTCTGCCCGATGACGTTTGTCAAGGCAAAGGTGGCCATGGAAGAGTTAGAGATCGGACAGGTGCTTTCCGTACATATGAATGATGGAGAGCCGGTGCAGAACGTACCGAGAAGTTTCAAGGAAGAGGGACAGCAGGTATTAAAGCTGATCGACAATGAAGATGGAACTTATGACCTTATTGTAAAGAAACTCGAAGAGTAGACAAGAGAGGTTAAGCGCATGGCAGCAAGAGTAAGTAAAGATAATTTTGAAGCGGAGGTTTTGCAGGCTTCTATACCGGTACTGGTGGAGTTTTATTCCGATTCCTGCATTCCGTGCAAACAGATGTCACCGATTCTTGGCGATATCGAAGATGATTATGAGGATCGCTTAAAAGTGGTCAAAGTCAATGCAAATTTTGACGGGGAACTGGCAGAACAGTATTCCGTTATGGTTTCTCCGACCATCCTGTTTTTCAAAGATGGAAAGGAAGCAGAGCGTGTGCGCGGTCTGATCAGGAAGCCGGAACTGGAAGAAATTGTGAAAAAATATATTTAGGAGGAGTTACCGATGAAAGTAACAATCGCAGGAAACGTAAAAGACATCAAAGAGGGAACCACGCTGGCACAGCTCGTTGTTGACGAGAAGGTTGAAAATCCGGAATATGTGACCGTTACCGTAAACGATGATTTCGTAGAAAATCACGATCTTGCAAACGTAACATTAAAGGAAAACGATGTAGTTGAATTCTTATACTTCATGGGAGGAGGAAGCTTCTAATGGCATTTACCAATGAACAGATGGAGCGTTACAGCCGTCACATCATCCTGCAGGAGGTTGGTGTGAAGGGACAGAAAAAGCTCCTTAACGGAAAAGTTTTGATTATCGGTGCAGGCGGACTCGGTGCACCGGCAGCAATGTATCTTGCCGCAGCCGGTGTGGGAACCATCGGTATTGTCGATGCAGATGAAGTTGATCTGTCCAACTTACAGCGTCAGATCATTCACGGCACCGCAGATGTAGGAAAAGCAAAAGTAAAATCTGCAAAAGAGACCATGAACGCAATGAACCCGGATGTGACTGTAAATACCTACCGTGAGTTCGTTACTTCCGAAAATATTATGGATCTCATTAAAGATTATGATTTCATCATTGATGGAACCGATAACTTCCCGGCAAAATTCTTAATCAACGATGCCTGTGTAATGGCAAAGAAGCCATTTTCCCATGCAGGAATTATCCGGTTCAAGGGTCAGCTCATGACCTATGTTCCGGGAGAAGGACCATGCTATCGTTGTGTATTCAAGAATCCACCACCAAAGGATGCAGTTCCGACCTGCAAGCAGGCTGGTGTCATCGGCGCAATGGGTGGTGTCATCGGATCCTTACAGGCGATGGAAGCCATCAAATATCTGATCGGTGTGGGCGATCTCTTAACCGGAAAGCTTCTGACTTTTGATGCGTTAAAGATGGAATTCCACACGATCAAACTGCCAAAGGCAGATCATAAGTGTGCCATCTGTGGCGATCATCCGACCATCACAGAACTGATCGATTACGAGCAGGTTGAGTGCCCGGATCACTGAAATGCATCTATTTGATGCATTTCCTACGTACATCGCATCGCGTAAGCGATTTTGCATGCGATGTGCTCCACATGAGGTATCGCGTAAGCGATATCTCCTACGCAAATCGCCTCTGCGAAGCAGACTTTTATATGCGAACTGCTCCACATGAGGTATCGCGTAAGCGATATCTCCTACGCAAATCGCCTCTGCGAAGCAGACTTTATATGCGATTTGCTCCTTGAAAAGGAGGAAAATTTTATGCTTACCATGAAAAAAGCAGACTATGAAAAAATCTTAGCTCATGCGAAGGAAAACCTTCCGGAAGAGGCATGTGGTCTGATTGCAGGCACCAAAGACGGTGACAAAAAGATCATCGAGAAGGTGTACCTTCTGGAGAATGTGGATCACACCAATGAGCATTTTTCCATGAACCCGAAGGAACAGCTTGCCGCAGTTAAAGATATGCGTGCGAACCATCTGGTACCGCTTGGCAACTGGCATTCCCATCCGGAATCGCCGTCACGTCCGTCCGAGGAAGATAAGCGCCTGGCGTATGATCCAACAGTCAATTACCTGATTCTTTCCCTGATGGATATGGATCAGCCGGTGCTTAAAGCTTTTGACATTGACAAAGAGAAAAATGTGACGATTGAAGAACTGGTTATCCAGTAAAGGGTATCCGTCTGCGGATAGATTTTCTATCTGGGGTATCTCGCGTAAGCGATATCTCCTATGCAGCTTAGAAATTGTTGAATAGAAATGCTGCCTGTAACATATTGTTGTCAGGCAGCATTTTTCGGTAGTATGGTGCAGAGATTATATTTTTACATGATCAGTAATAAAAATGCCAGACCGTAATAAGTCACAACAGCCACAAGGTCATTGACGGTTGTAATGAGTGGACCGGATGCAACCGCAGGATCAATTTTTATCTTATGGAAAAACATGGGAATCACAGTACCTACGAGGCTTGAGATCACCATTGCCACGAGAAGCGAGATGCCGACGCAGCCGGAGATTCCAAATGCTCCGATCCAGGTGTATCCCTTAAACAGGTGGATGTAGATGCCGAGCAGTGCAAGTGCCATTATACCAAGAATTCCACCATTCAGGAGACCGATTTTCATTTCTTTTACCAGTAAGAAAAGTTTTTGTTTTCCGGTGAGTGTTTCATCCATCAGGACACGGATGGTAACTGCTAGGGACTGGGTACCGACGTTCCCGGCCATGTCAAGCACAAGAGACTGGAAACAGATTACAATCGGAAGTACAGCCACAACATGCTCAAAGACACCTACAACAGAGGAAACGATCATCCCGAGGAACAGCAGGATGATGAGCCATGGGAGACGTTTTTTCATGCTTTGTGCCGTGGTTTCTTTGAGATCTTCTTCGGCGGTGAGGCCGGCCAGTTTTGCGTAGTCTTCCCCCATCTCATTGTCAACCATCTCTACGATATCTTCGGATGTAATAACACCGAGCATATGACCGTCCTGCGACAGGACAGGAATGGAATCTTCCGAATAATCCATGATTTTTTCCATGCAGTCATCATGTGCAACAAAAGCTACATCATGCTGCGGATATGCACAATAGAAAAGGGCTCAGGTATACAGTTTTATATATTCAGGCACAAAAAAAGCACCTACCGGTGCTTGAAACATCATGAACCGGTAAAATTCATTTTCCAGTGAAAACGATAATTTTGCCAGTGAAAAAAGCATCGGCATTCAAATGTCTACTTCGCCCAAAACTATCGTTACTGTCCATGAATTTCACCTCCATTACTCAGATTTTTATGATTGTGGATTTAGATCCTTGGTTATGTTAGCATTTGAAAACTGATTTTTCAACCCTGAATCACGTAAAATTTTTGTAAAAGGAGCATATTTTGTTATTATTGGAGAAAAGAAAATAGCGCATTGTATAGGGGTATGGTAAAATAGGAAAGAATAAAAATGCCATTATTTATGAAATAGATTTTTTGAAAATCAGGAGGAATAACATGTACGATTTAGTCATTATAGGAAGCGGTCCGGCAGGTCTTTCGGCAGCTGTTTACGCAAAGCGCGCCTGTCTGGATGTGGTTGTTTTAGAGAAAGAGCCGATGGGTGGCGGACAGATGATTTATACGCAGGAAGTTGATAATTATCTGGGACTGCCGGAAACCAATGGGTTTGATCTGGCACAGAAATTTGAGCAGCATGCAAAAGCACTGGAGGTTCCGTTCATCAGCGATGAAGTGGATAACGTAGAGAAAAATACAGACGGAACGTGGAAAATCACCGGTGCTTCCGGAACCGTCTATGAGACAAAAACGGTACTGCTGGCAACCGGAGCCGGACACCGGAAACTCGGGGTGCCGGGAGAAGAAACACTGGCAGGAGCCGGGGTGTCTTACTGTGCAACCTGTGATGGAGCTTTTTTCCGTAACAAGACAGTGGCGGTTGTCGGCGGTGGAGATGTGGCACTGGAAGATGCCCTGTATCTGGCAGCCGGATGTGAAAAAGTGTATCTGATTCACCGCAGACAGGAACTGCGTGGCACGAAGGTACTGCAGGAACAGGTGGCAAATGAGCCGAAGATCACCTTCCTGCCGGATACCGTGGTGAAAGAAATCTGTGGGGAGCAGATGGTCGATCATCTGGTAATCGCTAACACCGGAACAGGAGAAGAAAAAGAACTGCCGGTCAGCGGTATCTTTATCGCAGTCGGTATGAATCCGCAGACCGATGCGGTGGCTTCTGTGCTGGATTTAGATCATGGCTATGTGCGTGCCGGAGAAGACGGGGTGACGGAGCAGCCGGGGCTTTTTGTGGCAGGAGATGTCCGCACCAAGAAGCTGCGTCAGATTGTGACCGCGGTGGCGGATGGTGCCAACAGTGTGACAAGTATTGTGGAGTATCTCAAAACTTTATAAATTGCTGGTTAACTGCGGGGCTGGGAGCCTTTTGTTTTCAGAGGGACGGATTTGCGGAAATATGTTTCTCAATTATATTTTCTCCAGCCAACAGGAAGAAGGGGGACATTTCTAACGTTAATAGCATAAAAGTAAAACCTTTGCCAAACCAACCTGAAATCAACATCGGCGCTGACTTGTAAATTTTTCTGTAGAAAGAGAATGTCCCCCTTCTTCCGTCACATTGAGAAAAACTTATATTTAAAACATCTGCACAAACCCCCATGATAGTGCTATAATGATACAAAATTGTATGTCGGAACAGCAAAGGAGAAATGCCGTGCAGATACTTTTAACATTAGATAAAAAAGATTATGAAGAGGGAATGCCTGTGTTCGAAAAATACTCGACACGCGGCGTGATTATTCGTGATGGAAAAATTGCAACACAACATGGCAGTGCCGGAGATTATAAAATCCTCGGCGGAGGTGTGGAACCGGGCGAGAAGCTGGAAGATGCACTGATTCGTGAAGTGGGGGAGGAGTCCGGGCTTATTGTGATTCCGGAATCCATCCGTCCGATTGGAGAAATTGTGGAGCGGCGGCGAGATCTGTTTGAAAAAAACAAGATCTATGTCTGCCACTCCTGCTTTTTTTTCTGTGATGCAAAAGAAGAAATGACACAGACGCATATGACCGAAAGCGAGATCGAGAAAGGATTTCATCTGGAGTGGGCAACCGCACAGGAGATTATCGATGGGAACGAACCATTTTGTGCGACGCAGCCATGGAGTTTCCGGGATCGGGAATTTGTTAAAATGCTTGTGGAAAAAAAGATTCTCACCACATAGTTTTTACAAACAATTTACATAGGGAAGAAGTCTGTATTTACACACCCCTGTTATCCTGTAGAAAAGTGGAGAATAAGATAGATATAACAGAAAGCAGGGAAGGTAAGTTATGGATGAATTAGAAAAACTCCGGAAGCACTGGCAAGATGATGATTTTCAGAGAAAACATGCACTGGCAAGAGAGATTGTGGTAAACCGGCTGCGGGAACTGAACCGGGAATATGAAGAAAAAACAGGACAGGGATTTGTACGTTTTATCGAAACACGGATGAAGACACCGGAGAGCATTGCAGAGAAGCTGCAGCGCAAGGATTATGACGTGGATTTTGATACCGCAGTTACTGCACTAAACGATATTTCCGGGGTCCGCTGTATCTGCTACAGTGTCAAGGAAATCTACTGGATTGCGCGGCAGATCGGAAAAACAGACACATATACCGTAGTAAAGGCAAAAGATTACATTCGAAAACCAAAGAAAAATGGGTATGAGAGTTACCATATCGTTCTGGATATCCCGATGTCTTACAAAGGAAAGACAACTGTGGTTCGTGTGGAATTGCAGCTGCGGACGATGATCATGGATGCGTGGGCAGGAATGGATAACCGGGTTTCTTACAAAAAAGGAGTTCCGCCGGAAATGGCACGCCGCATTGAAAAATATGCCAGGATCGGAAGAAGACTTGATAAACTGATCCAGAAAACGCTTGATGATTCAAAAACCGTATAAAGGTATGGAATCTCCTGAAAATATGTGCTAAAATGCTTTTATATCATGAGCACAGGGATTGACCTGTACAATACCGACAGCATGGGGTTAGGAGATATACACAGATGATCGACAAAAAGAAGTTAAAAGATGTCATGAAGAAGCAGGATCTTAAGCAGGAGGAACCAACAGATCCAAGCATGACACTTGATGTAAAAAATGAAGATGTGGAAGCACAGATAGATCTATATCTGAAAGAAAAAACCGGCGAGAATTTAAATGCCCTGATCGAGCTGATGCGAACCAGACGTGTGCTTGTTCCGGCAAATTTAAATGATGAAAAGAAGCCGGTTCCGTGTCTGATCAACAGTCCGAAAAACGGAATGTTTCTTCCAATTTATACAAGTAAAAAGGAGATTCCGGAATCTCCGAGGAGTGAAGCAGTTATAAACATGCCGTTCCTTGCAACGAATAACATGGTTTTTCAGCAGGATGAAAAGGTATCCGGAATAGTGATCAATCCATTCACACAGAATCTGATTTTTAAACGTGCACTGGTGGAAAAAATCGAGGAAGTGGAAAAGAAGCGTAAAGAGGGAGCGCAGCCAAAGAAGATGCAGCTTACACAGGAACAGTATCTGTTGTTTGAACGTAAGCAGTTTGAATTTGGTTTTATGCCAAAGCGCTTTTTTGCGCAGGGCAAACAGATGATGGATGACCTCTGCGAGAAGAAAGAAGAATATATGGATCAGTTTTTTGAGGAATGTTATCAGCAGAAACGTATGTATCCGTATCTGCCGGAAGATTTCTCCGTTATGGTTATGGATTTGTCCGACAGTTTACTGATTGTACGTGTGGATCTGCCGGTACGCGATATGGGAGTTCCATCCTGTTTCCGTGTATATTTTGCATGGAACGATGAAACGCAGGAAGGCAGATATTTTACGATTGAACGGACACAGGATCCGGGAAAACATCTGCTCGGAGAATTTAAAAAAGACTGGAAACATGTCGATTATGGAGAGGCTCCGGCAGAGGGAGCCGAGTTGCAGCGTGTGCTGGATATTATCCGGCAGCCGGGCGAAAATTAAAAGAAAAAGTGTGTCAGGGAAATAAATCTGGCACACTTTTCTTTTTATGGTCTGGCAAGAATATCCGCAAAAGTAGCGCGGACAACCCGTGCCAGATCCTGAGGGTCAAGCCGGATGCTGGTTCCGATACGGCCGCCGCTTACATAAATTTCAGAATATTGCCTGGCAGAGGCATCGATAACGGTTGGAAATGCTTTTTTCATGCCAAGAGGACTGCAGCCTCCACGGACATAACCAGTGATTGCAGTTAAATCTTTGACATGGATCATTTCTACGGATTTCTCGGAAACTGCACGCGCGGCAGCTTTCAGATCAACCTCTTCGGCAATCGGAATGACAAATACGTAGTATTTTTTGCTTTTGCCCTGCATGACAAGTGTCTTGTAAGTCTGGGCAACCGGGGTGCCAGTGGCTTCGGCAGAATGAATGCCATCTATAAATTCGTCACATTCATAAGTCAGCAGTTCATAGGGAACCTTATTTCGTTCCAGAATACGCACGGCATTGGTTTTTACTTCTTTTCCCATGATATTCACCTCCGCGCACAGTATATCATTTTTAGAGGAAAAGTTGAACAATAAAAAAGGAAATGTTATAATGTTGCAAAAGATATTTCAAAAGGGGGCGTCATTTCATGAGAGAATTTTTGAAGCGGGCAAAGGCGGATTATCTGCTTTCTTCTGTTTTGTGTATTGCGCTTGGAATTATTTTTGTTGTGTGGAAAGGCGGAGTCATTGATGTGATCGGAACAATTCTTTCGATTGCAATGATCATCGTTGGAATTATTTATCTGGGAAGCTTTATTTTGAGCCTTGCAACATTTGGAGCATCAACGATTGTCGGAATTCTGGTACTTGCAGTTGGAATCTGGTTTCTCATCCAGCCGTCGCTGATTGTCAGTCTGGTTCCGGTTATATTGGGTGTAGGACTTGTATTTCATGGAATTCGTGCGGTGACGGAGGCTGTGAATGCCAAAAAATACAGATATGAAAAGTGGGGCATGGATCTTGTATTTGCTATCATCTGTCTGGTCTGCGGTCTGGTCTGTGTTTTTTGTCCGCTTACCGTATTGAAACAGTTTATTATGCTGGTAGGAATCGTGCTGATTATCAACGGAGCGCTGAATCTGTGGATTGCTGTCACAGCAACGCGTGCAGCGAGGGATTACAGACGGCGCACAGAGACTGTTGATACAGAGTTTGTGGAAAATGAAGGTGACCGTGATGAGACAGATGGAATTTAAAATGGAACGTCCGGGACTGACCAAAGCAGGGGATCATCTGAAGGTGACAGAGGGAAAACTTCCCACTTCCTATTATTATACCATTGAGCATGCAATAGCAATGTCGGGAAATTATGCGGTAGGCGAACGTTTAAAAAGCCGGGAAGGCGATGTGATTGATGTGAAGGAGACAGAAAAAGGGTACTTTGTGACCATGGAATTTGACGAATAAGGATAACAGACGAAATGGCAATACAGGGCAAAACCGATATTGACCAGCTGCTTGCAAAAAGTTTGAAAGAGATTGCTGTCAGGCGGCCGGTAGAAAAAATTACAATTAAAGAGATAACTGATAAAGCAGGGGTCATCCGGCCAACGTTTTACAATCATTTTCAGGATAAATTTGAGCTTATTGAATGGATCATCCGGACAGAACTGTTAGAGCCGGTAGAACCTCTGATCCGGAATGATATGATTATAGAAGCAATGGTTCTGCTGTTTACCAACATTGAAAAGGACAAGGCATTTTATTCACAGCTGGTAAAAATGGAGGGACCGGTCAAATTTCACGATATCGCAAAAAAATGTGTGCGGGAAGTATTGCTTGAACTGATTCAAAACGAAAGCAGCGGAAGGGTTTCAAAACACAAATGGCTGACGCCGGAGGTGATATCTTCCTATTATGCACAGTCCATGTGTTTTGCAACAGAGGAATGGATCAGCATGGGAATGACCATCTCGCCGCGCGAAATGGCTGAAGCATATCAGTATATGCTGACCCGGTCTCTGACCGACATCATCAAAGAATTATAAAAAGAATATGCGATGACATTTTGAATGATTTGTATACGAATTCATACAAATCACTCAAAATGTATAATCATGCAGTACATGACGAAAAGATTGAATATTTTCATATTCGGTCTTTTTTTTTATGATAGGCTGAGAGAAAAATAGAGGATGGTGAAAAAAATGATTAAATTTGGAAAAGGAGTCGTTAAATGTCGGTTTCTGATTTTGATCCTGGCTTTTTTACTGCTGATTCCATCCGCGATCGGCTATATGAAAACCAGAATTAATTATGACATTTTGTCCTATCTGCCGGGACAGATTGAAACGATGAAAGGGCAGGATATCCTTCTGGATGAATTTGGAACAGGCGCGTTCTCTTTTGTAGTTGTTGAGGGAATGCAGGATAAGGATCTGCAGAAAATAGCAGATAAGATTGAGGATGTACCTCATGTAAAAAATGTTATCTGGTATGGTTCTATTATGGATTTCAGTATTCCAAGAGAAGCACTTCCGGATGATATCTACAACTTTTTCAATAACAAAGACGCAGACAGCCAGCTGATGGCAGTCCTGTTTGATGAGTCCATGTCGTCGGACGGCACCATGGATGCGATCCAGACGATCAATGATCTGGTTGGAAAGCAGTGTTTTGTCAGTGGTATGGCATCGGTGAACAATGATATCCGAAAACTGGCAGAGAATGAGAGTGTGATCTATGTTCTGATCGCCGTTGTGCTTTCTCTGATCGTATTATCACTTACGATGGATTCCGTAGTTGTTCCGTTCCTGTTTTTGATCAGTATCGGCATGGCAATTATTTACAATCTGGGTTCCAACGTATTTTTCGGGGAGATTTCTTATATTACCAAGGCACTGGCGGCGGTACTGCAGCTCGGTGTTACAATGGATTATTCCATTTTCCTGTGGCACAGTTATCAGGAGCAGAAGGAGCGGTTTGACGGAGATAAAAACCGTGCCATGGCACATGCGATTTCCAATACAATTACTTCCGTGGTCAGCAGCTCCATTACAACAGTTGCCGGATTTATCGCACTGTGTTTTATGAGCTTTACGCTGGGCATGGATCTCGGTATTGTTATGGCAAAAGGCGTTGTCTTCGGTGTAATCGGATGTGTGACCATTCTTCCGTCTCTGATTCTGGTGTTTGACAAGGTGATTGAAAAGACAAAGCATAGAGCAATCCTGCCGGATCTTGGCCGGATCGCAAACTGGGTGACAAACCACAGTGCGG
>SFRL01000004.1 GCA_004562765.1 bacterium | reverse complement strand
AAAAAGGAGGTAATTGCTCATTTTATTTGCAAACCTCCAATAAATCAAGGTTTTAAAGGATTTTAGAACAATAAAAACGGGTAGTTTTTGACACTACGACATATGCAATAGAGGGAAAAAGATGGAAGAACAAAAACAGATCCCGCTTCCGCAGGCATTTGTGGAGCGGATGAAAGAAAGCCTCGCTGAAGAGGCGGATACATTTTTTGCAAGCTATGACACGCCGCGTGCTTACGGACTCAGGCGCAATCCGTTAAAAATGGAGCGTGAGCAATTTGAAGCCCAGATGCCTTTTACCCTGGAAAAGGTCAGCTGGGCAGAAGAAGGCTATTATTATCAGGAGACAGAGCGTCCGGGCAGGCATCCGTTCCATGAGATGGGACTATACTATATTCAGGAACCCAGCGCAATGTGTGTCGTGGAGGTGGCAGATCCAAAGCCTGGAGAGTATGTACTGGATCTTTGTGCGGCGCCCGGCGGAAAATCTACACAGATCGCCGGACGAATGGCGGGGGAGGGATTGCTTGTGTGTAACGAGATCGTTCCGAACCGCGCGAAGATCCTGGCGCAGAATATTGAAAGGTTGGGCATAAAAAATGCTGTTGTATTGAATCATTCGCCGCAGGAATTGGAGACAAGATTTGCATCATTTTTTGATCGGATCGTGGTAGATGCACCCTGTTCCGGCGAGGGCATGTTTCACAAGGAGGAGGCGGCACTCACGGAATGGTCTCCGGAGAACGTTGAAATGTGTGCCGCCCGCCAGAGGGAGATCCTTGCATGCGCAGTCAGCATGCTGCGTCCTGGCGGCGTGCTTGTCTATTCGACCTGCACCTTTGCTCCGGCAGAGGATGAGGAGATGGTCGACTGGTTGCTGACAGAGTATCCGGATCTGGAACTTTTGCCGATCGATACAGAGAAACTTGGAATTTCAGAGGGAAACGTCCCCGGCACCGGACGGATCTGGCCCCACAGACAGCACGGAGAAGGACATTTTGTGGCGCGGTTAAAAAAGCGCGGCGAATCACTGCTCCATAGAAATAATGTTGCCTTGACTGACGGTCTGTCCGGTCAGGAGGCTGAAAGAAGCGGGGGAAAAGGAAAAAAGGGAAAAAGCAATCGAGCCGGGACTGAAAACGTGAATGCGTGGAATTGCTATGAGGAGTTTGCACGGCAGACGCTGGGGTGTGAACTCTCCGGCAGACGGCTGGAGTTTGGAGACCAGCTTTATCTTGTGCCGGAAGAAATGCCGGATCTGAAGGGGCTGAAGGTCGTGCGCCCGGGCTTGCATCTGGGCACAAATAAAAAGAACCGGTTTGAGCCGTCCCACGCACTGGCGCTGGCATTACGTCCGTCAGAGGAGGTACAGGTCTGCGAGACGAATGAGCCGGAAAAATATCTTCGCGGAGAGACATTTTCCTGTGACCCTTTGATGAAGGGATGGACGCTCATCACCTGCAAAGGACAGCCGATGGGCTGGGGAAAGGCAGACCGCGGCATCATGAAAAATCATTATCCGAAGGGTCTTCGGGTCAACTGGTAACAGGCATCATAAAAGGGCTTCGCACATTGATATCTCATGTGCGTAAGCCCTGTTGTTTTTTGTCGGAGCCGACCGGGTTCCGTAAAACTTACGGCTCCTCATCTGAACAATATTAGTATATTGTGGAAATGTGAACCTCATGTGTCAAAAATATAAAAGTTTTATAAAATGAAATGTTCATATTTCAACATCTGATTGCAGTACGTGGAAAGCGGTGTTATAGTTTTTTTAGGTTATGAGTTGTGCAGGTATAGGAGTCAGATAAAGGAGATGAATGATACATGGCAAACATGACAAAATATGCATTGGAGGCATCGTTAAAAAAGCTGCTTTTGCAGAAGCCGCTGGACAAGATCACGATCAACGATCTGACGGAGGACTGCGGCATCAGCCGTATGGCATTTTACTATCATTTTAAAGATATTTATGATCTGGTCGAGTGGTCATGTGTGGAGGATGCCACCCGTGCACTGCAGGGGAAAAAGACCTATGACAGCTGGCAGGAAGGACTTGCGCAGATCTTTGAGGCGGTGTTGGAAAACAAGCCTTTTATCATGAATGTGTATCATTCTGTGAGCCGCGAGCAGATTGAAAATTATCTGTTCCAACTGACTTATGGGCTTTTGAAGGATGTCGTGGAGGAAAAAGCAGCAGGAAAAGAGATTGCCGAAGAGGACAAGGTCTTTATTGCTGAGTTTTATAAATACGGTTTTGTAGGTGTGATGCTGGACTGGATCAAGCAGGGCATGAAGGCAGACTATCATGATATTGTGGATCTGATGAGTGCTGCGCTGAAGGGGACGATTTCGAAAGCAATTGAAAACTTTACAAAGCAGGGTAAATGATCAGTTTTTTATCATCGCCGGATGTTTGTAAATTGAAAGCAGACCGCCTGCTGTCTATGATGAGTACATACAGAAAAACAAACCAGTTTTTCATAAGAGCTGCAGAAAGAAGCGGCTTTGAAACATACAAGATCATAGACAGAAAGGCGGTTTTTATTATGGCAAACAAAAAGAAAGCACTTGGTGTGGCATCAGCACTGGCACTTGGAGCAGGCGCAGCATATCTGGCAAAGAAGGCGAAAGAGAATGGACAGCAGGAGGGCGCAGCGTACGGAGACGGCGCTGTAAAGACGGATGCTACCGGAAAGTCGGTGAGGACGACTTCAAGGAACGCTTCCGGGTCGGCAGCTGCAAATAGTGATTATCGCAATACCGAGCTTGGCAAGCATGAGAAAAACAGCAAGGGTATTTGTTATACGAATGGAAATTATGAGGCGTTCGCCCGGCCGAAAAAACCGGAAGGCGTGGATGAAAAGAATGCCTACATCGTAGGAAGCGGACTGGCATCTCTGGCAGCGGCATGTTTTCTGGTACGTGACGGACAGATGCCCGGCTCACATATCCATATCTTAGAGGCGATGGACATAGCGGGCGGTGCCTGCGACGGTATTTTTGATCCCACGAGAGGCTATGTGATGCGCGGCGGACGCGAGATGGAAAACCATTTCGAGTGTCTGTGGGATCTGTTCCGCAGCATTCCGTCTCTGGAGACACCCGGTGCATCTGTTCTGGATGAGTTTTACTGGCTGAACAAGGAGGATCCGAACTATTCTCTGTGCCGTGCGACAGAAGACCGCGGCAAGGATGCACATACGGATGGAAAATTTAATCTGAGTCAGAAGGGCTGCATGGAGATCATGAAGCTCTTTATGACAAAGGACGAGGATCTGTATGACAAGACGATCGAGGATGTGTTTGATGACGAAGTATTTGGTTCCACATTCTGGCTGTACTGGCGGACGATGTTCGCATTTGAAAACTGGCACAGTGCATTGGAGATGAAGCTGTATTTCCAGCGTTTTATCCATCACATCGCGGGACTGCCTGATTTCAGCGCACTGAAATTCACAAAATACAATCAGTATGAGTCACTGATCCTTCCGATGCAGAAATATCTGGAGGATGCAGGCGTTGACTTCCAGTTCAATACAGAAGTCACAAATGTCATTTTTGAGTGCAAGGACAACAAAAAAGTGGCAACTGCGATCGAGTGTAAAGTGAATGGAAAGGAAAGCGGAATCCTTTTGAGTGAAAACGATCTTGTCTTTGTGACAAACGGAAGTTGTACAGAAGGCACGATCTACGGTGATCAGGATCACGCGCCCAACGGAGACGCTGAGGTGCGCACGAGCGGCTGCTGGAGCCTGTGGAAAAATATTGCAAAGCAGGATCCGTCCTTTGGACACCCGGAAAAATTCTGTTCCGATGTGGCAAAGACCAACTGGGAATCCGCCACAGTTACGACGCTGGATGATAAGATCATTCCTTATATCACAAATATCTGTAAGCGCGATCCGAAAACCGGAAAGGTCGTTACCGGCGGTATCGTGAGCTGCAGGGATTCCAGTTGGTTACTCAGCTGGACGATCAACCGGCAGGGACAGTTCAAAACGCAGGATAAAGACAAAGTATGCGTTTGGGTATACGGTCTGTTCACGGATGTTCCGGGCGATTATGTGAAAAAGCCCATGAAGGAATGTACCGGTAAAGAGATCACGGAAGAGTGGCTGTATCATCTGGGTGTTCCGGTGGAGCAGATCCCGGAGCTGGCGGAAAAGAGCGCAGTCTGCGTACCGACCATGATGCCATATATCACCGCATTCTTTATGCCGCGTACAAAGGGTGATCGCCCCGATGTCATTCCCGACGGCTGCGTGAATTTTGCATTTTTGGGTCAGTTTGCTGACACACCGCGGGATACGGTATTTACCACCGAGTATTCAGTGAGAACCGCCATGGAGGCAGTGTATGGACTGCTGGGTGTGGACAGAGGTGTGCCTGAGGTGTGGGGCAGTGTCTACGATATCCGTGAGCTTCTGGACAGTACGGTCAAGCTGATGGACGGCAAGTCACCTCTTGAGATCGAGCTTCCGGGACCGCTGAACCTGCTGAAAAAGCCGTTGCTTCGCGTGATAAAGGGTACGGTCATCGAAAAACTGCTGCGGGACCATGACGTATTAAAGGATGGGATGATCTGAGTAAAAAATAAATGATAATTTGTATCTAATTGTTAAAAACCGGAAGCTCTGAATAAAGGGGCTTCCGGTTTTTTGACGTTTTTGTATTTTCTCATGGTTAGATATCCAGTAACATGGCAATAGCAGGCAGTTCATTCTTCCAACTGTTTATAATAGTAGCGGCGGTATTCTAATGGAGTGATACCTTCCTTTTTGCGGAAAGCCTGAATAAAAACGGTACAGCTGTTAAAGCCGCATTTTTCTGCAATAGTAGCAACCGAGTCGTTGCTGCTGTGCAAAAGAGATTTTGCATTTGTGATGCGTACATTTTGCAGATATTCGTGTGGACTGGAGCCGGTCTGTTGCTTGAAAATATGCGAGAGATAATATTTGCTGATGTTGACATGCTGAGACAGGTCATCCAGTGTAATACTGCTCGTAAAATATTCTTCGATATAGGAGATGGCATCGCGTACATAAGGGGAGGACTGCTCCGATATAGACTGCTCGTTCTGATGAATGCTGATCAAATAATCTGAACACATCTGAAATAGCAGCGTAGAACATCTTATTTCTGCGATTTTCTCATGCAGCAGCATTAGACGGTCAATTTCCTCAAAAAAAGATGCGCCGTCAGGCATTTCCATTGCCTGCCATTTTGACAGAATCTCATTGATATATCCATCTGCACAAGAACCACTAAAATGTACCTAGCGGAAAACCCACTCCTGATCATCGTGGCAAGAATAGGAATGAGATTCATCGCAATTGATAAGGATTGCATTGCCGGGTGTAAGAGTCACTTCTTTATTTCGAAAGCATACAATGCCGCTGCCAACTTCGGTATAAAGCAATAAATAGCTATGCATGTGGGAACGGTTTCGAAGCAAATAGTTTGGTGCGGTGATGTAATATCCGATAGATTGTACAAATAAAAATTGTCTGCGGATATCAAGGGAGGCAGTATAATCCTTGGACCAGGATTCTGGCATGAGACAGTAATATGGGGTCTGTGTCTTCATGGGTAGGAAACTCTCTTTCTGATTCGTTTTGGCGTTGCCATGTTTATTCAGGTTATATTTTTCTCTTATTCTATCTCATTGAATTAATAATAGCAAGAAATGTATATTTTTTTGACAACTGACGATAATGACGAAATAAAACATAGATGATATCATGGTTTTATTGACAGGTATGAATAACAATATGTCGATATTCTGTTGTAACAAATGTTATGGCTATAAACAGACGAAATAGTATAAAGGAGATTTCATAGTGAAATACAGATTGAACGTCAACCGGTTAAAAGAAAAAGATATATATGAGTTGGGCGCAGAATTCCGTGGCTCCAATGGAGCGGGGGAGGAACTGTCCTTTACTAATTATTATATGCAGAAAAACAATGCGCCCTTTTTTGGCATGAGCGGTGAATTCCATTACAGCAGGATGTCCGATTCCAGATGGGAAGATGAGATCATCAAGATGAAAATGGGAGGCCTAAATACCATTGCGACTTATGTATTCTGGATTCATCACGAGGAGGAGGAAGGTGTATTTGACTTCACGGGATGCCGGAATCTAAGAAAATTTATCGAACTGTGTAAAAAGCATGGGATGTATGTGATTCTGCGTGTTGGTCCGTTCGATCACGGTGAAGTGCGCAATGGCGGCATACCGGACTGGATGTATGGAAAACCCTTTGAAGTGCGTAAAATAAGCGAAGGATTTTTGTATTATACGCGACGGCTTTATACGGAGATCGCGAAGCAGGTAGAGGGCCTGTTCTATAAGGACCGGGGACCGATCATTGGTGTTCAGATCGACAACGAATATATGCATTCCTCTGCTCCGTGGGAGATCACGACCGGAATTTCTGATGAATGGGTGTTTGGTGGCGATGAGGGCGAGGAGTACATGCTCACTATGAAGGCACTGGCTGCGGAATGCGGACTTTTGCCTGTATTTTATACCTGTACCGGATGGGGCGGGGCAATTACACCGAAATCAATGCTCCCGTTATGGGGTGGTTATGCATTCCGTCCGTGGCTGTTCTATTCCTATAAGGGTGAGCATCCCTCGACAGAAGAGTATGTATATCAGAATTTTCATAAGAATGGTTATGAGTGCAATTATGATTTTCATCCGAGCTATGAGCCAGAGGAAAAGCCGTATGCATGCTGTGAAATGGGCGGTGGAATGGCCTGCAGCTATTATTATCGCTTCCAGTACCCGTATAAGAGTGTGGATGCAATGGCGAATATCAAGATCGCGTCCGGCTGCAATTTCTTAGGCTATTATATGTTTCAGGGAGGCTCCAACCCGGTAGGAAAGCATGGAATATTCATGAATGAAGGACAGGTTCCGAAGATCAGCTATGACTACCAGGCAGCGCTTGGTGAGTATGGTCAGGTGCGTGAATCCTATCGCAGAACAAAAACGATCCACCAGTTTACAGCCTGCTTTGGAGAACGGCTTTGTGGGCTTCAGACTGTATTGCCTGAGGGTGCGTCCTTTATTGATCCGAAGGATGGAGATACGCTCCGCTATGCGGTCCGTACCGATGGCACGAGGGGCTTTTTGTTCGTAAACAATTATCAGGATCATGCGCTTATGCCGGATAAGCAAGGAGAGCAGGTGCTGTTGGAACTGAAGGATGAGATGATCACTTTTTTGATCAGCATTGCAGAGGATGAAAATGCGATCTTACCGTTCCATTTTGACATGGATGGTGTGGATCTGGTGTGGGCGAGTGCACAGCCGGTGACCGTTGTCAAGAATGGCGATCGGAACACATGGGTGTTCATGGTGCCTGATGGCATGGATGGAAGCTTTACATTTGCATCCGGTGTACAGATCAACGGAACAGATGAGACAACATATCAGGCACACTTAGATACCGGTGTGGATCGTTTTCATGTGGAGGATTTAGATGCTGACTTCGATGTGCTTGTTTTAAGTAGGGAATTCAGTAATCAGATGTATCAGTTGAAAAATGGTGCACTGGTGTTTACAAGTGAAGTCATTTTGGAGGATGAGGATGGCATCCGTCTGGAGACTGCAAACGCCCAAAATACGGTCTACACCTATCCTGCGACCGGTGTGCTTCCGACTGCTCCTGTGTCCGCAGATATTTTAGGCGTGTATACCTATGAGACAGCAGAAAAAACGATTGCAGTCACGTATGAAAGGGTAGCAGCCAACCGTTATACGATCCGGATCCCTTCCGATTGTGTGGAAGGCGTAAAGGATGCATTGCTGCAGATTGATTATCAGGGTGATATCGGACATGCATTTATTGATGGCGCGATGATCAGCGATAATTTTTGCAATGGAGCGATCTGGGAGATCGGTCTTAAGGACTTTGAAGAGCAGCTGAAGGATCAATGTCTGACCATTTACATTACGCCACTCAAAGAGGGGGCAAATGTGAATGTAGAATCTGCAATGGCAGCCAGAAAGGAAGAGATCACATCTTCCATCGGTGAGATTTCAAATGTCCGGGTATGCCCTGTATATGAAATAAAGCTTTGATCAGGAGTGATGGATTTGAAAATATTGGCAATTTTTATTATTGGAGGAGGAAAACGATGGACACAGTAAAAATCTGGGAGGAGGATGTGCTCATCCCTACTTATGAAATCGGAGAGCCGGACAAGAACCCGATGTTTCTGGAGAAACGTGTGTATCAGGGAAGCTCAGGCAAGATCTATCCCTATCCGACAACGGAAAAGATCAGCAATGAAAAGAAGGATAAGCTCTGGAGAGCCGTTTATCTGGAAAATGAGTATCTGAAGATCATGATCTTGCCACAGCTTGGCGGACGTATCCAGAGAGCCTACGATAAAACGAATGACTACGATTTTGTATATTATAATCAGGTGATCAAACCGGCACTGGTAGGCCTGGTGGGACCGTGGATCTCCGGTGGGATCGAATTTAACTGGCCCCAGCATCACAGACCGACAACTTACATGCCGCTCGATTATCAACTGAAGGAGCATGCGGACGGAAGCAAGACGTTGTTAGTCAACGATGTGGATCAGATGTATGGAACAAAGGGGATCATATCCTTTACATTATATCCCGGAAAGGCATATATTGAGGTGGGCGGTCAGCTTTACAACCGCACTTCTCTGCCGCAGACATTTCTCTGGTGGGCGAATCCGGCGGTTTCGGTCAATGACTATACACAGTCCATTTTCCCGCCGGATGTACATACGGTATACGACCACGGAAAACGGGATGTGTCACGTTTTCCCATCGCAAAAGGCATCTACTACAAGCATGATTACAGTGAGGGCGTGGATATTTCCAGATACAAAAATATTCCGGTGCCGACCTCTTACATGGCAGAGCGCTCTGATTTTGATTTTGTGGGTGGTTATGACTATCAGAAGGAGGCCGGATTGCTCCATGTGGCAGACCACCATTTTTCACCCGGAAAGAAGCAGTGGACCTGGGGCTGTGGTGAATTCGGTAAAGCATGGGATCGCAACCTGACGGATGAGGATGGTCCGTACATTGAGCTGATGACCGGTGTTTATACGGAAAATCAGCCGGACTTTACCTGGCTGAAGCCCTTTGAGGAGAAATCTTTTAAACAGTATTTCATGCCTTATAAGAAGGTAGGTGTAGTCAAGAATGCGACGATCCACGCAGCCCTCGGTGTGGAACAGGAGGAGCAAGGTGTGCATGTGACGGTCTATGCGACACAGCTTTATGAACATGCGCAGATCATCGTGACAAATGCGGGAAAAGAAGTGTGCAGCAAGATGGTGAAGCTGTCACCGGTCGATGTATATGAGGAAAGCATCGAGGTAGCGCTTGAGAAGATACAGGATCTTGGCGTTTCTGTATATTCGGACGGAAAGCTTCTGGTATCGTATCGCCCGGTTGAGGATAAGATCCCGGAGCTTGGACAGCCGGCAGAAGCAGCAAAGCAGCCGGAGGAGATCATGACAAATGAGGAGCTGCTCTTGACTGCACAGCACATCGAGCAGCACCGTCACGCGACGTATCTGCCTGACCCGTATTATCTGGAAGGCTTGAAGCGTGATCCCGGCGACAGCCGTATCAATCAGGCGTACGGTATGTTATTGCTGCGAAGGGGCTGCTTTGAGGAGGCAGAGAAATATTTCAGAACTGCCATCAAACGTCTCACATGGAGAAGTCCAAACCCGTACAACAGTGAGGTATATTATGATCTTGGCCTGGCACTGTTTTACCAGCAGAGATTTGATGAGGCATACGATGCGTTTTATAAGGCTGCAATCGCACAAATGGAGCATGCATTTGTACTGGATCAGACAGATACACGTGTATTCCTTGAACTGGACCAGCTGTACAAAAAGACCGGAATCGCATTTGAGCTTCGCTTGAGGAATTTTGAAGAGCATATGGACATCATTGCAGAGCGTGACGATGCGATGTTAGAACTTGTGACACTGTACAATCTGGTTGGAGATTATCAAAAGGCATACAACACGATCATGGCGCATCAGTTCCGCCCGTGGGAGGGTGCAGAGGGGCGCATTTCCGGCCAGTATAAGATCGCTCTGGTACAGATGGCAAAGGCTGCGATCGTAGCTGGAGATCATGCACATGCGGAACAATTGCTCACACAGGCATTGGAGTATCCGTTGAACCTTGGCGAGGGAAGACTGGAGGGAACAAAGGATAATCACATTTATTATTACCTTGGAAAGGTCAAGTATGCTCTGGGCAAACCGGAAGAGTCAACTAAATGTATGGAATTGGCTCAGATGGGTGAGGATGAGCCCGCAGGAGCGATGTACTACTATGACCAGCCGGCAGATATGATCCTGTATAAGGGTCTTGCAAAGCTGGAGGTTGGTGATAAGAAGGGCGCGTATGCATGCTTCAACAAGCTGATGGATTATGGCGAGCGCCATCTGTATGATGAGATGAAAAATGACTTTTTCGCAGTATCATTGCCGGATTTCCTCATCTTTGATGATGACATGAATCAGAAAAATAAGGCACACTGCCACTATCTGATGGGTCTGGCAAATCTGGGATTTGCAGATCATGCGGAGGCAAAGAAGCAGTTTGAACAGGCACTTACCTATGACTACAATCATCAGAATTGCAGGATTTATCTGGAAATGTGTGAGAACTAGGTGCCTGAATCAATGGCTTGCCATTGCAACTCTCATTACATAAAAAGTATGAAAATAATGACTTTTATCTTGCTTTTTTTCAGAATTCATGGCATGATATAGAAAATGAGTTGCGCAGTTGCGCAAAAAATGTGCGCAAACACAGGGGGTTATATGGAATCAGCACAAAACAAAAACATTACAATTGCGGATGTGGCAGAGGCGCTGGGGGTGTCAAAAACAACGGTTTCCCGTGCGATCTCCGGTAAAGGACGCATCGGAGAGGCGACGCGGGCACGGGTGCTTGCTTATATCGAGGAGCACGATTATCAGCCGAACGTGATCGCGAAGGGACTTGCGCAGTCCAAGACCTTTAATATCTGCGTGGTGATGCCGGAACACTATGGTATGTCAGATCTCACATTCTTTCAGGACTGTCTGTTCGGGATTGAGAAGATCAGCGGAACGGTGGGCTATGATGTGCTCATGTGTATCTGCGATAATCAGGATATCTCATCGCTGGAGCGCATCATTGCCAACCGAAAGGTAGATGGAGTGATCCTGATGTGCTCCTTTGTCAAGGACGCGCAGGTCGAGTTTTTGCAGGAAAAGAAGGTCCCTTTTGTGACGATCGGCAGCAGTGATTATCCGGGTGTGATCCAGATCGACCATGATCATCGAAGTGCTTGTCGGGAGCTGACGGGGCTTATGCTGCTCAAAGGAATGGAGCGCATCGCGCTGATCGGCGGCAACGAAACGCATGTGGTGACGAAAATGCGTTACGCAGGTTTTGCCGATGCTTATGAACAGCAGGGAAAAGAGATCGATCCGTCTCTGGTCTATCTCGGATTGGACAATCCGGTGCTGATCGACAAAACCGTGCGGGAGCTGTGCGCAAAGTCTGTGGATGCCATTTTATGTATGGATGATGCAGTGGCAAACAGTGTGCTCAAATCATTGCGCGAGGCGCATGTGAAGGTGCCGGAGCAGATAAAGGTAGCCTCTTTTTATAATGGTCCGCTGCTCGAAAACCATCTGCCGGCGATCACGGCGCTTTCCTTTAATGCCAGGGAACTGGGGATGGTTGCCTGTCGCACGATCCTGGATGTGATCGAGGATGTGGAGGTGCCGCAGCGCAGTTTGCTGCCTTATGAGGTCGTGCTGAAGGAGTCCACACAGTAGAGGGGATATTTTCTGAAAAAAGAGATTGACATACTGCAAAACGCATAGTATACTACAAATATGAACAACCGATTGCGCAAAATGAAACGCACATACATGCGCAGTCATAAAAATAACATGAAAAACTATTTAAGGAGGGGCTTTTATTTATGGATCCATTGATTTTGAACGTCATCCACAGACCGGAGATGGTTCCGGAGTATTCTGCGACCGTGACAGGACAGGGCAAGGAGGAGGATATCGGAGACAAGGCATTGATCACCGAGTCTTTAGACATCTTCAAGACACAGCAGAGACTGGCACATGAGAATGGTCTGAAGGTAACCATTCAGATGACCTATGCAGCACTTTTCAACGACGAGGCAGTAGAGATCGCAAAGCATGATCACGAGGAGTACGGTGATGAGATCGCATTATCACTGCTGGGACTTCCCTGCGAGGAGTTCCGCGAGAAGTATAAGACGAAGGACTTCTGTATTTGGATGTTCTCTATGGAGGACAAGAAGGCCATCGTTGATGATGTGTTCGGCAAGTTCTACGAGAGATTCGGCTTCTATCCGGAGTCAACCGGTTCTTACTACATGGATGCCGATCTGACAAATTACATAAAGGCAACCTATCCCAGCGTGAAATGTGCTGTAGCAACCTGCTGGGAAGAGGGACCGAAGGCTTATCATACCTGTAACAATTCCTGGTATACACTGTTCGATGGCGGCCCCTGGGCACCGTGGATCCCGTCAAAGCAGAACACCCATGCACCGGCAGCAAACGAGGAAGAGGATTCCGGAATCGTAGCGATCCCGCACTTATCCCGTGACCTGATCGCATGCTATGACGGTAACGGTTCAAACTTCGGAACCCATCCGCAGAACGTGCTCCGCGGTATGATCTATGATACCAAGACCTGGGAGTATCCTTATCTGTACAATCTGATCGACCAGTATCACGATCTGGCTAAATACAATAACGGCTACGCTTACAACATGATGTTTGTTGGACCCGGCTGGATGAACAAGATGGGACGCTGGGAGCAGCCCTATGAGTTGCTGCTGAAGTCTTACACCGATGGCTGTGCATATTACGGAAAACTGAAAAAAGAGGGCAAGCTGATCGACATGACCATGTCTGAGTTTGCAGATTTCTATAGAGAGAAGAAGGGTGTCACCAAGGAGAACCGCTACACCGAGCCTGAATGTGCACTGTGGCGCGATATTTTATATGGTTCCGACAAGCAGCTGTTCTGGTACTGTGATCCCTATATGAGAGCATGTGTCAACATGGATCAGGGCGGCGCGATCGTAGATCTCCGTCCCTATGCAGCAAAACTGGAGTGGCCGGTAGGTATCGGCACCAAGCATGTGCAGGATGCGTCTTATCCGTTCCTCATTCAGGAGAAATACCGTGCAGGTTATTTTACACACTACGCAGGCGAGGGAACCGTTCGCAGCGCGAAGCTGTGCTATAACGGCGAGGAAGTTGATCTGTGCCTCTGCCCGACACACGCACATTTCTCACAGGAGGGCAAGACACGTATCCTGACCCTTGATCCGGTGGAGATCGAGTTTAATGGTCTGTCTGTAAAATTACAGACAAAGGAATACTTCGAGGAAGGCTCTTCAAATATCAAGATCGAGCGTACCATTTTAGAGATGAGCGATCCGAATGCAGAGGTATATCTGGACGAGTACATGGTAGCATGCTACGGCACGACTGAGTATCCGGAGGATATGACCGGCATCACCTTAAAGTGTGAGGGTGCAGATGAGAAGACCATCAATTACGAGTACAAGTGCCGTGAGGAGAAGCTGGCAGATGCGACTGCAGTCAGCGCTGTGGTTCCTCCGATCGAGACGAAGGTTTCCCTGACACAGACCGGTGGAGCAGAGGGCTATATCCAGGAGGGATATGCATTCTCACCGATGTTTAAGCTTGGATATAAGAAGAAAATCTCAGACAAGGAGGTATTTGCGACATGGCTCAACTTAGAAAAGGCAAATTAAATTATAGATGCCCTTCATGTTTTATGAGAGATCTGGACATCGATATGTTTTACAATAAGGATACGGGTATTTACAGCTGCATCCGCTGCCAGTATCGTGGCGATGAGAAGGATGTTTTAGAGAAAAACGAGATGGTGCGTTTCCGCTACGGCGCAATGCACGAGCGTATTACCAAATTCGATTTTGACTAACAGTTCAGAGACAAGGCAATTTGCTAAAAATACAGGGATCATGCTTGTATGGATCCCTGTATTTTGGCAAATTTCTTTGGCGAGAGCCAAAGCATGAGCAAAAGGAAAGCTGCAAAGCAGCGATTTTGCGAATGATTTGCTCTGAACTGTTATTTTTATTTACAAGGAGAATGGCAATGAATTATGTAAAAGGTATGGACTTATCCACTCTTCTGGAGTTGGAGCGTCTTGGGGCAAAATACTATGATGGAGGCAGGGAACGCGATATTTTAGACATCATGAAGGACTATGATGTGGACACGATCCGTCTGCGTATCTGGAATGATCCCTGGGGGAAAAACCACGAATCTTATGGCGCAGGTGAAAACGATGTCCCTACGACACTGGAGATCGCAAAGCGTGTCAGCGAAAAAGGATTGGGCGTGCTGATGAACTTTCATTACAGTGATTTCTGGGCGGATCCCGGAAAACAGATCAAGCCGAAGGCATGGGAGGGAATGACTGTCGAGGAACTCGCGCAGGCAGTGTATGATTTTACCTTTGATACGATGGAACTCTTTAAAAAAGAGGGTGTCAACATCACGATGGTGCAGGTGGGAAATGAGCTGTCCAACGGACTGCTCTGGCCGGAAGGAAAGATCGATGTGGACGCCGGTATCGGTGAATATGACAACATTGCAAAATTTGTGAGCGCCGGTATCCGTGCGGTGCGAAAGAGTAATCCGGATATTCCGGTGATGCTCCATCTGGATAACGGTGGAAACAACGAGTTGTACCGCCGCTGGTTTGACAACTATGTTGCCAGAGGTGAGGACTTTGATCTGATCGGACTGTCCTACTATCCCTTCTGGCACGGAACGATGGATCAGCTCATCAACAATATGAATGATATGGCAAAACGTTATCACAAGGATCTGATCATCGCAGAGGTATCCATGGGATACACGATGGAGGATTATAAATCATACGAAAAATTATCTGACAGTGAGCGCAAGGGCTATGCTACAAAGCCGTCGCTGGTAGAAAAGATCGAGTTCCCGATGACAAAGGAAGGGCAGGCGGATTTCATGCAGACTCTGCTTGCGCGTCTGGAGACGGTCGCAGAGCATCGGGCAAGAGGCTTTTTCTGGTGGGAGCCTGCGTGGATCCCCGTTCCGGGCAGCGGCTGGGCAACTCCCGCCTCTCTGGAATACATGAATGATCCGGGACCCTGTGGCAACGAGTGGGCAAATCAGGCGTTGTTTGATTATGACGGAAATGTGCTGCCGACACTGGAAGTGATCCGGGATTATAAGGAAAGATAAAAAGGTGAAGTGATGTCAAAGCAGGCATCACTTCATTTTTTGTTGCCATGCATCCGTAAGAAGCTGCCGGTGGCAGGTTATGTAGGTGAGGAATTTTATAGTTTACCGGAAAATCGCATTATGATATATTTAGGATAGGTTTGCATGATGAAAGAGGAAAAGAATTATGAAGCACGAAAAGGAAAAAGTGGAATTCCGATATTATGAAGTGCCGAAGGATCTTCCGGTTTTAGCCCTTTTGGGAGAAGAATGGGAAATTCCCTATGGCACAGATGCAATGCATTTTCACAATCATTTGGAGATCGGATATTGCTATTATGGGGACGGTCAGATCTGTCATGGAGATAGTAAGTCAGATTACAGAGACGGAACGATAACGATCATACCGAAAAATCATCCGCATCGAACGAATGGAGATGTCACACGCATACAGAAGTGGGAATACTTATTTGTCGACGCGGATGAATTATTACGTACTGCTTATCCGGATCGTCAGGTGTGGGTGAATGGTACCATCCGTCGGATAGAAAGTCGGTGCCATGTGCTCAGTAAAGAAGAAAATACCGAATTGTCGATGCTTCTTCGCCCTATTTTTGAGGATATGCGACAGAAAAAGGAGTTTTATAGGGAATGCGTTAAATTAAATACGCTGTCCCTCCTGCTTCATATCGCGCAAATGAGTGAGTCTGATCATGTTATAAAGGAAAATGGTGTGGCAGGAGAAAGCTATGAGCTGATGTTGGAGACATTAGATTATATTGGTCAGCACTATATGGAAGATATCAGTATTGATGATCTGACGCGGGTCAGCAGTATCAGCGAGAGTCATTATCGGAGAAAATTTAAGGAATATTTCAATACTTCTCCGGCAGAATATATCAACCTGGTGCGGATCGATCATGCCTGTGAACTGCTGGCGAAAACGGATGAAAAGATCGAAGATATCGCGATACAGACCGGATTTCAGACAACCGGTTCATTTACCCGCAATTTCAAAAAGCTGGTAGGTGAGCTGCCGAAGGACTGGAGAAAAAAGGTCAAGGACAGCGGGACAAATTTAGGAAACTACAATGTTTCGATGCTGAAGGGCTGGTGAGGCTGCATAGACAGCATCGAAAATTTGAATACAAAGGGAGGAATCAAGATATGAAGGTTTTAGCAATTAACGGAAGCCCCCGTGTGACTGGAAATACATCCATTGCGCTTCGTGAGATGAAAAAGGTATTTGAACAGGAAGGTGTGGAGGTTGAGATCGTTCAGATGGGAAATCAGAGTGTCCGCGGATGTATCGCCTGCGGAGCATGTTCGGAGAAGGGCAAGTGTGTGTTTGATGACGTGGTCAATGAACTCGCACCGAAATTTGAGGCAGCAGACGGACTGGTTGTGGCATCTCCTGTCTACTATGCGTCAGCAAATGCCACGTTGATCGCCTGTCTGGACAGACTGTTTTGCAGCACACATTTTGACAAGACCATGAAAGTGGGTGCAAGCCTGGTTTGTGCCAGAAGATGTGGATGCTCGGCAACCTTTGATGAACTGAATAAATACTTCACCATTGCAAATATGCCCATCGCATCCAGCCAGTATTGGAACTGCATTCATGGAAAAAATGCAGGGGATGCGGAACTTGATGAAGAAGGAAAGCAGACGATGCGGGTGCTTGCACGCAACATGACATTTCTTATGAAGAGTATCGCGCTTGGAAAAGAGCAATTTGGTCTGCCGGAAACAGAGGATCGCGTGTGGACAAATTTTATCAGATAACTTGTTTTTGGCCTTAACAAATCCTATGAAAACAATTATTCTACTCGTAAGTTAGTATATTATGAGTAGAATTATTGCAAGGAAGAATGTTACACTGGAGGACATATACAGATGATGAATCCCAACGAATTGATAAAACTTTGTAAAAATAAAACCGTCTGGATACAGACACACAATTTTCCGGATCCGGATGCCATCTCCAGTGCATTCGGACTGCAGCAGCTTCTGATGCACTTTGGCATTCATGCGGGGTTGTGCCATGAGGGGCAGATCGATAAGCTCAGCAGTCTGAAAATGCTGAACCTGTGCGGGATCACGATGGTGCCATACGGAGAGATCAGTGATGTGATGCAGCCGACGGACATGATCATTCTGGTGGATTGTCAGAAAAATAACGGAAATACGACGGATCTGATCGGGGAGGAGATGGCGGCGATCGATCATCACCCGACGTTTGTCAAGGTGGATTATCAGTATGCGGATCTGCGAATCACAGGCGCGTGTGCCAGCCTGATCGCGGACTATTACCGTATGCTGGACATCGCTCCTGATGCACAGGCGGCGACCGCGCTTTTATACGGACTGCGCATGGATACGCTGCAGCTGAGCCGGGGTGTCACAGAATTTGATGTTGAGATGTATGAATATCTGTTTCACTATGCGGATAAGGCTTTGCTGCATGAACTGGAGACGAACAACATGGAATTTGCGGATTTACAGGCGTACGGCAGTGCGATCGAGCATATCCGCTGTTTCGGAAAAGTGTGTTTTTCTTATTTGGATTTTGTCTGCCCGGACGCTTTGGTGGCAGCACTCAGTGATTTCCTGTTAGCTCTGGCGGAGGTTGAGGTCGTGGTGATCTACGCGAAACGCGCGGGCGGTTACAAGTTCAGCATTCGCAGTGAGCGTGACGATGTGCATGCCGGAAATCTGGCCAACATTGCATTGAAGGACTGGGGCAACGGCGGTGGTCATGCGTCCATGGCGGGCGGTTTTGCAGAGGAAGAAAAACTGCCGCAGGAGACCGGGTATCTGTTTGATGCCGTGCAGGAGCATTTTATGCACGTGATCGAGCAGGAGTGGCCGCAGATCTTGTAGAGGATCATCATTTTTTTATATCCACTTTACTTGGCCGGCACAGTAAAAGGGTGGTATGTCATCTGTGACATGATCATAAACAAATTGTAATTTTACAGAAAATCCGTTATACTGAGAGATAGACCTTGGTATGACGGATTTTTTTGCTGATCTGAGGACAGCGTGAAAGGTGATAGCAATGGGAGTAGGGGAAAAACAAAAAAAGAAGGAACTGGAAGCATGGGAACTGAAGCTGATCGGGCGTAAGAAACGCTATACAGATTCATGGCTCGGAAAACTTGTGGCAAATTTCTGGGAACAGGGAGAGGCGGGTTTTGATCGGATTGTTGGAACTGCCTTGGACTATGTCGGCGATTCTACCGGTGCGCAGGCAAAGTCTTATGAGTTGTACGGAAAAAAAGTAGATAGAGCATGGGGATTCGGACAAAATCTGAAGAACAAGGGAATTTCACATGTGCTGAAGAGCGATTGTGTGAAGCAAAATCTTTCCCAATTGTTAAAGAAGAAGTTAGGTCATCCGGACCAGCTATACAGTGTGTCTGGAGCGGTTGTTGCCGCCACCTGCTTTGCCGCAGCTGACGCACATAATGATGTGCATATTCCGATCCGGTTTGAGGATGCGGATATGATCGCGTTTTATAATGAACTGGGTATCGTACCTGATCAGGAGGCGATGCTCATCGATATGTATAATGAGACGTGTAAGATCAAGCAGGCTTGTTATACGGATGAGCAGTGGCGCACGACGATCATGCCGATCATTTTAAGCGAGAGCTATAAAAAACAGCTGAACAATGTATATCGGATCCTTCATGAAGAATATATGCGCACACCTGCCATATCGGAGGAACTGCTCAGTGAGCGCATGGATAAAGCGCAGCAGCTTCTCGGAAAGATCTATCAGGGATTTTCGCGTTCGCTGGCAAATCATACGGAATATCTGGAGTCGCCGATCAATATCTTAGAGTCCGATCCGCCCCGTGAATTGACAGAGGAGCTGGCGGGTTCCCTGTCGGAAACGGAACTGAAGAAGTATCAGGGACGTCAGACAGCTGCGTTGGTGAACCAACGTGAAGCAGACAGATTTAAAAAGACTTTTTTAAAGGCGAAGCGAACCGAGAATAAAGAAGAACTCATTCTTTCTTTTTTCTTGAGTCTGGGTGGGCATGCAGGAAAGGAAGCGCAACAAAATGCAGGCTTTTATCCGGCAGCGATCGCAGAGGATCACAGTACCCGCAATTGTACCAGCTTTATCAATTCGGTTGCAGCTCTGAAAAAGCTCTCCGGTCTGTTAAGCGGGTCAAAGGATCCTGAGGAGAAAAAGATATATGCGATTTTGAGAGAAGATCTGTCCATGGCCTTTGGCATCAGCGCAGATGAGGTCAAAGAACTGTTGAAACCGGAGATGACGCTTGCGGATATCCGTACAAAATACGGGATCACCGATGAAGCCTTTTACGGCTATGAAAAGATCGATCTGAAACAGGAGCTTATTACCGAGCGGGAAAATGACCAGTTTTTGAAGCGGTTTGTCAGAACGATGGGTCGGACCGTGGCGGAAGGTGTCCGAAATGTCACAGATCTTGTGGTTGAAAAAGGAAGCGTTGTCTACAAGACAGTGAGTGAAGTGGGATCTGTGCTTGTTCATGGTGTTCAGATCGGGGAAATCGAGGTGGATATCACGGAAGATGATATCATGATGGATCTGTTCCGCGATCCGGATGAAAGATGGGCAGATTTCAAGGCCGAACAGGAGAAAAAGGAGGCGCAGGAGGCACAGAGAAGGGCGAAGGAGGATCGGGAAAGAGAAGAAAGGCAGAGAGAGCTCGAACGCCAGATGCAGGTAGTCCGTGAAAGGATTCAGCAGCTGATTCGCGCAGGTGAGGAAGCTGCGGAACGTACGCGACGTGAGAGGGAGCGAGACGAGGCTCTTCGTGTGTTAGAACCATGGCAGAAAAAGCTGATCGGACATCAGGCAAGATATACGGACGGCTGGATAGGGAAAATTTTGCATGGCATCAGTGACAACTTTGGAGAAGCGATCAACAGCGGTGTGGATAAGCTGCTGCATTTTTTCGGGGAGAGCATAAACCCGCAGCTGGAACAGTATGAGATCTATGGCAGAAAGCTGGATCGACCATGGTCGAAGGGGTATGCGATCGGGTTGTCCCTGTTTGAGCATATGATCGAGTCTGAGACTGCGAGCGGAATGTTGAAAACCCTGATCCAGAGAAGGCTTTTAGCCTCGGGGGTGGAGCAGTACGCGTCGGGCGAACTGGTGGCGTTTACCTGCTTTGCTCCCACGCTGATCCATGGCGAAATGCGTCCCCCGTGTCATTTTGATCCGGTGCTCATGGCAAAGTTTTATAATGAGACCGGTATCCTGCCGGATGAGGTGTCGATCGTTTCAGATATGATGGAAGAGACGATGAAGATTGCTGACAGTAATTATACGGATGTTCAGTGGCGGACAAAGCTCATGCCGACCATCATCAAGGGAAGCTATCACAGGCAGCTGGAACTGGTCTTTGATATGCTGAAAGAGGAATATCTCGGAAATCCTGCGATGTCCGAAGAAATATTGCAGGATCGAATGAAAAAAGCCGCTCATGGACTGGGCGAGATGTACACCGACTTTACACGTTCCATTGCCAACATGACCGAGTATCTGGAGGCTCCGATGAATTTTCTGGATACCGATGCAAAGCTGTCGTTTCCGGAGAGTGTTGCAGACGTGATGACGGATGAACAAAAGCAGCTGGCGGAGACGCTGGAAACAAAGAGTATTACGAGTGAGAAAGAGATCGACCGGCTGATCAAAACGCATGCAAAGGTGAAACGAAAAGATACTGCACAAAGTCTGTGTGAGCAGTTCTTTATGGCTACCTCGGGTGCAATCGGACAGCAGCGCAATTATGTATATTACACACCGGTGCCTTTTGACGCTGAAAACAGGAATGTGTTCAATGAGAAGTGCATGATCGGAGCTATTGCGGCAGCTAAAAAGCTGTCTGCGATCCTGGCTTCCAAGGAGGAAAAACGCGGATTTTTCAGCAAACTGTTTCACCGGAACGAGCCGGTGGAGGAGCGTATGATCCTCATGGCAATGAAGGATGCGCTGCAGAGTCACTATGGTTTTTCGTCTGAGCAGGTGGAAGAAATGTTAAAGCCCGAAGTCAGTCTTGCGTCGGTCAGAGAGACTCTGGGCATAACGGACGAGGTGATCTGTGGAATTGACAGGATGGAGATACCGCCTCATGAGACGATGGAGGATAAGCAGAAAACCTATGTAAACACTGCGCGGAATCTCATAAATAAAGGCATTCCGGTGGTTGCAACGTTCGCGATAGGAGCGACGAAGCTGATAGCGAAAGGTGTGGTGACCGGTGGAAAGTGCCTGCTGAAAAAGACGGCAGATTGGGCTTATGACCGATTCTGGGGCGGTTCGAGAGCGGAAGAGACGGAAGATGACAAAGAGGAAATCGTCATGCTGGAACTCCAAAAGGAGAAGCTTGAAAAGGCGATCGAAACAGAGCGTGAGACGACAGAGAAGATACAGGCAATGCGCGGGATCAGTCTGTCAGATGTGGAAGAACTGCAGGTGGAGCAGGACGTGATCAGCCAGCTGGCTGATATTGTGGAGCAGGAGAATATCGGATGGACGGCCTGGGGATTGAAGGCTTTGTCAAATATAGTCAGCAGCAGCTATTACTATCTGGTCGGGGCACCCGAAGAGGTCGCGGTACAGCAGGTGCATGAGCAGATCGCTGCGAAAAAGCAGGATGTTCTCAGAACACTCCAAAATATGGATGAGGCAGACCGTGAGTCGATCTATGAAAAAATGGCATGGCTGGATTGTCTGATCAAATTAAACAAGGGAATGACCGATGGTCGTATTTCGCCGAAAAAAGCGAAGGAAACGCTGGATAATGACGGATTGAGCGCCTTCGTTCAGAAATCTGTCTCAAGTGAACGGTTTCAGAAGGCCTGTGATAAGCTGATCAGAGCAAAGCTTGCGGAGATCAGATCCGGACAGCAGAAGGTGTCCGAAGAAGACTTGCCTGTGGCACCCGGTGCGGGAAATGTCGCGGAAAATGTTCAGCCACAGATGGCAGAAAGTGAGAAGATAAAAATGAGCAATACAGCTACAAAGGAGCAGTTGACATGAACGAGATCAGAGTGAGAAAACATCTCTCGACTTTTCAGATTATTATCCTGGGGTTTTTGCTGGTGATACTGACAGGAACCGTACTCTTGATGCTGCCCTTTGCTACCAGAGAGGCCGGGAGCGCATCCTTGATGGATGCGCTCTTTACTGCGACTTCTGCAACGTGTGTGACAGGACTGGTAGTGCAGGATACGGCGACTTACTGGAGCGGGTTCGGACAGGCGGTGATATTGACACTGATACAGATCGGCGGAATGGGAGTGGTGACCTTAGCGGTTGTCATTACGATCATTTCAGGAAAAAAGATCGGTCTGATGCAGCGCAGTACGATGCAGGAGTCCATCGCGGCGCCACAGGTGGGCGGTATCGTCCGGCTCACCAGTTTTATTGTGAAGACAGCGTTTTGCATCGAACTCGTGGGGGCAGTCTGCATGTTCCCGGTATTTTATAAGGATTTCGGTCTGGGAAAAGGAATCTGGTATTCGGTCTGGCATTCCGTTTCCGCGTTCTGCAATGCGGGCTTTGACCTGATGGGTGTGCGGGAGCATTATTCATCACTGGTGTCATATGTCACGAACCCGGTCATCAACATCGTGATCATGCTGTTGATCATCATCGGTGGTCTCGGTTTTTTGACGTGGAATGATATCCGCACACACAAATGGCATCTGCGGAAGTACCGGATGCAGTCAAAGATCGTGTTTGTTGTGACAGCGGTATTACTGATATTGCCGGCATTGTATTTCTATTTCATTGAATTCACTTATCCGCAGTGGGCATGGATGTCAGAAGGACAGCGCTTCTGGGGCGCTCTGTTCCAGTCGGTGACGCCGCGAACGGCGGGTTTTAATACGCTTGATCTGACAAAGATGAGTGAACCGGGACAGGCGATCATGACGATCCTCATGCTCATCGGCGGTTCTCCCGGCTCCACGGCAGGAGGTATGAAGACTACAACGATCGCGGTATTGATCCTGTCTATGTTGTCAGTGTTCGGACGCCGGGAACATGTGGAGGTCTTTGACCGGCGCGTTGCGGGAGAAACAGTCAAGTATGCGGCAGCAGTATTGCTTCTGTACCTGATTTTTTGTCTGGGCGGCGGTATTCTGATCAGCAGTATCGAACATTTACCGATATTGGAGTGTATTTTTGAAGCAGGATCAGCCATCGGAACCGTGGGACTGACTCTGGGACTCACACCGGATCTCTCACTCGCGAGCCATATCATCCTGACCGTGCTTATGTATTTCGGACGAGTCGGTGGACTGACGGTCGTATTTGCAGCCGTCTCCGGCACGAAACCCAACGTATCCAAGGCACCGAAGGAGAAAATAACCGTAGGGTAGTGTTATAGTTTTTTAATAGGCATCTGCATTCAGATACGGTCATGCAGATAAGGACGCATCATGAAGGAGGACAATGATGAAAACGGTATTACTGGTCGGTCTCGGCCGCTTTGGAAGACATATCGCAATGAAATTGAATGAGCTGCATCATCAGGTGATGGCAGTGGACAAGAACGAAGAACGTGTGGAGGCGCTGCTTCCTTATGTTACCAATGCACAGATCGGTGACAGCACAAATGAAGAATTTTTAAAATCACTGGGCGTGCGTAATTTTGATCTGTGTATCGTGACGATCGGCAGTGATTTCCAGAGCTCTCTGGAGACGACTTCTCTGCTGAAAGAGCTGGGTGCGAAGCTGGTTGTAAGCCGTGCGTCGCGTGATATTCATGCAAAGTTTTTGCTGCGCAACGGGGCGGATGAGGTACTTTACCCGGAGCGACAGCTGGCGAGCTGGGCGGCGATCCGTTACACATCAGACCACATTGCGGACTATGTTGAGATCGATGAAGATTATGGTATTTTTGAGGTGGAAGTACCGATGAACTGGTATGAGAAGTCCATTCGTGAACTGGATATCCGCAACCGGTACAATGTCAATATTCTCGGTATCAAGCGTGATGGAAAAATATCCATGAATATCGCGCCGGATACACAGCTGCAGCAGGATGATATGATCATGGTGCTTGGTAAGCTGGCAGATGTGCAGAAATGTTTTCATATTTAGGAGGATAAAATATGTTTCAGAAGGATTTTGTGTGGGGTGTTGCGACCAGTGCGTATCAGATCGAAGGCACCAATCCGCAGGATGGCAGAGGAGACTGCGTGTGGGATACCTTTGTGAAAAACGGACGGGTGTATAACGAACAGGACGCTTTTACCGCCTGCGATCATATGCACCGCTATAAAGAGGATTTTGCGCTGATGCGTGAGCTGGGAATTAAACACTATCGGTTTTCTTTGAACTGGGCGCGGATCCTTCCGGAGGGAACCGGAGAGGTGAATGAGAAGGCGATCGAGATGTACCGGGATATGATCCTGTGTATGAAGGAGAACGGGATCACACCGTATATTACGATGTTCCACTGGGAATTTCCGCAGAAACTCTATGAGCGCGGCGGCTGGCTGAATCCGGATGTTGTCACGTGGTTCGGTGATTATGCGGCGCTGGTAGCAGAGCGTTTTTCTGACCTGTGCGAATACTTTATTACGATCAATGAGCCGCAGTGCTGTATCGGACTGGGACATCTGAGTGGCGTACATGCGCCGGGAGTGAAGCTGAACATCAGTGAGACGTTTCTTGCTGCGCACCATCTTCTGATGGCACACGGACAGGCGGTAAAACAGCTGCGCGCCCATGCAAAGCAGCCCATCAGGATCGGATTTGCACCGACGGGCGGTGTGGCGTATCCGTATACGGACAGCCCGGAGGACATCGAGGCGGCAAAAAAGGTTTATTTTGGTTTTTACAATCCCATGGATAACTGGACATGGAATGTATCATGGTTTTCAGATCCTGTATTTTTGGGACACTATCCGGAAGAAGGGTTGAAAAAGTTTGAAAAATATCTGCCGGAGATCAAGCCGGAGGACATGGCACTGATCCATCAGCCCATCGATTTTATGGGACAGAACATTTATAACGGATATTATGTGCGCGCAGGCGCGGACGGAGAACCGGAGTTTGTAAAACGCGCGCCCGGCTTTCCAAAGACTGCAGCGGAGTGGCCGGTGACACCCGATGCATTTTATTATGGTATCCGTTTCCTTTGTGAGCGTTATCCTTACCCGCTCTATATTACGGAAAATGGAATGTCCTGCCATGACGCGGTGAGTGCGGACGGCAAAGTGCATGATCCGAACCGCATCAGCTTTCTGGATGCGTATCTTGGCGCGATGCAACGCGCAAGAGATGAGGGCGCGGATATCCGTGGTTATTTCCAGTGGACATTTATGGATAATTTTGAGTGGAGTGAAGGTTACAGTGAGCGGTTTGGCATCGTTTATGTGGACTTTGAGACACAGCAGCGGATACCGAAGGATTCTGCATACTGGTATCGCAAAGTGATACAGACAAACGGCGCGGTGCTCAGCTGCAATGGAGAAAAGCTGCAGATGGAGCTGACGATCCGGGATGAAGACGGAAACCTGATTCCGATCGAGCAGTGGTAAATGAAAATCGTAAAGATAAAAAACCTCAGTTGCCCAATGGCAGCTGAGGTTTTTTAGTGAAATACCGGGACAAGCAGCCCGAGACTGACCGTACCCAGCAGTCCGCAAATAATGGGACCGATATAGTGGCTGATGGTCTGCATGCTCCGGAAACCGGAGAATCGCTCATACAGATGAAAAATGATCCCGAATACCAGACAGGAGACAGCGACACTGCAGCCAAAACCGCCGAGGGCGAAAGCTAATCCGCCGGGGATGTTGCCGGTTACGGAAATGCCGTAATAATAGCCGATGGCGGTGAGCGCTTTGCACAGGATCGAGCCGGGCAGGATATTTGCAACTGCGACGATGTCTCCGTAAAATGCGTCAGAGCTGATGATGGCAGCCTCCACAAACAGCCCGTCAGCGACTGCAAGGTATGCATCGCCGCCTCCGAATGACATCAGGACGGAGACCGTGCCGCGGGCTAAAAAGGAAAGATAGCCGGCGAGATCAAAGCGAACAGCAAGGATCATGCCCGGAATGGTCAAAAGTACCAGAAAAACGAGCCAGATCAAAAGATCCGATATGCTGCGTGAACTGGTCAAAACAGGCGGAGTAAACGTTTTGTCTGCACGGCGGGCGTTTCGCAAACCGCGGATCACATTGACGCCGATGATCGCCGCGAGAGCAAAGATCAGGATGTGAAATGTTGAGAGCACGATCGGCGGTTTACCATCTATTCCGAGCAGCCGGTACAGATATTTTCCACAGGAAAGCGCAAATACACCGATCATGACAAGCACGGCGCGACGATAAAATTTGCGGCTGATCGACCGGCACTGCCTGCATACTTTTCGGATGTAGCGGATGATCAGCCAGATGATGAAAAATGAAACCAGCGTTGTGAGCAGATTCATAAGGCTGCCGATCCGTTCGCGAAAACGCGTCAGGCATGTCAAAAGCAAAAGGGAGGCTGCGACACCGGGCAGCGCCATAATTGTCGCGGCGAGGATCATTCCTTTTGCGCCGAAGTTACGCCAGCCGAGAGAAGCAGCCAGCTCTACCGGGAGTGCACCCGGCGTCAGGCTTGCGATCAGGATATCTTTTTCAAAATGTTCTTTTTTATCTAATTTGTCTTCTCCGATAAATTCACGTTCCATAACCGGGATCAGGGCGCTTCCGCCGCCAAAGCCGATGCAGCCGATCTTGAACATGGAGAGCAGAAATTTGCAAAATGGATTCATGATGATCTCTTTCCAAAACAGGTTGATAGAAACTAGTTGCTGCGATGAAAGATCCGATCCCAGACCGTGCGGAACGGATGCCTGAGCTTTTGTTTGAACGAACGGAATAGATGCTGTTCGTTTGTTACTACTTCTTTTAGGTCAGCCAGTTCATCGCGCAGCTGTGTTAACTCGTCGTGCGTATCGGACAGTTCAGTTTTCAGATGTTCATTCTCACGGCGAAGATCTATGGAAACCGATGCGAAAAAGCGGATCAGATCTTCAAGCATGTAGGGATTTTCTGCCTGCCATTTCGGCAGATCCCTGATCTCATCAGAAAACAGGGGCTTGCCATCTCTGATATAGTCTGTTACAACGCGTTTATTTTCCTCTGCAAATTGTTCCAGAAAAGCGCGTGTCTCATCGACCGAGAGCATACTGCACGGATACTGTTTGCCGGATTCCGGGGACAGATCGCGCAAAAACTGTCCGAGATAAGCATTTTCTTCTTTGGAAAATGTCAGATCCTTATTGATGATCCGCTTGATCTGTGCCATGTTTTCGGAAAGACTCGGATTGATGTTTTCCGGGAGCTCGTTATATTCATCGGTGTGTGTAAGACCGACACAATCCAGAAAATCATCGATGATCGATCCGTTTTTCCAGTCCGAACGGTCGAATCTGCGGACGATCAGGCTGTCCTTTCCAAAAATCTGTGCGATCTCGTCGAGTGTAGCAGCGTACTGCAGGGTAAACGGTTCATTTGCCAGAATCTGTTCCAGACGCTGGTCAAAGGGAAGTGTCTGGGCAGTTTTCGGATGTTTGACATTCTGTTTCCAGAGCGAGAGCTGATACTCGTCCTGTCGCCGGAGATAGACGATGATCTTCAGCCGGTAGTCGTGATTGTCAGCATGTTTTTTCAGGTATGGAAACAGGTAGCGGTGTGTGCGGAACGCACGCCAGAGCGTTTCCTCCGAGAGAATAATGTTGTCGTATGTCTCAAAATAACTGCAGACCTTTGCCATGCCTTCCTTGAGATATTCTTTTTCCAGTGCCTGATCCCGGTTTCCGTCAGCGTCGTACTGCTTGCCGATCATGAAATACGCATTGCGGTTTTGAAACGTAAACGGATATTGATAGGGCAGCTTTGGAAAGCAGTATCCGTACCGTCTGAGAACCGCCCGGTTTTTTAATAAAAATTTCTGGATCGATGAAGTGCCTGTTTTCGGCATGCCGATATGCAGATAAAGTGTCTTCATGGCGTGTATCCTTTCGTAGTTTTATCGGGTGTCAGAACAATGATTTCAGCTGTTCCAGCAGCTCATCCGCGCACTCGTCCAGATCGCGGCCGGTGGTGTCGATGACAACGTCCGGATGCTGCGGTACTTCATAGGGACTGCTGATGCCTGTAAACTGTTCGATCTTTCCGGCCTTTGCGGCGGCGTACAGACCCTTCACATCACGGCTCGCACATTCTTCCAGGGGCGTGCTGACATACACTTCCGTAAATGCATCGCCGATGATCTCCTTTGCGCGTCTTCTGTCGTTCGCGAAGGGAGAGATGAAAGCGGTGAGTACGATCAAGCCTGCTTCGTTCATCAGTTTTGCCACCTCTGCGATGCGTCGGATATTTTCGATACGGTCTGTTTCCGAGAAGCCGAGGTTGCGGTTTAAGCCCATACGGATATTGTCGCCGTCCAGCAGCATTGTGTGTTTGCCCAGTGCGGCGAGACGTTTTTCGAGGGCGTTTGCAAGCGTGGATTTGCCGGAACCGGAAAGCCCGGTGAACCAGATCGTACGCGCTTTCTGTCCAAGCTGATTCTCTCGGAATGAGCGTGTGATATCCGTATTCTGCCAGGTCAGGTTTGTGCCCCGGTCCAAGGAGCGTGTGATCGTTCCGCAGGCGGAGGTCATATGGCTCACACGGTCGATGAGGATCATGGATCCCAGCGCCTTGTTTTGTAAAAAGGTATCAAATACAAAGTCTGTCGATGTGGAAAAATCGGAGACGGCGATCTCATTTTTATAGATCGCATCGACAGGAACCTCCTGCCCGGAATTTACGTCGACCTTATGGCGGATGCGAAGTACCGTCGCAGGGACTTTTTGCGTTCCGACCTTCATCAGGTAGCTCTTTCCTTCCACGAGCCGGGCGTCATCCATCCAGAGAATGGAGGCGGAAAACAGGTGATTAACGGTGGTCGTACCGCCGTTTACGAGCACGCAGCCCCGCGAAACATCAATTTCCGTGTCCAGCTGGAGTGTCACAGCATGTCCTGCAGATGCCGAAGTTACTGTCTGATCTCCGCATAGGATCGAACGGACATGTGATGTCTCGCGACTGGGGAGTACCGTGATCTCGTCTCCCACGGAGACACTTCCGCTCTCGATCTGCCCCTGAAAGCCCCGGAAGCTGTGATCCGGGCGGCAGACACGCTGAACCGGCATCGTAAAGCTCTGCTGCACATGCTGTGTGCTGATATCAATGTGCTCCAGATAGGAGAGCAGCGGTGCGCCGGTGTACCAGGGCATATTTGCGGATGATTTCGTAATGTTGTCTCCGCAGGTGGCGGAAACCGGGATAACTGTCTCGGAGTCAAATTCAAACTCGGCGAGGAGAATGCGGATCTCTTTTCGGATCTTCCGGAACTTCTCCTGCGAAAAGTCGATCAGGTCCATCTTGTTGACTGCAAATACAAAGTGACGGATGCCCATGAGCGCGCAGATACGGGTATGCCGGCGCGTCTGCGTGAGCACGCCCTGACTGGCATCCACAAGGATGACGGCGAGATCTGCAAAGGAGGCGCCAACCGCCATGTTGCGGGTGTATTCTTCGTGTCCCGGTGTGTCTGCCACGATAAAGGAGCGGTGCTCTGTCGTAAAATAGCGGTAGGCAACGTCGATCGTAATACCCTGCTCGCGCTCGGCCATCAGTCCGTCCAGAAGGAGGCTGTAATCAATGTCGCCGCCGTTGGAACCGATCCGTGAATCCAACTCCAGCGCTTTTTTCTGATCGGCGAAGAGCAGCTTGGCGTCATAGAGCATATGTCCGATCAGGGTGGATTTTCCATCGTCCACGCTTCCGCAGGTGATAAATTTCAGTAATGAGTCCATTAGAAATAGCCCTCCCTCTTTCGTTTTTCCATGCTGGCGGAGCCACCGTCCTTATCGATGACCCGGCTGGTACGCTCGGAAGATACCGCACTTAATGTTTCTTCGATGATCGCGTCAAGCGTGTCCGCGTCGGATTCCATGCCGCCGGAGAGCGGATAACAGCCCAGTGTGCGGAAGCGCACTTTTTTCATGACCGGCTGTTCGCCCGGCAAAAGGCGCATGCGCTCATCATCGACCATGATGAGATTGCCGTCGCGCTCTACGACCGGACGCTCGGCTGCAAAGTAAAGCGGAACAATGTCGATATTTTCCCTGCGGATATACTGCCAGATATCCTTTTCGGTCCAGTTGGAGATCGGAAAGACGCGGATGCTCTCGCCTCTGTTGATTTCCGTGTTGTACAGCTTCCACATTTCCGGGCGCTGGTTTTTTGGATCCCAGGCGTGATCGGGATTTCGGAAGGAAAAAATGCGCTCTTTGGCGCGGCTCTTTTCCTCGTCACGCCGTCCGCCCCCGAAAGCTGCGGTGAAGCCGTATTTGTCCAGTGCCTGTTTTAGCGCCTGTGTTTTCATGATATCTGTGTAGGCGGCACCGTGGTCAAAGGGATTGATCCCCTGGGCAAGTCCTTCTTCGTTGATATACTCCAGCATTTCAATGCCGTATTTTTCTGCCACCTGATCACGGAAGGTGATCATTTCTTTGAATTTCCATGTGGTATTGACATGGAGAAACGGAAACGGGGGCTTTTCCGGATAAAATGCTTTTAACGCGAGATGAAGCATGACGGAGGAATCCTTTCCGATCGAGTAGAGCATGACCGGTTTTTCGCATTCAGCCGCTACTTCACGCATGATATAGATTGCTTCTGCTTCTAATTTGTCTAAATGATCCATGACTGACTCCTGTATTTCATTTTTTATGATTACCAGTTTTCTGTTTTATACTACATACAGATTTATCATAGGGAACAAACCTTGAAAGAACCTTGAAAAAAATTTAGAAAAAGTGAAAAAACAGTGAACAATAAAGATGTACACTCCCTGCCAACTCCAGAACATGCAACTCACGCGTCCTTTCTCTGCGCGACAGTATGTAACAGTTTGTTATGCTTGCAAGGTAAATCACGCGAGTGGCACAGAGTCCAAGCAAGATCAGCTTGGCTCTGCTGCCTGATCACTGATTGCTCTATATTTTCTCCGCGTGTACCCGTCGCATAAACAACTGTTACATACCGTCACGCAGGATACAGGCGCGCGATTTTCGGACTTTGACGTTGACAGGGCGTGCTGAGAAAAGGCACGTGGCATGGCTTCAAGAAGTAACAGTGAAGTTTGCAGTCACAGAAAAAGGGATTGCAATATCGGATCGCGTCGTAGTAAGATGAAAAAGACTACAGGCTGCACGAAAAGAGAGAAGGTTAAGAGCGTTGCGTATATTGATCGTAGAGGATTCTGTCCGGCTGGCGGATACGCTGGAGGAGACACTTGTAAAAGAAAACTATATCGTGGATGTGGTACATGACGGCAGGGCAGGTTATGAACATGCCATGAGCGGCATCTATGATCTGATGATCCTGGATGTGATGCTGCCGGAGATGAACGGTTATGAGGTGCTTGCGCGCATGCGCGCCGAGGGGCAGGAACTCCCGGTGCTGATCCTGACGGCAAAGACAGAGCTGGAGGACAAGATCCGGGGCTTTGAGCGCGGGGCGGATGACTACGTGACAAAACCTTTTGAGATCCGGGAACTTCTGATGCGGGTGCAGGCAATTTTAAGACGCCGGGGCATACAGGAGATCGTCACGCTGCGTGCAGGCGATCTTTCGCTGGACAGTAGTGCCTGTGAGATCAAAAATGTGAGCAACGGCAAGACGATGAAGATTGCCGGAAAAGAGATGCAGCTGTTGGAACTGTTTTTGATGAACCAGGGACAGGTGCTTGAAAAGGAACAGATCTCCACAAAGATCTGGGGCTTTGAATCGGATGCTGAGTACAATAACGTAGAAGTGTATGTGTCATTTCTGCGCCGGAAGTTCAATTATCTGCATGTGAATGTCAAGATCCGTGCCGTGCGAGGCGTGGGATATATTCTGGAGGAGTGCGATGATCAGTAAACTGAAAAAAAATCTGACGATCCTTTTGAGCGCGCTGTTTTGCGTGGTGCTCATGGGCGGTCTGATCATGTTTTGCTGGGGAAGCTATGAGGACCGGCTTATGGAGCTGCGCAGACAGGTGCGGCTGGAGGTTTCGGAGACGGGATTAAAACAGATCGAAAAAACGCGGGGAGCGGCGCTTGAGATGGAGTCCGTTGACTATGTGCTTTTTCATGTGCAAAAGGACGGAACGGTCGAGCTGTACAGCAACTATATGCAGGGCATTGATGAGGAGAAGCTGTACGTGTATGCCCAGAAGGTGGCAGACCACTGGAAGGAGCCACTGGAATTCCGGGAGGTGACGAGTGTCACCAAGCAGGGAAAATCCGGCAGATACATCGTGCTGATCAGTGTGTATCCTGCGGTGCGGGCAATGATTCCCGCGATTGTTGTCTGCCTGCTTTTTGCAGGCGCAGGTATTGCGCTTTTGATCCTGTTGACACAGCTGCTCTCCAGACGTCTTGTGCGTCCGGTGGAGCAGATGATCAGTTCTGAGAAAAAGTTCATGTCCAACGCCGGTCATGAGTTGAAGACACCGCTCACCGTGATCAGCGCGAATACGCAGCTGCTGGAGGCGGAGATCGGGGATAACCGTCACCTGCAATACATCAGACAGGAGACGGAGCATATGATCGCAATGGTGAACAAGATGCTGACGCTCATGCGTCTGGACACACCGATGGAACAGACGGAGTACCGGAAATTTTGCGTGGATGAATCATTATTGGATGTCATCTATCCGATGGAGAGTGTTGCATATGAAAAGAAACTGACAATGGATATCGATGTCCAGGAACAGATGCAGATGATCGGTGATGAGGACCAGATAAAAAATCTGATGTCGATCCTTCTGGACAACGCTATCAGCTATACCCCGGAGGGCGGAAATATCGCGATCCGGGCGTCTTTGCGGGCGCGCAGGTTCACACTGTGTGTGTCAAATACCGGCGCACCGATCCCCAAGGAACAGCAGGAGAAACTGTTTGAACGGTTTTATCGCATGGATGAGGCGCGGGGCGACAACGGCAGTCATTTTGGACTGGGCCTTTCCATTGCCGGAAGCATCGTCGCGAATCACCACGGGAAAATATGGGTGGAAAGCCGTGAGGGGCAAAATGTTTTTCAGGTTGTGCTTCCGGCGGGAAGGTGAAAAGGCGGACTGCTTTTGATCTGAATATAGCGTGTATCAGATTGTGAAGGAACGTAGCTACAGTGATAAATGAAAATCTTTTTCGGTTGTGCCCCGACGCATCAGAATGGGAGTGACGACTTTATGGATCGGTTCTGTTAACGGAACCGGTCTTCTTTTTTTGCGTTCATTCATCTGGTCTACGAGCAGGCTGACAGCTTCATATGCGATCCGGTCGATCTGCTGACCAACCGTGCTGATCGGAATGACAGCCTCTCTTGCGATCGGTGAGTCATCAAAACCGACGATCAGGTAGTCATCGGGGAGCGTACCGTATTTTTTGATCAGAAGATTTAAAAAGATATTTGCATGGGTATCGCTGGAAATAAAGATTCCTTTTTTCTGACTGGGATATGCTTCTGCCAGTTCATCGATGATATCGCTGAGATTTTTTTGCATCAGCTCATAGGTATTTCCGAGTTCCTTATAGATGATCCTGTGATTTAACTGCTTCTCCTCGCAGATATCCAGAAAACCCTTAATACGCCCGTAGGCAGGGATATCCGGTGAAGTAGGCGTGTTGATGTGCAGGAGAATGTCGCAGCCCAGCTTTGCCAGCAGGCTTGTGGCCTGCACGCCACCCATGTAGTTGTCTGTATTAACGCTGCAGACGTATCTGTCCTCGCGCTCGATCGTCACTACCGGAATGCCCAGCTCTGCAAGCTCTTTAGAGGGAATGGTAAAGCTCATGATAATGAGTCCTTCAATATTGTAGGCCAGCAGCTCCTGAATATACTGCCGTTCAGATACCTCGTTTTCATTTCCGATAAAGACCAGAAATTTGTATCCGAACTGCTCGTAGGTCAGAAGGATCCGGTTGAGCATCTCGGAATAATAGTGATTGGTCAGATTCGGAATGATCACGCCGATAAACTCAGTCCTGCCGTTTGCGAGGATGCGTCCTACTTTGTTCTCTTTATAGTTCAGGTCAGTCAGTGCCTTTGCGATGATTTCCTGGTTTTCTACCGTCAGGGAGTCCGGATTGTTAAAGTAGCGGGAGATCGTTGTCTTGGAAAAACCCGTATATTTTGCAATGTCATTAAAGGTAATCTTTTTTTCTCTGCTCATGATTGGTGTTCCTCTTAATATTATATTTAGTTCTGATTATAGCAAAAATTTTAACGACAGACAATAAATAACCGGTTACTTTACCGGTTTTGTATGATGTGCCTAAACAGAAGCCGAAAGAATTGTGCAGGATTCATAAACTTATGAAAAACAGTTGACTGGAAGGAACTGGGATGTTAATATGAGTTCATAAAGTAACCGGTTACTTAACCGGTTTTGTAAACCGTAAATATCATACAAGCGATCAAAGAGAGACAGGATGATCTGCGAAATAACAAAGAGGAGGACAGCTTCATGAAGAGGAAAGGAATTGCACGTTTATTTGCGATGGTACTGACCGGAGCAATGACGATGGGCACGCTGACCGGATGTACATTTGGTTTTGCGAGTGACCCGGACGATCCGAACGAGGTGGAAGAGGAGATACCAATCGACACTTCAGTGGATACATATGAATACCGGACAGATCTGAAAGGAACTGAGATCAGCGTACTGAATACAAAGGCTGAAATTCAGGTTGCACTGGAAGAAATAGGAAAGATATTTGAAGAAAAGACAGGCATTCATGTGGAGATCATGCCGGTGACAGACGGTGATTCACCTTACACAAAGGTCGTGAGTCTGTATAACGCAGGAAATCCCCCGACATTATCTATTCTGGACACCACAGATGTGGTTGCGCTGGCAGAGGAAAAGGCAGAGGACCTGACCGGTGAGGCGTGGACCGATGAGGCAGAGGGCTACCTGACAGAGATCAACGGAAAGATCTACAGTTTTCCGCTGTGCGTGGAAGGACGCGGACTGATCTATCACAAGGAAGTCATTGAGGAAGCACTCGGTGAGGCATTCGACCCGGCATCTGTGAAAACGCAGGAGGATCTGGTGAATCTGCTGGATCGTCTGGTGGCAGCGGGAATCGAAAAGCCGGTTTCACTGGCAAAAGAGGACTGGTCGCTGGGTGCACATCAGCTGCAATACGTCTATGAGACTTACGATGGAACGACAGATGGTGCACAGCAGGTGATCGAACAGATCAAGAGCGGAGAATTGAACTTAAGAGATTATGACCGGATGAACGGATTTCTGGATCTGGTTGATATCCTGAAGAAATATAATGTCGCAAAGGGAGATCCGCTGGGTGCAGACTATGATGAGATGGCGATCGACCTGGCAGACGGCAAGACGGCGATCTGGCTGAACGGTAACTGGGCATGGCCGAATCTCAAGGAAGCAGGTGCAAAAAATGAGGATGAATACGGATTCCTGCCGTATTTCATGAGTAATGATGAAAATGATTTTGCAAATCAGAAGATCCAGGGATCACCGTCCAAGCAGGTCATGATGGACGGACAGATGGCAACGGAGGATGAAAAGGCAGCAGCAAAAGAATTTTTAAACTGGCTGGTATTCAGCGAACTCGGCCAGCAGCTGGTTGTATATAAGTGTAATATCATTCCCCCGTTCCGGAATAATCCGTATGAGCCGACAGATCCTCTCAGCAGGGATATTTACGAGCATGTGCAAAACGGAGAGACCTTCAGTGCCTCTGCGATCGTGCCGAATGACCACTGGTCCATCCTGGGAGGAGCCATGCAGAAATATCTGGCTGACAGATGTGACAGGGAAAAATTGATCGAACTGATCGAAGAATATTGGGCAGAGCAGGAATAAGAGAGGAGCAGACAGGATGAAAGCAAAAAATAAGGGAAAAGATTTTTGTATCTTTGCACTGCTTGGAATTCTATTTTTCACAGCAGTGGTGATCGTACCGTTTGTATACGGCGTTTATCTGACATTTACGGACTGGAACGGTGTTTCACAGGTGAAAAACTTTATCGGTCTGAAAAACTACGTTGGCGTGGTAAAGGACACACAGTTTTGGACGGCGCTTTTACTGACATTTAAATATGTGATCGTTGTGGTGATCCTGGTCAATGTGATCGCATTTGGTATCGCATATCTTCTGACACGCGGGATCAAGGGACAGAATTTCTTCCGGGCAGGATTTTTTACCCCGAATCTGATCGGAGGAATCGTTCTTGGATATATCTGGCAGTTTGTATTCTCACGTGTGTTTGTAAACATCGGTGAGGCAACCGGCATGAAACTGTTTGAGATCTCCTGGCTATCGGATCCGGACAAAGCCTTTGCGGCGATGGTACTTGTTACCGTATGGCAGCTGTCCGGTTATATGATCCTTATTTATGTAGCAGGCTTTATGGGACTGAGTGAGGATGTATTGGAGGCAGCAAGCCTGGATGGAGCGGCCGGTTTTAACAAGTTGCGTTACATAGTACTTCCACTTATGATGTCTTCTGTGACCATCTGCTTGTTCCTGACACTTTCGCGTGCGTTCATGGTTTACGATGTGAACCTTGCATTGACCGCCGGCGGTCCTTACGGCAGTACAGAGATGGCAGCGATGCATGTTTATGAAAAGGCATTTACATCCAGACAGTTTGGTGTCGGTCAGGCAGAGGCACTTGTTCTATTCGTAGTAGTTGCCTGCATCAGTGGACTTCAGGTTTATCTTACAAAGAAGAAGGAGGTTGAAGCATAATGGAACAGACAGCAACAATTGGTGGAAGAAAAGCGAAGATCGCTCATTTCTTTGCGATGCTTGGATTGATCGTTATTTTTATCGCATATATGTTTCCGTTTTTAATGGTTGTCATTAATTCTTTAAAACAGAAACGGGACATTATCAAAAGCCCGTTTTCCTGGCTGTTTACGATCAAGGGCTTGTCTTTTGACAATTTTGTAAAAGCCTTTACACAGATGGATTTTTTGAATGCATTTAAGAATTCCATGATCGTGACCGTATCGGCGACCGTGCTTGTGACACTTCTGGCATCCATGCTTGCGTATTATATCGTGCGAAACAATAATATCATTTCAAAGATTGTATTTGCGCTGATGGTGGCATCTATGATCATCCCGTTTCAGGCGATCATGATCCCTCTTGTAAGTATCTATGGCGGTACACTGAATGTGTTAAATCACCGGATCACACTGATCTTCATGCACACCGGATTTTCCATGGCGATGTCCGTGTTCATGTTCCACGGATTTATCAAGGGAAATATCCCGATCGCTTTAGAGGAGGCAGCATATGTGGAGGGCTGCACTCATACACAGACGTTTTTTACGGTAGTATTTCCGCTGTTAAAACCGATCATCTCAACGATGGTGATCTTAAACGCGATGGCATTCTGGAACGATTTCCTGCTGCCGTCACTGGTATTGACAGATAAAAAACTGCTGACATTACCGTTATCTACATATAGTTTTTACGGCACCTATTCCGCAGATTACGGAACGATCATGGCAGGTCTGTTATTATGCGTACTGCCGATCCTGATCCTGTATCTGGTCCTTCAGAAACAGATCATCGGAGGTGTGGTTGCCGGAGCGGTGAAATAATAGAATTAGAGGAATAAGCGTATGCAAAAAGATTTCATACATTTACGGGCACCGAAAGGCTGGATCAATGATCCGAACGGTTTTATCTATTACAAAGGGAAATACCATCTGTTCTATCAGCATTTTCCTTATGCGCCGCGTTGGGCTACGATGCACTGGGGGCATGCAGTCAGTGAGGATCTGGTACACTGGGAACACCAGAATATCGCACTGTTCCCGACGAAATACGAGGATCAGAATGGCTGTTTTTCCGGCAGCGCCATCGAGCATGAGGGCGTACTGAACATCTTTTATACCGGTGTTCATTATGATAAAATAAATCCGGAGGATATTCATCTTGCAGTGGATGATGAATTTCAGTCTGCACAGCTTCGGATCACATCCGTCAATGGATTTCATTTTGATAATTTTGGTGACAAACAGGTGATCATTCCGGCGATCAAGGATGCATCGATCGGCCATAAAACCCATACAAGAGATCCAAAGGTGTGGCGGGGAAGTGATGCCTGGTATCTGGTGATGGGAAGTTCGACAGCGGATCGGAGAGGCAGGCTGTTATTTTACAGGAGCACGGATCTGGAACAATGGGAGTTTGTCAATTCTGTTGTGGCAGGATCTGAGCTGGGCTGGATGTGGGAGTGCCCGGATTATTTTCAGACCGCGGGTGGAGAAGTGCTGATCTTTTCGCCAATGGGCATTCCGACGGAAGGGACAAAGGAGCAGAATCACACGCTTTGCACATGCGTCCGTCTCAACGAGCAGACCTGTGAGTTGAAGATGGATGAGGAGTATCAGTATCTGGATTATGGATTAGATCTGTATGCACCACAGTCAACAGTCGATGCTGAAGGCAGGCGTGTACTGGTGGCATGGCTGCGGATGCCAAAGCCTTTCGCAGAAGGCAGGATCGGAATGTATTGCATTCCGCGGGTGGTGGAGGTAAAAGATCATCATATCTATTTCCGGGTGCACCCAAATGTGGAGCAACTGTACACAAGACAGATCTCAGATCCCACGCAGGCAGATCCGGTCGGTTATCGGGTAAGTATGGATATGAAGAAGGGTGAGTCCGTCAGCATCGGCGGTTATCGGATATGGAGACAGGAAAATCGGATATTCACTGACCGGGACATGGTGTTTTCAGAATGTGAAAACCGTGAGAATTTCTGTATACAGAGTAGGACGCCGGAACTGGCAGAGGGATGTCATTTGGATGTGTATGTGGATCAGAACCTGATCGAAGTGTTCGTCAACCATGGAGAGTATGTGATCAGTCATGCAGTTTATGGAATGACTGATCAGATCGAGACAGATGATCCGATCGAAATGAAGATTTACACATTGTAGCAGGTGGGTAAATAAAATCAAAAACTGTTACAAACAGGAGAAAAATAATGGCGATTATATTTGAAGGAAATATGTTCCATCTTACAACAGCACACACGCTTTACCAGATGGGGATAGATGCATTTGGTATATTGCATCATCTGTGGTACGGAGAAAAAACAGACTGCAGCATGCAATATCTGTATAACTACCCGGATGTGGGTTTTTCAGGAAATCCCTATGAGGCCGGGAAGCTGCGCACCTATTCCATGGATACGCTTCCTTTGGAGTATGCCACCGTCGGAAACGGAGACTACCGGATTCCGGCAGCTGCCGCTGTACATGCAGATGGCAGCTGTGCACTGGATCTTCGCTATGAGTCCCACAAGATTTATGAAGGCAAATATGCGATCGAAGGATTGCCTGCTGTCTATGCGGATGACAGTCAGGCCCAGACACTGGAGATCCGGATGCGCGATGCAGCTTCCGGTCTGGTGGCCGTGCTTCGCTATGGTGTTTTGGAAGCGTCTGATGTCATCACGCGAAGCGTAGTGTTTGAAAATGAAGGAGCAGAGGCTCTGACGCTCACAAAGGCTCATTCGGTGTGTCTGCCTCTTATGGATGGCACATGGGACTGGCTCCATTTTCACGGCAGACATACGATGGAGCGTCAGGTGGAGCGTAAAGAACTGTTTCACGGTATTCAGCAGATTGGAAGTACGAGAGGTACATCCAGCCACCAGCAAAATCCCGCTTTGATCCTGTGTGAGCAGGGGTGCACCGAGACGAGTGGCCTGTGCATCGGTGCGGCACTTATGTACAGTGGCAGTTTTCAGGCACAGATCGAGGTGGATCAGTTGGGACAGGCACGGATGGTGATGGGTATTCATCCGGATCAGTTTTCATGGAAGCTGGAAAGGGGAGCACGTTTTTCTACGCCGGAAGTGATCCTTTCCTGCTCTACACAGGGATTGGAGCGCTTATCCCAGCAGTTTCACGCCGTGATCCGGAATCATGTGTGCAGAGGCAGTTATCAATTGTCAAGTCGTCCGGTACTCATCAATAACTGGGAGGCAACTTATTTTGATTTTAATGAGGAAAAGATATTTTCCATCGCAAAACAGGCATCGGAGCTTGGTATTGATCTGATGGTTCTGGATGACGGATGGTTCGGAAAGCGTGATGATGACTGTTCCGGACTGGGTGACTGGACAGTTAACGAACAAAAGCTAAAGGGTGGACTTGCAGCTCTCGTGGAAAAGATCAATGCGCTGGGCATGCGTTTTGGTCTGTGGTTTGAGCCTGAAATGGTGTCAGAGGACAGTGATCTCTACCGTGCGCATCCGGATTGGGCGATCCGCATTCCGGACAGAGATCCGGTGCGCAGCCGCTATCAGCTGGTGCTGGATCTGTCCCGGGAGGATGTGCGTGAGTATTTGTACGGATCGATCAGCAGCCTGTTGAGAGAAAACCACATTGAATATGTAAAATGGGATATGAACCGCAGCATCTGTGACTGGAATACTGAGACCTTGCCTTCCACGCGCCAGAGAGAGCTGCCGCACCGATATGTGCTTGGACTTTACGAGCTTTTGGAGCGGTTGACGCAGGAATTTCCGGATGTGTTGTTCGAGGGCTGCAGCGGCGGCGGCGGAAGGTTTGATGCCGGAATGCTCTATTACTGTCCGCAGATCTGGTGTAGTGATGACACCGATGCACATGAGCGTACCTTTATCCAGTACGGCACAAGCTTTTTCTATCCTGTGTCAACTGTCGGCTCTCATGTATCGGCGGTGCCCAATCATCAGACCGGCAGAACAACATCACTGGAGACACGGGGGACCGTGGCAATGGCAGGCAGCTTCGGCTATGAACTGGATCTGAACCTGCTGAGTGAGGATGAAAAGCAAACGGTTTCGGAGCAGGTGGAGCATTACAGACAGCTGCAGTCTTTGATCTATAACGGTAGTTATCATCGCCTGAGTGATCCCTACGCGGATGGAATGGCAGCGTGGTCATTTGTCTCAGAGGATCAGGCGTGTGTTCTTGTGCAGGGAGTGATCTACCGTGCAGTGCCGAATGCGCTGCGGCGGAGACTTCGGCTGCGCGGACTGCATGCGCAGGCTCATTATCGGATCTCCGGTGAAGAACAGGTGTATTCCGGAAGTGCATTGATGGCGGGAGGCGTACTTCTGCCTCGTGTAATGGGGGATGATGTGTCCTTTGAATTATATCTGGAGCTTGTTAAAAAGGCGTAAAGGAGGAGATTTCAATGAAAAAATATGATGTGGTGGCACTCGGAGAGCTTTTGATTGATTTTACGGAAAATGGTGTCAGCGCACAGGGTAATCCGATGCTGGAGGCAAATCCCGGCGGCGCACCCTGCAATGTGCTGGCGATGTTAAATAAGCTGGGAAAAAAGACGGCGTTTATCGGAAAGGTCGGAGATGACAATTTCGGTCATATGCTGGCTCAGACGGTAGCGGAGAGCGGCACGGATGTGCAGAATCTTCTGTTTGACAAAACGGTACCGACGACTCTTGCATTTGTGCATACACAGCCGGATGGAGACCGTGAGTTCAGCTTTTACCGCAATCCCGGTGCAGACATGATGTTGAAAAAAGAAGAAGTCATGGAGGATGTGATCCGTTCGGGAAAGATCTTTCATTTCGGTACACTCTCCTCGACACATCCCGGTGTACGGGAGGCGACCAGACATGCGCTGTGTGTGGCAAAGGATGCGGGCCTTTTGATCTCCTTTGATCCGAATCTGCGGGAGCCGCTGTGGAACTCTCTGGAGGATGCACGTGCGGAGATCGCCTACGGACTGTCATGGTGTGATATTTTAAAGATCTCGGACAATGAGCTGGAATTTATGACCGGAACAGATGACTATACGAAGGGTGTTGAGACTCTGCGAAGAAGCTATGACATTCCGCTGATCTTTGTGACATTGGGAAAGGATGGCAGCAGGGCTTATTACAGGGATCTGGTAGTGGAGTCAGCGCCGTATTTGCAGGAGCATACGATCGAGACGACCGGAGCAGGGGATACGTTTGAAGGATGCGCATTAAATTATGTACTGGATCATGGTTTGGAGGCACTTACGGAGAATGATCTGCGGGAGCTTTTAACATTTGCCAATGCAGGCGCATCGCTCATTACGACCAGAAAAGGAGCACTTCGTGTGATGCCGTCCGAGGAGGAGATCCGTGCACTGATCGCTTCGCGGGGAGGAAAGAACAATGCCTAAAGCAGATGAAATATTTCAGAAGAGATTGCAGAAGCATCATGACGAATTGAGATGGCTCTATATGGAGCTATATGGAAATGATTCCATGTTTGCGGAGCTGTGCGACAATCTGTTCCGTTTTTACACTGAGCGGAAGGCATCATTAAAGCGCAGAGATAAACAGCGCGAACAGAACCCGGACTGGTTTAAGCGAAGTGACATGCTGGGAATGATGCTCTATATTGACAATTTCGCGGGAGATCTGAAAGGTGTGCAGAAAAAGCTTTCCTATCTGTCTGACTGCAATGTCAACTGTATTCATCTGATGCCGTTTCTGGACACACCGAAGGGACGGTCTGACGGCGGTTATGCGGTGTCAGATTTCAGAAAGGTGCGTCCGGATCTCGGGACGATGGATGATCTGGCGACGCTGGCGGATTCGTGCCATGAAAGGGGCATGAACCTATGCATGGATTTTGTGATGAACCATACCTCGGAGGATCATGAGTGGGCACGCCGCGCGGCAGCAGGCGAGGGCGAGTATATGAGCCGCTATTTCTTTTACGATAGCGACCGCATCCCGCTGGAATATGAAAAATCTGTTCCGCAGGTATTTCCGACAACGGCCCCCGGAAACTTTACCTATCTGCCGGAGATCGGACACTATGTGCTGACAACCTTCTACCCGTATCAGTGGGATCTGAACTATGCGAATCCCCGGGTGTTCAACGAGATGATGTACAACTTCCTGTACCTGGCAAATCAGGGGATGGATGTGATCCGTATTGACGCGGTGCCGTACATCTGGAAGGAGATTGGAACGAGCTGCAGAAACCTTCCGCAGGTACACACCATTGTCCGTATGATGCGCATGATCGGAGAGATCGTCTGCCCTGCAGTCGTGCTTCTTGGAGAGGTTGTGATGGAGCCGGAAAAGGTGGTTCCGTATTTCGGAACAGTGGAAAAGCCGGAATGTCATATGCTCTATAATGTGACAACGATGGCAACGACATGGAACAGTGTGGCAACGGGTGACACCAGACTTTTACGACGCCAGATGGACATTGTAAACCGTCTGCCGGGTGCATATACGTTTTTGAATTATCTGCGCTGCCATGATGATATCGGGTGGGGACTGGATTATGCTACATTGAAGCAGTGGGGGATGAAGGAAGTGCCCCACAAGCAGTATCTGAATGACTATTTTACCGGACGGATCGCAGGCAGCACCAGCTGTGGTGAGTTGTATAATGATGATCCGATTACAAAGGATGCGAGGTTCTGCGGAACGACAGCTTCCATGTGTGGCATCGAACAGGCGCTTGGAAACGGTGATCAGGAAGCGTTGGAAGAGGCGATCCGGCAGGATCTGATGCTGCATGCATACATGTTTACACAGTCCGGTATTCCGATGCTCTACAGCGGTGATGAGATCGGTCAGCTCAATGATTACTCTTACAGGGAAGACGGGGATAAGGTATCGGATTCGCGTTATGTGCACCGGGGAGCATTCCGGTGGGATCTGGCAAAGCGGCGGAAAGACAAGGAAAGTGTGCAGGGGAAACTGTTTTTAACGCTTCGGATGCTGGAGAAGATCCGCGCGAAGGAGCCGGTGTTTGATGCCAATGCAAATGTGTATACTTATGATGTGCATAATGATTCCATTCTTTGCATTATGCGTGAAAAAAGCGGGGAGCGTTTTTTTGGCATTTTCAATTTCAGCGGCGGTGAGCAGACTGCGTGGATGCAGGAGGATGGAATGTTTACGGATCTTCTGACAGGTACGCAAATGGAACTGCGTGATCCTGTTCTGCAGCCTCATGGATTTTATTGGGTGAAAAGGTCACGGTAGGAATGTGACTTTTTAACAAATATATCAAGTGATTTTGAGTGATAATAACAAAATTCGGTAAAATTAAAGTGATCATTGACTTAATTAAAGCTAAAATGTATACTTCAGTTAGCTGAAGTCGCCCAGCGCGTAGTAGATGACTGCGCGCTGAATTTTTTTATCTTAGGAGGAAATAGAAAATGGGCTGTAAGGAAGCCTACAGACAGTGGTGCACGGATACATACTTTGATGAGGACACAAAAAAGGAACTGTTGGCGATTGAAGGGCAGGAGGCAGAGATCGAGGATCGTTTCTACCGTCAGCTGGAGTTTGGAACAGGAGGTCTGCGTGGCGTGATCGGCGCGGGAACCAACCGCATGAATATCTATACGGTGCGCCAGGCGACGCAGGGGCTTGCAAACTATATCATTGCCTGCGGCGGACAGGAAAAGGGAGTGGCGATCGCCTACGACTCGCGGAGAATGTCACCGGAGTTCGCAACGGAGGCAGCGCTGTGCCTGAACGCAAACGGGATCAAGACCTACCGCTTTGAGAGCCTGCGCCCGACGCCGGAGCTGTCCTTCGCGGTGCGGGAGCTGGGCTGTATTGCGGGAATCGTCATCACAGCCAGTCACAATCCCAGAGAGTATAACGGTTATAAAGTGTACTGGGAGGACGGTGCGCAGATCACACCTCCTCACGACAAAAATATTCTCGCCGAGGTCGCAAAGGTGACGGAGTTTTCACAGGTGAAGACGATGGACCAGTCTGAAGCAGAGAAAAAAGGTCTGTATGTGACGATCGGTGCAGAGCTTGACGATAAGTACATGGAACAGTTAAAGAAACAGAGTATTCATCCGGAACTGATCCGCAAGGCAGCAAAGGATATCCGCATTGTATATACGCCGCTCCACGGAACCGGAAATCTCCCGGTACGCCGTGTATTAAAGGAGCTGGGTTTTGAAAATGTCTATGTGGTGAAGGAGCAGGAACTGCCCGACGGTGCTTTTCCGACGGTTGCCTATCCGAATCCCGAGGATGAGAAGGCATGGACACTGGCGCTGGAACTGGCAAAAGAGGTGGATGCGGACATCGTGCTGGCGACGGATCCGGATGCCGACCGTCTCGGTGTGTATGCCAAGGATACAAAGACCGGTGAATACGTCAGCTTCACCGGAAATATGTCCGGCATGCTGATCGCGGAATACATTTTGCGTGAGCGCACAGCCACCGGAACAATGCCGCAGAATCCGGCACTGGTGGAGACGATCGTGACGACGGATATGGCGAAGGTGATCGCAGCGGATTATGGAGTAAAGCTGATCGAAGTGCTCACAGGATTTAAATACATCGGAGAGCAGATCAAGCTTTTTGAGCAGAACCATACCTACAATTATGTGTTTGGTCTGGAGGAGAGTTATGGTTGTCTTGCCGGAACCTATGCCCGTGACAAGGATGCCTGTGTGGCGGTCATGATGCTGTGCGAGGTGGCTGCGTTTTACAAGCTGCAGGGAAAGACACTGTGGGATGCCATGGTGGATATGTATGAGAAATACGGTTACTTCAAAGAAGGCCTGGTAACGCTGACCCTGAAGGGTATCGACGGTGCAAACCAGATCCAGCAGATGATGAGTGACGCGAGAAACAATCCGCCGAAAACACTTGGCGGACATCAGGTGCTCGCTGTGCGCGATTATAAAGAGGATACCAGAAAAGACATGGTGACAGGGGAAGTGACAGCGACCGGACTTCCTTCCTCAAACGTGCTTTATTATGAGATTTTGGACAATGCATGGTGCTGTGTGCGTCCCTCCGGAACCGAGCCGAAGATCAAATATTATTTTGGCGTGAAGGGTACATCTTTTTCTGATGCCGCTGCAAAACTGGAGGCATTAAAAAAGGACATGGTGGCGGAATAGGACTTTTGGGTGGTCATTATGAAAAAGTGCAGAGACGTACAAAAACTGACAGACAACCGTTTTTTGAATCTGTATCACATTGATGCGGTGGACCGGACGGGAAAAGACTTCGATTATTATTTCGCATCTCGCAATGACGAGGCGCAGATCAAGATTCGCACCAAGGAATTGAAGGCAGAGGGAATCGTGATCTATGCCGTGACGGATGAACCTCAGCCGCGCCTTGTTTTGATCCGGCAGTATCGTTATCCGTTAGATGCGTATATTTTCGAACTTCCGGCGGGGCTTGTGGACGCGGGAGAGACACCGGCTCAGGCTGCCGCGCGGGAGATGAAGGAGGAAACCGGACTGGATTTCACAGAATACACAGGAGGCGAGGCGCGCTATCGCCGGCCCTATTTTATGGGTCCCGGGTTTACGGACGAGACGAGTGCTGCAGTCTTCGGCATCGTCTCCGGGGAGATCTCAGACCGTGGCACCGAGTCCACGGAGGATATTGAAGTACTCTTTGCCGACAAGGACACGGTTCGCCGTATCCTTGACACCGAGCGTGTTTCGCTGCGCGGGGCGTATCTGATGATGCAGTTTCTCGGCTGCGAAGATGAGCCGTTCGCATTTCTTGATCATTAGTTAGTATATTGTCGGCTGCTCACCTATAAGCGTCAGGCTGCTGATTGCATGGACGCGGCTTTGTGCCCAACGTATGCTTTCCGTGTGCAACGATCCATGACTCAGAATCTGGAAAGATCGCCGTTTATTACGGAGCAGCCGACAGTTATGTGGGTCTTGCTTACTTTTATTTATTTACGGACTGCAGGCATCCCCCTGCAGTCTCCCCCAAAAGGGGAATACTACATTGACAATTGCGTTTCTGGACGGATCCATTACGCATAGGTGCCTTGCTAAAAATATTGGCTTTTTCCGTTCGAAATGGTATACTAAAAAACCAAGAATACCATAAACGGAGGATGCTTGCAGTGTGTGACGGAGACGAAAGACAAAGTTCTTTTGAAAAAATCTATGAAGTCGTGCGTCAGATCCCGCGCGGAAAAGTGGCAACTTACGGGCAGGTGGCAGCGTTGGCGGGAAACCGGCGTTGGGCACGTGTCGTGGGCTATGCATTGCACGTGAATCCGGACCCGGACGCGATCCCGTGTTATCGTGTGGTAAACCGTATGGGTGAAGTGTCGGCGGCTTTTGCGTTCGGAGGCGGAAACCGTCAGATCGAACTGCTGGAAGCAGACGGGATCCCGTGCCCGGATGGAGTTGTTGATCTGAAAAAATATCAGTGGACGAGACTGGCATTAGAAGAATTGGAAAGGATGTAGATCAGGCAGACAGAAATGTCTGCCTTTGGCATGTGGTGAAAAAGATGGATTTTGATGCAGTACTGTTTGATATGGATGGCGTGATCTTTGATTCAGAGGTCAAAGTCGTGGAATGCTGGAAGGAAGTTGCGGACAAATACGGTATTCCGGATATTGAATCACAGTGTCATGCCTGCCTTGGCACGACAAGGGAGATGAGCCGCGCGATCATGTTGGAGCATTACGGGGCGGATTTTCCCTATGACACTTACAAGAAAGAGATGTCAGATCTGTTCCACACCCGCTATGGCGGCGGCAGACTGCCGAAGAAGGCAGGTGCAGCGGAACTTTTGAAATTTTTGCAATTGCATAATAAGAAGGTGGCGCTTGCTTCATCCACGAGACGCGAGATTGTGGAGCAGGAATTGCGCGATGGCGGTCTGATCTCCTATTTTGATGCGGTGATCTGCGGAGATATGGTGCAAAGAAGCAAGCCGGAACCGGACATTTTTCTGAAGGCATGCGCGGTGCTGGGGGTCGAGCCAAAGCGCGCCTTCGGCGTGGAGGATTCCTATAACGGTATCCGGGCACTTGCTGCGGCAGAAATTCCGGCGATCATGGTGCCGGATCTTAAAAGTCCGACCGAAGAGATACGTTCGCTGGCAACAGCAGTCCTGCCGGATCTGTTTGCTGTGAAGAAGTATTTGGAGCGCCCGGATGGAAGATCCACTGATGTGTGAGAAAGGAGACTGTGAGATGATAAAAAATGTGATACTGGACATGGGAAATGTACTGCTGTCCTATGATCCACATGTAATCTTAGACAAAGTATGCGAGACAGAGGAAGAAAAGCAGCTGATCCTGACGCATCTGTTCGAGAGTGAGATCTGGCTCATGGGTGACCGGGGCGAGATCACAAATGAGCAGCGCTATGATCTGGCGAAGGAGCATCTGCCAAAGGAACTGCATGCGAAACTGAAGGAGTGCGTGGCACAATGGGATATCTGTATGCGCCCGATCGCGGGGGCAAAGGAATTCTGCCACCGCTGCCGTGAGGCAGGCTACCATATCTATGTGCTCTCCAATGCCTGCAATCATTTCTATGACTATTTTCCGAAACATTATGATATGAATTTTTTTGACGGTGTGATGGTATCCTCTGACGTGCATCTCATCAAGCCGGATACGCGCATCTATGAACTGTTGTGTGAGACCTATGATCTGGTGCCGCAGGAATGCGTATTCATCGATGACCGTCCTGAGAATGTGGAGGCGGCAGAACGTGTGGGCATGAAGGGAATTGTTTTTGCCGGAGATTATGCAGTTGTGGAAAAAGTCGTGCTCTAAAAAAAGAGTATGACTTTTTTCAAATATTTTGAACCGTTTTTATCTTTGCCTGCTCTTATATACAGGTGCACCTAAGAAAGAGCAAAAAGAAAACGTAACTGTGAGGGAATGAACAGTTGCAGAAAGGAGGATGTGCTTTGGAAGCAGCGGAGGAACTGGAGCTTGTCCGGCGCATGAAGAAAGGCGAGCGGTCAGCCTTTGACAAACTCTATGAGCAGTATTATGACAGACTGTATCGCACGGCGTGCATGATCACCGGCAATCGGGCAGACGGAGAAGATGTGACCCAGGAAACTTTTATCAAGGCGTATCTGAACTGTGACAAGCTCAAAAAAGACGAGCAGTTTCGCTACTGGCTGTACCGGATCTTAAACCGCACGGCTTGGCAGATCGCGAAAAAGAATGCCAAAGAGCGGCCGGAGGAGCGGATCCTGGAGCTGGCGGATACATCCACGGCAGATTCTCCCGCAGTCAAGGTGTTACAGGATGAGCAGGAACGGGCAATCGCAGAAGCGATCCGAAGGCTGGAGTATCGGCAGCGGACGACAGTGATCCTCTATTATTTTAACGGACTTGGCACAAAGGAGATCGCCAGAGTCATGGAATGTATGGAGGGGACAGTCAAGTCCAGATTGTTTACGGCCAGAAAGAATTTACGGGCGCTTTTGGAGAGCGAGATAGAACAGGAGGTAATGGTATGCAAAGCAGGCATATAGAGGAAGAACGGATCAAAAACGCGCTTTATGCAGATGCATACTCCTATGACCCGCCGGCTGATCTGAAGCAGCGGATTGACGCGCAGATCGCGCGGCAGAAAAAGGAGGTCATTTATATGAAAAAGATGAGCGTAAAGAAGGTAGCGATCGTGGCAGCAGCATTGTGTGTACTGACCGGAACGGTATGTATGGCAGGAGGTAAGATAGCCGGATATGTGGGAGGAACGAGACCCGGTTCACAGACCAGTGATTTTTCGGATATCGGGAAGCTGGAAAATGAGCTGGATGTGACGGTGAATGCACCGGAAGCTTTCGACAACGGTTATGCATTTGCAGATGCATCGATCGCAGATTTTGATGCGGTGGATGAGAGCCATGTCAAAGTGAAGGATGAGTCGGAACTGAATGTGACCTATGAAAAGAACGGAAAACGTCTGAACTATATCGTAAAAGAAGGCTCGACAGTTCTCAGTGATTCGGAGCTTGAGCGTGCAGAAATCGTGGAACAGAATGGAGTGACCTATTATTATCTGGTAGATCAGTATCTGTTCCTTCCGCCCAATGAGGAGCCGACTGCGGAGGAAGCAGCAGCACAGGATGCAGGATCACTTAATATCTCCTATGGCTCAGATGAGCGTCAGGAGCAAACCTATTACAGCTTATGGTGGATCAAAGATGGCCAGACGTATACGCTGGCAGGATTTGATGTGGATCTGAGCGCGCAGGAGATGGTGGATATGGCAACGGAGATCAAGTAGTAAAAAGTGCATATTATTTTTGATGAGGAACCCCGGTGCAGCATTTGTCTGCACCGGGGTTTTGATATTTTCAGCCGTTTCGCGGGTTTATAATAATGCATCAAAGGGTGAAGAATATCTCATAGCATGAATATTTTTTTCAGTGTACTATGATTTTATCAGACATCAGAAAGAGAGGGGAATGAAATGGGAAAGCAATTGGCAAAGAAGCAATATCCGTTAGACAGTCTCAGGCAGTTTCAATCCGGAAATCGGATCCTGAGGGATGAAAATGCAGAGAAAAGCAGGGTGAAGTTTATTCAGGAAGATGGAGATTTTAAGACAGGGGAAGAATACTTTAATTTTCAAGTGACCTGTGGATATTTGCCGGAGCGGAATACCTTTCAGGTTCGTGCGGATATACAACTTCCAAAGTGCCGGGAAATTCAAATGTATGGAGAACTGGTGGATGCTGAAACATTCGATGTTTTGGAAAAACTGGAGGATATCAGGGCAGATGAGACAAATCGTTTGTCCTATCTGGTGACAGAGGAGTTACATTTATCCGAAGGGAAAAGTATCGATGATGTGCTGGTAGTCGTAAATGCAGGCTGGATTGTCGAGGGAGAAACAGCGGAAGAATGGGCTACAGCTATGGAAACCTTTACGGAATCTCCTTTTGTGAAGGATGTAGAGGTCATTCATCCGCAGAAACAAAAAGGAATGTTAAGTAACGGAAATGATACGATCAATATTGCATTATCCTGCGAGCCGGATGACAGAACGGATCTGGATTATCTGTGTAAATTCGGAAAGAATGCACAAGGGCAGCCGTATTTCATGGTTCCGACAAAAGGCTCGGTTTCAGCAGATTCTACGACTATCCGGATCAAAAATGCACAGGCATCCTGTTTTCTTACGGACAGAGGCAATGATTTCGGTTACTATATGGTTGCAGGGAGTGGGAATCTGATACCCGAGCAGAAGATCAAAACAACCATTTCCGGAATGAAGGTCAGCTGGGAATGTCTCGACAAGTGGGATAGTGCATTTTTATATGAAGGCGGCTGGAAGGAACATATCTTTGATTACCTGATGTTATTAAAGATTGAGTGGACGGTTTCCGGAAGCAGCAAAATAAACAGATCTTATTTTGCGGTAACATCTTCAGATCAGATGCAATTTGAAGCGGAGTGTTATCGAAAGATACCGCCCGTTTCCATTATGTGGGGATGTCTGGTGGAAAATACCTTGATCTCTATGTGTGATGGTACACAAAGAGAGGTCAGATATCTGCGTAAGGGAGACAGGGTAAAAACTGAAAATGGTATGGCAACGATCAGAACTGTTTGGCGTGGGCTGGAAGATCAATGTCTCACAGTGCTTATGAAAGGCAGGATATTGCAGCTTACTCCGGATCATCCGGTCCTTACAAGAGAAGGCTGGAAACGCGCTGATAAACTGGAAGTGCAGGATGAGGTAAAAACCGAGAACGGAACGTATGCTGAAGTTGCCGGTACCCGGATATTCGCATTTCCTTTGAAGGTATACAATGTTTCTTATGAGCAGGAAGGAGATATGACTCTGATCGCAAACGGTCTTGTAGTAGGAAACTTTGATGCACAGAATAAGCCGGGTCTTTATAAAGATTGAGGAGAACGGTAATCGTTAAAAGCGAAAGTGCACATTTACACTGGATTTTTTCTGGCCTCTTTTCGTGCTTTTCTTTTGTAAAAAATATGATATTTTAGTTGAAATTTCTATCTCAATGTGTATACTAAAATTAAGCTCTGAGTATCTTTTTCTAATCCCAAAAGACGGATCAGTCGTGCAGTGTAATGATCTGTATAGGTGAGTGTTGCGCCAAAATACAAATAAGGAGTCGTGTGCCGTTTGAAACGGCTGCGGAGCAACATAGAATAAATGGGAGAAAAAGATACTAAAGCAAAGGAATACCTTGCTGACAATGAACGGTTTGCGGACCTGTGCAATTATGTCTTGTTTGGAGGGGAGCAGGTGATCACTGCGGACGAGCTGGAAGAGCGTGATACAACAGAGATTTTATCGACATGGGGCATTGGCAAAAAACAAGTAAAAGCGCAGCAGAAGTGGAGAGACCTGTTAAAACGCGCAGTTATTAAATACACCGGTGAGATGTATATTGTACTGATCGGAGTAGAAAACCAGACAGAAGTCCATTATGCGATGCCGGTTAAAAATATGGTATATGATGCGTTGAATTATAATTCGCAGGTGAAGGAAGCGGCTGCGAAGCACAGAGAACAGTCGGAACTCGGATCGGGTGCAGAGTTTTTATCGGGGTTTCATAAAGAGGATCGTTTGACCCCGGTCATCACAATTACGTTATATTGGGGTGAGGACGAGTGGGATGGCCCGAGAAGTCTGCATGAGATGTTTCAAAAGGTCGATGAACGATTAAAGCCATATTTGCCGGATTACCGGATCAATCTGCTTGTACCACAGGAAATCAAAGATTTTCACAGCTTTCGGACGACACTTGGTGCAGTGCTTGAGATTATAAAATATTCAAACGATAATCAGGCAATGAGCCGTTTGTTGGAAAATAGAAAGCGGTTCTCAACAATGGATAATGAATCAATTTCAGTAATCAATACATTTTTGGGGACAGAGATACCTTTTAATGATTTGGAAGGGGGAAATGATATGTGTAAAGCGTGGGAAGATCATAAGGAGGAAGGAAGAAAAGAAGGCCGAATGGAAGAAATATACGCTTCTGTTCGCGACGGTGATTACAGCGCTGCCCGTGGTGCAGAAAAGTTGGGTATTTCGGTACAGGAGTTGGAAAAGAGGATGGAAGAGGCCGGATATCCGTTACCATTCGTAATGTAGATGTACGAAGACAAATTTTATCGGGAGAAAAGTATGCAGACAGAATCATCAAGAATGAAAAGATCCAGCAATATACACTGGAGGATTTACAAAAGAGCGGGCAGTTCAACGAACAAGTCTGAGTCAATATAAGATTTAGGATGAAAACAGGAAAGTCATACCCTTCAATGAGAGGTGTATGACTTTTTTTACAAACTTTTCCATACATGCAATAAAAAAGATATTTTCTGCATTGTATAAGTAGATGGCCATCACCCAGAGACAAATGTTACCGGGGGATTAATAACAAAACCAAGGAGAATTGTTATGATGATATTTGCTGCCGTGGCTTATGATGAGCCGCAACCAAGAGAAACAGTAAAGCTTGATGAATCACTGTTTTCCAGAATTGGAGCAGGAGAAAAAGATGCGTTCTGCGAATTATATGAGCAGATTTCAAACATTGTTTTTTCTTATGCGCTTTCTCTGCTTCGCAATCGAGAGGATGCAGAGGATGCCATGCAGGAAACTTTTTTAAAGATCCGGTCGGCTGCACATTTATATGTTCCTATGGGAAAACCGATGGCATGGATCTTTACGATCGCACGGAATATCTGCCTGGCAAAGTATCGTATGATAAAGCATTTTACGAGAGTGTCTGTGGATGAGGTGAAAGAACCGCTTGATTTCAGCCAGATTGAGGACCGGGAAGACCGTATCGTTTTGGAAACAGCTTTTGAAGTGCTCTCGGAGGAGGAGTGTCGTATCATCATTTTACACGCGGTATCGGGGATGAGACATCGGGAAATTGGCGAATTGTTACAGCTACCGGTTTCTACGGTTTTATCAAAATATAACCGTGGGCTGAAAAAATTGCGAAAAGAATTGGAGGAAAAATTATGAGAAGAATAGCTGAATCAGATATAAAAAAACATCTAAAGGCAGCAGCAGGACAGTTGACACCTGCATATGCAGATGCAATCTGGCAGCAGCCAGTGGAGCAGGCGACCGGAGACGAGTGGTATTTGAAGGATGAAAAACGATATCCCATAAAAGCAGGGAAGGCTGTGAAACTACTGGCATCTGCGGCAGCCTGTCTGACCGCTTGCGTGATCTCACTTCAAATGATAGGTCATCGCACAGATGCAACGATCTATCTGGATGTAAATCCGAGCGTGGAACTGGAGATCAACAGCCGTGATAAGGTATTGGCAGCAAATGCAGACAATGCAGATGGGGAGATCATTCTGGAGGATATGGATCTGGATAATACGGATCTGGACGTAGCACTCAATGCGATCATTGGATCGATGGTAAAGCATGGGTATCTGAACGAAGCACAGAAGATGATCCTGCTTTCTGTTGATAGTAAAAATGATAAACGCGCAGAGGAACTGCGACAGCAGATTTCGGACGAATTGAATGCAGAACTTACATCGTTGCTCGGCGCGGGTTCTGTTCTGGATCAGTCGGTTGCTGCAACGGACGATCTTAAAAAACTCGCAGAACAGTATCAGATCACACCGGGAAAGGCATTATTGTTGCAACGGCTGATTGAGGAAAATCCAAATCTGGATTACGCGAAACTGGCAAAACTGCCCATGAATGAGTTGATCAGTTATCTGAAGCAGACCGGTGTGGATGTCAGAAATTATGTACATTGCACAGGGGATGACCTTGACGATGAGGATGATCTTTACGATGAGTTTCAAGACCTGTTTGACGATGATGATCGGGATGACGATGACATGGACGACCTGAAGGATGACGACGATGATGATGACGATATCGATGACACGGACGATGATGACGATGACGTGGATGACCCGGATGATGATCGGGATGACGACGTTGAAGATGATAAAGACGAAGACGAGGATGACGGCGAAGATGATGATGACGACGATGATAAAAAGGTGGTTGTAAATCAGAGTCCGACAAAAAACGGTGCGAAGAAGGATGCGTCATTGAACCGGGACACAGACGACGGGGATGATGACGAGGAGGATGAATCGGACGAAAACGAGGAAGAATCAGACGAAAACGAGGAAGAATTAGACGAGGATGAGTCAGACGAAGACGAGGAGGATGAACGAGACGAGGAAGATGACGATGATTGATCCGGGAACAGTTTTTTGCAATCAGTACCCGTCAGGAAAACGTGCCAGATAAAGTGAAAATGTGATTGACAAAAAGGTCTACATGTTATAGACTAAATAAAAAGGTCTATGGCATGTAGACCTTTTGCGTATTGGATCAGGGAGGGTATCAAATGGAGAACCTGTTTTTACAAATTCTGGAGATGGGCGTGACTGCCGGATATTGTATTCTGGTGGTTCTTGCGTTGCGCTTGCTTATGAAAGGACTGCCGAAGTTATACTCGTACATTTTGTGGATCGTCGTGTATTTCAGGTTGGTCTGCCCGGTATCAGTGAGCAGTGTTTTTAGCCTTGTAAAGGTTCGACCACAGGTGATACCGGAGGAGCTGGGTGCACAGACACATGCGAATATAAGTAACAGCGCCGTGCAGGCCGGGCATGCTGTGGAAACCGTTGCCGATCATGCCGTAAAAATGCCGACAGATGCAGGGCTGGCAACGTCTGTGAGTATGATGCAGGCTATCTTGTCCGTGGCAGTTTTTATCTGGATTGCGGTGGCGTTGATCCTTATTTTATACAATATCTGTTCTCTGATAAGACTAAAAATAGGATTGAAGCGTGCAACACTGGCGAGTGAAGACGAAAATTGTACGATTTATACGGCAGACTGTATAGGAACACCGTTTGTTGTCGGACTTTTTTCGCCGCGCGTCTATCTCCCGTCCGGACTTGGCGAAAATGAAAAGAGTTATGTACTTGCACATGAGAAGACGCATGTCCGAAGAAAAGATTATCTCGTCAAGCAGCTGGCATTTTTCGTGACATGTATTTACTGGTTTCATCCGCTTGTGTGGCTGGCCTTTTATCTGATGTGTCAGGATATGGAGATGGCGTGTGATGAGAGTGTGATTAGGAAATTTGGCGGAGAGACAAAAAAGGATTATTCCATGACGCTGCTTTCTCTCGCGCAGGAGCAGCATGGATTGAAGGGGAGTCCGTTGGCATTTGGCGAGGGAGGTATCAAAAAGCGAATTATGAATGTATTACATTATAGAAAACCGGCATTTTGGGTGAGCGTGGCAGTGGTCATTCTGCTGGTGGCGGTGTTGATTGGTCTTGCGCTAGACCCGAAAGAAGAAAATCATAAGGCGGAGGCAACAGATCCGACAACGATAAGCGAGGATCAGGCGCAGGCAGAAGAACAAATGCGGGAGGAACTTCTTGCCGCAGAGCAGCGCCGGGAAGCGGAAGAACAGCAGCGGCTTGCCGAAGAGCAGGAAAGACAGGAAGAAGAGCAGCAGCGAATTGACGCAGAGCAGGAACAGCAGGGCGTACCGTTGACTGTTTTTTATGGAAATGATACGGCGGAATTTCTGCTCGCCAAAACCGTTACGGTCCCCGAAATCAATGCGGGTGAGATCATCGGACAGTTGCAGGAAGCGCAGGTGATTGGTGGAGATACAACGCTGCTTCGCATGGAAATTGGTTCGGACGGCTGCATGAGTCTGGATTTTAACGAGGCATTCGGGCAGCAGCTTGGGATGTACGGAAGTGCCGGTGAGTATCTGATGGTCGGGAGTACGGTCAATACTTTTCTTACGGCGTTTCCGGAGTGCGACCGCGTGCGGATACTCGTAGAGGGCGAACCGTGCAGTTACGGGCAGATGGATTATTCACAGCCTTTTGCGCAATTTACAAATGTGGAAACAACGATTTTGGCGTCAATCAAAGTAGAGGGACAGGAGCAGGAGATTGAGATGTCTCGGATCGCAGCGGCACCGGGATTTGCCATCAATTATGACAAAGAGCGTTTTGACCTGAAGGAGGAAGTAAGTGGAATGACCTCGTTCATTGCGAAGGTGGGCAGTCTGAGCGCACAGCTTGATTGTTGGAGAAACGGAGGATCGCAAAGTGACACTGTGTCAGAATTAAAAAAGTGGAACTTTGGCACGAATGTGAGTGAGGAAGTTGTCGTTCTGGAGCAGCAGGGTTATGAAGCGGTAAAGATATCGGAGAAAAAGACGAGTGCGGATGTGAGGACAGAATACTATGTGATCGCTGACGGCCCGGCTAGCTGGGTGATCCAACTCACATATTCCCCGGAGGCAGAGGAAGGCTTGCTGCCGGAGCTGATATATACATTGAATTCGTTTCAGATTTTGCACTGATCTGAGATAGCGCCAGTATTCGTTGGCGCAATGAAAGACACAAATAGATATTTATCATGGAAAGGATATCGTGATGAAAGAACATAAACTTGCAACCAGTGAAAAGCGGTTCGCAGATCTGATCTGGGACAGAGAACCGGTCGGCTCCACAGAACTTGTGAAGATCTGTGAACAGGAATTTGACTGGAAAAAATCAACGACTTACACCATGCTTAAAAAGCTGTGCGAGAAAGGGATTTTTAAAAATGAGCACGCGGTTGTTTCCGCGCAGATATCGAGAGAAGAATTTTATGGCAGACAGAGCCGGGAATTTGTTGAGGATACATTTGGCGGATCATTGCCGAAGTTTCTCACAGCATTTATCGGAAAAAAGAAACTGTCGGATGCGCAGGTTGAGGAAATGAAGGCGCTGATTGAAAATTATCGGGAATAAAGTTTCTTGCGGTATATATGGGTGGTATGTTAGGATAAGATCAACAGTAAAATCAGATGGCTGGAGATGCCTGAAAGCCGTCACTGGTTGGGAGGCGTTTTCATGAAGGAACGACAAGAAATTTTAGATTACGGACTGACGCTGCCGGATGTATATATGGACGCGCCCTTTCATGATGACAACTGGATTTTGCTTCGCTACCGGAAAAACAAAAAGGCATTTGCGTGGACCTATGAGCGGAATGGGCAGATATGGGTCAATGTGAAGGTCGACCCGGAGTGGCGTGACTTTTGGCGGGCGACGTATCCGTCCGTTTTACCGGGGTATCATCAGAATAAGGAGCATTGGAATTCCATCATACTGGACGGGACGATACCGGATGACGAAATCCGGCGGATGGTTGCGGAAAGCTATGATCTGGTGACAGGGAAAAAGTAGTTTTCAAAGAGTGAAAGTGACGACAGACGAAGAAAACTGCCTAACAGACAGAGAGATATAAAAGGAGGACATTTACATGAATGTAGGAATACTGGGTGCAGGAAATATCGCGGGTACAATGGCACGCACTTTAAACGGAATGAAGGACGCAACTGCGTATGCTGTGGCAGCCAGAGATCTGGAGCGGGCGCAGAGCTTTGCAAAAGAATATCAGGTGGAAAAGGCATACGGTTCTTATGAGGAGATGCTGGCAGATGACAAGGTGGATCTGGTATACATCGCGACACCGCATTCCCACCATTTGGAGCACGGAAAACTGTGCATTTCCTACGGAAAGCCGGTGCTCTGTGAGAAATCATTTACCGCAAATGCAGCGCAGGCACGTGAACTGTTAGACTATGCAAAAGAAAAGGGCGTATTTATTACGGAGGCGATCTGGACACGCTATATGCCCTCGCGAAAGATCATCACAGACATTATTGAGAGCGGAGAACTGGGAGATGTGCATATGCTGAGTGCAAATCTCGGATATCGGCTGATCGATAAAGAACGCCTCATAAATCCGGAACTGGCGGGAGGTGCACTTTTGGATGTGGGCGTATATCCGCTGAATTTTGCGAGCATGTTTTTCGGAAATGACATTGAGAACATCACATCCTCCTGTGTGAAATTCGAGACGGGTGTAGACGGTCAGGCAGGCATGATCCTGACCTATAAGGATGGGCGCATGGCTACCCTTCATACCGGAATGTACGCAGCAAGTGAACAGTACGGTATTATTTGCGGAAGTAAGGGTTACCTGATCGCATACAATATCAATAATATAAACAAAATTGATGTATTTTCATCCGACCGTAAGCTGATCCGCACGATAGAAGTGCCGGAGCAGATCACCGGTTATGAGTACGAGGTAGAGGCATGTATGAAAGCGCTCGCAGAGGGAAAAACGGAGTGTGAAGAAATGCCCCACAGCGAGACGATTCGGATGATGGAGTGGATGGATACACTTCGCGGACAGTGGGGAATCCGCTATCCGTTTGAGTAGCGAGGAGAAAACGATGGATCAGATTTTATTTATCAATGCCTGCGTGCGTCGGCAGTCACGCACGGAGCGGCTTGCACGGTGCGTACTGGAGCAGTTGGACGGTGATATTCTGGAACGGAAGCTGGAGAGGGAGCATCTGCAGCCGCTTGATGGGAGCTTGCTTGAAAAAAGAGACAGATTGCTGTCAGAAGGGACTATTTCAGACGAGATGTTCCGGTATGCCAGAGAGTTTGCAGGTGCAGACATCATAGTGATAGGCGCACCGTACTGGGATATGAATTTTCCGGCACTTTTGAAGTTGTATCTGGAGCAGATCATGGTGTGTGGTATCACCTTTCAATATTCGGATGAAGGGATTCCGAAGGGACTTTGCCATGCAAAAAAGCTGATCTACGTGACAACTGCGGGAGGTCCTGTCTATTTCAATTTTGGTTTTGAGTATGTCAAGACGCTGGCAGAACAGTTTTTCGGAATTAGGGAAAACTTGTTTTTTAAAGCAGAAAATCTTGATATTGCAGGAAATGATGTGAAACAGATCATGGCGGAAGCAGAGGTGGCCGTCAGGGGGTTGTTTCCTCTGAAATGAAGAACCGCAACCGGAGCAACGGGGAGGATGGCTGGCGGGCGCTGGAGGTGCTGGCTCAGGCAGGATATGAGATCGTATAAAAGAGGTCCTACGCGACCTCTTTTTTTAATATACCTGAAAGAATTCGCCCAATGATGCGCTCATTGACCGGCAGAAAATACGATGCGACCGGTCCTACACAGAAAGCACAGATGATCGTACCGATGCCGACAAGTCCGCCGAGCAGGTAGCCGACAGCCACAAAGCAGACATCGACGGCAATTCGTGTGATGCCAAATTTGCTGTGCAGCTTGTCGCTGATGACCACAGCGACAAGGTCATTGGGGCCGGTTCCGGCATCTGATTTGATCACGATCGTCATGCCGTAGGCGAGGATGACGCAGCCCGCTACAAGCATGAGCAAACGTCCGATCAGAGAACCCATATCTGCAAGGATCGGAGCCAAAAAGAAGGAATACATGTCGATGATAGGACCGCCGCAGATCATACAGATGATCGTGCCCAGCTTGACATATGTGCGGTCAACAATGAGCAGCACAAGAATGATCAAAAAGCAGACAGCGATATGTACACGACCGTGTGTGAGAAATGTAAAACCGGTCAAATTTTCTAAGCTGTGAAACAGTCCCTGTACAAGTACATTAAAGGGATCAGAACCGAGATCAGCGAGTAAAAATAACGTTACTCCGAGATGAGCGATCAAAAGTCCGACGAGTAAGATAATGGCGCGGAGCACCGTTTCTTTGAGTGTTCGTTTCATAAAATTAGTTCTCCTCTGTATGTGTTTGAATCGATACTCACATTATAGAGGATGTTCCCATGCAGTGCAATATAGTGTAGGTAGAAACTACGTTGAAAGAAACTTATTTCCTTGACGGGTAAACTGTAAAGATACCAATCTCCGGTGAATGATAGGTAAACCATACGAAACAGAGACCAAGGATGGCGACAGACAGCCATAAAATACCCGCGAAGCGTTCGGCTTTACATGATGAGGTCAGTCTGTACACGGTTACGAAGGCAAGTATCACACTGACAATAAACACGCCGATATCCAGAAAAAGAAAATTCCGTCCAAGAATTCCGGTGTACGTATAAAATAATACAGGAATCGCAAAGGTTCCGGACAGTATACCGGTGGCCGAAGCAGAACAGATGCCGGGTTGTGTATCTTTCATCATGTAGATCAGGTACAGCGAATAGAGAAGCATGGGAAAAAAGCACAGCTTCATGTGTTCCCAGGTGGATTCATTGACCGGGAAGAAAAATCCTACAATAAAATTATGACCGGACCAGTCATAGAAGAAGTGTGCAAGAGTTCCGGTGACGATGACAAATAAAGCGCCTATGATGCAGTAATGTTTCAATCTTTTCATACTGATAGAATATGCAGATAATGGCACAAATATAATAAAAATTTCACCGTTTTTCTTGTACTTCTCGACAATTAAGAATATAATAAGACCGTATGTGGGTGTACGAATCACAAGGTACAGGAGATAAGATTATGAGCAAAACAGCATCAGAAATGGATCAGCATCAGTACAAAATGGCAGAGATACTTTTTGATGATGCGTATTATACCTATGAATTTGATGTGACGACCGGTATGATCGGAAGCGAGATCGTTGGTCGTAACGGATATAATTATACAAAGGCGGCGACCGTTTGTTCCTTTGATGACATGGTACAGCGCGTGCTCTACGGGAACAACAGCAATGTTGAATTCACCATTGACTCCGGCATGCAGGAGCTTTCCTGCGCCGCACTACTGAAAGCATATGAGGAAGGCAAACGCCGCGTGGAAATCAAACTTCATTCAAAGCAGCCCCACGCGTATCATCGTCTGACCTATCTGCTGGATCGCGATGAGCAGACCGGTCATATCATGGCGTATGTGTTATGTCAGGACATCACAGACACGGAAAAACAGTGGATCCGGGAAAATTCCTGTGCCCAGAGAGAACTGGAGGATACAGACAGCATCCTTTCCTGTGCGGGCGTGGGCATCTGGCACATCACTTTGTTTGACAATGAAAAGCCAAGCATGAAGGCGAGTGGAAAAATGCGTGAGCTGTTGGGTATCGGAGACGAGGAACTTTCCGGAGAAGAGATCTATGAGAAATGGTATGCAGGGATCAAGCCATCCTCTCTGCCGTCAGTGGAAGCAAGTGTGACGGGAATGATAGAAAATGGAATTTCCGAGAATACCTATGTGTGGGTGCATCCGATACTGGGAGAACGATATGTCAGATGCGGCGGAACTTCGCAATACATAGAGGGAAAAGGATACATCCTGCGGGGATACCACAGCGATGTATCAGAGACGATCAACAGTGACATGAAGCAGAAACAACTGCTGGCGGATGCGCTGGAGGAGACAAAAAAGCAAAAGCAGCTGCTTCAGCAGGCATTGGACAATTACAAGCAGGCGGATTACGACAGACGAAGGGACTTTCTCACGGGACTGCGCAACCGCCAGGATATGTATGAACTGTTGCAGGACGACCTTTCCGGAAAGCGTGACGAGATCAACGCAATGTTTATGATGGACATTGACAATTTCAAAATGCTCAATGACAATTACGGTCATGTGGCCGGTGACGAGTGCCTGAAGAAGATCGGAGAGGCATTGATCCATTACGGAAAAGCCAATGACATGTATTTTTATCGTTACGGTGGCGAGGAAATGCTGGGCATCAGCTTTGGAGGCAAAAAAACACCGGACGAGGTCGCACAAGAACTGGTTTCACTGATCTATGATCTGCAGCTTCGGAGAGATGACATGGAGACAGGGGTGGTGACAGTCAGCCTCGGTTATACGAGTGACAACAGCCATTATGAGAAAATGATCGACAAGGCGGACAATGCCATGTACCGTGCGAAGAGCAACGGAAAAAACAGGGCTGTCTGCTTTGAAAATATGCAAAAATAAAAGGAGGCTAATCATGAGTAATGAAACAAAAGAGGGAATTTACAGTGTCAAGGATATGAGCACGGGAAAAACGTTGCTGCTGGGCTTACAGCACATGTTTGCAATGTTCGGCGCAACGGTTCTGGTGCCCATTCTGACAGGACTTGACGTGGCGACCACGCTGTTATTTGCAGGTCTTGGAACGCTCTTATTCCACTTGATCACAAAGAGAAAAGTGCCTGCATTCTTAGGATCTTCCTTCGCATTCCTGAGCGGCTATGCGGCAGTGAAATGCATGGAGGGTATCATGGATGCCAATGGAAACACGATCGAAAATGCCGAGCTTCTGCCATATGCGTGTATCGGTGTCTGCTTTGCGGGCCTGCTCTATTTTATACTTGCCGCATTCATCAAGGCATTTGGTATCAAGAAGGTGATGAGATGTTTTCCGCCGGTTGTCACCGGACCCATCATCATAGCGATCGGTCTTACGCTTTCCGCGTCAGCCGTTACAAACTGTTCTACCAACTGGTGGCTCGCCATCGTTACGATCCTGGTGGTGGTCATCTGTAATATCTATGGAAAAGGAATGGTAAAGATCATTCCGATCTTAATTGCCGTAGTTGTATCTTATCTGTTGGCAGCAGTGACCGGAAATGTTGATTTTTCAGGGATCAGAGACGCTGCATGGATCGGTTTCCCGATCAAATATGAGAACACCGTATTTTCTGTGTTTGGGGATAATTTTAATCCCTCGTTCTTTATTACTTCCATTGTTACGATCATGCCCATCGCTCTTGCAACGATCGTAGAGCATATCGGTGATATTTCTGCTATTTCATCCACCACCGGGCGCAATTATTTCAAAGATCCGGGACTTCACCGCACACTGGTCGGCGATGGAGCGGCAACGATCGTTGCGTCATTGTTCGGTGCACCTGCCAATACAACCTACGGTGAAAACACCGGTGTGCTGACACTTTCCAAAGTGTATGATCCGTTCGTGATTGAGCTGGCAGCGGGTTTTGCGATCCTGTTTTCTTTCTGCCCGAAGTTTGCGGCAGTGATCAGTGCCATGCCGGCGGCAACCATCGGCGGTATCTCACTGGTACTTTACGGAATGATCTCCGCAGTCGGTGTCAGAAATATCGTTGAGAGTCATGTGGATTTTTCAAAGTCCAGAAACGTCATCATCGCTGCGTTGATCCTGGTTCTGGCGATCGGTATCAAATATTATAACGCATCCGGTGACATTTCCTTCGTGATCGGACAGGTAAAGATCAGTCTTTCCGGTATCGCGGCAGGTGCGCTTGTAGGTATTATCCTGAATGCGATCCTTCCGGGTAAGGATTATGAATTCGACGAGGGTGTATAAATTTCCTTATTTTTCCTATTTTTTCATCCTGCTCTTGACAATTGAAGAGAAGGGTGCTTATACTGTCAATTGTTCATGAAAACACAATTTATAGGAGGAAAAGCAATGAAAAAGAAACTTATCAGTTTACTGGCAGTTGTAGCTTTGACTGTTGGCACACTGGCCGGTTGTGGCAACTCAGGCGAGTCTGCACCGGCAGCAAACGACACAGAAGATGCCGCAGCAAGCGACGAGAGCACAGAAGCAGAGGGCGATGACGCAGCTGCAGAGGGTACCGCAGCAGCTTCCAATGTGAAGGCCGGATTTATCTTCTTACATGACGAGAACTCTACATACGACCTGAACTTCTTAAACGCAGCAAAATCAGCATGTGAGAAGATGGGTGTTGAGTATGTGGTAAAGACCAATATCCCCGAGGGTCAGGAGTGCTACGAGGCAGCATGTGAGCTGGCTGATGCAGGATGCAACTTCATCTTTGCAGACAGCTTCGGACATGAGGATTATATGATCGAGGCAGCAAAGGAGTATCCGGAGGTTCAGTTCTGTCATGCAACCGGAACAAAGGCTCATACCGAGCAGCTGGACAACTTCCACAACGCATTCGCTTCTATCTATGACGGACGTTATCTTGCAGGTATCGTTGCAGGTATGAAGCTGAATGAGATGATCGAAAACGGCGAGATCACCGCAGACCAGGCAAAGATGGGTTATGTTGGTGCATTTACTTATGCTGAGGTTATTTCAGGATATACTTCCTTCTTCCTGGGCGCGCGTTCTGTATGCCCGACCGTAACAATGGAAGTTACCTTCACCGGTTCCTGGTATGATGAGACCGCTGAGAAGGAAGGCGCAAACAAGCTGATCCAGGACGGTTGTGTACTGATCAGCCAGCATGCGGATTCAATGGGTGCTCCGACTGCATGCGAGACCGCAGGTGTTCCGAACGTTTCCTACAACGGAAGCACAGCAAGCGCATGCCCGAATACATTCCTTGTATCTTCAAAGATCAACTGGGAGCCGTACTTCATCTATGCAATGGACTGTGTAACAAATGGTACAGCCATCGATACCGACTGGTGCGGTTCTCTTGAGACCGGTTCCGTTGAGCTGACTGAGCTTGGAAGCGCAGTCGCAGAGGGAACACAGGAAGCCATCGATGCTGCAAAGGCAGACCTGATCGCAGGAAATGTACATGCTTTCGATACATCTACCTTCACGGTAGAGGGAGCTGCGTTAGACAGCTATCAGGCAGACGTTGACACAGATCCTGATTATCAGGGTGACCATGAGGTTGTAATTGACGGATACTTCCATGAGTCAGGAGCAGAGTTCCGTTCTGCACCGTACTTCAATGTAAACATTGATGGTATCACTCTGTTAGACACCGCATTCTAGTTTAAAAAGAAACGATATGGGACGGCGCAGCGAATTACAGCGCGCCGCCCTTTTTCTATTGGATCGTGTAACGATTCTGTAGAAAAGGGGCGGAATCAGTCAAGAAAAGGGAAAGGGGAAAAACATGGAGACAAAAACAGCCGCAGTTTCAATGAGAAACGTTACGAAAACCTTCGGCTCCGTAGTTGCAAACGATAAGATCAGTCTGGATATCTATAAGGGCGAGATCCTGGCACTGTTGGGAGAGAACGGAAGCGGAAAGACAACGCTTTTAAACATGCTCTCCGGCATTTATTTTCCGGATGAAGGGCAGATTTTTATTAACGGAAAGGAAGAAGTGATCCGGTCACCGAAAGATGCGCTGCAGCTTGGTATCGGTATGGTGCATCAGCACTTCAAGCTGATCGACGTATTGTCTGCGACAGAAAATATTATTTTAGGTCTGGAAGGAAAGCTGAATATTAAAGAGGCTTCCAGAAAGATCGAGGAGATCTGCGACAAATACGGATTTGAGGTCAATCCGAAGCAGAAGATCTACGACATGTCCGTGTCACAGAAGCAGACCGTGGAGATCGTAAAAGTATTGTACCGCGGCGCGGATATTCTCATTCTGGATGAGCCCACTGCGGTGCTGACACCTCAGGAGTCTGAGAAGCTGTTCGCCGTGCTTCGGAAAATGCGTGATGACGGAAAGGCGATCGTCATCATCACACATAAAATGCATGAAGTGGAGTCATTATCTGACCGCGTGGCGGTATTGCGCGGTGGAAAATATGTCGGAGACATGGCGACAAAGGACACAAACGTGACCGAGATGACGAACATGATGGTCGGACATTCGGTGACTTTAAATATTGACCGACCGGAACCGGTGGATCCGAAGCCCCGTATCGAGGTCAAAGGACTTTCCGTACGGGATGAGGAAGGCTTTTTGAAGCTGAATGACGTTTCCTTTACGGCAAACAGCGGTGAGATCCTTGGTATTGCAGGTATTTCCGGCTGCGGACAGAAGGAGCTTTTGGAAGCGATTGCCGGTCTTCAGGTGACGGAGAGCGGTACGATCGCCTATGTACAGGACGATGGAAACCGGGAGATGCTGATCGGAAAGGATCCGCTAAAGATCGCGGAGCTTGGTGTGTCCCTGTCCTTTGTCCCGGAGGATCGTCTTGGTATGGGTCTGGTGGGCAACATGGATCTGACAGACAACATGATGCTCCGTTCCTTCCGTGACGGACGCTCACCTTTTGCAAACCGGAAGTCTCCGAAGGAACTGGCGGAACGTGTTGTAGAGGATCTGGAGGTTGTGACTCCGGGTATCACCACACCGGTGCGCAGACTTTCCGGAGGAAACGTACAGAAGGTACTGGTAGGTCGTGAGATCGCATCTGCACCGACGGTGCTTTTGACGGCATATGCGGTGCGTGGTCTGGATATCAATTCTTCCTATACGATCTATGAGCTTTTAAATGAGCAGAAGAAAAAAGGCGTGGCAGTTATCTTTGTCGGAGAGGACTTAGACGTTATGGTCGAGCTGTGTGACCGGATCCTGGTGCTGTGTGGCGGAGAGGTCAGCGGCATCGTAGACGCCAGAAAGACAGACAAAAATGAGGTCGGAATGATGATGACCAGAGTAGGAGGCGGCGAAAAGCATGAGTAATGCGATGAAAAAAGAGAAAAAAAGAGAACCGCGTTTTCATATCGTAAAAAGAGAACCGCTGGTCTGGTATAAAGCGATGGGTATCCGTGTGTTCGCGATCCTTTTGGCGCTGGTTGTCTGCGGGATCATTACAACGATCACCACCGGAATCAATCCCATGAGCGTGTATGAATCCATGGTCGCCGGTGCGTTTGGAAGTACAAGAAAAATGTGGATCACCTTTCAGAATACATCCATTTTACTTCTCATTGCATTGGCATTGACACCGGCATTCAAGATGAAATTCTGGAACATCGGCGGCGAGGGACAGGTGCTGATCGGAGGTCTGGCATCTGCAGTATGCATGATCCGTCTGGAGGGAAAGGTGCCAAATGCAGTGATGATCCTCTGTATGATCATCGCCAGCATCGGAGCCGGTATGATCTGGGGTTTGATCCCGGCATTGTTCAAGGCAAAGTGGAACACAAATGAGACCCTTTCCACCTTGATGATGAACTACATAGCGACACAGCTGGTTGCCTTTTTTGTAATCCTTGAGGAAGTGCCTAAGGGCTCCGGAAAGATCGGTATCATCAACCAGAATTCAAACAGCGGCTGGCTGCCGCAGCTGTTCGGTTCCAAATATCTGTTAGCGATTGTTGTAGCAGTGATCATTACTTTGTTTATGGCTATCTACCTGAGATACAGCAAACATGGTTATGAGATCAATGTCGTGGGTGAGAGTGAGAATACAGCCCGCTATGTAGGCATTAAAGTGGAGAAAGTCATCATTCGTACGATGATGCTTTCCGGCGCGATCTGTGGTCTGGCAGGCTTGCTGCTGGTGGGAGGCATCAACCACACGATCACCACGACCATCGCGGGCGGCGAAGGCTTTACCGCGGTACTTGTATCCTGGATGTCCAAATTCAATCCCTTTACCATGATCATTTCCAGCCTTCTGATCGTATTCATGGAGCGTGGAGCTGGAGAGATCTCAACGAACTTTGGACTGAACCATTCTTATTCCGACATTTTGACAGGTATCATCCTGTTTTTCATTATCGGCTGTGAGTTCTTTATCAGTTATCAGCTGCAGCGAAGCAAAAAGACAGAAAAGGAGGTGGCATGATCATGTGGAGTTTTTTACTTGCATTTATTCCAAGAGCAATTGTGCAGGGCATTCCCCTGCTGTATGGCTGTACCGGAGAGATCATCACGGAAAAGTCCGGGAATCTGAACCTGGGAATTCCGGGCGTGATGTATGTGGGTGCCATCAGCGGTGTCATCGGTTCCTTTGTATATGAAAATAGGGCGGCGACCCTGAATCCGTTTCTGGCGATCGCCATCCCGATGTTCTGTTGTCTGCTGGGCTCGCTTTTGATGGGACTGTTGTACTGCTTTTTGACGGTAACGCTCCGTGCGAACCAGAACGTGACCGGTCTTGCCATGACCACCTTCGGCGTGGGCTTCGGTAACTTTTTCGGAGGTTCCCTGATCAAGCTGGTGGACAGTGATGTGCCCTCCATCGCCCTCAGCGCGACCAGCAGTTATTTCAGCAAGTCCCTGCCCTTTGCGGGAAAGCTGGGATGGTTCGGAAAGCTGTTCTTATCCTATGGATTTTTAGCGTATCTGGGCGTAGCCATCGCGCTGGCAGCTTCTTACTTCCTGAACCGTACACGAAAAGGATTACATCTTCGTGCGGTTGGTGAGAATCCCAATACCGCAGATGCGGCGGGAATCAATGTTTCGAAATACAAATATGCAGCTACCTGTGTGGGCTGTATGATCGCCGGTCTGGGGGGATTGTATTATGTGATGGATTATGCCTGCGGCGTATGGTCAAACAATGCCTTTGGCGACAGAGGATGGCTGGCGATTGCGCTGGTGATCTTCACGATCTGGCGTCCGAACATCGCTGTTCTGGCATCCTTCCTGTTTGGCGGACTATATATCCTGTATCTCTACATCCCCACCGGAATGGAGCATATGGAGTATCAGGAGCTGTACAAGATGATCCCGTACGTGGTGACGCTGGTGGTACTGGTGGTGACCAGTATGCGCAGTAAACGCGAAAATCAGCCACCTGCAAGTCTGGGACTGCCGTACTTCAGAGAAGAAAGATAGTCATAAAAAACGAGAAGCGGAAATATTTCCGCTTCTCGTTTTTACTTCCCTTCGTATGTAATGACGGATTCCACATCATATTTACTGAGCTTATCGCGTCCGTTTAATCCGGCGAGTTCCATGAGGAAAATGATCTTTACCACTTCACCGCCCAACTGTTCCACCAGCTTTGCAGCAGCCTCGATGGTGCCGCCGGTAGCGATCAGGTCATCGATCAGAATGACTTTCTGACCGGGCTTGATGGAGTCTGTGTGCATCTCGATCTCCGCCGTGCCATATTCCAGCTCATAGGAAGCAGAAACGGTCTCGCGGGGCAGCTTCCCTTTTTTGCGCACCAGAGCAAAAGGTTTTTTCAGTGCATAGGCAAGGGGCGCGCCGAAGATAAAGCCGCGGGATTCCGCGCCTGCGATCACATCGCAGGGAGTATCCCCGATGAGCCCAAGCAGCGAATCGATCGCCAGCTGAAATCCTTCTGCATCCTGTAAAATACCGGTGATATCCCGGAACATGATGCCGGGCTCCGGAAAATCGGGTATGGTGATGACATAGTCTTCTAATTTTTTCATAAAAATCATCCTTTCTGGTATTTATTATCAATTTTATTCTCATTGTACTATAAAAGAAGAAATAGGTGAAGAAAAAATATTGATATCCGTTTTACATTGACATACAGGAAAAAATCCGTCAGAATAATCTTAAAATTGTAAGAGGACATGCTGGAGGAAGTATAAATGGTATATAAAATAACCCAAAAACAAAATGCGGCCACCTTGTTTGAAGGCTGGCAGGAATCCATGATCTGGTCATGCATGCAGGGTGTGATGGGAGAACTGTATGCAGATGATCCACAGCATCCGACATCCGCGATGGTCTGGCTGGGGGATTTTTGCCTTTTTGCAGGTGAAACGAGTGATGAGCTTGCCCGATTTCAGTTGGCGCATCCAAAGCGATCGTTTATGATCATGATCCCGCAAACAGAGGAATGGGGCAGGATGATCGAAAATTGTTATGGAGAGCGTGCAAAAAAGGTGACGCGGTGCGCGACAAAAAAAGAACGGGATAGTTTTGATCGTGTGGCGCTGCAGGGCATGGTGGATCGTCTGTCACCGGAATACAGTCTGCGAATGATCGACCGGAAACTGTTTGATCTGTGCAGTCAGATCCCTTTTAGTGAGGACTTTGTGGCGCAGTTTGCGGATTACGAGATGTATCAAAGATACGGTCTGGGCGTAATGATCTTTCATGATGGCGAGCCCGTGGCAGGCGCTTCCTCCTATTCAGCTTTCGAGGGCGGCATCGAGATCGAGATCGACACAAAGGCGGAGTACCGCAGACGGGGACTTGCCACGGTTTGCGGGGCAAAGCTGATACTGGAATGTATGGACCGTGGCTGGTATCCCAGCTGGGATGCCCAGAATCCGTGGTCACTGGCGCTGGCGGAAAAGCTGGGGTATCATTTTGATCGGGAGTACACGGCGTATGAGATCTGTCCGTACTAAAAATAGCAGCATGCAAAATGGAGGACGAGGTCATGGCATACAATTATGAAAAAGTAAACAAACAGCTATTGGTGCCGCAGATCGAGGACCAGCTGATGCTGTATATTGGTCAGGATGACATTGCAATTGGTTCCAGACTTCCAAGCGAATATGAGTTGGCGGAACTGTTTGGTGTCGGGAGAAGTACGGTGCGGGAAGCCGTAAAGAGTCTGGCGACCAAAGGAATTCTGGAAGTGCGCAGAGGTGCAGGTACATTTGTAAAGAGCAAAGAACTGGTCATGGATGATCCGCTCGGTCTGTCTCAATTTGAGGATAAATACCGGCTTGCCATGGAGTTGTTTGACGCCCGTATTCTTTTGGAACCGGAGGTGGCGGCAGCCGCATGTAAAAATGCAACAGAGGAAGAAAAGCAGCAGATCAAGGCGCTGTGTGATGAGACAGAAGCATTGTATCTGGCAGGAAAAAACCATATCCAGAAAGATATGGAATTTCATGCATGCATTGCGAAATGCAGCAGAAACCGCGTGTTTGAAGTGCTGATCCCCGTGATCTATACGGCGGTTACCACATTTGCGAATCTCACCAACCGGAAGCTTATGAAAGAGACGATCGATACCCATCGGGAGATCACGAACGCGATCCTTCGGGGTGACAGTATGGGCGCAAAATGTGCCATGATCATGCATCTGACTTACAATCGTCAGATGTTAATGCGTCTGCAGAAGGAAGAAAAGTAAGCTGTCAGACAAGTTCTGCAGATGAAAAGAACGCAAATTGAATATTTTGTACAAAATCCGGCCTTGTTTTTGTGACGAGACCGGATTGTTTTTGTCTAAATTGCAGAAAAAAGCTCCAGATTTGAAACAACTTGATATATGAAACATCAGACGATAAAATAAACTTAAGATACATAAGACGTCTGATGTATGGGGAATACGAAACGATAAAAATGTTTGGAGGAAAAACAAATGAGTGAAGCAATCACATTAGATCCTACCCGGCTTGTCCTTGCGGCATTGATCGGATTGGCTTTATTGTTAGTACTGATCATCAAGTTCAAGATCCATGCAATGATCTCTATTTTGATCGGAGCGATCACGATCGGTATTGTGGCAGGCATGCCTTTTACGGAAATTGTTACAGCAGTAAATGACGGTATCAGCAATACATTAAAGGGTATTGCATTGTTAGTTGGCCTGGGTTCCATGTTTGGCGCGATCCTGGAGGCATCCGGCGGTGCCCAGACACTGGCAGTTACGATGGTAAAAAAATTCGGAGACCAAAAAGCAGCGTGGGCTTTGGGAATCACCGGTCTTGTCATTGCAATGCCCGTGTTCTTTGACGCAGGACTGATCATTCTGATCCCGCTTGCCTTTTCTCTTGCAAAGAGAACCAAGCGTTCTTCTTTATTTTATGCGATCCCTTTGCTGGCAGGACTGGCAGTCGGACACGCGTTTATCCCGCCTACACCCGGTCCGGTACTGGTGGCAACGATGCTGAATGTGGATCTCGGATGGGTGATCCTGATCGGTATCGCATGCGGTGCGGTGGCCATGGTAGTGGCAGGTCCGGTATGGGGTTCTGTCTGCGGAAAGAAATATATGGTCCCGGTCCCGGAGCATGTGGCGAATCAGGAAGATCTGGATGAATCCAAGCTGCCGAAATTCAGTACCATCGTTTTGATCATCCTGATCCCGCTTGTATTGATCATCCTGAAATCTCTTTCAGGTGTGATCGATGCCATGGCACCTGTCGCACCGGTCTTTACTTTTCTTGGTGAGCCTTTTGTGGCGCTTTTGATCGCTACGGTTGTTGCAATGTTTATTCTTGGAAAAAAACATGGATATAGTTTAGAGGAACTGGAGAAGATCATGACAAAGTCTTTAGAGCCGACCGGTCTGATCCTTTTAGTGACTGCCTGTGGCGGCGTGCTTCGCTATATGCTGCAGTATTCAGGGATTGGAGAGTTGATCGGAAATGCAGTGGCATCTGTGAACATGCCCATCGTTTTAGTTGCATTTCTTGTAGCTGCCCTGGTAAGGATCTGTGTCGGTTCTGCAACGGTTGCGATGACTATGGCGGCAGGTATCATTGCTGCGATGCCCGGAATCGCGGATCTCTCTCCGTTATATCTTGCATGCACGGTTGCAGCGGTAGCAGGCGGTTCCACCGTATGCTCACATTTTAATGATTCCGGTTTCTGGCTTGTAAAATCACTGGTTGGTCTGGATGAAAAGACCACTCTGAAAACATGGACGATCATGGAGACACTGGTGGGCTTTACCGGTTTTGTAGTAGCATTTATTATTTCATTGTTTGTATAGTAGTCAGGAGGCATGGATAGATATGTTAAGAAGTGAAGAAGTACGCAAGGTTGCTCCGGAAATGGATCCGCTGCGCATGGGAATGGGCTGGAAGGTCGCAGATCTTTCTAAGCCGCAGATCATGGTGGAGAGTTCCTATGGTGACAGCCATCCGGGTTCTGCACATCTGAATCAGTTTGTGGAAGAAGCGGTAAAAGCAGTGGATGATCATGGTGGAAAGGCTGCCAGATATTACGCCACCGATATGTGTGACGGTATTGCCCAGGGACATGACGGTATCAACTACTCTCTGGCCCACAGGGATGCGATCGTAAATCTTGTGGAAGCACAGGCAAATGCAACCGTTTTTGACGGAGGTGTATTCATTGCAAGCTGTGACAAATCCATGCCTGCCATGCTCATGAGTATCGGACGTTTAAAAGAGATGAGCGCCATTGTGGTATCCGGCGGTGTCATGGAGGCACATGAGCTTCCGAAAAAATATGTCGTAGATGATCCGGCCTGCAAGATCAACGAACTGCTGACACTGGAGCAGATCGGCAAATTCGATGCCTGGGAAAAAACCGGGGTCATTCCAAATGAACAGCTGGATTATTACAAGCAGCATGCCTGCCCCAGCTGCGGCGCCTGCTCCTTTATGGGAACTGCATCGACGATGCAGATCATGGCAGAGGCGCTTGGTCTGATGCTCCCAGGAACCGCTCTCATGCCCTCTACCGCGCCGGAACTAAAGGAAGCTGCATACCGTGCGGGAGAGCAGTTGATGGCGCTCATTGAAAAAGGAATTAAGGCATCGGATATCGTGACGATGGAGAGCTTTGAAAATGCGATCATGGTGCATGCGGCGATCTCAGGTTCCACAAATGCTACCATGCACATCCCGGCGATCGCCCATGAGTTTGGATTTGAAATTGATGCGGATACCTTTGACCGGATGCACAGGGGGGCACATTATTTGCTGAACATCCGTCCTTCCGGAGACTGGCCGGCACAGTATTTCTATTATGCCGGAGGCGTACCCCGTGTCATGGAGGAGATCAAGAGCATGCTTCATCTGGATGTGATGACCGTGACCGGAAAAACCCTTGGTGAGAACTTAGAGGATCTGAAGAAAAACGGATTTTATGAGCACTGCGACGCGATCCTCCGTGAGAAAGCAAAGCTGATCGGAAAAGAAATAAGCAGAGAGGATATTATCCACTCCTTTGATAATGCAAAAGGAACCGATGGAAGCATTGCGATCCTGAAAGGAAACCTTGCACCGGAAGGATGCGTGATCAAGCACACCGCATGTCCGAAAAATATGTTCAAAGCAGTTTTAAACGCAAAGCCCTATGACAGCGAGGAGGAATGTATCGCAGCCGTATTAAACGGTGAAGTAAAGCCGGGAGACGCGATCTTTATCCGTTACGAGGGACCGAGGGGCAGTGGAATGCCGGAGATGTTTTACACCGGCGAAGCGATCTGCGCAGACCCGGCGCTGGCATCCAGTGTCGCCCTCATCACGGACGGGCGATTCTCCGGAGCCTCCAGAGGCCCTGTCATCGGACATGTGTCTCCGGAAGCGGCAGCAGGCGGCCCCATTGCGCTGGTAGAAAAAGATGATCTGATCGAATTGGATGTGGAAAAGAGAAGCATCGCCATTGTGGGTGTCAAGGGCGAAAGAAAGACACCGGAGGAGATGGATGCCATTCTTGCAGTGCGGAAGGCAGACTGGAAAGGCTTCGAGAGCAAATATAAGAGCGGACTTTTAAAATTATACGCACAGCACGCAGTAAGCTCTATGAAAGGTGCTTACATGGACTAAGGCAATCAGAACTACCCCTTTAAATATAGTAAGTTGAGTGGAAGAAAGGCAGGAGTGGATCATTCCTGCCTCATTTCATATAAAAGAATGTCAGTAAAGCAGTTGAAAATCCATGCAAAAAGTGGCATTCTTATGTGGTGATAGTTTTGGAATTACAATAGGAGAAATGGTGAATAGGTATCTATGAAATATGGAATTTTCGGAAAATATAACAATAAGGCTCAGGGAACGATGTTCGATTCAGCCCAGCTCAGGCAGCTGATCTATCCCCTTATCATCGAGCAGGTGTTGGCCATTACGGTCGGCATGGTTGATACGATCATGATATCCTATGCCGGGGAGGCGGCCATGTCGGGTGTCTCTTTGGTGGATATGATCAACAATCTTCTGATCAGTATTTTTGCAGCCATTGCGACAGGCGGCGCGGTCGTGATCTCACAGTATCTGGGAAGCAGGGATAAAGACAATGCCTCAAGGGCGGCTTCCCAGCTTGTGACGGTGGCAACGGTAATCGCGGTCGGTTTTATGATCCTGTCTGTTTTGGGAAACAGATTTATTTTAACGCTGTTGTTTGGATCCATTGAAGCGGATGTTATGGAGAGTGCAAGTATTTATTTTCTGATCTCGGCGTGGTCTTATCCGTTTCTGGCTGTTTTCAATGCCTGTGCAGCGATTTACCGGTCCATGGGAAATGCAAAGATCTCCATGCAGATCTCAGCCGGTATGAATCTATTCAATGCAGTGGGAAATGCCATTCTGATCTTTGGATTTTCCATGGGAGCGGCAGGAGCGGCACTCTCCACCTTTGCGGCAAGAGTTCTGGGAGCGATCACGATCCTGGTATTGGCAACCGGCTCTGCAAATGAAGTGCGCGTAAAGTACCGGGAACTTTTAAGATGGGAAAAAGGCATGGTGAAACGTATTCTGCACATCGCCATACCAAGTGGTGTAGAGAATGGACTTTTTCAGCTGGGAAGAGTGTTGGTGGTGAGCATTATAGCCCTGTTTGGAACAGCTCAGATCGCGGCAAATGCAGTGGCAAACACTCTGGATTCCATGGGATGTATTGCAGGTCAGGCTATGAATCTCGCCATGATCACTGTCGTGGGGCAGTGTATGGGAGCAGGAGATAAGGAACAGGCCGTATACTATACCAAACGATTGTGGAAGCTTACATACATGATCACGATGGTTGTCAATGCGATCATTTTACTGGGATTACCGCTGATTCTGAAATGTTTTTCGCTTTCACCGGAAGCGTACCGGTATGCATATATTCTGGTCATGATCCATGACGGAATGGCAATCTTTTTGTGGCCCACAGCCTTTACAATGCCAAATGCGCTGCGCGCGGCCGGAGATGTAAAGTTTTGCATGTTTATTTCCATATTCTCAATGGTGGTATTCCGCATTCTATTCAGCGTGATACTTGGTATCGGACTTGGCTGGGGCGCGATCGGTGTGTGGGTAGCAATGGTATTTGACTGGATCTTCAGGTCGTCATTGTTTGTCTGGAGATTCGTGCAGGGAAAATGGCTGGAGTATAAAGTGATCTAAGGTTTTCAGCCACACAAAAAAGGTGTTGCGCCCGTCCACACTTTCTGCCCAGATCTTTCCGTGATGTTTGCGGACAATGCTCTCTGCGATGGACAGACCAAGCCCGTAGCTGCCGGAGCCTGTACGGCTTTTGTCGACCCGGTAAAAGCGCTGAAAGATATGTTTCAGATCTTTTTGTGAGATTGTGTCTCCGCAGCTTGTTACGGACAACAGACAGCAGTGATGCTGTTTTTCGAGTTTGACGAGAACTTCACTGTCAGGGGCGCTGTATTTGAGCGCATTGTCAAGAAGAATGTCGAGCACTTGTTTGAGATGTGTGGGGCTGCCCTTTACCCACACGTCATCAGCAAGCTCACTGCGCAGTGAGAGAGAGTGCTCGAAATACAGCGGTTCAAACAGATAGAGTGCGGTTTCAGTCGTCACTCCAAAGTCTAGGTTTTCCATGGCAAGATCCATGGAGCCGTTGTCTGCACGCGACAGTTCCAGCAGTCCTTCAACGAGTGAGCGCATCTGTCTGGACATTGTCAGGATGTTATCTGCAAAACGTGTTTTTGCGTTTGCATCATACTCGGGTGACTGAAGCAGTTCTGCGTTTGTCAGGATCACAGTCAGCGGTGTTTTCAGCTCGTGAGATGCATCTGCGACAAACTGTTTTTGTTCATTCCAGGCGTTTTCCACCGGCTTTATCGCCCAGCGGGCAAACAGGATGCTGATGAGAAAAAAGAGCAAAAAACCGCCAATGCCGATGAGGATACAGTTGCGGATGAGCGAGGAGCGCATGCCCTGCTCGCCGGAAATATCAACGAAGACCAGACATTTGCCCTGCGGGGTGTCCAGGCAAAGGAAGCGGACATGCCGGTCAGGGATCGTGCCGGAACGCTCACGAATCGCTTTCGGAGCGTCTTTTTTTATTTTTCCGGGAGTATCTGCAGGAGCGTCAAGCGCAGTGTTTATGAGTTCTTCAAGCGTATCGGAATCTGATATTGGAAAATGAGAATTATCTGTCCCGACCACAGTTCCGTCCGTATCCAGCCGGAGCAAGAGATAGGGCTGGTGCAGATCCGGCTGTCTGCCGGGGCGTTTTTCGCCGAACGGTTCAGATGCCAGTTCGTGCAAGGTCTGCATACTGTTTCGCTCCAGATTTTGCCCGGTCAGATGTACGATGGCACATAGGATCGTGATCAGAATGGCTGTGACGATCGTCATATTCATACAGATAAATTTCAGTCTGAGTTTCTTTATCAAGGTGTTGTCACCTCCAGATGGTATCCAAGTCTGCGGATCGCTACGATCGCTACGTTTGAACGGATGGCAGACAGTTTTTTTCGCAGAAATCCAACATATACTTCCACATGATTTTCCACTGCATTCGAATCATAACCCCACACGTGGGCGAGAATGGTCTCTTTCGAGAGGTTGCGTGCCGGATTCTGAAAAAGAAGGCGCATGACCTCAAATTCCTTGGCGGACAGACGGATGTTTTCCTTTCCGCAGATCAGTGTGCCGGAGGAGAGGTCGAGCGATGTGTTTCCGAAGATGAGTTCATTCACCTGTGATCCCTGCCGCCGCAGTAATGCGTTGACACAGGCGAGCAGTTCCCGGGTGTCAAAGGGTTTCGCGAGATAGTAGTCCGCACCGGCGTCCAGACCTTCAATGCGATCCTCCAGACCGGATCTGGCGGTGAGCATGAGGATCGGTGTTCCGCATTTCATGGCGCGAAGCTTTTTTGCAATCTGATACCCGTCGAGTCCGGGCAGCATCACATCCAGGATCACAAGATCATAGATGCCGAGTCCGGCGTATTCCAGTCCGCTTTTTCCGTCATAGACAGCTTCTGTCTCATATCCTTTTGCTTCAAGCAGCGTTTTCAAAGATTCTGCCAGTATGGTTTCATCTTCTATAATCAGAATTTTCATGAGATCGTCTCCTTTTTTGCCTTTCCTCATTATATCATAAAGTTCATGTTGTGTCAGGGGCGCTTTCTCGCCGATTCTGTGATGTTTTTGTGAATTCGATGTCTGCATTGCTTTTTTTCAGCGTCATTTCAGCGAGCTTGCTTACAATCAGTTTCAGGTCAGAGCACATGCGTATTTCAGGAATACAAAATGTGTGCTGAGGTGCAAATCGGAAACAGGAAGGAAGTGATAAGAAATGGATGAGAACAATGAGAACGCATACCGCCACGAGTGGAAGCACATCATCGGTGGCTCAGATATGATTGCGATCCGACAGCGGCTGCGTGCGGTGGCAAATGTGGATGCAAATGCCGTGGACGGAAAATACCTGATCCGCAGCCTGTATTTTGACAACTTATCGAATCAGGCATTGCGGGAAAAGGTAGATGGCGTGAACCGTCGGGAAAAGTTTCGGATGCGCTATTACAACGGGGACCTTTCACAGATCCATCTGGAGAAAAAGTCTAAATATAACGGTCTGGGAACCAAGGACCGCGCGATTCTGAGTGCACAGGAGGCACAGCGCATAGTGGATGGAGATCTGGAATGGATGCTCTCCGCTGACAGACCGCTGGTGCAGGAGTTGTATGTAAAAATGAAAAACGGAGGATTCCGGCCGAAAACAATTGTTGATTACACGAGAGAGCCATTTGTGTACGCGCCCGGAAATGTACGTGTGACGCTGGATTACAACATCCGGACCGGATTGCAGTGCACGGATTTCCTAAATGCGGATTGTGTGACGATCCCGGTGGGGGAACATGTGACGATCCTGGAAGTGAAGTGGGATGAATTTCTGCCGTCTGTGATCCGGGATGCCGTGCAGCTTGGCAGCAGACAGACCACATCGTTTTCAAAATATGCAGCCTGCAGGATGTACGGATAGACCGCATGGATCCGGTGAAATGGCGCCGGTACGAAAATAAATAAAAAGAAGGAGACAATTTGACATGACATTTAATGACATTTTTAAATCAAGCTTTTTGGAGAATGTGACAAGTGTGAGTGTTCTGGATATGACGCTGACGCTATTGCTGGCATTTGCACTGGGGTTATTTATCTATTATGTGTATAAAAAGACGTTTTCGGGTGTGATGTATTCCGCCAGCTTTGGCGTGACGCTCATTGCCCTGACAATGATCACGGCGCTGGTGATCCTTGCAGTGACGAGTAACGTTGTGTTATCACTCGGTATGGTCGGCGCGCTGTCCATCGTTCGTTTCCGGACGGCGATCAAGGAGCCCCTTGACATTGCTTTTTTATTCTGGTCCATCGCAGTCGGTATCGTGCTGGCAGCAGGCCTGATTCCGCTGGCGGTATTCGGCAGTGCGGTGATCGGGATCGTACTCATCGTATTTGTCAACAAAAAATCCTACACAAATCCCTATATTGTTGTGCTTCAATGTGAGGATCATGACAGTGAAGTGCAGGCAAAGGAGTATTTGGACCAGCGGACGAAGCGGTGTGTGGTCAAGAGTAAGTCTGCACAGAAGGGGTTGATCGAGCTGAATCTGGAGATCCGTTTAAAAGAAGATAACACGGATTTTATCAATGAACTTGCGGATATGCAAAAGGTGCACAGTGCAGTTCTGGTCAGCTATAACGGCGACTATATGGGCTAAGTAAGGGGGGATTTTATGTCAACCCATAAATATATAGACAGGATCTGTGTCATCGCACTGGTGATCGCCATGATCGTGACGACTCTCTTTATGAATGGAGAGACGTTTGGTATTCAGGCAGAAGCATCAACGGGTTATGAGCAGCGCCTGTTTGATACGTCAAAGGTTCATCAGATCGATATCGTGATGGATGACTGGGACGGATTTCTCGAGACATGCGAAAACGAAGAGTACACTGCGTGTGCGGTCATCATAGATGGCGAATCCTACAAAAATATCGGAATCCGCGCGAAGGGAAACACATCCCTCAGCAATGTTTCTCAGCTGGGCAGTGACCGATACAGCTTAAAGATAGAGTTTGATCATTATAATTCTGCGGAAAAATATTATGGACTGGATAAGCTGTGCCTGAATAATATCATTCAGGATAATACTTATATGAAGGATTACCTGTCATATCAGCTCATGCGTGAGGCGGGTGTGCCTTCTCCGCTGTGCAGTTACGCATATCTTACGATCAATGGTGAGGATTGGGGACTGTACCTTGCGGTAGAGGACGTGGAAGATGCATTTTTGCAACGAAATTATGGTACGGATCATGGTGAACTGTACAAACCGGACAGCATGAGCATGGGCGGTGGACGCGGAAACGGCAAGGACTTCAATATGGAAGACTTTGATCCGGAAGACGCGCCGGAACAGCCGCAGATGCCGGCTGGAGAAAAGCCCGCAAAAGATTTTGGTGGACGCGGCGGTATGCACGGCGATTTTCCGGGTGATGGTGATGCGCCTGATTTCGGTGATGGAAAATTTGGCGGAAAAAATGGTATGTCAAAGGGTAGTTCGGATGTCAAGCTGCAGTATATCGATGACGATCCCGACAGCTACGCAAACATCTTTGACAATGCCAAGACTGATATTACAAAGGCTGACAAGACACGTCTCATCAGATCGCTGAAGTCGCTCAGCGAAAACGAGGATATAGAAGATGTGGTCAATGTCGATGAAGTGATCCGTTACTTTGTGGTACACAACTTTGTATGCAACGGTGACAGCTACACGGGTTCCATGATCCACAATTATTATCTGTATGAGGAGGATGGCGCGCTTTCCATGATCCCGTGGGATTACAATCTTGCCTTCGGAAGCTTTCAGTCACAGGATGCCACGACAGCAGTCAATGAGCCCATCGATACACCTGTTTCCGGCGGCTCGATGGAGGATCGTCCGATGATCGCATGGATCTTTGCGGATGAGACCTATACTGATCTGTATCATCAGTATTTCAGAGAGTTTCTTGAAAAGGTGGATATCCCGGAAATGATCCGGACAACAGAAGAACTCATTGCACCTTATGTTGAAAAAGACCCGACAAAGTTCTGCACTTATGAGGAATTTGAAAAGGGTGTTGACGCACTGGAGCAGTTTTGTGAACTTCGGGTGCAGAGTGTGCAGGGGCAGCTGGACGGAACGATTCCGTCCACGACAGACGGGCAGTCTGCGGACAGCACAAAACTGATCGATGCCTCAGAACTTTCTATTTCTGATACGGGTTCCATGGGTATGGGCGGCGGCCGCGGAGGAGCAGGACCGGCTATGGGTGGAAATGTAGGAATCTGACAGCTCCCACATTGTATGAAAAACAGAAGTATGCTAAAATGTAGCTGTTCGATGAAAATAGCTATTTAAAGGTGGAACGCATACATGAAAAAAGAAGTGACAGTAGATATGACAACGGGCAGCATCGGACCGCAGATCTTGAGATTTGCGATGCCGGTGCTGCTTGGTTTGATTTTTCAGCGCATTTACAATTTTGCGGATTCCTATATTGTCGGGCGTTTTCTGGGCGACAATGCGTTGGCAGCGGTGAGCGTGGCAGGTGTCGGCATGTATCTGATGCAGTCGCTGGTCATCGGTCTGACTACCGGTGTATCCGTCGTGATGTCACAGTATTACGGGGCGAAAAATGAGAAAGCGGTGGAGGAGACATTTTTTTCTTCGATTTATGTGGTACTGTATATGACGCTGCTGGTGACGGTTGTGGGATTGATCGGTACGCGGCCGCTGCTCATGGCACTGCAGACACCGAAAGAGATTCTGGACGAATCCGCCTTATATCTGCAACTGATCTTTGCCGGGTGCATCGGAACCATGTTGTACAACTGGATCTCAGCGGTGCTGCGTTCCCTCGGCAACTCTGTGATCCCACTTGTGTTTTTGGGTATTTCGAGTGCGCTCAATATCTTTCTGGACTGGTTGTTTGTGGCGGTTCTGCCCATGGGAGTGGGCGGCGCTGCCTTTGCGACGGTGCTGGCACAGTTGATCTCAGGGATTGCATGTCTGATCTACGCGTGGCGGCTTCTGCCACAGCTTCGCATCCGGAGGGACAAGCTCAAACTGAACCGGGCGATCGGAAAACAGATACTTGTGTATGGACTGCCTGCGGCACTGCAGATGAGTATTATCTCTGTTTCGGATATGACGCTGCAGGCGGTCGTCAATACATATGGCACGGCACTTGTTGTGGCATACGGTGTATGTCTGAAGGTGGAGGGGCTTGGCATGCAGATCGGCGATGCGCTGGGTACTGCGCTCGGTACCTTTGCCGGACAGAATGCAGGCGCAAAAAATACGGACCGGATCAAAGCAGGACTGCGCAGCACCGTTGGTATGTGCATCATCGGTTATGCAGTGGTTTCTCCGTTTATTTATTTTGCGGCACCCGTCATTATGCGGATGTTTACAGACAGCGAGATCTCCATCGGCTATGGTGTGGAGTATATGCGTATTTTTGCACCGTTCTTGATCGGGGTGGGCATTTTGGCATTGTTTCACAATCTGCTGCGGGCAGTGGGAGATGTAAAGATCACGATCTGCATGGGAATCAGCGAAGTGATCACACGTATTGGGTTTGCATTTTTATTCTCTTATTTCTGGGGCTATCATGGATTGTGGTTTGTATCGCCGCTTACGTGGTGCTGCGCGGCAATGGTTGGCGCGGCGCGTTATCTGAGCGGCACATGGAAGCGCAAGCTGGATCACATGGAGAAGGTATAGGATATCTGAAATATAAGACGGAAAGACCGGTTGGTCTTAGAAATTATTGATGATGGAGGAGTACGAAAAAATGGAAAAATTATTGTATGGTGCAGCTTATTACGATGAATATATGCCCTGCGAGCGCCTGGACAAGGATGTGAAAATGTGGAAAAAAGCGGGCATGAATGTGGTCCGCATTGCGGAGTCAACCTGGAGCACCTGTGAGCCGCAGGAGGGCGTGTTTGATTTTTCTCATGTGACACGGGTGCTGGATGCGTGCGAGCAGGCTGGTATTTCGGTGATCATCGGAACGCCTACATATGCGGTGCCCACATGGCTGGTAAAAAAATATCCGGATGTTCTGGCTGTGACAAAGCAGGGGCAGGCGATGTACGGGCATCGTCAGAATATGGATATCACGAACCCGGATTATCTGCGTTACAGTGAGCGTGTGATCCGAAAGCTGCTGGAGATATCCGCCCACAGAAGCTGTGTGATCGGTTTTCAGTTGGACAATGAGACAAAATATTACGGGACTGCCGGAAAAAATGTGCAGGCGGACTTTGTACAGTATCTGCGGCAGAAGTTTCATGATGACCTTGATGCAATGAATGCGCAGTTCGGGCTGGATTACTGGAGCAATCGCATCAATGCGTGGGAGGATTTTCCGGATGTGCGTGGAACGATCAATGGCAGCCTGGGTGCGGAGTTTGAAAAATTCCAGCGCAGCCTCGTGACGAAATTTCTCGCATGGCAGGCGGATATCGTGAAGGAATACAAGCGTGAGGATCAGTTCATTACACACAATCTGGACTTTGAGTGGCGCGGCTATTCCTATGGTGTGCAGCCGGAGGTGGATCACAAGGAGGTTGCAAAACAATTGACGATCGCCGGCTGTGATATTTACCATAAGACGCAGGATGAACTGACGGGCAGGGAGATCGCCTTTGGCGGGGATCTGATCCGCAGCCTGAAACAGGATAACTATCTCATTCTGGAGACGGAAGCGCAGGGATTTCCCGGCTGGACGCCCTATCCGGGGCAGCTTCGCCTGCAGGCCTTTTCACATCTGGCATCCGGCGCAAACGGCGTGGAGTACTGGCATTGGCATTCCATCCATAATTCCTTTGAGACATACTGGAAAGGTGTGCTCAGCCATGACTTTGCGGAGAATGCCGTATATCGGGAGGCCTGTGTGGTCGGACATGAATTTGAGCGTTTGAGTCCGCATCTGGTTAATCTGAAAAAACAAAACCAGGCAGCGATCCTGGTGAGCAATGAAGCGTTGAGTGCGCTGAACTGGTTCGGCATCGAAGCCACTGCTGCTGACAATGGCGAGACGACCTATAATGATGTGGTGCGGCGGATCTACGACGTGCTCTATGATCACAATATCGAGTGTGACTTCTTGTTTCCGGATGTGACTGCAGAAGAACTGTCGGCGTACCGAATGGTGATCACTCCGGCGCTTTATGCAGCTTCCGGGGAGCTTCTCGGTAAATTGCGCGATTATGCAAATGCAGGAGGCGTGCTTGTGGCCACATATAAAACAGGATTTGCCAACGAGTATGTGAAAGTATACCACGATTTGCAGCCCCATGGACTGACGGATGTGTTCGGTGTGCATTATCATGAGTTTACTTTCCCCAAGCAGGTGGGACTTCGCGGCAGACTTCTGACAGAAGGTGCCTTGTCGGATACGGGAGCATGCAGCGTAACAGGTGAGGGCACTGATCTGCCGCAGGCGGAGATCTTTATGGAGCTGCTTGAGGCGGATATGGCGGAGGTGCTCTTGGATTATGCACATGCATACTGGAAGGATTATGCTGCTGTGACGAGGAATCACTTTGGAGAAGGTATGGGATATTATATCGGCTGTGGTTGTGATGCGGATACGCGGTGGATGGTATTGCAGGAAGCTTTGCGCGACGCACAGATCGAGATCCCGCAGGAGCAGTACCCGCTCATCCGGAGAACAGGAACGAATGATCTGGGAAAACAGATCACTTATTATCTGAATTATTCCGGTGAAGAACGTTCATTTGTCTATGACGGAGCAGATGGCACGGAAGTGATCAGCGGCAAACGGTTGGAGTCCGGCCAGACACATACGGTGGGGGCTTGGGACCTGTGTATTGTGGAAGGAGTAAATAGAAAATGAAATCGGCAAAGGATTTGAGAAATTTATTGGAGACGATCGATCACCGCGGATACCCGGCGTATAAGGAGACTGCCGGTGTATGGCGTTTTGAAAATTATATTCTGGGTATTGATCATGTGCAGGGAGATCCCTTTGCAGCGCCCTCCAGACTGCATGTGGAGGTGGCTGCGAGTGTGACGGGTATCCCGGCGGCATTGTATGATACAAGGGAAAAGAAAACCGCATTGGAGGATCATCTGCTGCGCCGTTTTTATGCGAGAGCGGGGAAGTTTTCTTTTCAGGCAAAAGGCTCGGGAAAGAGCGGTGTGATCGCGGTGATGCGTCCGGGACAGGAGGTGCTTTCGCGCAGCGCGCTGGAGCTTGGCAGTGACGGAACGCTGATCGCCCGCTTTGAGGTGGGATTTCCGGCGAACGGGCGCACGATCAACGCGAGAGAACTGATCAAGATCTTATATCAGTATCTGCCGCAGTGTGTGGAGCAGTCGTTTTTGTACCGGAATATAGATGCGGGGGAAGCGCAGGCGGCGGTGAGCCTGGCTGCGGATCAGGCATTTTTGCGCAGGCAGATGAAGGAGCAGGGCTTACTGGCGTTTGTGGCAGATGGCGCTGTATTACCCCGTGCATCGGGTGTATCGGACAAACCGATGAAGCAGGCCGTGCGGTTTCAATCGCCTGACTCGCTGCGTGTGATATTGCAACTGAATGGCGGGCGCACAATTGACGGAATGGGAATACGGCGTGGTATCACGCTGCTCGTGGGCGGCGGCTATCACGGGAAGTCCACCTTGTTAAAAGCACTGGAGCGTGGTGTCTACGCGCATATTGCGGGAGATGGCAGAGAATATGTGCTGACGGATGCAGATGCGGTGAAAATACGTGCAGAGGATGGAAGAAGTATCTGGCACACGGACATTTCCATGTTTATTGGTGATCTGCCAAACAAAAAATCCACGGTATGCTTTGACAGTGAGGATGCCAGTGGCAGCACCTCGCAGGCGTCGAATGTTGTGGAGGCCATCGAGGCAGGAGCCTCCGCGCTGCTCATCGATGAGGATACGAGCGCGACGAATTTCATGATCCGGGATGAGCTGATGCAGCGGGTGATCGCACATGATAAGGAGCCGATCACACCGTACATCGAGCGTGTGCGGGAACTGAAGGAGAGCTACGGTATCTCGACGATCCTTGTTGCCGGAAGCTGCGGAGCCTACATTGATGTGGCGGATACGATCATCCAGATGGACAGCTATCTGCCCTGCGATATCACTTCCTACGCGAAGAAGCTGGCTGCCGACTATCCGGCTGTGGCACAGGCACCGCAGAAAAAAGAGCGCCCCTGCTTCGACAGACGACCGGATAAACATTCGGATGTGTACTATAAGGGACGCATCAAGTGCAAGACCCAGGGGCGTGAGTCTGTTTCCATCGGACAGGAGATCATCGATCTGCGCTATGTGGAACAACTGGTGGATAACGGACAGCTCCAGACGCTGGGGCTGGTGATGAAGTATATGGAGGAGCGAGGCTTTGACGGGAAGCATACCCTGCAGGAACTGGTGGGTCGGTTGTATGCAAGGATGGAGGAGGACGGATTTGCGGCGCTTCTTGAAAAGCGGGGGCAGAGCACCGATCTTCCGGGCAATCTTGCGATGCCCAGGCGTGAGGAACTGTTTGCGTGCCTGAACCGGTATCGGAAGCTGTTGTGATCATGTGTAAGATGACATCTGGATTTTGTGTAAATTGCCTTAGCTCTGAATCTTACACATTTCTGATTTTGTAAAAAACGCACAAAATTCAATTTGAATACTGTCTCCGCCCGTGCTAAGATATACATGTAGGGTATTTTTACAAATTATATAAATCTATGGGTGGAGGTATTTTACAATGAAAAAACTGATCAACAGCGTAGAAACAGTGGAAGATGAGATGATTCAGGGCTTGATAAAGGCTTATCCGCAGTACCTGAAAAAGATTGATGGACATAATGTTGTTGTCCGCGGGACATGAGCCGGCACATGCAGGATACGTTGGGGAAGGTATGCTGGATGCGGCAGTGGCAGGTGCTGTTTATACTTCACCGGCATCTGACGCGATCTTAGAGGGTATTAAGGCGATCGCGACCGACGCAGGTGTTCTGATGGTTATCAAGAACTATACCGGAGATGTTATGAACTTTGAGATGGCAGCAGAGATGGCAGAGATGGAAGGCATCAATGTCAAGCAGGTTGTTGTCAATGATGATGTGGCAGTAAAAGACAGCTTATATACGGTTGGTCGCCGTGGTGTGGCAGGAACCGTTTTTGTACATAAGATCGCAGGCGCGCTGGCAGAGACCGGAGCAAGCCTTGATGAGGTTCAGGCAGTTGCCCAGAAGGTGATCGACAATGTGCGTACCATGGGCGCAGCAACACTTCCGAGTACGATCCCCGCAAGCGGCAAGCCCGGTTTTGAGCTGGCAGAGGATGAGATGGAGGTTGGTATCGGTATCCATGGTGAGCCGGGAACCCATCGCGAGAAGATGATGACTGCAAATGATATCACGGATCATCTGTTAGAGAAGATCCTGGCTGACATTGATTACAGTGGCAGTGAGGTAGCAGTTATGGTCAACGGTTCAGGTTCTACACCTCTGATGGAGCTTTATATCATCAATAACCGTGTTGCAGATGTGCTGGCGGAAAAAGGAATAAAGGTCGTACAGACATTTGTGGGCGAGTATATGACTTCTATCGATATGGCAGGCTTCTCAATTTCAGTTCTGAAGCTGGATGACCAGCTGAAGGAACTGTTGGCTGCAAAGGCAGATACGCCTGCGATGAAGGCATAAGGTATCTTTGAAGATACACAGGAGATATTGCATAAAGGAGTGACCGGAATATGACAGACCAGAAGAAAGTGGTTGAGATCCTTCTTGACATGGCAAAGGTGTTGGAGGAGAATAAGGAGTTTCTGACAGATCTCGATAATGTGATCGGAGACGGCGACCACGGAATTAATATGGCAAGAGGCTTTGCTGAGGTGGAAAAGCAGGCAGAAAGTCTTGAGCAGAAGGATATTGGCAATATGTTAAAGACAGTCGGTATGACACTTGTGTCAAAGGTTGGCGGCAGCTCAGGCCCCTTATACGGAACAGCCTTTATGAAGGCAGGTATGACGATCGGTGCCAAGAATGAGATCGATATGGCTGATTTCCTCGATGCGCTGGAAGTAGGAATCGAGGGTGTAAAGGCGCGCGGAAAGTCCACCACCGGAGAAAAGACGATGCTGGATGCGATGGTTCCTGCGCTGGATGCAATGAAAGAGCAGCAGGCTGCCGGAGCAGATGTAAAGCAGGTGCTGGAAGCCGGTGTACAGGCTGCAGAGGCAGGTGTGGAAGCAACCAAACCGATGGTGGCAACCAAGGGACGTGCAAGTTATCTCGGCGAACGCAGTGTCGGACATCAGGATCCCGGAGCGACCTCCTTCACGCTGATGCTGAAGGAAATTGCGAAGGCATATTAAAGGGGGCGCTGATATGGTAGGAATCGTAATCGTTTCTCACAGCGAGAAGCTGGCGACGAGTATCGTTGACCTTACAAAAATGATGGCAGATGGTGCGATGATCGCTGCAGCCGGAGGGTTGGAGGACGGATCGTTCGGAACAAGCTATGACAGGATCAAGGCGGCCATTGATGAAGTGTACTCGGATGACGGTGTGATCATCCTCATGGATATGGGAAGCGCAGTTATGACGACGGAGATGGTGCTGGAGGAGTACGACAGCGAGAAGGTGCGCATGGTAGACGCACCGATCGTAGAGAGTGCAGTTGCTGCATCTGTCAGCGCAATGTGCGGCAGTGATCTCGCGACGATCCTGGAAGAGATAGAGGAGACAAAACAGACTGCAAAGTTCTGAAGGTTTAAAGAAGACGAAAAAGAGGATTGTGCAGGCAGATGCACAGTCCTCTTTTTTCTTAAAAATATCAATTATAAATGTTGCACAAAAAAACGGATTCAAAATTTGATAATTTGTCGAAAATTGTAAATGGGGGTTGTTTTTTTGACGTTTGAACGCTAGAATACTATATATAGAAAACATATGTGAGCCGAGAGAATAGAGCAGGGCGTGACGGATAGCAGAAATGCTATATATTCGTTTACGTTCTTTTTTTATTCTTTTCGTAGAAACCGGAATGAAAGTGGACTGCCTGCAGTATATTTTAAGGGGGACATGATGAAACAGCAATTATACGATGCATTATCAGACAATCCGATCATTATGGCGATCAAGGACAAGGAGGGGCTTGAAGCCTGCCTGAAGCTGCATGACGAAATGGTTGTGTTCGTGCTTTATGGCGAGGTGGCAACGATTGCCGGGATTACGGAACAGCTCAAGGAGGCAGGAAAGCAGGTCATGGTACATATGGACCTGATCTCAGGGCTGAGTGCAAGAGAGGAAGCCGTAGATTTTATTGCAAAATATACCAGGGCAGACGGCATTATATCCACAAGATACGATCAGATCAGGCGCGGCAAGCAGCTGAATCTGAGTACGATTTACCGTATATTCGTGATCGATTCCAAAGCGTTGTCCAACCTGAACCGTCATATCGGAGATTACGCGGATATTGTGGAGATCCTTCCGGGACTGATGCCGAAGATCATTTCAAGGATGAAAAAGGAACTGGGGGTGCCTATTATTGCCGGCGGCTTGATCGCAGATAAAGAAGATGTGATACAGGCGCTGGATGCAGGCGCGATCGCAATTTCAACAACGAACGAGGATGTATGGAATATGTAACTATTCAGAGCCAAGAAAGGGTCTGAATAATTACATCACATGTGAATTAAGGGGAGGTAAAAGTGGTATGTGTTATACAACAAAACGAAAAATAGCTGATTGTGTGAAACATTTGATGAGAAAAAAAGAGATTCGTAAGATCACGATCCAGGATATTATGGATGGCACAAATATGAGTCGTCAGAGCTTTTACTATCACTTCAAGGACATTTATGACGTGTTGGAATGGATCGTGCGCTATGATTTCGCAAATCACATTGTGGCTGAGGAAAATCAGACAATGGAGGAGTGGACCTTACATCTGTTTCATGTGCTGGATGAGGAACGACTCTTCTTTGAACGAGTGGTAAATGAGATCGAGTGGCCCAAGATGCTTCCGATGGTCTCTGTGCCGGTGGAGGAGCAGATGCGGACGATCCTGCTCCGATATAACAGAGCATGCACCGCAGAGGAACTGAATTTCTGCGTACATTTCATGACGACCTCGTACTGCTATTACCTGATGGATTATGTTTATCACAGAAAGCATAAAACAGACAAAGAGCTGAGCAATGAGGTGCACAGTCTGCTCGCACTGATCGATACAAAACCGATGCTTCATACGCTGGATTTGCCGACGACACAGTCGCGACTTGTAGGATAGTAAAAGGGGCTGTAAAAAAACTCCCCTAAAGAAAAATCGCTGAGGTCGTGAGACTTCAGCGATTTTTTGGTAATTAATTATGCGACTAATCAAAGATACCAATGGTAATTATACTACTCGTCAGCTGAAATTACCATTGGAAATAGAAAAATTAATTGATATTTCTGAT
>SFRL01000073.1 GCA_004562765.1 bacterium | reverse complement strand
TTGGCGTGTCCTAACAACATTCACCATCCTCATCGTAGGAATTATTATACGCTTACAAAAGCAACGTCTTTAGTAAACTATCTTAAATTAATGACATTGCTCCAGAAACCGGGCGCGCTTGACGGAATCCTCTCCGTAGCGGTCGCGGATCTGATCGATGGCGGCATTCAGCTTTGAGAGCTTTTCCGGGGCAGGCGCGTTTGCGGGAGCAGTGGAAAAAAGCTCCATTTGACTGTATGCATCATCCGTGATCTTCCCCGTAGAGACGCCCAGCAGACGGATGGGGGTATGATCCCAGAGTTGGTCAAAGAGTGTGCATGCTTTGTGATAGATGACCTCTGTCACGTTTGTGGCATCATCCAGTCCCGCCTGATGGGAGGTCATGCGAAATTCACAGTCCTTGATGGTGACAGTCACACTGCGGATGTATGCCTTGTCGGCTCTCAGTCTTGCACCGACTGTCTCAGACAGAGAGAGGAGTATCTTTTTGGCACTGGCGGCATCCGTCACATCAAAGCTCAGCGTGACGGAGTTTCCGTAGCTTTTGGCGGCATCGCTCTCGCTGCGTACCGGGCTCTCGTCGATTCCGTTGGCAAATTCCCACATGGTCTTGCCCTGTTTCCCAAAATGAAGCTGCAGGAGCTCCGGATCCATCCGTGCAATATCACCGATCGTGCGGACGCCAAGTCCCGACAGCTTTTTGGCGGAGGAGCGACCCACCAGAAACAGTTCTCCGGCGGGCAAGGGCCACATTTTTTTTTCAATCTCATCCGGAAACAGCGTGTGTACTTTATCCGGTTTTTCAAAGTCTGATGCCATTTTTGCCAGCAGCTTGCAGTTTGAGATACCGATATTGACCGTAAAGTGCAGTTCCTCGCGGATCCGGTCTTTCAGCCGGTGGGCAAATTCCACCGGATCACCGTAGATGCGGCCGGTGCCGCTCATATCGCAGTACGCCTCGTCGATGCTGGCCTGTTCCACGACCGGCGCCACTTCTTTTAAAATCCCGATAAACGCGTGGGAATTTCGCACATATTCCTCGAATTTCGGCTGTACCACTACAAGGTTAGGACATTTTTCCAGTGCCCGCGACAGAGGCTCACCGGTGGTGACACCGTATTTTTTGGCAGGTGTGGATTTTGCCAGCACGATGCCATGGCGGGTCTTTGGATCACCGCCCACTGCCGCCGGTATTTCGCGCAGATCACGTTCCATATGAAGTTGTTCCATCTCATATTTTGCCTGCCAGCTCAAAAAGGCAGAATTTACATCTACATGAAAGATCAGCCGGTCCATGTGAGCTCCTTGAAAATGCTTTCGAATGTGTGTTTGTATATATTTCAATTTTAAACGATTCCATCAGATTTTACAATGCATAAAAACCAATGAATCCACACATCCTACAAAAAAATAAAAGGAAGGCTTGAAATGTTGGAAGAGTTGAAAAAAATACAACAAAAAGGTAAGGCAAGCATACAGCCGGCGCAGCCTGTCTATATTCAGAGCAGCGGTACCGTAGTCGGGAAGATGGAGGGCGAAGGACCGCTGGCATCCTATTTTGACATGATCTGTGACACTGATAAATTTGGCGAGGAGACCTGGGAGGCAGCGGAGAGCCGTATGCAGAAGGAGGCGGTGGCGCTGGCGCTCGGCAAGGCGAATCTGCAGGCTTCCGATATCCGTTATGTATATGCCGGCGATCTGCTGGGACAGAACATCGCCACCTGCTTTGGTCTGATGGATTACGAGATTCCGTTGTTCGGACTTTACGGTGCCTGCTCCACACTTGGCGAGGGCATGTCGCTGGCATCCATGTGTCTGGCAGGTGGTTTTGCAGACCGGGTACTGGTGGTGACCTCCAGTCATTTTGCCGGTGCGGAAAAAAACTTCCGATTCCCGGTGGAATATGCCAATCAGCGTCCATTGTCCGCCACGTGGACGGTGACGGGCAGCGGTGCCTATGTGCTCGGTACCGAAAAGTCGCAGGTAAAGATCACAGGCTTTACAAACGGTAAGATCATGGACTATGGAATCCGGGACGCACAGAATATGGGCGCTGCCATGGCACCTGCCGCGATGGACCTGATCAGGACGCATCTGAGTGATTTTAATCGCAAGCCCGATGACTATGACAAGATCGTGACGGGCGATCTGGGAACTGTCGGACAGGAGATCCTGATCAAGCTGTTAAAGGATGAGGGGATCGATATCAGCAGCGTACATGAAGACTGTGGTATGAAGATCTTTGACAGCGAGGAGCAGGGCACACAGGCGGGCGGAAGCGGCTGCGGATGCTCAGCGGTGACGCTGGCGGCGTGGTATCTGCCGAAACTCATGAGCGGAGAATACCGCCGCATCCTGTTTATCCCGACGGGAGCCCTTATGTCGCAGGTCAGCTTCAACGAGGGGCAGAATGTGACGGGCATCGCCCATGGCATTGTTCTGGAACATGCAGATTAGATCTGAACAGGAGGAAAAATCATGGATTATGTGATCGCGTTTGTGGTGGGAGGAATCATCTGTGCACTGACACAGATCTTAATGGAAAAGACGAAGCTGTTGCCGGGCCGGATCATGGTGCTGTTGGTCTGTACCGGCTGTGTGCTTGGGGCGATCGGCCTTTATCAGCCCTTTGTGGACTGGGCGGGGGCAGGCGCATCCGTGCCGCTTCTCGGCTTTGGAAATGTGCTGTGGAAGGGCATGAAGGAAGCCGTTGACCGCGACGGCTTCATGGGGCTTTTCATGGGCGGATTCGAGGCGTGCGCGGTAGGTGTGAGCGCAGCACTCATACTTTCTTATATTGCAGCTTGGATCTTTAAACCCAAAATGCGCAAATAATAAAAATTTTTGTATATTTTTTGCAGAACAGGAAACATTAAATAAAAACGAGCATAAAAAGGAGATCATTATGAAAGCAAAATCATTATTTTTCAAAAAAGTATTGGTGTGTGCAGTGCTGACACTGACATTTTGTATGACAACCGCTTGCGGTAACGGAACAAACAACAACGCTACCGATAATAACGCAACAGACAACAACGCTACCGTTCCGCAGGACAACACAAACGTTGACAATACAACCAACGGAACGGGTAACATGAATGGCACAGACAATGTGAACAATGCCACCGATAACAACGGTACGGTCAACAATGATGTAAATGGTGACGGCGTTGTGGATGATGTGGTTGATGGCGTGGAGAATGTCGGAAACGATGTGGTTGACACTGTAGAAGACATTGGAAATGATGTGACAAATACCAATAATAACAACGGCACAGGCACCAACGCGACCGGTACAAACGGAACCACAAACGGAGCCGGAAGATAAACAGATCCGGTTGATCGGATGAAAAAGACCTCTCATGTGAGAGGTCTTTTTTGGGTAGAGTCCTGTATTTATTGATCCTCTGCTTTCCCGGCTGCCAGACGCCTATAATCACTCGGCGATTTTCCAGTGTGGCGTTTAAAGGCTTTGGTGAAGGTGAAGGCATCGCCGTAGCCGACTTTGTTTGCGATGACTTGTACCGCAAGATCCGATTCGACAAGGAGTTTGGAAGCAACCTTCATGCGATAGATGATCAAATATTCCTGCAGCGAATAACCGGTAGCTTCTTTGAACAGGCGTGTCAGATAGCTGCGGTTTAAGCCGCAGGCATAGGCGATGGCCTCGATCTTGATCGGTTCTGTATATTTGAGCTGAATATAAGATATTACATTTTTTACATAAACAAGGGAATTGCTGACATTCCTTTCTACTCTGTCTGCTGAATTGGCGATCATATAATCGCAGATCTTGTATATATTTCCGATGCAGTAGTATTCGCGCTGGTAGTTGCGCATGGTATCAAAAGCAAGATCTTCGATCTCTTTTGCACAGGCGAGCGGAGTATAGATCGGATTGTTATAGTCAATTCCCGCTTCTTTCATGAGGGGGATGAATTTCGGACCACCGATATGAAACCACACATACTCCCATGGATCATCTTCATCGGCCTGATAGAAAGCACGGGCATTTTCCGGGATCAAAAAGGCCTGATGCTCGTGTACCTTGTATTCATGACCGTCAAGGACAAGGCGACCTTTTCCTCTGATCACAAAATGCAGAATACATCGGTTTACCACATAATGTTCGTAGGAATAGCCGGGTTCACAAGCGTTTGTGCCTACCTCGTATAAATAAAAATCATCTGAATTCTCGTAGTTGACAAATTTACAAAAATCACATCCTTCAAGCTTAGCCATAAAACCTCCTATTGCAAAAAGCCCATATCGTCCTCTGTTTCAATGTATATTGTATTTGAAGATTGAGAAAAATGCAATCCAAATGTCACATTCTGACATAAACAAATCAAATTATTGCATTATCATAAAATGTGCCATCTATTATACTGAACTTACATTACATGCTGACCGCATAATGTAAGAAAATGTACTGACCGTATTATTTATTGGAGGATGTTAGTTAAATGAATATAATTTGGCATGAGAAAGCAAAGCAGTTTCATCTGTACAATGATGAGATCAGCTACATCATGTATGTTCAGCCAAATGGAGAAATGGGGCAGCTGTACTTTGGCAGCAGGATCCATGACAAAGAGGATTTTACCTACCTGTCACATCGGGGAGCGAAGTCGATGGTGGCAGTGGATGCACCCGAAGAAAATTTTTCCATGGAGCTCAACAGACAGGAATATCCGCGATTTGGTTCAACAGATTTCGGAGCGCATGCATTTGAGGCGGAATATGCCGATGCATCACGCGTAAGTAATTGCAGATATTTGTCACACAAAATATTTGCCGGAAAAGAAAAACTGGACGGACTTCCCGCGACATATGCGGATGAAGCGCAGGCGATGGCGCTGGTGGTCACGATGGAGGATCCGTTAACAAAATTGAATTTGGAACTATCTTACTCGATCTTCAGAGATTTACCGGTGATCACACGAAATGTGCGGTTTATCAATCGGGGAGATCAGAAGATCATATTAAACCGGGTGATGAGTGCCTGCATCGATCTTCCGGATCAGGATTATGAATGGATGCAGTTTTCCGGGGCATGGGCGAGAGAAAGGATCCCTGCTACGAGAAAGATTGAACGGGGAATGATCTCGGTAGAGAGTAAGCGGGGTGGTTCCAGTGCGAATCATAACCCTTTTATTATTGTAAAACGGCCCCATGCAGATGACTTTGCCGGAGAGGCGATCGGAATGTCTTTTGTATACAGCGGTAATTTTCTCGCGGCTGCAGATGCGGATACATATGGCAGACTGAGACTTTTGATGGGTATACATCCGGATACGTTCCGGTGGCCGTTGGAGGCAGGAGCGGAATTTACGGCACCTGAGGTTGTGGTTGCATACACAGACAAAGGATTAAATGATCTGAGTCAGACGTTTCATTCATTGTTTAACAATCATCTGGTACGAGGTAAGTGGAAAAACAAGGCACGTCCCATATTACTTAATAACTGGGAAGCTACATTTATGGATTTCACGCAGGACAGCATCCTGAAGATCGCTGCCAAAGCAAAAGAAGCAGGTGCAGAACTCTTTGTGCTGGATGATGGATGGTTTGGAAAAAGAGATGACGACTATGCAGGACTTGGTGACTGGGTGGAAAATCCCGACAAGCTCCCGGGTGGTATGAAAGAACTGGCTCGGAAGGTCAATGAGCTGGGATTGGAATTCGGTTTCTGGATCGAGCCTGAGATGGTGAATCCGGACAGCGACCTTTACCGTGCACATCCGGACTGGGCGTTCGCAGTGCCGGGTAGAGAGCCTGCACTTGGCAGACATCAGTATGTGCTGGATTTTTCCAGAGATGAGGTGGTCGATTACATTTATGACATGCTTTATAAAGTAATTGACGGAGCAAATATCTCCTATATGAAATGGGATATGAACCGTGCACTCACGGACGTGTACTCGAAGGGAACGGAACCGGAGCTTCAGGGCTGCGTTTCCCACAAATATGTGTTGGGCGTGTACCGTTTATACGAAAAGCTCATAGCTGCGTTTCCGGATATCCTGTTTGAATCCTGCTCCAGCGGCGGCTCCAGATTTGATGCCGGCATGTTGTATTACGCACCGCAGGCATGGTGCAGTGATAACACGGATGGCGCGGACCGTGTGCTGATCCAGTATGGTTCATCATACGGTTATCCGATCTCTTCTATTGGAGCGCATGTGTCGGCAGTTCCGAACCAGCAGACGGGAAGAAGCGTTCCCATTCAGTTTCGGGCAGATGTGGCTTGCTTTGGAACGTTCGGCTACGAGTTGGATCTGAATGAATTGTCAGATGGGGAATTTGAACAGGTAAAAGAGCAGATCGTATTTATGAAGAAATACCGTCAGCTGTTACAGTTTGGCAGATTTTACCGGCTCGTATCACCCTTTGAAACGGATATGAATGCATGGATGGTTGTGTCTGAGGATAAAAAGCAGGCCTTGGTGGGTGTTTATACCATGCGTGCCAGTGTCAATGGTTTGGATGGCAGAATACGACTTGCCGGGCTTGATGAAGACAAACGATATCACATAAATACATGTGCGTATTATGGAGATGAATTGATGCGGGCAGGGCTTTTGCTGGATGCGAAGAATGCTCTGAATTACAAGATATATCAGGATTATAGCTCGTGTATCATTTGTCTGAATGCAGAATAATGTGTCGGCTGAATGTCACAAACTGACATGAATATATAACGAAATACCATGTCAATGTTTGACCTTTTCGTTTAAAATGTGATCATGCGGTCAGGCAAACAACATAAGAAAAACAAAAAAACAAAATGTGTTTTGTATTGATCAAAAGGAGGATTCAGTATGAAAAAGAAAGTTATTGCAGTATTGTTAAGTGCAATCACAGCAATGTCAATGATCGGATGTGGTTCATCCGCAGACGCTCCCGCAGCGGACGCTCCGAAGGATGAGGCCCCTGCAGCAGAAGCAGAAGAACCGGCAGCAGATGATGCTGAGGAAGAGCCGGAAAGCATCGGCTCCAGTGTAGAGGGTGAGCTTACCGTTACCATCTGGGATGAGGGACAGAGACCCGGACTTCAGCAGATCGTTGATGAGTGGAGTGCTCAGTCAGGCGTAAAGGCTACGATCAACGTGGTTGACTGGAACAGCTATTGGACATTACTTGAGGCAGGTGCAACAGGTGGAGAGCTTCCGGATGTATTCTGGATGCACTCAAATGTAGCACAGCAGTATATGGAGAATGATATGCTCCTTGATCTGACTGACAGAATTGCAGCAAGCGACAAGATTGATCTTGGCAATTACTATCAGGGTATTGTAAACTTATATCAGTCAGGCGGAAAGCAGTATGCGATCCCGAAGGATATTGACACCATCGCATTGTGGTACAACAAGACGATCTTTGATGAGATGGGTGTTGCTTATCCCGATGACACTTGGACATGGGATGATTTCGCTGCAGCAGCTAAGAAGCTGACCAACGATGAGCACTGGGGATATGCGATCCAGCCCGGTAACAATCAGGAAGGTTTCTATAACACGATCTACTCTATGGGCGGATATGTGATCAGCGATGACAAGAAGACCTCAGGATTTGATGATCCCAACACCATTAAGGCTATGGAGCTTTTCACAAACATGATCGCTGAAGGCAGCTGTCCGGATCTTGCAACTGTATCTGAGACTGCTCCCAACGAGCTCCTTTGCGCAGGTAAGGTTGCAATGTCTATCAATGGATCATGGATGCTGGCAGGATATCGTGACAACGAGTATGCAGCAGCAAACTGTGACGTAGCAGTTCTTCCTTATACCAAGGATCCTTCAGACCGTGTATCTATCTACAACGGACTTGGATGGGCAGCAGCAGCAAACGGCAAGAACCTTGACGCAGCATGGTCTCTGATCGAGTATCTTGGATCAAAAGAGGCACAGTTAAAGCAGGCTGAACTTGGTGTTACCATGTCAGCTTATGAAGGAACTTCAGATGCATGGGTGAACAGTGTAGATTGCTTCGATCTGAACGGACATATGCAGATGCTGAACGCTAAGTTAGTATTCAGACCTTACTCAAGAGTTACAACTATTTGGGAAGATATGATGACAGAGGAGCTGAAAGCTGCTTGGACAGGTGAAAAGGCTGCCGCTGATGTCTGCAAGGATATTGCGGCTAAGATGAATGAAGCGCTTGCAGAAGAGTAATTAGTTTTTGCTCAGAGTATTATGACATGTAAATAACTTATGGGAAGTGCAGCATGACTTAGGCATGTTGCACTTTCTCGTAAAAAAATAGTTGTGTTTTGGATGGAAAAGTAAGGAGAAGTATTTTGAAAAAAAAGAAAATGACTCCAAGAGAAAAAAATGAGACGATGTGGAGCTGGATCTTTATCGCTCCCACCATGATCGGCCTGATCGTTCTGAATATCATACCGATCTTTCAGACGATCTATCAGAGCTTCTTTAAGACCGGTGATTTCGGAAAAGGAAATACCTTTGTCGGACTTGCCAATTATCAGAAGGTATTCGGTGACACGGAAGTGTGGCAGGCACTTTGGAACACGGTAAAGTATGCCATTGTTGAGGTGCCGATCTCTATTGTGATCGCTCTTGTCCTTGCGGTTTTTCTTAATCAGAAGCTAAAAGGGCGTGAAGTATTTCGTACGATCATGTTCCTTCCGATGATCGTAGCACCGGCAGCGGTTGCTATGGTATGGAAGTGGCTCTATAACTCCAATTTTGGATTGATCAATAATCTGTTTGGTATGAAAGTCAATTGGATCTCTGATCCCAAGATCGCGATCTATTCGATCGCAGTGATCGGTATCTGGGGCGTGATCGGTTACAATATGGTACTGTTTCTGGCAGGCCTTCAAGAGGTGCCGAGAGATTATTATGAGGCAGCCGCACTTGATGGAGCGAGCGGAGTGGCACAGTTCTTCCATATTACGATACCGCTGATCTCGCCTACGATCTTCTTTGTGCTTGTCACACGTGTGATCGCAGCTTTGCAGGTGTTTGACCTGATCTATATGATCATCGACTACAACAACCCCGCACTGAAGAAGACGGAATCACTGGTTTACTTATTCTATAAGTACTCCTTTGAGCAGAGTAAGAAGGGATATGGCGCGACTGTCATCGTTGTACTTCTTGTGATGATCATGATCCTGACAGTGTTCCAGCTCATCGCACAGAAGAAATGGGTTCATTATGACTGAGGAAAGGGGCAGATTGAGAAATGAAAAGAAGTATTATTAATAAAATCATTATATATATTGTCCTGATCATATTTGCATTTATCATGATCGTTCCCTTTGTATGGATGGTGCTCACGGCATTCAAGACGACAGCGGAGACCATGCAGGTGGATCCATTTGTGCTGGTTCCAAAGGTATGGCAGGTTGAGAATTTCGGTAAGGTTGTTGCGGCAATGGATTTTGTGAAGTTATATTGGAATACGATCCTGATGATCGTACTTCGTGTACTATGTGCGGTATTAACTGCAACATTTGCCGGTTATGCATTTGCCAGACTTAATTTCAAGGGCAAGAATTTTATGTTTGGAATCGTATTATTCCAGATGATGATCCCGGTACAGATATTTATCATTCCGCAGTATGTTATGGTTAGTAAGATGCATTTGACAAATACGCCGATCGGACTTTTATTCCCCGGTCTGGTTTCAGCATTTGGTACGTTCCTGCTTCGCCAGGCATACATGGGACTCCCGAAGGATCTCGAGGAGGCTGCACGACTGGACGGATGTAATATTCCGCAGACCTTTGTGTTTGTAATGGCACCGCTTGCAAAGTCCTCGATGGTGGCGCTTGGTATTTTTACGGCAGTATTTGCATATAAGGATCTGATGTGGCCGATGATCGTGTGCCCGAATCCGAAGAAGACGACACTGGCTGCTGCGCTTGCAAATATGAACGGACAGTATGCCCAGAAGTATCCGGAACTGATGATGGCAGCACTGATCTCGTGCGTGCCCATGATCATACTTTATATAATCTTCCAGAAGCAGTTCATTGAAGGAATTGCAACATCAGGAGGAAAATTGTAAAACAGGAGATCTGAGTAAATACGGAAAAATATAAGACCCGGGAGAGAAGCGAACACTTCTTTTTCCGGGTTTTATGTGAATGGATCGCATGATCCGGACGGCTTTGCAAAGGCGCTGCAAAATGGTCTGAAAATGGTGTTCAAAAAAAAATGAAAAAATATGTTGACAACTGTCGAACCAGATGATATTATGTACAAGCTGTCCCGAGCGACTGGGAGACAGATCAGCCGGACAGTAAAAAATAAATGAAAAAAGTTCTTGACAAACGCAAACAGTTTTGATAACATATAAAAGCTGTCGCGTGCGACAGGAAACGACAAAGAACCTTGATAACTGAACAGTGAAATAACCTTGAAAGATTCGAAAATTCTATGAAAAAACGAAACAGTTTTTTCGAGTGATTGTGAACACTTTTAAACAACGGTTAAACAAAAGCCAAGCTTTTGAATGACCAGAAACAAACTTTAACATGAGAGTTTGATCCTGGCTCAGGATGAACGCTGGCGGCGTGCTTAACACATGCAAGTCGAACGGAACTACTTTGATGAGATTCTTCGGAAAGGATTTGATTTAGTTTAGTGGCGGACGGGTGAGTAACGCGTGGGTAACCTGCCTCATACAGGGGGATAACAGTTGGAAACGACTGTTAATACCGCATAAGCGCACAGTATCGCATGGTACAGTGTGAAAAACTCCGGTGGTATGAGATGGACCCGCGTCTGATTAGCTAGTTGGTGAGGTAACGGCCCACCAAGGCGACGATCAGTAGCCGGCCTGAG
>SFRL01000027.1 GCA_004562765.1 bacterium | reverse complement strand
ACATCCACAGTCACAACCACATCACCCTCATGACGGGTTTCTTTTATGTATGTTTTATCATGACAATTCGCACAATGGAGACTTCCGGTACAGCCAGGATGCATATGCGCTTTTGTGTGATATTAACCAGCATTCAGACCACCTTCTTTCCGCTAGATTTTATATTTTCATTGTAGCGGAAATACCGCAGAAAAGCCAATTCCCCAAATAAGCCGCTTGACAAAATGACGGTAAAAAGTATTAAATTTGAAGGTACAAAATTGAACCCGAAGGGGTTCTGAACAGATACCATTCTCCTTTAATTCCAATACTTATTTTAAGGCAATAGGTTGACTATTCTCCATGGTATCTCTAAATTCTGTTTTGTTCTCTCCCCAGACCTATTAACTGCTGAGAACAATTTTAATAACATTCAAAACTTCTCTTGTACCTGCTCCAACTATTTCAGTCATCACCTTTGTTCCCAGTTTTCTCATAAATGCCTTCAAACCTGATGTGTCCTTATTCTTTGCATATTTGCTTAGAGTCACGCATTCATTGTGATGTTCAAGAGTGACTTTACTCTGTTCAATGAAAAATTTTGTCAGAATTTCCCATTGCTCAACTGATAATTCACTCTTCACTTCAGCTGAGCGTTGAACAACATTTTTATCATCATCAATCCTGACAGATTCTACTGTAGCCGATCCATTGCCTGCAACTAAATCTTTTCCTATTGTATTCCCTGTTATTGTTTGATTATATATGTATTGCATATCTATGTTCTCAACGTTTGGTAATACCATGTGTCTGGATACATCTATATATTTTACGCTCGATGTGTCATCAATACATTCCAAAAATTCATCTTTTAATTTCCGGATATAGTCTATACTGTTACTTTCAATTGTAACCATAAAGCCTGAATATGCAAAGCATATGTACGATGCGTATTTGCATAATACACCAACCCTGTCATCAATCCTGCAAGAATAATCAAAATAACACCTATTGCCCTAAAAATTTGACTTTTAACCAAAAGGGAAAGTAATCCCCACACACCTAACATAATTGGTGACAAGTATGGTATGACTGGGGGGCACATAAACATCAATCATAGAAAGGCTTTTACAGGTATACATGTATCCTTTGTTATAAAAACGCCTTTTCCTATATAGAATTTATCCGCCTTATTTTGTCTTTGGAACATTTTTATCATCTCGTTCTTCTTATTGATAGGATTCAAAAAACCCCGCATTTATTGTGCGAGAGTTCTCCTACGTTCAATCTTCTGTATCGCGACTCCATTCGCATCATGCAAACTCCATTTTGCTAAATATATATTTTTCATTCGTTATACTATATCGGATACTAAGATACAAATATTTAGTTTTTTGTTATTTTCCTTTCAGGAATCTTCAGGCACATTAATTTCTGATGCACCCTTCCTTCTACGTATTTTCATCTCATGATCTGTTCTTCAAAGGTTTCCACATCCGGTACAACAGCTGCAATTTTCAGCCACTGATCTAGCAGTTCACTCTTTGACTGCGCTTGTATCTTTTGTTTCAGTTTCTCAGATACTTCTCCCTTTACGGACAGAACCGTCAATATATCTGATACTCTGCCCGTTGTTATGCCACGCCTATAAATCGCATCTCCCAGTCCTTCCATGCGCTGTCCCTCCTTTTCTGCCTTTTCACTCCATTTTACGTCTGAATATTGCTTCATCTTTCTGATGTCTGATGAAAACACACCTTCCAGATAGTCCAATATGTCTTTTCCCCTATACTTATCTCTTGTGATTCATCATTTTTCCCAAAAACACGGATGTTACGTTAGCAAAATGGACTTATGAATGGCAAGTCTCCAAAATTATTGTTTTTATTCCGTTTTCTGAAGATGGATCGCCCATGCCAGTTGCAATGTTTTTTCATCGAAACCAGATGCAGTCAGTTCTTCTGCTGTTTCTCCCTTTTGTAATCGCATCAGAACATCTGCCAAAATTTGTTGGCCCTCCTCACGACCTTCTGTTCGGCCTTCCTCGCGGCCTTCCTCACGCTCCAGTTCTAATTGCCGTTCAAATGTATAATCCAGCTGCATCATCTTCACCACCTCTGACCTGTGTTCGATCAAAAATTCTTTTAATACGTTTTCCGCTATGCATTGGTCGATCGCACGCTCGATCGCTCCACGCAGATTCTTGAACCCGTCCTTTTCGTGATACCTGCGCACCAGGTCTACAAAATACATGTAGTCCCGCAGCGTCGGACACTTGGCAAGCAGACCTTCATTGTATCCGGCATTGATGTTGTAAAACTGGCAGATCAGTTCGATCTGCGGACATTCATCCTTCTTCTCAAATGCATCCGACAGACGCATCTCATAGCGTTCCGGTGCCGCCTCCGTACCGTTATAGAACACAACAAAGCGCGGTGTCGGTATCCTGATCAATGTCTTTCCATAGACATTTTTCTTTCGTATCCGCTCATGGATGATATTTGCAAAATAGATCAGAGAGCGCACCGGCATATTCGGACAGATCGTCGACTGGTGCTCGTAGATACTAAGGCTGGCATCCAAAACAAACGACGCGTCATTTCTCACCGAAAGCGAAATTCCCCGATTTTCCACCGGAACAACCTCTACCAGTTCCGGGTCATCATACGATGTTCCATTCATCGCATTGTAGACTTCCAGCGCACGCTCCTTCTCCTGCAACAGCAGACTGAATACATCACTGCGGTATTCTGTGTTTTCTCTTGTTTCTCCCATACATGATCCTCCTTAAAATGAAATTTTGAAGCAGGATTCATATAAAAAACTATCTGTATGTTCAGCCGCATTTCCTGAAAACCCTGCTTTAGTTAAAATGTAATGAATGTAAAAGCAAGATTTTCCGAGACATAAGATTAAGAAATATAGAATATATGATTCAGACGGCTCGCCAAATCCCGACCGCCCTACCTATGGGAAAATACCCGGCTGAAACTTCAACCGGGTGGATTGCTTTGTCGTAATTATAACATCACACGATGTGTATGTCAAAGATTTTGTACTATTTTTGAAGATGGATCCCCAATGCCAGTTGCACCGTTTTTGCATCTATACCGGCTAAAACCAGTTCTTCTGCTGTTTCTCCCCTTTGTAATCGCATCAGAACATCTGCCAAAATTTGTTGACCTTCCTCGCGGCCCTCTGCTCGGCCTGCTTCTCGACCTTCCTCGCGGCCTTCCTCACGCTCCAGTTCTAATTGCCGTTCAAATGTATAATCCAGCTGCATCATCTTCACCACCTCTGACCTATGTTCGATCAAAAATTGTTTTAATACGTTTTCCGCTATGCATTGGTCGATTGCACACTCGATCGCTCCACGCAGATTCTTGAACTCGTTTTTTTCGTGATATTTGCGCACCAGGTCTACAAAATACATGTAGTCCCGCAGCGTCGAACACTTGGCAAGCAGACCTTCATTGTATCCCGCATTGATGTTGTAAAACTGGCAGGTCAGTTCGATCTGCGGACATTCATCCTTTTTCTCAAATGCATCCGACAGACGCATCTCATAGCGTTCCGGTGCCGTCTGTTCACCATTATAGAACACAACAAAACGCGGTGTCGGTATCCGAATCAGTGTCTTTCCATAGACATTTTTCTTTCGTATCCGCTCATGGATGATATTCGCAAAATAAATCAGATGGCGCACCGGCATATTCGGACAGATCGTCGACTGGTGCTCGTAAATACTAAGACTGGCATCCAAAACAAACGACGCGTCATTTCTCACCGAAAGCGAAATTCCCCGATTTTCCACCGGAACAATCTCCACCAGTTCCGGGTCATCATACGATGTTCCGTTCATCGCATTGTAGACCTCCAGCGCACGCTCCTTCTCCTGCAACAGCAGGCTGAATACATCACTTCGGTATTCTGTGTTTTCTCTTGTATTTTCCATACATGACCCTCCTTGAAATGAAATTTTGCAGCAGGATCCTTATAGAAAATATAATCTTTGTGTTAGTCCACATTTCCACGAAAACCCTGCTTGAATTAAAATGTAATGAATGATAAAAGCAAGATTTTCCGAGACAAAAGATAAAAATTAAGAATATGCGATTCAGGCGGCTCGCCAGATTCTGTCCGCCCTACCTATGGAAAATTACCCGGCCGAAGCATCAACCGGAAAGATTGCTTTGAGGCAATTATAGCATCACACGTTGTGTATGTCAATTTTTTTGTCTGTTTTTATTCTGACTGATGCTGAATGGTTATTCTGTCGTTCATCTATCATAAAACAAAACGGCGGTCAATAGATTTTATCTATCTTTAGCCGCCGCTTAAAATATTTCCTGCTTATTTTTTATTGTCGAGAAACATCGAATCCCCGGGCTTCTGACGCATCATCGTCTGATAGTAGCTGTTTACCATCTTCTGGCTTGCTTTGACCTCGCGGACCTGCTTTTTGACATTCGCAAATTTGCGCTGTGCCAGTTCATAGTTTCTCTGCTCCTCTGCCCGTACAGATGCATCCTTTGCCATGATCAGACGGATCAGTTCCCGCATCTGCTCGAGCTGATCCTCATAGACACTGTGGTCGCGCTCCATCAGGGCTTTGATATGTGCATATACTTCATCGAATCCCGCGTCCAGCGCTATGATCTGGTCCACCAGATCTCCTTTGTCACGCACATTGATGTCGAAAGCATCCGGACCTGCATCTTCATCCTGTAGGATCTCTTTCTGATCCTGATTCAGGACAGATATCCGATTCAACAGTACCAGCTTCTTCCGAAGGCTCTGGATCAGGACATCCAAGTACTCTTTTTCCTGCATAATCTCTCCGTTCTAAGATATCGCCGTCTGTTTCGTATTTGCTGTGCGCATGACTTCCTTCCATGTATCACGCATGGTGCGCAGATGCTCCAGCACCTCATTCAGGATCTCAGGATCCTTCTTCAGGTTTGCTTCCACCAGCCTGTCGTACAGGTAATTGTATACATTCTCAAAGTCTTTCGCTACCGGATATTTATGATCCAGTGTCGCCTGAAACTCTTCGATGATCGCCTCTACTTTTTGTATGTTGGTATTGGCTCCCGGAATATCTTTCTTTTCAATACACATGAGCGCGATATTACAGAATTTAATTGCCCCGTCATACAACATGAGCGTCAGCTCTGCCTTAGATGCCGTCATGATCTTGCTTCGTAAATACTGGTCATAGCCCTTGTTTACCATGATTGTTCCTCCCTGAAATCCTGTTTCGTTTTATTTCTGCTTGTCGGCGCTACATTCCCAGCAAGCCGGACAGCTGTGATGACTGGCTCTGCAGCTCTGACAGCGCTGACTCCATCGCTGCAAATTTCTTATAATAGCTGTCCTCGATGTCTGATACTTTCTGTTCCCAGTCAGAGATTTTTGTCGTATAGGAGTTGTATTGGCTTTCCAACTCTTTATCGTTATAAAATGATCCGTAGGATCGCAGTGTCGTACTTGTCATCTGATTGCCCAGACTTTCGTACAGGTCACTGGACAGTTTCTGGAAGAACTGTGTCACCCCGTCCGGGTCTGCGACGATCGCTGCCATCAGCTTATCGGTGTTTGAAGATGTATTTTCATCATCCGCATCACCATCAATGTGGTATGCATTCTGCTCATTCTTCTCTGCATTCGTGATGCCGAGCGTCTTGATACCGAAGCTGGAAAGTGCATAGCTCTTACCGTTGATCGTATAGGACTTTGACATCACATTGGTCATGGCACTCATCAGGGTGCTCAGTGTGCTATCTCTGCGCAGGATGCCGCTCTTTCCCTTCTCCTCCCACTTCTCGATCTCCTTCTCACTCATGGACTCTTTTTCGTCATCGGTCAAAGGCTCATAATCACTGGTGCTCTCTGCGTTGTAAGAAGATGTCATAGAATTAATGATGCTGTTATATTCGGACAGGAAATCCTTGATCTTGTCATAAATACCCTGATTATCCGTAGATGTGGTGATCGACAAGGTCTCTCCCGGCTCCGTAAGAGCCATGGCGGTGATCGTCAGTCCATTGATACTAAAGGAATTACTGTTGGAAGTAAAGGATGCTCCATTCAATGTGATTTCCGCATTTTTCCCGTAAATTCGGACTGCGCCTGTTTTTCCGGTATTGTATCCCAATTCCTGATCCGACTTTGTCTGTACATCTTTGGCGTAGGAAAGGAATTGCTTTAATTCCTGTAATACCTCGTCCTTTGTCACCGCATCGTCCGCATTCTTGTACTCTTTTGCGAAACTTGCGATCAATCGATCTGATTCTGAATCTGTCGTATCATAGGACTGCAGTAACGCACGAAGCTCATCATCTGTCTTGCTGCCATAATCATTCACATACTGTGCATATGTTGTATCATCGTCGGCCGGCTTTGCATTCAATCCCAGTGCACTCAGCGCTTTCGCGCCGTTTCCGTTCAATGCAGTCAATGCAAAATCTGCTTCTTTTCCGCTCTCCTTGGAGCTCACAAAAATGCGCTGGTTCGTCGCATCAAAGCTGGCACTGACACCTGCATCCTGAAACTTGCTGATGACCTCGCTGACTTTCATCTGACTGTTGATCTGGATCCGCTTGCCGTTGATGCTGATATCCCCGTTCTCACTCAAGCCCAGCTCACCCATCGTGGTAGAAGCTGCCACGGCAGTTCCGTTTGCACTACTCATCTTTCCACCGGTGAGATATCCGGTCTTGGCAAGAGAAGTGATCTCCAACGTCTGCGTGCCATTGACGGCATTGTTGCCGGCGGTGACTGTTGCTTTTGATGAATTTGACACAGACGTTGTCTTCAGGTTATATCCGGATGAAAAACGCATCTTATCCAGACTGTTGCGAAAGCTGTACGTCTTGGAACTCAGCGACTTCCATGCTTCCTGCTTCCAGGAGATCTTTGTCTGTTCTTTTTCGTATTTCTCACCTTTTGTCCGGTATGCGGATACCAGCTCGGATACGAGCGATTCCGTGTCCAGACCGGAATTCAGTCCTGATATTCTAATAGGCATCGTTGTTACCTCCTATTCTGTACGATTACTTTATACCTGCTTTTCTCTAACGTTTCTCGTCTACCATGAGACCCGCCATCTCCCATACCTTCTGGATCATGTCCAGTGTCTTCTCGGCAGGATATTCCTTCTTTACTTCCTTCGTATCCTTATCCACGATCTTGATCGTAACACGACGTGTTCCCTCGTGATATCCGAAGATTGCCTCCATGCCGGCTGACTTGCGGTTGATCTGCTCCACAGCATTCTTTAAAGAGCTGTCCGATGCCTTTTCAGGCATGGAGATCTGGTCTTCCGGTCTTCCGGTCTCATTTCCTGCATTCGTCTTCTCTGCTGCAGGCGCGGTTCGTTCTGCTGTCTTTATCTCTGTCTTTGCTGCACTCTGTGCTTTCTCGACTGCTGCTCCACTTCCCTGATATGATGCAGTCCTGTTTTGGATCGGTTCCATTGTCATATCTGTCACCTCCGTGTGATCTCTTATAAAAAGTTTCTAAAAAGTTGCGTTCGCCTTGTTCGTAACTGAACAGTTACAAATAGCAGCAGACCTGGCCATCATCTGCTGCTCTGGTTCGGGTTGTTATTTTCTATATCGGCACAGAACCCGAAATCTTTATAGTTTAAAGTAATTTTTTGAGTGCTTCCAGATTTTCTACGCTGGCTGCTGCCTCGTTTTCCTTCTGGATCTGGAGATAAACCTCCTTGCGGTAGACAGGCACCTCGCGCGGTGCCTTGACACCGAGCTTTACCTGATCTCCGCGGATCTCCAGCACCGTCACCTCAATATCATTGTTTAATACGAGGGATTCTCCTTTTTTTCTCGTTAATGCTAACATACCTCGCCCTCCTTCCGTTTTTTGAGGGTCTCATAGATCGGATGCTTCACCTTAAAGTCATCCTCAACGATGATCTGCACGGCTTTGTTATTCTCCATGTTGATCACAATGGGGGCTTTGAGGTTCACGGACATCTTCTCGATCTCCGGGGGCACCGTGATGGTCACAAGCGTATAGATCTGATCCTGTGCCAGTTCTCCCACCGGTGCCAGATATTCATCGTTCACAGTAGGATTGTAGTTGTCCATCACCAGATTCGGCTCAATGACCGGCATTGCAAACCCCGGTTCCTCCATGGACTGCAGCCACATGATCGGCGCATTCTCATTATCCGCGTCGTGGATCAGTGCAAACTGCTTTAAAAACGGAAACCCTACGATTCCCTCCGGGAATGTGATGAGTTTTTCGTCCGCTATCGTTATCTCCCCAAAAAGTCTGGTCTCTGTCGTCATAATTGTTTTCTCCTCCTGAATCATTACAGATAATCTAACAGTGACATATCGTCAATCTTTCCCGCCGCCTGCAAAGATGCCTGATATGCTGTGTACGCTGATGTATAATCGATCGTCACATCGGACAGCTCCTCGTCCTCATTGTTTGATTTCAGCTGTGTAAAGGTCGTCTTCTGGCTGGTGATCCGGTTTTCCGCCAGTGAGAGCTGATCGCCCCGGCTTCCGATGTCCGTGATGGCCAGATTCACTTTATTCATATATTTTTCGAAGTGTGAGATCTGGCTTCCGAATACCTTCTGTAAGTGATCATCTGTGTATGCCATCTGTTTTTTTGCCTTCTCCAGACAATCCTGCAGATATTTCTGTTCGTCTTCACCTGTATAGTCTACGGATTTTATCAGCTGCTCGATATTTGACACTGTCGTGTGAGCATCGATGGATGCCTGCACGATATCGGTCAGCTCCGCCAGATCCCGGTAGCAGTCTGCGCTGACCACGTCATGGATCTGTGTATTGATCGTCATGTCCTGGTTGGCAGATACCGCATAATCAATGTTCTGATAGATCCAGTTGTTATCCTTATCATAGTTTGTATAGGTGATATGGTTGATCGCGCTGGCATCCGTTTTATTGACACAGTTGAAGTACATTTCCGGACGGGTCTCGCCCTTTTCAAAACCGTCTTTTTCATAGTCAACATTCAATGTTGCAAACTCAGATGACATATTCTGCGCAATATTGGAACCGAATACCAATTCTCCGGAGTCAGGCAGATATATGATCGTATCCTTATACGTGTCACTGATACCGGCGGGATTATCCGCTGCCAGCTTGGCTAAATGCTTCTCAAATTCCTGCTGTGTCATGGTCTCGACTTTCAGGTCTGTGGTGAGATCCTTGTCCGCCGTATAAACGCTGTATGCCCATCCTTTTGTGAGATCCGTACCATCATTGGGTGTTGTGGCTGCGGTCATGACTGTTTTATTGTCTGCATTTTTCACGGTGATCGTGCGAGGGTCACTGGCCGCCCCGGCAAAATCCAGGTTCGTATTGATGGTATTGCCCTGCGGATCAGTTACGTCCGTTATCGTTCCGCCCGCATTATAGGAGAGTGATACCTTATTTCCCTGTGCATCCACTACAAATGCAGTCTTTACACCACCATTCTCTGTTTCCTGAGCAGTAAACACCATGTTTCCACTTGTATCTGTATACGTAAAATGTGTGGTCGTCGCGCCATTGATGGTTGTTTTTCTGGTCGTAAGTGTCAGCGAAGGATCGTCAACGGTATCTTACCGTTTTCATCCGCCTCATAGGTAAACGCGCTGTCCTTCCGGAGGCTGCGCCACTGGAACGTCTGGTTCGTCGCATCCGCAGCTGCATCAATGCTCGTCTTGATCGTCACGTTTCCGGCTGTCGTGCCGTTTGCCTGGCTGGAGCTGGTATCAACAGAATAATTATAGGACAAACTGTTCAGATCCGTCTGCTTGTTATAGGAAAGGCGCAGACGCTTGAGCACCACCTCTTCAGGTGTCGCCACAGCGGTCTGATTTTCGATCTCGCTTGCAACAGGTGTATCCAGCTTGTTTGCATAATAGGTGTATGCCTCGATATCACTGGCACTCAGCTGCTCGAAAATCTCATACTTTGCCTGGGATGCCTCAAATGAATCGTTAAATGTGACCGTTGAATTTGTCTTGTAGCCGCTGAATACGGTTCGATTTGCATAATCGGCATTTGCCTCGGAATAGAGCTGTCCGCTCAGCGCTTTGAGCTGCGTGAGGATGGTATAGCGGTCCTCGTCTGTCAGTGTATCTGTGGAACCGTTGACGCAGAGGCGATATGCATCTTTAAAGATATCCTTCATGTTTGTCAGTGCGGTCTCCGTGACATCCATCCACGACTGGGCATCTTTGATATTGTTGTTACAATACTGATTGATCTGGCTCAGCGTTGTGGAAAGCCGCAGGGATTTGATCGCGATCAGCGGATTGTCCGAGGGCTTTGTGATCTTTTTCTGTGTAGACATCTGCGTGTTCAGGCGGTCTACAGATACTTTATTGTTATTGATGTTCAGTTTTGTGGTATTCATCATCATACCGTTTGTAATTCGCATCATAAGATTTTTACCTCCTAAACACCGGTGCTTGTGATCAGACGATCATACATCTCGGACATGATCTGTACGACCTTTGAGCAGAGATTGTATGCGTTCTGGAACTTGACCAGATCCAGCGCCTCCTCGTCCTCATCGACACCGGAGATGGATGTGCGCTGCTTTTCAACGATATTTACGATCGTCGTGTAGTTGTCAGACAACAGAATGGATTCGTCCGTGTCCACTGTCACATCGCTGATCATAGTTGCCAGAAACTGATCTCCGCCGCTGCCGCGGTACATGACCACGTCTTTCTGCAGTTTCATCATTTCCTCTATCATTTCCTGATAGTCCTGTCCGTTTTCAAAGTTTTCCAGATCCGCGGTTGCAAAAACAGACGGATCGTCACATGCCTTTGCCACCCTTAAGTTGGATGCTGTCAGGCGATAGTAACTGTCGCCGTTGGAACGGACCACATCGCTGTCTGCATCCGCAAATCCGAGCTCTGTGCCCTGTACGCTCTCCGCCACAAAAAATGACTGCATCGGATTTTTGTACAGATCCACACCTTTATGCTGAATATCGTTAAATGCCTTTGTAAAGGCACGCAAAAATTCATTCATCTGAGACTGATAATAAGGAATTCCCTTGAAATCGATCGATGTACCCACGGATGCCTCTCGCCCTACCGTGGAAGAAAGTCCGGTCGTCTCCGATGTGATCGTGAAAGAAAAGGTTGTCTCTCCGCTGGGTGTTTTCTGCATGGTAAAAGAAGAATAGGTGTACTCCCGATTACCGAGTGTCAGCACGCCCTGGCTCGGAAGGTTCATCGCCAGTTCGGATTTGACATTGCTGTTTGAGATCACGACCTGTCTGCCGGATGCGCTCGTGACTTTTCCGCTGAAATTCGAGTGATTATTGCCGTCGCGGAGCTCCATGAGCGCTTTCAGGCTTCCGGTTGCGAGATTGCTCGTCGTAGGAAATTCCGTATGGTTATCCGCCCACCGGATATCGTATAAGCCTTCTGCGTCATTCTGATTATCCTTGTACTCCCGGGCTACACATTCCAGCTGCCGGTATTGATTGCCGTCAATCAGTTCCAGTCCGTTGATCTTGATCGTATAGTTTGTGGCGCCGGTGTACATATCCGGATAGTTGCTGTTTACGACCTTTGTCTCCTGCACGTCAACCGTCACCATCGTCGCCAGCTGATCCACCAGCAGCGCACGCTGGTCTCGCATGTCATTGGCGTATGAGCCGTTGATCTCTACATCGTTGATCTGATCATTTAAAAGAGCGATCTTCTGTGCAATGGAATTGATCGTGTCCACAGTAGAATTGATCTGCTCGTTGAGATCCTCCTGAATACTCTTCAGCCCGTCAGAAACTGTATTAAAAAAGCTGCACAGTTTTTTTGCTCCACTGATCACCTGATTTCTCACGGATGTATCGGCAGCATTCCCGCGCAGAGAATCGATATCGTTAAAAAAATCTGCGTAGATCGATGAAAATCCTTCGATCGTGCTATCATCCTGAAAATAGGTCTGCAGCTGATCCATATATTTTACTTTTTCATCATACTCACCGCGAAAACCACTGTACTGCCAATATTTGTTATCGTAATATTCGCTGCGCAGCTGTGTTACCGACTCCGCAGATACCCCGGTACTGAGTGTGCCGTATTCGGTATAGCTTCGCAGTGAATTGTTCGCTTTCATGTTTGTGACCTGCTTCGTGTAGCCGGTCGTATCCACATTCGAAATATTGTTTGCAACTGTATTCGCAGATGCCTGATAGGCGCGCAGTCCGGACGTCGCAATGGATAAACCGAAAAATGTACTTGCCATAACTTACGCTCCTTTCCTTATAATCCCGTTACCAGCAGCTCGATCATGTCCGATACGGTCTGAATATAGCGGCTGGCTGCATTATAGGCATTTTGATACTTGATCATGTTCGTCAGCTCCTCATCCGTAGACACGCCGGTCACCTGCTGCCGCTTGTTGTCTACTGCTGATACCGAGCTGTGCAGTGTATTTGCGGTGGACTCATAAGTGGAACCGGCAGAAGCGATCCCACCGATCATCTCCGTATAATACTCACTGAAACTGAATGTAGCCGCCGAACCGGGATAGATCTTCAGCGACTTTGTGGTCCACAGATCTGACATCTGTGCGCCCATACCGTAATCGATCTCATGTGTATCCTTTGTCAGGTGCGGGAACAGATCCGCCTGATTTTCCAGATCGTCATTGACACCGAGTGAGCTCAGTGTATACTGTGTGGAAGTGTCCAGCGCGTAGTCCGGGTTCAGCACATAATAGGATTTTCCGGAGATAAACTGTTTGATATATTTCTGGTTATCTCTGGTCGTCCACTGCTCGTAAGGTCCCTCCTCACTCCGCAGGGGTGTACCGTCTGCGGCATAATCGATCCGCGTCGTATAGCCGTTTCCCTTCGTCTCATCCCAGATCTGATAATCCTTGCCTGCAAGCGTCACCGTCTTGCAGTCGTAAATATCCTCTTCGTTGTAAATGTACCATGTTTTTCCGTCTGTATCCGTCACCTCGGTATAACGTTCCGGAACACCGACTCTTGTAAACAGTTCTCTGGGCGGGATCTTCAGATCTGAACCCAGTCTGCAGTTATCCACGTCCAGCACTTTTATATTTTTATACTCTGTGATACTGTAGGTACCATCCGCATTTTCTGTTCTTACTGAAAAAGTAGCCCTTGTATTTGGCGCCAGTAACTCATTGATCTGCGTCGCGATCCCGTGGATGAGCACATCCAGCTGCGCCTCTGACTCTTCCATCACAGACATTCCGATCGTATTTGCATAATTGACAGGATCCGCTCCCTCAAGGTATGCGAAATTCTTGACACCATATCCGCGCGCCTGAACCAGCGCCTTGATCTCTCCGATATCCGTGTTGTTCTCAGATGAGATCGGAATGGAAAAATCAAACAGATTCGTATACTGCTCATTTGCCTCGTTGGAGAGGTACGGCCAGTATGCATTGACATATCCGGTAGAGCGATCGATCTGTTTTCCGACTTCATAAAAATGAGCCTCGTCTACAAAATACTGTCCCTCCAGTTTTACAGTCACGACTCCTGTCGCATCCTCTGTATAGGACATGTTCACCAGAGCACCCAGTTCATCCAGTGCGCTGTCACGGGCATCGCGCAGATCATAGGCTGTTTCCACGCCGCTGGCCTCAATACTCTGGATATCCAGATTCAGCTTATAGATCTCCTTGCCAAGCTCGTTGACGCGATCGATGTCATTGGAGATCTGAATATTTATTTGTGACTGGTAGGTGGATAAACTTGAATAAATCGCACTCGCACGAGTAAGAAGCAGGTTGGAGCGCTGGATGACCAGACTCTGGTTCGTCATATCCGAAGGATCCTCCGCCAGCATCTCAAACGCAGACCACAGACTGCTGTTCGAGTCACGATCACTGCCGGAACCCATCAGGACATCTTTGAATGCAGTTCCCTCCAACTCCTGATATAGACTCTGCACCTCGTCAATCGCATTGTAGTAGGCTTCATAGTAAGACTGACGTCCCGCTTCTGAGCGATATGTCTTATCTAAAAAAACATCCCTGGCGTGCACGATATCCCCGATGCCTACACCAAGGCCTACTCTCTGCGTACTGACAGCTGCATACGCAAACGTATTATAATTTTTATCCGCAAAGAGAACCTGCTGACGAACATAACCTGCTGTGTTTACATTCGCAAGGTTGTTTGCAGATGTGTTAATGGCATTCTGCGCTGACCGCAGACCGGTTCCGCCCACATAGAGCGCTTCCATTCCATTAGCCATAATGATTCCCCCTATCTGTTATTGCTTTGCATCAAAGCCACGGCTTCCGAGCAGATCCCCGGTATTCACGGCGGACTTATTGTAGTTTGCCGTTTCCGGAGCCTGTCGCATGCTGCGAAACAGATTCAGGTCAAATTCCAATAACTCCATGGACTGGCGAAGCAGCGCCTGATTTGTATGATTAATGCGCTTCAGTTCATCCATGGTTTGTTTTAGTTCAGTACGGACTGCGGCAAGTCTCTCCTGCAGCGCCGGCTGTCCCGCCAGCGACTGCTCCAGCATGGATACCTTCAGTTCTTCGGGTTTCTTGTTCAGAACGATCGCGATGTCGTTCATGATACGTGTACGTCTGGACTCCAGACTCTGGATCCCGTTTGATACTTCCTCCTGATCAGCGGTCAGACGGCCTACAGCCGGTACATCTGATGCGATCAGCGCTTCCCGCAGACTCTCGGACAACTCGACCAGCTTTTTGTATTCAACTGTTTCATCCTCCAGAACCTGTGTCAGGTCATCCATCAAGCTTGCCACGTTCCCGTTACCTCACTAATACAATTCGTTGTACTTTTCTAACAATTTACTTGCAAAATCTCCAGCATCAACCTGATAGTTCCCGGAATCAACCTTTGTTTTCAGCTCTGCGACTTTATCTTCCCTGATGTCTGAAGCATTTGCGACTGCCTGTTTTGCGATCTGAAAATCCCGTCCCGCCTGTGAGATCTGCAGCTGATCCTGAAAGCTCGCTGTTTTCTTCGTTGCGGTTGTACGGGCAGGCTTGCTACTCTTATAGATCGCAGCCACCTGATTATATGCATCTATACGCATAACGGCATCTCCTTTCTGTACTGTTCGATTCTCTCACAGTACCCTTTCTCTTCCCTGATACACTATTTATCGGAGGATTATTGAAAAACATTAGAGGATTTTTGAACTTTTTTTACCGGGCTGCCACAATCCTTGCACCCATGCAAAAAAAGAACACACCCGAAAACGGATGTGTTCTTTTCTATTTAGAGAGGTAAGTTTGAAGAAAACCTTGTTTTTTAAATTAACCTTTGACACCGCCGAGGGCAACGCCGCCCACGATGAACTTGGAGAGCAACAGATATACCACGATGACAGGGAAGATGGAGAATGCGATCATCACATAAACCTGACCCATGTCAAACTTCAGGAAGTCTGCGCTTCGAAGCTGTGCGATCAAAATAGGTAATGTTTTCTTTGTGTCGGTATGTAATACCAGTGCCGGAGTGAAGTAATTGTTCCAGCTTGATACGAAAGTGAAGATTGCCTGTACTGCGATTGCCGGCTTCATCATCGGGAGCACGATGCTGTTGAAGGCACGGAACTCACCGGAACCGTCGATGCGCGCTGCCTCTATGATCGCAAGCGGTAACGTACTCTCCATATACTGCTTCATGTAATAGTAAGTAATCGGAGCTGCTACAGCCGGAATTATGAGCGGAGTAAATGTATCATCCATCTTCATCTTTCCGATCAACTGCAGGAAACCAAGTGCGGTAACCTGTGTCGGGATCATCATGACTGCCAGGATAAAGGTAGCCATGAATTTCTTTGCCTTAAAATCATAAGCGTGGATCGCATAGGCGGTCAATGTAGAGAAATATACACTCAGCGCTGCACTGCACACAGATACGAAAATACTGTTTAACATACCCTTTACAACCGGTAATGTTCCGTGGATCAGATTCGTCCAATTCTGGATCAGGAACGTGCTCGGGATCGGTGTAAATCCTCTTGTCAGTTCACCGTGGGAACGGGTCGCATTGATAAACAGGATGTAGAACCAGATCAGGCAGAAAAATGTGATCAGTGCCAATACAATATATGCAATTGTCTTTCTGGCGTGTACGCCAAGACCTTTTTTTGTCTTATATTCTTCCATGGTCACACCTCCTACTTTTCACTCGCAGAGTTGATCTTAAATACGACCAGACTCAGAATACCGGTTACAATAAACAGGAATACGGATAATGCACCGCCCATTCCATAATTCTTGCTGAACAGATGCTTGTTCAGGTACATGATCAGTGTCATTGTGCTTCGAGCCGGATCACCGGTTGCATTCGTGAAGATCTGCGGAACATCGAACATCTGCAGACCACCGATCAGGGATGTGATCATCACGTAGATCAGAATCGGGCGAAGCAGCGGAAGCGTGATCTTCGTAAATACCTGTGAAGAAGTTGCGCCGTCCACCTCGGCAGCCTCAAACAGCGCCGGGTCGATACCCATCATACCAGCCATGAGAAGGATGGTCGTGTTACCAAACCACATGAGGAAGTTCATCAATGCGATCAGTCCCCGGGCGCTCCATACATGTGACATAAATTTATACGGTGTGGAAATCACTCCGAGCGTGACCAAAATACTGTTGATCGGACCAGTTTCCGAAAACAGGGTGAAGAACAACATCGCAAATGCGGAAGCCATAATCAGGTTCGGCAGATAGATGACTGTCTTAAAAAATGTCTCTCCCTTTAAGCGCATCCGCGGATTGGAGAACCATGCGCCGAGCAGCAGTGATACTAAGATCTGCGGAACAAAGCCGAGCACCCACATGATCAGTGTATTGCCAAGGTAAGTCCAGATATCTCCGCCACTGAACAATGAGATATAGTTTTCCATTCCGATAAAGTTCGGTCCGATCTGTGTCAGTCCGGAACGATAGTTTTCAAAAAAGCTGTTCCAGACCGTACTGATCAACGGAACCAGCTGAAATACAACATACACTAGTACAAAAGGGATCAGGAATATGTAGCCCCACTTATTGTAACGAACTACATTACTCTTTTTTGCAGGTTTGCTCATAACGTATCCTCCATCATTTTTTATTTTTACAGTGCTCGCAGCAATCTTTTAATTGCTGAACCAAGGTTTCAGTGCTTCATACTTAAAATACTGCTGCCAACCTTGTAGAAATGGGAATCATTCTGATATATCGGGGCTGCCCGTTTACAGACAGCCCCAACAAAATTCAGTAATCTTATGATTAGTAGGTCAGTTCAGGATGCTTCTCAACAACAGCCTTGTGGAACATATCAACAGCCTCATCATAGGTCATGTTGCCCTCAAAGTAGTTCTTCATTGCCTGCTGGAATGCCTCGTTACATGACTGATCATACGGAGAAGTATTGCTCAGATCGATATTTCCTGCTCCTGCACAGAACATTGCCAGAGGATTCTGTCCGCCAAGGACTGCACTTGAGTAAGAGGTATCTGCTGCCATCTGGGTCATTGCAGGCATATTGTTTACGAAATCATTGTCATCCTTAACGATGTCGATCATGATGTCTGTATCACATGTCAGCTTGCGGATGATATCAGCTACTAATGAAGGGTTGTCGGTTCCGGTTGCTGCACAGATCCATGTACCACCCCAGAAGAAGCCCTGAGGTCCTTCGGTTGCGCCCCAGCCACCCTGGTTTGCGATAGAACCTTCCTGATCAGCTGCCATACAGAAGTCGATCAGCCATGCAGGTCCAAAGTAGCAGAATACTTTACCGTCCGGATAGAAGCCCTTTGACCAGTCATCACCCCACAGATCATGTGTTCCGGTCTCGCCTGCATCTACCATTGTCTTGGACATATCAGCCCATGCCTTGATGTTTGCATCAATATTGATCTTGCCATCCTCAACCCACTTAGAGGTTACGTTGTTAGAGAATACACGGAAGGAATCGTTTGCAGATGATGTCATCTTGTAACCTGCATCCTTCATGGTCTTAGCTGTTGCAAGGAAAGTATCCCAGTCAGCAACTGATTTCTGAACTTCAGCGGGATCATCGGTTCCCAATACTTCCTTTGCAGCCTCACGGTTGTAGATCAGAACGCCCGGGCAGCCCTGCCATGATACGCCCTTCAGCTTGCCGTTTGAGTCAGTTACAACGTCCTTGGTGTACTGATACTGATCCTTCAGCTCATCCGCTGTGATACCGAGTTCAGCCACATCCACTGTATACTCGCTGTTTACATACTTTAATGCATAGTCAGCCTCGATCAGGAATAAGTCTACCTTGTCATCTGCTGCTGCATCAGCCTGCTTTAACAGCATCTCATCCAGATTGTTCTGGTAAGCGTTGTCCTGTGAAGGAGTTACCGTCCAATTTACGGTAATATCACCGATCTTACCGGTTGTTGCATCAACTTCCTCGTATCCGGGATAGTGAGCAGTCACACGACTCTTGAACTCCTCGTTCCAGCACTGGATGTTAAATACCTTTCCTTCGTCTGCCGCTGTATCAGCTGCAGGCTCCTCTGCTGCATCATCTGCTGCAGGCTCTTCAGCTGCAGGCTGCTCGGTTGCTGCATCATCAGTTGCAGGTGTTTCAGCTGCTTCTTTGCTTCCGCATCCTACTAACATGCCTGCTACCATTGTTGTTACAAGTAAAGCGCTAATTACTTTCTTTTTCATATTCTTTTTTCCTCCCTTAAAGAATGATCGTTGAAAAATTTGTTTGTGCTTTATATTGATACTTGTTTGTAAACCAGTTTACAAACAAATAAAAATACCATATTTTTATTTCGGAATAGTGTTGTCATTTCTTGTTTAAGTCCCTGACGGAATGTCCTTCCAGAACCTCTCCGCCGATCGTGATCACCTGGATCAGCGTTGACTTTGGTTCCTCGATAAGATTGATCAGGTTCTTTGCTGCTTCATGTCCGAGTAGCTCTGTGTCCTGTCTTAAGGTCGTGAGCTTCGGCTCAATGTGCCTTGCCACTCTTATTCCATCGTAGCCCGCTACCGAAATGTCATCCGGTATGCGAAGCCCTCGCGCCTGAATGGCGTTGATCCCGCCGAAGCTGGCGAAATCGTCCGGGTAGAGGATACAGGTTGGCGGGTTTGGCAGATCTAAAAGCTCCATCGTCTTTTTGTATGCCTCTTTCGTATCTCTGTAAGCGGCTTCCCTGACATATTCATCCGGTATCTCAACGCCAAGCTCCTTTGCTGTTTTATAAAAGGAAGAAAGGCGGTTTTGTGTAACCGATGAATCTGCTCCGTGAATGTATGCGATCTTTCGATGTCCCTTTTTATAAATGTAAGTGAACAACTGTCGCATGCCGTTTACATTATCCGATACAACTGCGATCCTGTTGTTAAACAGATGATCGATCGTCACCACCGGCAGATCACTGTGGATCAGTTCTACCACCTCGGGATCGTGAAAGTCGATACATGCGATCACGACTCCGTCGAAGCCTCTGTGCTTTGCGTGTTCCAGATAAGACATCCGGTTCTTTCCGTTTTTGGAACAGTTGATAAATGTAATGTCATATCCGTGTTCCTCCGCGGTGCGCTTGAAGCTGTCCAGTACATAGGAGAAATAGTCATGCGTCAGTCCGCTCATCGCTTCATCCACAAACAGGACTCCTATATTATAAGTACGATTTGTCTTCAGCGCCTGGGCTGCTGAGTTGGGGAAGTATCCCATCTCCTTTGCAGTCTGTCTGATCCGTTCCTTGGTCTTCGCACCGATATCTCTGTGATCATTCAGCGCCTTGCTAACGGTCGCGACAGATACTCCACATGCCACTGAAATATCTTTCATGGAAACCATAACCGTTAACCCCCTCAGAAAAGCTGTGCTGTTATCTGTTTTGTTTTTCGAAAAGCACTTAATCGTTTTCGTGATGTTATAGTACAACGATTTGAATATTTTTTCAAGTGTTTTTCGCAACTTTTTATGCAGATTACCCATGTTTGTGAAAAGTTTACAGTTTCTTGACGCTGTTTTTGATACTTTCTCACAAATCAAGTTCGATTTTTACTCAAATATATTGACTTTTACTTAAACGTTTTCTATACTAGGCTCATATATTAGCATCAGGCAAACATAAACCATTACAACTTATTATAAGAAAAGGAGAACAGCTATGAAATTCGGCTACTTTGACGACGTAAACAAAGAGTACGTGATCACGACTCCGAAGACACCGCTGCCCTGGATCAACTATCTGGGCTGCAACGAGTTCTTCTCACTGATTTCCAACACCTGCGGCGGCTATACTTTCTATAAAGATGCAAAACTGCTGCGACTTACACGTTATCGTTACAACGATGTACCGGGTGATGTCAACGGCAAATACTTCTATATAAAGGATGGCGATACCGTCTGGAATCCCGGCTGGAAACCTACGCAGACAGATCTTGACAGCTATGAATGCCGCCACGGTATTGGCTACAGCCGCTTTACCGGCGCGAAAAATGGCGTGGAAGCATCCGTTCTGACTTTTGTACCGATGAATGACAACTGCGAGATCAGCCAGGTGAAGCTGACCAACAACAGTGCAGAAACGAAAACATTAAGTTTATTTTCCTATGTAGAATGGTGTCTGTGGAACGCGGATGACGACATGAAGAACTTCCAGCGAAACTTAAGTATCGGTGAAGTGGAAGTCATCGGTTCTACGATCTACCATAAGACCGAGTACCGCGAGCGACGCAATCATTATGCCGTTTACTCCGTAAATGCTCCCGTGGACGGCTTTGACACAAGCCGCGATGAATTCTTAGGCGCTTACCGCGGAGCAAATGATCCGATCGCAGTAGAAGAAAATGCATGCAGAAACTCTATTGCAAGCGGATGGTCACCGATCGCCTCACATCAGATCAAGCTGACACTGGCACCCGGTGAGTCAAAGACCTTCGTCTTTGTATTGGGTTATGTGGAAAATCCGGAAGACGACAAGTGGGAGGCACCCGGTGTCATCAACAAGAAACCGGCAAACGCAATGCTTGCAAAATATCAGACAGATGCAGATGTGGAAAAGGCATTCGCAGAGCTTCAGGCTTACTGGGATGAGCTGTTATCCAAGTACCATATCGAGTCCTCAAATGATAAGGTGGACCGCATGGTCAACATCTGGAACCAGTATCAGTGTATGGTTACCTTTAATATGTCACGTTCCGCTTCCTACTATGAGTCAGGTATCGGACGCGGCATGGGCTTCCGTGATTCCTGCCAGGATCTGCTGGGCTTCGTACATCTGATCCCCGACCGCGCAAGAGAGCGTATCATTGATATCGCTTCCACGCAGTTCCAGGACGGCAGCGCTTATCATCAGTATCAGCCCCTGACAAAAAAAGGTAATTCCGACATCGGAAGCGGCTTTAACGATGATCCGCTGTGGCTGATCGCAGGAACGAGCGCTTATGTACGTGAGACCGGAGATACTTCGATCCTGACCGAGCAGGTGCCTTTTGACAACGATATGTCTGTTGCACAGCCTTTGATGGAGCATCTGAAACGCTCCTTAGACTATATCATCAACCACAAGGGTCCCCATGATCTGCCGTTGATCGGACGCGCAGACTGGAACGACTGCCTGAACTTAAACTGCTTCTCTGAGCATCCGGGAGAGTCCTTCCAGACCTTCGGACCGAGTGAAGGTCCGGTTGCCGAGTCTGTATTTATCGCCGGAATGTTTGTAAAATACGGAGAAGAGTATGCTCAGCTGTGTGAGCTGATGGGCGATGATGCTGAGGCAGCCCGTGCAAGAGCGGAAGTAAAGAAGATGTATGATGCCATCCTGAAGGACGGCTGGGACGGAGAATGGTTTGTACGTGCATATGATGCATACAGCCACAAGATCGGATCCAAGGAGTGTGAAGAAGGTCAGATCTACATCGAGCCGCAGGGCTTCTGCGTACTGGCTGGCGTCGGTGTGGAGGAAGGTCTGGCAGAGAAGGCTCTGGACTCCGTTAAGGAGCGTCTGGATACCAAATACGGCGTGATGATCCTTCAGCCCGCATACACCAAGTACCATCTGGAGCTGGGCGAGGTTTCTTCTTATCCGCCGGGATACAAAGAGAATGCTGGTATTTTCTGCCACAATAACCCCTGGGTTTCCTGTGCAGAAACCGTGATCGGACGCGGAGACCGCGCATTTGAGATCTATCAGAAGACCTGTCCTGCCTATGTGGAGGAGATTTCCGAAATCCACCGCACAGAGCCGTACGTTTACTCACAGATGGTAGCCGGTGCAGATGCAAAATTCCACGGCGAGGCAAAGAACAGCTGGCTGACCGGTACGGCTGCATGGACATTCGTGAACATTTCACAGTACATCCTGGGTCTCTATCCGACGCACAAGGGTCTGTCTATTGATCCTTGCGTACCGAAGGATTTCGGTGATTTCACGCTGACAAGAAAGTTCCGCGAAGGTACTTACAACATCAAGGTAGCGAACCCTGACCACGTTGAGAAGGGCATCAAGAGCATTACCGTTGACGGCAAGGCCATCGACGGATGCATCATTCCTTACGAAAAAGGCAAAACAACATATCAGGTAGAAGTAACCATGGGTTAATCTTATGTCATTCAACGGCTGTCCGCACAGACAGCCGTTTTTCTTTGACAAAACAGATGAAATGACTAATTGAAGTGTATGGTATGCTACGGTATAATAAGAGCAACAAATTGATTCACAAGGAGGAATAGTTATGTTGTTTCATGTCTATGGCAGCAATGCAGCTGCGCAATGGATCGCTATGCTGGCTGTTTTGGCCGGACTGATCCTGCTCAATGAGTTTTCCAGAAGGACAAAAACCGGCGGGCTCATCATGTTCGGTGTTGTTCCGGCAGTACTGACTATCTATTTCATTATCCTGGCTGTCAGCGCTGCATCCGGTGCATCGTGGGCACTCTCAAACCAGACCTATCTGTACATGAACGGCTGGTTCCACTACGCAAAGCTTTATGCAGCACTTGCAGGTTGCATCGGTTTTATGATGATCAAATACGGCTGGGGCATCGGTAAAACCCACTGGTTCAAGGCTTATCCCTTCGTCATCGTTGCGATCAATATCCTGATCGCTGTTGCCAGTGATTTTGAATCAGCATTCAAAGGCTGGTATCAGTGGTGGCTCTCCAGCGAGGATGTATGGCTGTTCGGCGGCTGGCACAATGTGTTTAACGGCATTGCCGGCGTGATCAACATCTTCTGTATGACCGGCTGGTGGGCGGTTTACTCTTCCAAGGATAAAAAGGATATGATCTGGCCCGACATGATCTGGGTTTACATCATTGTTTACGATATCTGGAATTTTGCTTACACCTATAACTGTCTGCCGACGCACTCATGGTTCTGCGGAATTGCTCTACTACTCGCCCCCACGATCGCAGCCCTGCTGTGGAATAAAGGAGGTTGGATCATGAACCGAGCAAACACGTTGTGTATCTGGTGTATGTTCGCTCAGGTATTTCCGTTATTCCAGGAAACGCTTTCCACCGGAGAAAGCTTCTTCCCGTGGGCAACACTTCCTGTATTATATAAGGATGGCACCTTAAACGGCATCGAAGCAGGCGGCAGCGCAAATGCGGATCCCACCATGATGACAGTCATCAGCGTGATCGCACTGATCACAAACATCATTGCACTGATCTATATCATTTACAAAGCAAAGAAGACAAAGACCAATCCGTATAAGGGCGAGGTCTTTACAGACTTCAAGTATTATCAGGACGCCGCTGCAAGAGCAGATATCTAGTTTATCGCACGAAAAACGCCTCACAGATGTGAGGCGTTTTTGTTTTATCTATACAACAATTTCTCCTGCGAGGATCTTCTTGTAATCCTCGTAGTTCTTCTTCAGCAGATTCGGCGTATCCAGCTCGTAAGGACACTTCTTCCGGCAGGCACCGCACTCCAGGCAACCTTCGATCTTCTTCATCTCCGCCTGCATTTCCGGCGTCAGCCATGCTTCAGAAGGTGCTCTGCGCAGCATGAGCGACATACGTGCACACTGATTGATCATAATTCCGGCCGGACACGGCATGCAATAGCCGCAGCCCCGGCAAAACTCTCCGGTCAACTCGGCGCGTTCTTTCTCGATAAATGCCTTTAACTCATCATCTAAGGCAGGTTCTTTATCCATAAACGCGAGCCAGTCCTCCAATTCAGACATCCGCTGTACGCCCCAGATCGGGATCACATTGTCAAACTGCAGCATAAATGCCATCGCAGCAGGTGCATTGTTGATCAAACCTCCGGCCAGTCCCTTCATCGCGATGAATCCCATATTGTGCTTTTTACATTCCTCCACCAGCGCCATCTCCTCATCGGAAGAAAGATAGCTCAGCGGATACTGTAACGTCTCATACAATCCGGATTCGATGATCTCCTTTGCGATACCGAGCTTGTGGGTCGTGATACCGATATGGCGCACTTTGCCCGCCGCCTTCAGTTCCTGCATGCACTCATACATTCCGGTGCCGTCACCGGGCTTATAACACCGGTTGACACAGTGGAACTGGTAGATATCCACGTAATCGAGCTCCATATTCCGAAGGCTTGTCGCAAACTGCTCGCGCACCTGTTCCGGTGTCTCAGCCGCCGTTTTTGTCGCAATATAGACATTTTCCCGCTCTGCGCCAAATCCATGGAATGCTGCTCCGATCTTCTCCTCGCTGTCGCTGTAGGCACGCGCTGTATCAAAAAAGCGCATACCTCCCTCATAGGCACGTCGCAGGATCGCCGCTGCGTCCTCCGTGCTGATACGCTGGATGGGCAGCGCGCCAAAACCGTTCTGCGGTACGGTGATTCCTGTACTTCCCAATGTAATCGTTCTCATCGTTCGTCTCCTTTGCTTATCCGTGTTTCTCTTATGTTATCTGATCCCCTTCGGTTCCTATTGCACACAATCTGCAAACAGACAGCGCTCCAATTCCTTCACGCTCGCGCAATAGGTCTGACATTCATGTTTCATAAATGTCTGGATCTCCGGTATCTGATGCGCCCACCCTGCCGCGATAAAATCTACACCCACGGCATCCGCCATGTCTTTTCCGGGCTTTAAGTCATCAACCATCACCAATTCCTGCGGCTGCAGATGCAGCTTGTCCATGATCTGCTCCAATGCATAAGGTGCAGGTTTCCGCATTTCCGGAGCCAAATCCCAGCCAAAAATGAGCTCCGGTTCCGGAAAATCGTTCACGCGGTAATCGCGCACAATGTTTTCCCTCATGGAATGCGACGCTACGCAAATATATCCCCCTGCATCATGAAAACGCCACAGCAGTTCCCGCATACCGTCAAACGGCTCCGGTGCATGGTTGCGCACCTGATCGATCCAGTGATCCGTCTGAAATTGCATTTCCTCCTCCGTAAAATGGAGGATATCATAACAATAACTCGTAAATCCAGGGTCAAAATTATACCGGAAATAATCATCTGCCGTCAAACCGGCTGCCGCCTCCGGACGAAGAATGCGCAGCGTATCCAGAAATGCCGGAAAATTCACAGACACGGTACTGTTTACCACTGTATCATCATGATCCAAAACCAGACATTGATACTTCAAACGATCCCTCATATCATCAGATCTCATAATCCAGACATGCGCGTGTTGCCGTGTAAGGACGCACCTTTCCGTCAGCCACAGCTACATGCTCCGGATGTGTGGAATAAGCCTTTAACGCTTCAGCACTCTCAAATGTAGAATCCAGCATCAGATCTGCCGTGGAACTGGAAAGACCGTTTGTGTTCACATGGATCTCCAAAAGTCCCGGGATCTTACCTGCCAGTGATTCCAGTCCTTCCTTGATGCCGGCTTTGATGCGCTCCTTTTCCTCTGCGCTATATTCATCCTTCAAATTCCATAAGATCACATGTTTTACCATTGTCGTTTTCCTCTGCGTTTTTTCAAAATAATTATTTATTTTACACTCTTTCATACAGAATTACAACTACTTGGATCGCTTACTCCCGCACTTCCATCACGCTCATATACGCCGGACGAATGATCTTGTCCATACAGATCAGCTCCTCGATCCGGTGTGCACTCCAGCCAACAATTCGCGCAATCGCAAAAATTGCCGTGTAAAGCTCCTGCGGGATTCCGAGCATATCATATACAAATCCACTGTAAAAATCCACATTGGGGCTTACACCCTTAAAGATCTTTCGTTTCTCCGCAATGACCTTCGGGGCGATCTCCTCTATATTTTCATACAGAAGCAGATCCTGCTCCCTGCCTTTCTCCTTTGCCAGCTCTTCCACATAGGACTTAAACACGCGTTCACGCGGATCTGACAGCGAATAGACCGCATGTCCCATTCCGTAAACCAGACCTTTTTTGTCAAACGCCTCTTTATTTACGATCTTTTCCAGATAAGCACGCACCTCATCCTTATCTCCATAGTCACTGACGTGCTCGCGGATATTGCTCATCATCTCCATGACCTTGATGTTCGCGCCACCGTGCTTGGGCCCCTTTAGGGAAGACATGGCTGCTGCCATCGTCGAATAGGTATCTGAACCAGAGGAAGTTACCACTCTCGTCGTAAAGGTCGAATTGTTTCCGCCGCCGTGCTCCATATGCAGGATCAGAGCCGTATCAAGTACCTTTGCCTCCACAGGCGAGTACTGCTTATCCGGACGCAACAGCATGAGCAGATTTTCCGCTGTCGAGAGGTTCGGATCCGGGTGGTGGATGAACATGCTCTGGTCCTTCTCATAATGATTGTACGCGTTGTATCCATATACTGCCAGCAGGGGGAATTCACTGATCAACTGAATGCACTGTCTGAGTGAGTTCGCAACGCTCGTATCCTTCGCTGTGGGATCGTAGGACGCAAGCGTCAGGATGCTTCGTGTCATGGAATTCATGATGTCCTCTGACGGTGCCTTCATGATGACATCCCTTGTAAAGTTCGTGGGAAGGGTGCGCACCTCTCCCATGAGCGTGCGAAACTCCGCTTCTTGCGACCGCGTCGGCAGCTGTCCCATAAGCAGCAGATACGCAATCTTTTCAAATCCCATTTCCTGCGGTCCGAGATCGTTGATCAAGTGCTCTACACGATAACCGCGATACCACAGTTCACCGTCACAGGAGACCTTTTTGCCATCCACGATCTTTGAGGAAACGATTTTGGATATATTGGTCAGTCCGGTCAGAACGCCGTTTCCGTTTTCATCTCTCAGTCCGCAGTTTACACCATATTCATCGTACAACCGCTTGTCGATCGCGTCGTTTTTTCTGCACATACCTTCTTGTCTGCTTACATATTCTTCCATTGATCTTGTCATCCACAAATTCCTCCTATTCAAATCTGTCCAAAACACCTGCGATTTCAGCTGAAACTCTGTTGACCGTTAGTCTTCCAGTTCACCGTTTTCTTCCATCTGCTCGATCTCCCGGGTCATCACCGTCTCCAGCTCCTTCATCTGATGGAGCAGATGGATCAGGTTTTCCTTTCCAAAGCTGTCGATCACGCGTCCATAAAACTCCTTAACAATCGTCTCCTGATTCTCCAACAGCTGTTTTCCGCTTTCCGTGATCGTCACATAGGTGCCATCCTTTCCGTTTCCGTCATGGGACCAGGTCACAAGACCGCGATCTCTGAGATCACCTACCATCTTTGAAGTCTGACGCATAGACAGCTGCATTTTCTCCGACAGCTCCTGCAAATAAGTCCGCTCTCCATAAATGGAAGAATTTTCGCTATCCTGTGCGATGCTGTACAAAGCGATATATTCCGGGATCCGAATATTTTTAAACAGGCTGCGCACCTTTCCGCGGTCCATCATATAACGCCGATAGGTGAGTTCATGTGACAGTCGCTCCAAATCCTTTCTTTCCAGTGACTTGTTTTGTTCTTCCATATAACCAGCCCTCTCTTTCCGAAAATATCTTCTTATCATGTCCACTTGCTATTGTGCACCATATCTTCATTTGCATTCTCTGCTAGCGCTCTTTCTTTTCGAGTGCTAATCGCAGTGTAAAAAATATATGCCTCCTGCGAAGCATATATTTTCAAACGATAATGAAATTATTTTACGCCCAATACCCAATTTTTGCAACCCTATGAATTATTAAAAATCTATAAACTTTAAATCTCCTGCATGAATTTCCATTCTGCCCACACCCTCAGGCAGCTTTCTCATCTCCGCGGTTCACAATATAGATACCGCCGCACACAAGCACCAGCGAAATGATGCACATCACGCCGAGACTGCCTGCTTCCTGCAAAAAGATGGCCGACAGGATCACGCCGAACACCGGATTCATAAAGCCGAATACCGCCACTCGCGAGATCGGGTTATATTTTAACAGCATGCCCCACAGAGAGTACGCCACAGCGGACACGACAGCAAGATAAACCAGCATCGCAATGCCTGACAGGCTCACCGTCTCCAGTCGTCCGCCGAACAGCAGCCCACAGACGATCATGATCAGACCGCCCTGTACAAATTGCCAGCCGCTCAACACCACCGGATCTTCCTCCTTCGAATAGCGTTTCAGATATACGGACGAAAATGCGTATGCCACTGTGGATAATACGATGCACCCATCTCCCAGCAGCTGAAACCCGCCCACCCCGGCGTCACCGGTCAGGTTGACCAGCACCACGCCAGCAAATCCGATGATACTTCCGATGATCTTTCGCGCAGTGAGCGCCTCCTGATGAAAAACCAGGCTCGCCACAAGAATCGCGATAAAGACATTTACGCCCTCAATGATCGACGCGCGCACGCCGGACGTATGTGCCAGTCCCACGTAGAAAAACAGATACTGCACGACTGTCTGCAGCATACACAGCTTCACGATCTTCGGTCCGGAGCCCTTTTTCGGGATCAGCCACTTCCGGTTCAACGCCGACCCGATCAAAAGGGCGATCACACCTGCCAGAGTAAAACGCAGACCTGCAAACAGGATCTGCGTTGCCACAGCATCCGAGGGTATCTCAAATAAGCGGTATCCGATCTTGATACACGGAAAGGCACTGCCCCAGAGCGCGCAGCAGAGCATTGCTCCCAGCCATACCACAACTGTTTTCTCCATGAATTGCTTCTGTTTTGTCATATGTAACATTCCTTTCACTCCGGCAGCTCCACGCGAGGCAGATTCCACTCATAATGCGCTGCAAGCAGACGCAGCAGTACCACAAGAAACAAACTCACCAAAACCGCCACCCGGGGATACCCGAGCCGCTGCAACACAAGATATGCAACCGCTCCGGCAATGGATGCCGTTGCATACACATGCTTTCGAAAAATGTAAGGCACATTTCCCGCAAAAATATCCCGGAGCAGACCTCCTCCCACACCCGTGATCACACCGACAAAGAGCAGGATCGCCGTACCGTGATAGTCCGTCTGCTGTTGAACACCCTGTATTCCGAGCACCGTAAACGCACCCAAACCAAATGCATCTGTAATGAGCAATGCCTGATTCCAAAGGATACTGTGAACAGGCTTCTTCCGACTGGACAAAAATGCACCCACCAGAAAAGCCGCAAATGCCGTCACCAGCGCGATCAGCGCATTACGCGGGTTGCGGAAGGATGCCGGCGGCAGCTCTCCGATGATCAGGTCGCGGATGATCCCTCCGCCCACCGCAGTCACCAGACCAAGCACCAGCACACCGAGCAGATCCATTTTCTTTTTCATTGCCTCGATCGCTCCCGAAATGGAAAATGCGATCGTTCCCAAAAGTTCCAATATAAGCATCGTTTTCCCCTTTATCGCATCTGCCTTATTTGTGTTCCTCTAACCAGCGCATGGCTGTATACGCGTATACGGCACAACCTGTGGCAAGCGCATCCTCGTCAAATTTTACCATCGGATGATGCTGCGGATACTGATAGCCCTTCTGGGGCTGTCCTGCTGCCAGCGCCAGCATGATGGAAGGAACCTCCTGGCTGACGTAAGCAAAATCCTCGGAGCCCGCTGCCTTGGAGGACTTTCCGCCGCCGCCCATGGCATTCAGCTGTGCGACAGAAAATGCCTTTCCTTCATCCAGCAGCTCTTTCACATATTTATCTGCACACTCGGATAATTCCTTATCGTTGATCAGTGTCGGACATCCGCTTCCAAAAGTCACCGTTGCCTCTGCACGGAAAGATTTTGCAATACCCTCCGCGACCTCTGTCAGGCGCTGCTTCAAAAATGCACGTGTCTCCTCATCAAAGGTACGGATACTTCCACCCATCGTAGCCGTATCGGGGATCGCATTTGCGGCAGTTCCCGCGTGCAGCGTTCCGATCGTCATGACCGCCTGATCTCCCATTGCCAACTCTCTGGCATGGATCTCCTGTAGCGCGATCAGAATATGCGCTGCTGCATTTAACGGATCAACCCCGGTATTCGGCATGGAACCATGACAGCCCTTTCCCTGTACCTTGATCTCAAAATAGTCTGCTGCCGGAGCACTGACTCCGGGTGCGGATACAATGACCGTTCCCGCCGGAAACGGCATGCCCGCCATCACATGGATCATCAGTGCCGCGTCCACCTTCGGATCCTCCAACAGCCCGGCTTCGATCATGTCATGAGATCCCTCAAAGATCTCCTCTGCCGGCTGGAACATCAGCTTGACGGTTCCCTCGATCTCATCCTCATGCGCCTTCAACAGACGAGCTGCGCCAAGCAGCATGGACGTATGCATGTCATGCCCGCACGCATGCATACATCCGTTTTCGGAAGCAAACTCCACATCTGCCTCCTCGCGGATCGGCAGTGCATCCATGTCTGCGCGAAGGAGAAATACCTTTCCGGGCTTTTTTCCGCCTGCCAGAGCGACAAGTCCGGCTTTTCCGCACTTCTTCGGCTCATAACCAAGCGCTTCCAGCTCTTTTTTTACGTATTCCACCGTCTCATTAATATCAAATCCGGTTCCCGGATGTGTGTGCAGATACCGTCTGTCCGCAACGATCGTTTCACGCAGTTCCTGCGCCTCTTTTACCATAATTTCCGTTTTCATGTCGTTTTCTCCTTTCCTAAAAAAGCAGGGCCTCTATGATGCAGCACCATAGAAGACCCCCTCGTTCTATATATGTATTATCCCTGAAAACTTAAAATTTAAACTTACTTGTCTGCGCATTGAGCTGTTCACTCAAGTCTGAAAGAACAGTGGTCTCATCCTTACATCTGTCAAGGTTTTCCGTCAAGGTGTACATACTTGCACTCGTCTCCTGCGTAGAAGCGGCATTTTCCTCGGCAATTGCCGCCAGCTGCTCGATCACGCTGCTCACACCGTTTTTCAGATTGTTGATAGAGCTCGTCTGATCAAAAATTTCCTTAGAAGCAACCGATACGCTCTCCATCTCCCGCTTCAGTCCATCGAAGGAAACGGTGGTTTTTTCCAGTCTCTCCGCCTGAACCTTGGATGCTTCACTCAGATCATGCATTTTGGCTACGCCGTCCTCAGAATTTGCAATGAGTTCCTGAACGATCGCCTCGATCTGCTCCGCACTGCTTGCCGAATCCTCTGCCAGCTTACGGATCTGCTCTGCCACAACTGCAAAACCGCGTCCGCTCTCTCCTGCCCGCGCCGCCTCAATAGAAGCATTCAACGACAGCAGGTTTGTCTGTGAAGCGATATCCTGAATGGCGACAACTGCCTCATTGATCTTTTCGGCAGACTGGTTCGTGCGGTCTGTCTGTTCGGTTACAACATTGATCGTTTCCGCGGTCCAGCTGTTAATGCGCACAAGATCGTTCAACATATCCGCAGACTCTGTCGCCAGTGTATTCATCTTCTCAATGGAGTTCTCCAGCGATTCCACACTGCTGCTGTTGGAATCGATGGCATTGCCGATATCAACGATATGTTCACTCGCCGTGGATGTCTCCTGTGCCTGAGAGGTACTTCCCGTCGCGATCTCCTCTACTGCAACGTTGACATTGTCCACCGTCTGAACGATCTCAGAAAATCCCTGTGCAAACTGTGTATTGCTCTCCGTGAGCTTCGTGCTCTGGTCCTGGATCACACCGATGATCTCCCGCAGCTCGCTGTGCAGGTTTCCGACCGCCTTTGCGATCAGTCCGATCTCATCCTTACGCTTTGCCAGTACTTTCTCATCTTCACTTTCCGTGAGATCCAGATCTGCTACCCTGTCAACAACTCCTGTAAGCACATGAAGCGGCTTGACGAGATGTCTGATGACCAGACTGACAACAACTCCAAACAAAAGCACGATCGCGATGAGCACGCCGAACATTACGTTTCTGGTATGAGTGACAGACTGGAATGCATCGGTCTCATCCGCAGTTACAACCAATATGTAGGTTCCCTGTGAGTTGATATAGTAAGAGGCGTATTTCATCACACCTTTAAATTCATATTCTACGCAGTCAGGTTCTGCGATCTTTCCCTGTTTCAGATCGGCAACCAGTTTTGTTACAACCTCATTTTCCACCGGAGATCCGATCTTTTCCGCTGTCGGATGATAGAGCATCGTTCCGTCTGCAGATACAAGGTATGCATAACTGCTGTCCATTCCTTCGATCTTTACATCCGAAAGGATCTGCCCGAGTGCTTCAGCGTTACCGAGAACCTCTTCGCCCTGCGTCGCTATCACAGTCTGTATAATGTAACCGTTGGATTCCGCGGTAGAGAGCATATAGTTTTGAACCAGTGACCGTGTCGCCTGCTGACTCTGCTCAACCGAGATCACCATCAGAAGGATCGCAGCCAAAAGAATGCCCGACGCAAAAAGACCTACCAGTTTAAACATCATTGACTGTACAAGCTTTACTTTTTTCTTCTGTTTCATTTTTTTACCCCCTGCTGATCATTTTTATACCTTTGGGTAATGTACTCATCACTTATGTATATTTTAACACAGTCCTTATGCAGCGTCCACAAAAAAAATTCCGGTCCTATCGGACCGGAACTTGATCATTCTGTCATATTAGAACAAATCTACTCTGCCTGCAACCTTATCATTGATCACATAGTATGCAGATCTGTCTTCGGGCTTTAAGTATACCTTTAAGCTCTTGATGGAAGATAATCTGTGACCCTGCTCAACATACTCATTTCTGATACGCTCTACAACTGCGCCTACAGATGACTCTCCGGGGCCATACTGAATAAAGATCTCCGGATGGCTTACTTCCTTCTTTGCCGGCTTTGCTGCCTTAGCCTTGGTGCTGGGCTTGCGACCAGGTTTCTTCTTATCATCTTTTACTTCCTTAGCTTCCTTTACAGGAGCCTCCACCTTCTTTGCAGGAGCGATCTTCTCTGCCTCTGCTTTCACTGCAGCTGCTACCTTGGTCTCTGCCTTAGCTGCCTCTGCCTTAACCTCTGTCTTTACTTCTTCAGCTTTTGTCTCCACTGCCTTTGCTGCAGTCTTTACTGCTGCCTTGGTCTCTTCTGCCTTCTTGGCTGCCACATTCTTTGCTGCCTCTGCAGCTCCTTTTACGTTTGCCATTGATGCGTCCTCCTATCAACTGATTCTCTGTTTCTAGCTGCAAACCAAAAACTTTTCCATTGCTACAAGTGCTTCCTGCTCGTCGCTCCCATCAGCCACAATATTCACTGTCATCCCCCGGGTCGGATTGAATGCCATGATGCCCATGATACTCTTTGCGTTGATCTTGCGGTTATCATTCTCCAAAACGATATTGCTATCGAACTGGCAGGCAACCTGCACCAACTCAGCGATCGGGTTCTCATGCTCGCGACTTACATCAGATACTACGATTTCCTTATTACTCATACTCCATACCCTCTATATAATATGCATTCACATATGTACCTTATCAGCTGATAGTCCCGGCTGATAGTTATTTCAACAGCTGTCATTACACAAAATGACACGCTATCTCTCTTATATATACCTTAAAAATCCCCATTTTTCAAGGCATTTTCACATTTCTGTTAAAACCATACGAATAAAGTGATAAAAATGTGTCTTTTTTATGCAATTTTCATCGTAAAAATGCCGTATATCGGCTGTTATGCATGCCATACTCCGTTTCCGCATCGGTGATCAGCTTACGTCCGATCACACCGTCTTCCGCATTGCAGAACCAGATATTTGCCGAATCATAGCCCAGGATCAATTCTTTTTTCCCATCCTGCCGCGTTACCAGAACCGGGATGCCTTCGCTTACATAATACAATGTCTGTGTCAGCCTGCATCCGGTCAGATCATACGCTGTCGCATCCGGATAGAAAGCCTGCATATCATCCGCGCGGAAATCTTCCGGCAGTTTGATGGGTGAGCAGACCAGCCGCTTTGCACGTTTCCACACCGCTTTTAATGTGGGGTCAACCACAATTCCCATCTGTCCGTCCGCATCCTTAATTGCATCCGAAAGCTCAGAGTGGAAAGACTGGCAGTCGCCCTTTGCATAGGTGTAATAGCCTTCCCATGGCTGCTCCGGCACAAGCCCGATCTCCGGAAGTTCATCCAGCAACACTTCTCTTGAAGTCACTACGTTACCGCTTTTATGGGCAGCCTCTGCATTCAGCCGGATCTGCACCTGCATCTGTTTCACATCATCATATGACTGACGGATATTATCATCCAGAATACCTTCACCCTCATGATTCAGGATCGTATCAGCTTCCGCCTCCACATATCCGGTCTCTGAACGTTTGACGCGCTGCAGAGTGATCACATACTCATCGATCGACACATCTGAAATAAAATAACCGGATTTGCTGTATTCCTTCACAGTTTCATCATTTGTAACATTGTAGATCACGATGCGGTTCATCGGAACGGTTCCATCTGCAGTCGCCGGATTTGCCCGATCCGCAATTCCATAAACAAAATCATCTTCCAAAAATCCGATCGGATACAGCTTTTCCCCGTCACCCGCCGCAAGCGTGCTCATATGTTCCTTCTTGAGATCTGCCACCGTCAGATCTCCCCCGTTTTTGTGATCCTGCTGCCATACAAGCAGCTGCTGATCCTGTGATGCGCAGTAGCTCTCGCTGCCCAGCCCTTCTGCCAGTGTGCGCACACTTTTATCTGTCATGTTGATACAATAGATACTTCCCTCCATCATGCAGTAGAGGTTGCCCTCCGCACTTTCGCAGAGCACACCGCCCATATCCGTCTTTAAACGACTGTATGATTTGTCGGATTTGATGAACAGCACTTCCTCCACCGTGGCAGCCACGCTGTCAAAATGACACACGGACACGCCAACCTGTCCTTCATGCACACCCCGGTTCATATATCCGTACACGGCAAAGTCCACACTACCGCCTTCACTGATGCTGAGAATACGGATGTCATGGGCGGAATAGTTTTCCCGGATATCCATGCCTTCATATCCGCGGAAGCTGAAGATCCGGTATAACGTACCGTTTTGCTCATTGTAGCTCCACAGTTCTCCCTGCTGCACGAAGCAGGTAATTTGTCCGTTCTCATTCTTTTTATATTCTACGTTTCTGTCTCTGATGCCTAAATGAATATAATTATCGGAAAAATTTTCGCCGTCTGCCCGGAAGATCTGGTTCACGTTGCGCTCAAAATTGTGCAGATAACAACGGTTTCCTTCTTCGTTATAGCTGACACGGTAATACTCTCTGGCATTATAATATTCCAGTTCACCACCGTCACCTTTTGCCGTCAGCACGTAATCCAGCGTGATCACTGCGTAGCTGTCACTCAGGTCTGCGATCGTCAGCACAGAGTCTGTGAGCTGTTCGCAGTCAAAATCTGCCCACGATACCTGCTGAAGACTGGAATTGATCGTCACAAGATTCAGATCATTATTTTCTACGGAACTGTCCGGCTCGAGATAGGTAGACAGCTGCTCCGCGCTCTCCTTGTTCATAGTATCCTCATGAAACTGATTCACAAACTCCAGATAATCATCCAGATGCTCCTCCGGCTTCTGCATCAGACGGGTATAGTAGTAGATCGTATCATCACCACTCTGAACCAGAAACAGCAACTGATACTCTTCGCTCTCCTCCAACAGATTCTCCAGCACGAGCTCCAGATGCAGAATATTACCATTTTCCGTATAATCCTCACACACGCGATCCGCAATGAGACGTTCTCCATCCAGACTGCGGATCTCATAGCTGAGCCTGTCGATCTGTCTTCCAAACGTGTTGACCTCCACCGTGATGGCGCGGTCGTTCTGAACCGGAACCACACAGTCACGCATCGTAGTCATGTCCATTTTTTCGCGATATCCATGCAGTTCACCCACCAGATAATCTTCATGATAAACTGAGATCACCGGATAGGATGCCGCCGGCATCTCTGTCGTGAGATTCACACTATTTTGATTTGTAAAATATCCAAACGTAATGACTGCTGCAACAAAGCAAAAAGCCAGTACGACTGCCTTTATGATTCCTTTTTTCACGAATGTTTCCTCATTTCAAATTTGTAACGTAAACAGGGAGTGTCCGGTCGTTCGGACACTCCCTATTGTAATGCGTTTTTCCCAAAACCTCAACTATTACTTTACCAAAATCTTCGACATTGGCGGCGTTTGCAGCGGCGCTTATGCATTTCGTTAAACAAGAGCACCTCTAAAAGGTTGCGTCTGCCACGGTCAAAGCGAAAATCGTCACGATCTCCACGGCCACGACGGCGCATATCCATCGCGTTCATCTCTTCATCAGTCTCCATATCGTTTCTCATATCGGCATTTGCTCCGGGTCTCATGTCTGATCTCATATCAGCATTTGCTCCAGGCCTCATGTCACTGCCTCTGTCAGCTTCTTCCTTCGCCTGACGCTCTGCATCCTCTCTGGCAAGCGCTTTCTCGATCCGGTCACAGATCAGCAGCATGGACACACGGTCCGGGTATTCATCATACATCATGCTGCCCTCGTACTCCAGTTTATCTAATTCCTCTTCAACCTTCTTCTGCATTCTCTTTGCATCTGCGGGATACATCTGCTGTAAATACTGCAGATCGCGCTCTGTCTCCATCTCACTCATATATAGATCCGGATAGGGATACATGAGCGAGTACGGCATCTGCCGCAGCTGCTGCATCTGGAAAAAGTAATCCCTCTGGTTAAAATCCATAAAATAACTCCAAAACAATGTTTTCTCTATAAGATATGCAGCATCGTTTCGTTCGTGATTAGCAAACACCCTGAACTGACATAGCAGCTTCTAAGGTGTCCGCAGATTTACCGGGGTTTTGAGGTCGTTTGTATATCACGTGTATAGAGTGATTGTCGGAGAATTTCAGAATGGGCATTTTACACTAGACATAGTTTCATCTCTCATCCCACTCTTTATTGTCTAATCAACACACAGACATGATACAAAATAGTATCACAACCATTTCTATTATGCATAGTTTTCATCACTCGAATATCTGCGTAAGAAAAATCCTCAACTTCAAATCTATCATCAGCTGAAATTAAGGGATAAATATATTGATATTCTTTTATGTGCTTGAAATATTTCTCACAAAACTTACTAAAATTGGATACAGTAACATATGACAATATTATGTTAAACATATTTCCAACAGTATCGTATCTGTAGATTTTATCTATATGCCTATCCAAGTAATGGGTATTAAGACTATCCAAATTTAATGCTTCGATTATAGTTATAGGCAAACCATCTTCTTCAATTAAAATATCAACTTCACCAGCACATTTTCCAACAGACGATATTCCTCTTCTAGTTTGATCTATCACATCATACTTCGCCATTTTTAGTAAATCTCTTATAAAGTCATTTCTTTGATTTTCTGATATTGCAAAATACATAGAATTTGACTGCAATTTAACACATGCTGACAATAAATCATGTAATATAGTTACTTTACTATTCTTTTTTCTTTTTCTCTCCTTTTCCTTCATTACATTTTCTAAATTATCCCATATTGAGTTAAATTCATTATCAATGTTCTGCTCTTTCTTTTTCAACTCAAAATAATACTTTTTATTAACATCATCCTTTTCAAAGGAACTAAAATATTGCCTTTTCCATTGTCCTATTCTCTTCAAATCCTTTTTTATTTTAGGGTCGAAAATGTCATCTTTAACTTTCTTATACGATTGTGCCTCTCCAAGTACCATCCGTATAGCTACACCTTGTTCTGGCTTCCCCTTTTCTGCCTCTTTTTCCAGTTTCTCATATAAGCAATAATATTCCTCAATGTTTTTATATTTTTCTAATTGCTCCTCAATATATTTTCTCTCTTCTATATATTCCGCTATCTTTTCAACCATAGCCTTTATCATCGCATAAATATCCGTACTTTGTCCTATAGGTATCACCTTATATCTATTTTCAATTAAGTCATACAAAAACAAACACGGAATTTCTTTCTCCAATATATTATAATTCATAGCAAACTCCGTAATTGTCTGTGAATATCTTTGTTTCCAATCAATTTTATTATAACCACCATATTGAAATTCAAATGGACCGTTATTATCCTCTACACCCCTTCCATTCAATAACTCGATAAATGGACACATTACTCCTTCATAGAGTTCTTTCCCTGGTATATGAAAAAAAGATGCTCTTTTTCTAACTTTAGGTGTTGAAAATACGAATAAAATCTTATCACCTGTTAAATCATTCAACGATGCCCAATCTTTTTCTAATTTTTCATAAAGATCTTTTGCGTCAGAATACCTTGCAATTAAGGATATAATGAAGAAATATCCTTTTCTTTTTGCTTTCGGAATACATCTTTGAAAATATTCACTTAACCCTATATACGTAATTAGCATAAACTGTTCCCTTTAGTATTTTATCTCTTATCTAAAAATATCTTCGTGATATCCTGATACCGATTCACAACCCGATAAATCTCCACATATTCTTCCCCAATCTTATACAGCACGACATAATTCCCGCAAATCACATATTTATAATCCGTCCGGAAACTGACCCTCTTAGCAAGATCAGCTCCCATATAAGGAAATTGCTGTATATTCTCAATTCGAGCATATATCCCCTGAATGGTCTTTACTGCCATTTCTTCATTGTCTTCGGCAATATACTCTTTAATGTTCTTCAAATCCTCTGCCACAATCGGGTTAATCCGTAATTTCATCATAGGCTATACCCCAATAGATTTCTTCAGTTCATCCAAACTCATCCAGGCACTTTCATCCTTAACTGCTTCTTCTGCTTCCTGCAGTTTCATGAGTAGCTTCTTTTCGGCTTTTTCACGCTCATAGTCCTCAATATCCATAACCACAAACTTGCCTCTGCCATTTTTTGTTAAAAACACCGGTTCTCCAACCTGACAATTTTTCAGTACTTCATTATAATTTCTTAAATCTGATACAGGTAATATATTCGGCATAAAATCAACTTCCTTTCCTTGATATAGTTTCTTCTTATGTACATATTATACGCAAGAAAGCTGTAAAATTCAACGTAGAATTTTACAGCTTTCAATTATGAATATTATTCTTATTCTATTCTATCAGACCTTGTCGGGCTATTAAACTATAAACTCTCTATCAGCTTCATCGGATCAACAATAGTTCCAAGTGAATATTCATGGCCATTATGAACGATCGTCTTATCAGTTCCTGTTTCAAAAGCCTTTTCTATAAACTCATTCGGCATGATATTGGGTTTCTTCTGGACGCAAAGAGTATATAATCCCGAGAGATTCCCTGTTCAGTCGCTTTATCAATAGCGGCTTTTACGCGGATACCGCCCCGGTTCACCTTCAGCCTTTAAGCCTCTCTCTGATAGGGAGTAATACGATAGCAAAGATCAGTCCGTAAAACATGGTGATAAGAGCTACTGCAACAGCAGGACCTAACTGTTCCGGGGATGTGAGCTGCGTCAACAGATACATTGTCGCAGTCAGTGTGCCGAAAAGACCACCAAATAAATTTGCAAGTATTGCTGTATTTACAGCATCAAGTGATGATCTGATCTCCGAATCACCATCTGAAGAAGCCTCACTTGTTATAGAAGATTTACTGAAAGCCAGTCTAATCCCTTTGAAAAAAATCTTAACCTTCCGGATGCGGCAAGTAGCAATACCGTAACCCCTGTAACACAACAGAACGAAGGCAGATCAATAAATCGCACCAGATAGTTCCTGTTAAATCCGCCTACGGTCATCAGATATAGGAACAGCAGGAGCAGTCCTGCAATTCCTCCGATTAGCGACCACTTTGATTTTGAACATACATTTTTGTTTGTCTTCATCAGCTCCATGATATTCTCCTCCGCTTTTTTGCTGAAGGACTCCGCACTGTCCAGCTGTTCTCCGGCAAGCAGTTCATTGGAACTTACAGACAGCATCTCGCATAGTTCTGATATCACGGATACATCAGGCATTCCATGACCTGTTTCCCATTTAGATACAGTCTTATCACTGATGCCCAGCTGCTCTGCGAGGTCTTTTTGGGTAAGCCCCTTCTTCTTTCTGCTTTCCGCGATAAACTTTCCTATTTTTGCCTGATCAAACATTTGCGGCGCCCTCCCATTCATTTATTGTTGGGTTCATTCTATCAATCTGTGCCATAAAATCCACCCACAATCAGTAGAGTCGGCTGAGAATTATTGAAATATCTCTATTTCTGTGATTCTACTGACTATTCTACCCTCCGTAGAGTTTTTTCTACGGCAGATTTCTCTTTCCGTATATCCTTATATCTGTATCAACCATTATTATAAGCAACATAGGTCAACCTTACCAGTCCTATCCATTTTAGTTTTTCATATCAATACGCAAAGAAGTCCCATAAACACTAGGTTTACAGGACTTCTCCATATAATCTTTATCTTAGAAATTCTTAATTAGCAAACACCCTGAGCTAACATAGCATCTACTACCTTCTCGAAGCCGGCAATGTTAGCACCTGCTACATAGTCACCCTCTACGCCGTAACGCTTTGCAGCGTCGCTGATGTTTGCGTAAATGGTCTCCATGATGCCTTTCAGCTTGCCGTCAACTTCCTCGAAGCTCCAGCTCAGACGCTCTGAGTTCTGGCTCATCTCAAGTGCGGAAGTAGCAACACCACCTGCGTTAGCAGCCTTACCACCTACGAAGAGAACACCGTTCTCCTGCAGATACTTGGTAGCATCCAAAGTAGTAGGCATGTTAGCGCCCTCTGTTACAGAGATCACACCGTTTGCAACGAGCATCTTAGCATCCTCAAGGTCTAACTCATTCTGAGTTGCGCAAGGAAGTGCAAGATCTACCTTGTACTGCCATACACCGTGCTCACCGTTCTTTTTCTCATGATACTCAGCAGAAGGTCTTGCAGCAGCATACTCAGTTAAACGAGCTCGCTTAACCTCTTTTACCTCTTTTAATAATGCAACATCGATTCCTTCGGGATCATAGATCCATCCGGTAGAATCTGAGCAGGTCACCGGTTTCGCGCCAAGCTGCTGAGCCTTCTCGATTGCGTAAATAGCAACATTTCCTGATCCGGATACTGCACAGGTCTTTCCTGCGATATCAATGTTGTGATCCTTTAATAATGCATTTGTCAGATATAATAAACCGTATCCGGTTGCCTGTGTACGGGCAAGTGATCCGCCCCAGGTCAGTCCCTTACCGGTTAATACGCCCTCGAACATACCCTGAATTCTCTTGTACTGTCCGAACATATATCCGATCTCACGTGCGCCAGTTCCGATGTCACCGGCAGGAACGTCGATATCTGCTCCGATATATTTTCCAAGCTCTGTCATAAAGCTCTGGCAGAATGCCATGATCTCTCTGTCTGATTTACCCTTCGGATCGAAATCAGAACCACCCTTGCCACCGCCGATAGGCAGTGTGGTCAGAGAGTTCTTGAAGATCTGCTCGAAGCCTAAGAACTTGATGATGCTTAAGTTTACAGAAGGGTGAAGTCTTAAACCTCCCTTGTAAGGTCCGATCGCATTGTTGAACTGTACACGGAAACCTCTGTTTACCTGAACCTGTCCGTTATCATCTACCCATGGAACGCGGAACATGATCTGACGATCCGGCTCAGTAATGCGCTCTAAGATCGCATTCTTTCTGTAAAGCTCCTCGTTTGCATCGATCACCGGACGTAAAGAATCCAGAACCTCGCTGACTGCCTGTAAAAATTCCGGCTGATCAGCATTTTTTGCTTTTACCTGCTCAAGTACTTCATCAACGTAACTCATGATTATCTAATCTCCTTTTTATAATTATGATAGTTTCGTATGAGGGCTATAGTAATAACCCGCTATGCACTTTATCATAGTACACAGAGAAAGTTTTCGCAACATAATTCTTTATTTTATGCAAAAAAACTAATAAAATTAGGCGTATTCCTTATTTTGGGAATACGCCTGTGCAAGTTCACCTTAAAAAATATTCATTTTCACTCAAATGTTCTGCCGTTTCGCAGGAAATTCCTACTCTGTCTTGCGCTTTGCAAGCAGGAAACATCCGCAGCCCACTAAAACAAGCGCGATACAAACCATAAATTTCGGATCAAATCCGTCACCGGTCTTCGGTGTGTTGTCCACTTCGTGTACATTCGAAGTCGTTGATGCATATGCACCGGAGGAACCACCGCTGCCGGAAGAACCACCGCTGCCGGAAGAACCGCTGCTGCCGGAGGAACTGCTGCCGCCCGAACTGCTTCCACTCGAACTGCCGCCACCGGAACTACTTCCTCCTGAACTGCTTCCGCCACCACTTCCGGTGTCGATCGTCAGGTTCTCATTTTCTTCCTCGTCGTCCTCACTGTTCCCGTTTCCGGTCTGGATCTCGGTCGTGTCATCGTCTGCGTCTCCACTGCTCTCTCCGTCAAGCGCATAGAACACATAGCCGTTTGAAGCCGCATAATCTTCCGCTTCCGAATTGCTATATCCATAAATGATATCCGGCGACCAGGACTGGCTGCCGATACTCGTCACACTCTTTGGAATCGTAATGGAAGTGATCGCACTGTTATTGAATGCACCACTCTCTATACTTGTCGCGCCGCTCGGAACTGTCAGGCTGGTAATTCTTGTACAGCCGTTAAATGCGCTGCCGCCAATGACCTTCAAAGCAGAATTCAACGCGATCGAGCTCTTTGCCTGCGGACAAATTAAGATCTTCGTATAAGAAGCATTGTACAGACACCCTCCATCAGAGGCATAGGTACCGTTACCGCCCGCAACATTGATCGTCGTCAATGCCGAGCACCCGGAAAACGCATCCGTTGCAATACTGCTTGTGCTCGCCGGAATGGAGATTCCGGAAAGTCCACTGCAGCCCCGGAATGCACCGCTGCCGATCGTTGTCACACCGGCAGGAACTGCCATGGAGCCCAGACTTTTACAGTTTTCAAAGGCACTGCTGCCGATACTGTTAATAGAAGAAGAGATTGCTACACTGGTCAATGCTGAACATCCGCTGAATGTGCTGCTCGGAATCGAGCTTACAGATGCCTGCATACTGACAGATGTCAGTCTCGTACATCCGGAAAACACACCGGTTCCCAATGAAGATACACTGCCCGGAATTGTCACAGAAGTCAGTCCGGTGCAGTTTGCAAATGCATTGTTTCCGATACTCGTCACAGAAGATGGGATCGTCACTGCTGAAATATTCGATTTTCCGGAAAAAGCGCCCGCTGCGATCGCAGTTGCTGTGTCGGGGATCACGACACTGCCGCCGCTGCCGGTATAACCGGTCACCGTCGTTCCGCTCATCGTAAATCCCGCCGTGCTCTCATTTGTCGAAGATGCCATTACGGGATTCCCCGGCAGAAGCATTGCGCAAACGATCAGGATCGTCAGGCTCACGCGCTGCACTGCTTTGAAAAATTTCATCATGGTTTACATCTCTCCCATCTGCTGCTCATAGATCCGTTTACTCAATCCGTTTGGCTATAATAAACATTCTTCCCTCATCAGTATAACTACTACATGTAGATAAAGTCAACAGTTGATCGCCATATTTAGCATCCAAAGTTCCCTTTTTTAATGCGTCTAGCTGCATCACATTGACACAGAATGCCTCAAACTCCGATTCATTGTTCGCATTCAGGAAATTGTAATAACGAAACGTGTACTCGTCCTGATAGCTCACCTCTGATAAAAATGCACCGATGACTTCGTAGGTGCCTCGCTCATAGATCGTATCAAAGCGGATCTTCGGATGTTTTTCCAGATAGCCCTTCTCCAGATATTTCTTCAGAGTGCCAAACATGGCTCCGCTTTTCATGTTGTGTCCGTATATGATAATATTGGTATCCCGATCCACAAAGTCATTGCGGTAATCCATGAACAGAGAACCGTTTTTATCCTTTTTTTTCGCAAAGCTGTGTGTCAGATAAAACTGGCTGTTCTCCTCGCTGTCAGACTGAAGCACCGGATAATTTATGACCGTCCCATCGATCTCAAGCCATCCGACCAGATCCTCGTTTTCCGCATAGATCTCCTGATACTCCGGCAGAATGTCCGGCAATTTTTTTTGCTCGTCAGAAGTCTCTTTTTTCGGCTGGTCTGACTGATCCGGTTCTTCCGCCTGTGCAACAGCCTTTTCATTCTCCGGCTGCTCCGAAAAGGCCTCCTCCTCGATGTAATGCCCCGTCATGTTCTGCATGTCCTGCAGACGCTTCATCTCTAACGCGGACTGGTCTTCCAGATAATCCGTATAGGCGAAATATCCAAAGCACACCGCTGCCGCAAGTACACAGATCACACCTGCAAGCCGGTACTTTTTCGCCCGCTTGTTGTTTTTCTTTTTGAGGTCCTCCTGCGCTTTCTTCTCCTCCACCATGAGCATGGAGTGATTTGCCACGATATCGGACAGATACATAAAGAAATTGATACCGACCTTACTGTGAAAAACGATCTCTTTGTTACGAATACGGGTATAGAGGCGGGCGGCGACATCAACATCGTTGATGTCCACCTCCTCCGTGATCAGATCGATCTTTTTCAGATCTTCCTGCGCCTCTAAATATTCCTCATATGTATCAAATTCGTAATCTCCGAGTTTGTATTTCTTTTTTTCCATCATCCCAAATCACATTCCAAATCACCAAAACGGGTCTTACTTCACCTTCACTGATTTGATGGTGTTGTAGTTACTGTAGGTCTTTACCCCATTTGAGGTGCGGTACGCGCGGATCGTATAATAGTATTTCTCACCGCTTGCGAGCCCTGAATCAACATACTTTCGGCTGGAAGACTTGGAAATGGTCTTCAGACGTGTATAAATACCGTCCTTCTTTGTACTGTAATAAATCTCGTAGCCGGTCGCTTTTGCCACCTTCGTCCAGGTCAGCGTTACCTTTCCTTTACTCGTAGACTTTGCCGTCAGAGTGGGCGTATTCAGCCGCGTCTTCGCTGATACTGCCGTAGAGAAATTACCGTAAGAAACAGATCCGTCAGCATTCTCTACATAGGAACGTACCTTGAACTTGTATGTTGTACATGAGGTTAATCCCTTTACAGTATAACTATTTTTGCTCGTCGTTGCAACGACACGATTGTTGGAATTGCATATCTGGTAACCATCTGCATAGTCCTGAGCCGTCCATGCCAGCTTGATGCTGTTGTTCTTGATCGTGCTGGTGCGAAGACCGCTGACCGCTGCAGAAGTGATCTTAAACGGAATCACCTTGCTTCCGGTATAGTTCTTGCTCAGAGCGGTAACCGTGATCGATGCCGTTCCGGGGTTCGTATTATTGCTGTAGGTAATCGTATAGTCTGTACCTGCAACCAATGTCTTTCCGTTAGAGGAATCTGTAACTGTGACATTTGGTGTATAGGTATTGCCTGTGTACTGGTAATTGTTGACTGTCGTGGTCAGACAGTTCTCGATGTTCTTCGCTTCGATCGTATAATTGATCGTCTTCGTTCCGGAGAAGCTGCCAATACCGTTCACTGTCATCGTTGCCGTACCTACATTTGTATTGTTGCTGTATGTAACGGTGTAATCCGTTCCGCGATTCAATACTCTGCCGTTCATCGTAACGACAATATCAGGCGCGATCGGATATCCTGTATAGGTATAGGAATATCCATATCCGGTAATCTCCATACCACCGGCGGTATTGCTGATGTTAAAGCTACCGGTCGCTGTTCCTATGTAATAGGAATCGCTGGTTGCATTCGCCATAACAGTCGCTTTACCCACATTTGTATTGTTCAGGTATGTCACCGTATAGTCACTGCCCTGATTCAGCAGGTTGCCACCGCAGGTCAACGTCACGTGAGGCGTGATCTGGTAACCGGTATATACCTGATCTGCAATCGCTGCTATATTTCCATAAGTAGCAAGATTTGCTTTGATCTTATAATTCTTGATGATCGTTCCGGTAAAATTATTGCCTCTTCCGGTAATTGTCAGGGTAGCCACACCCGGTCGGATATTATTGCTTGCAGTGATGATAAACTCATTCGTACTGATACCGTTGATGGTGACAGTCGGAATTCGCTCATATCCGTTATACATCATGCAGTTATAGGCGCTGTTGTCATATCCCAGTATGATGTCAGATGCCGAGATCGTAGTGGTTCCGTCAGAAATACTTCCGGTTCCCTCACTGGTTCCGTCCCAGGTATTGTTTCCGTCTGCATTGCTGCTCAAAATGTTAAAGTATGCCACTCTGTTTCCGGTATAATTACCTTTTCCGGTCACAATAATGGATGCCTTTCCTGCAGCAACATTGTTTAAATAACTCAGATCATAATCCGTACCGTTTATCAGTTTTACCGTACGTCTCTGCGGATCGTTTGCATCGCTGCTCACCGGAAGATCCGTATCCTCCACCGCAATGCCCTTCGGCTGGATCTGCTGTCCGGTATAGTAGTAGGTTCCGTCATAGCCGGAAACCAGAATGTATGACGGCGCGATACTTCTCGGGTTGATCGTGTACGTACAGCTATTGTTTACGCTTGACTTTGCGTAGGTACCCTTGGAAGGCACACCGATCACTGCCACATAGTATGTGCCTGCATTCACGATCTGATCTCTCGTCACAAGATCTGACTTCTCAAATCCGTCCTTATAATAAGCGATATCATAGCGCTTCTCGCCGTTTGCATCTGTCAGGTCAGAAGACGCACCCCAGACAACCGTGATGTCGTTCTCATCCGGCGCCTGTACAAGACCATTGTAGTCGACAGAAACCGAATTTCTTCCGTTGACCAGCGTGTAGGACTGGCTGATGTCCTCACCGATGTAGTAGGTGAATTCCTTCGTACCGGTATAGTTGCCCTGTCCCTTGATGGTCATGGTTACCTGGCCGGCGTAGCTGTGGAGATTTGCTCCATCCTGCCGCTCCAATGCATCATACTCTGACAAGTAAGTAATCTCGTAATCAATGCTGTTTAATAGCAGATAATTGTTCAACAAGGTATCCTTGATCTGCATATTTTCAGGTTCTACCGAATCACCGTCCTTGAACGGATAAACTTCCTCGATCGGAGAATAGTAAATGCTTACGTCCGTAATCTGCTTCGGTGAAATCTTGAACGTACGCGAAGTCGTTCCTGTATAATTTCCAATACCGGTTACCGTTACCTCTGCATCTCCCGCATTCACATTATTGGTAAAGGTCACCGTATAGTCAACATTCGGGATCAGCGTCGTATTTGACCCATAGGTCACTACGATACCCGGCTCATGAGCGGCACCGTCATATACACACTGAGGCTCACCCAGCGATACTTTACAGTGCTCGCTGTCTGTGAAGCTGATCGTCATGCCCTCGCTCATATCTTTTTGGCTGACATTGATCTGAACGATCCTGTTTCCGGTATAATTGCCCTTTCCTTGGATCTTTGCATAGTAAGTTCCCTGTGCATTAGGGATTCCATTCTCACCGGTCACCAGAGAATATCCATACTGATCCAGATAATATGCTATTATCTCATAATCCTCGTCGCATTTTAATGTCTTACCGATATCATCCTGAACAACATTCAGCTGCTGCTTTACTGCCACATCAATCGTTCCGCCTGTGTAGGTGATCGTAACCGGCTGTGCCGTGATACCGTCATTGATATCCTTCGGTGTGATCCGATAAGCAAAGCTGTAATCATCGTCATAATTTCCGAGACCTTTGACCGTGATCACCGGCTCACTGCCTGTTACAGATACATTCCGATTATCATTTTTGTAAAAAACAGTATAATCTGTACCATATTCTAACTGGTTTCCACCGTCAGACAATACTAGCCTGAGGTCGTCAACCGTAATATCTTTTCCCGTATATGTGATAGAAAGATTTCCGTTCACTGCCGCAACCGGAGAGTATGTAATGGATCCTTGTGTTGCAGGGCAGATACTATTCTTCTCAATCGTAAATGAAATATCGCGATATCCACTATCACTGGTGAAATACTTACAATTCTTAATGCGTGCAGTTGCAGTTCCGGCATTCGTATTGTTGAGATACTCGGTCTCAAAATATCCGCCTGTTTCTGTAAATGGATGCTCAATATTCGGATCAAAATCCTTACAATACAAACGAATTAACGGCACCTTTGTTTCATGACTGTACTTAAAGAAAACATTTGATCCGTTGGATACATCTACCCATTCATTATCTCCATTCAGCATCTGGACACCCATTTTACTCAACGGATACGTAATATAGAATGTTCCTTGCGCTTCTCCCTGATAATTGCCGATTCCCTTGATCTTAACGATCGCCTCGCCAATCTCAGTGTTATTCTCGTAGCCGATAATCTCAAAATCCCTGCCAAGCACCAGTGAAACTTCGTCCACTTTGACACTCAGCGTCGTAGCCGGACCTGTGACGGTCATTGCCTGACCGGTATACTGAACACAGTTATTGCTGTTCACCTTGATCTCTGCGCCCTCGATACCATTTACGATCGTAAATTTCACGTCACGGTTACCGCGATAGTAATGGGAACCATCCTGTACAACCGGATTACCCACAATACTCATGGTATAAGTGCCTACTGCAGGATCTGCCAGATTCAGATTTTTCGGCCATGATAACTTATACTCACTCTTATCAATATAGCCGCCTTCTTTTTCATACAAAGTCAACAGCTCAACCAGACCGTGGGATTTATCCTCATCTGTGGACGCCTCATAAGCATCTTTCCACACACTTTTCGCAATGGCTGTCGGTGATGCTATAGTCGTTTCCTGTAAGGTACTTACCGGCGCCAGCTTTACTTTTGAAATGTCGGAGTATAGAGTGAAGTAAATCTTTCTCGTTCCTGTATAACCACCCATTCCTTCAATCGTCAGGTAATTGTTCTCTGAATATCCGGGTGTCGCATTTGTGCCATAGTCACTGTTATTTGTAAGAACTCTATAATCCGTGTCTTTTGTTAAAGGAATACTTCCCGTTTCCGTCTTGTAGTTAATTGAAAACTTTTCCGGTTTACATTTCGCACGATCCTGTAAGTCTTTATCCGGGTCATTCACATACATTTCCTCGGTTGACCATGTCACGTAATATTCACCTGTCTGCGGCGTTTCCCCATCCTTCGTGAATACGGTACCGTTCTCTACTGCCAGACTGCTCTTATTTACATTGATGGTAATTTCTCTTTCTCCGGTAAAGTTATTTTTACCGACTACCTTATACGTAGTCTGGTAGCTCTGTGCAGTCTCATTCCAGTAAATCGTAGATCCGGAAACTGCCTGTGCGGCATATGTATAGTCCTTGTCGTTTCCTGCTTCAAGCACGTAGTTACCATATTTTATTGTAAAGCTGGTCTCACCCTTTCCGTAATCTGCATTATTTACCGTCAGATCGATCTGCGGATTTGAAGTGCTAATATCAACCGGAAGAACATCATATTTTACAGTCCATACATTTGACTCATATGCATAATTTCCGATTCCGGTGATCGTGATGATCTTATTTTTTCCGGCTGACTTTGCGGTTGGATCATATGATACTTCGTAATCCTTATTCTTTTTTAGTGAAAGTGCACCAAATGAAACAATTACCTCCGGTAATACTGTCAGTTCATTGGGCTCATACATAATGCCAGATCCTGTAAGAACCATCACAGTGAGCGGTTTGCTGGGCGACCATCTGGGCGCAATAATCTCATAATACGACTTCTTGATATCCATGATCTGTGTCTTCCCAAAGTAACCTTTTTCTGGATTACCGGTGACAATCACATGGATTTTTCCTACATTTTTAGTATCATCGCCACCTTCTGCTCTTGCATAGCTGATAGAATAACAATCACTCGTAATCGTTTGATCCTTTGTATTGACATCCTTATAAAGAGAGATCGCTGCCGGCGTTATCGACGCTCCGGTATATGTATACTCTGTCTCTTCATCATCAATATGTGGAATATAATTAGAAATATCCTTTCCACAGCTTACAGGCGCAGATTCATTTGTCAGGTTCCCCACATAGTTTCCGATTCCGGCAATTTTAACCTTATATTTTCCTGCATTTTCCAAATTTGTTATCTTATTACCTGAAATCTGGAATGCCGAACCACTGACCAATGTCTCCCATACATCATTCGCGTCATTATAATAGAATACATTCTCTATCGTATAATCTATATTTACTTTCAGGAGCTGATCTGCTGTCTGACGATTATGATCGGTTAAGTTAACAGTCAAATCATACTTCGGTGTAATTTTGGTTGATGCCTCTATACTGTAGGTATATTCATCACCTGTATTGATCACTCTGGGTGTGATCGTATAATAAAGAACTTTTTTACCGGTGTAATTATTACCAATACCGGTAATGGTAATGGCAGCACTCGTAGCGGGTGCTGTATTTACTGACACTCCGCTGTAATTGCTATATTCTACCTTATAGTCAGTTCCCTCTGTTAAGGAATCGGGCACAATAATACCCGGCTTTGTATCTCCTCCGTTCCACGCGATCTCAGAATTGCTGTTTACATCCTTCGGATCTAAATGAATATCCAGATCGGCAATGTTTTTCGGCACAATTGTATAATCGAATGTCTTCGTGTAGGAACTTCCGCAGAAAATATTTGCAGTATTCTGAATCTGGATTGTAATCGAATGTCTGCCGCCCTCTGATGGTGCCGTCGTATTTTCAGGATCTCCGTCATAGTATGATACCGTATAATCTGTAATGACCGGATTACCATTTAAAACATAATCACCGATCTTAAATTCGGGTTTTAACCCTGAGCCTGTATATGTGATATTCTGATCATAGCTAACCAAACCAAAATCAAGCTGCTCAATTGAAAATGTTTTCGTATAAGTACCTGTAAAATCACCCGTACCTTTAATTTTTAATATAGCCGTCTCTGCACCAGCATTTACGTTATTTTCATAGCTGTAAGTAAACTGCCCATCGGTATTTGCACTTGTACCAACAGGTACACTTCCATAAATAAAGGTAAACGTAGGTTCAATGGCTCTTCCCGTATAAGTCCATGAAGACTCGTCAAACTCAATCTTCACATTTTTTGAATATTCTGTTCCATTTGTAATATCAACAGGAAGGATCTCATACAGTAGATAAGCCTCTTGTCCCTCATATGCAGTTCCTTTTCCAGTTGCCTTAACTCTCTTTTTTCCGACAGATTTTCTATGCAGTTCACTTGTTGCCGACTGATATGTCTTGCCACCGTCCACAGAATACTCATAAGATATCTCATAATTAACATCCCTGGTGATGGTCTGTCCGGCACTGTTTACAACCACACATTTATTTAGCTGATGATCCTGTCCATCGTATACAATACTTGTGACACCATCCCCATATATTCCGCCAAAATTAAAAGATGAGAAAGAAATACCACTCTTGATGTAATAGTAATATGTAAGTGTCTCACCGGAATAATTAGTTGTTTCAGCATTCGGCGTCACA
>SFRL01000072.1 GCA_004562765.1 bacterium | reverse complement strand
CCGCAGCAATTCTGTTTCTCGGTCATGATCTTCTCCTTCCGACCATGCTTAAAATCATTCGCTTTTCTTCCTCATTGCAGCTGAGCAGGAAAACAGATACGCAGTACACAGCGGCAAACACTATGACGCTGAAAACAAATAGGACCAAGCTGTCAATTCTCACATAACGCATGATGAATACCGCCAGCAGCACCGGAAGCACAAAGCCTTTCCAGGTCTTTGCGATCTCCCTCCAGAAATACTTCATATCGATCCGAAGCACCCTGTGATAAAAAATGTTCATGATCAGCCCGTTTCCCACCAAAAGACTGATGGCTGTCCCCATGGCAGCGCCCACAGCGCCCCATTTGGCAGCCAGCGGAATGCTGATGGCAACGTTGCTGATTGCGATGATCAGATAAATAATGGACCGGAACTGATGCTTGTTCAGCGCCCGCTGCATCTCGATCCCCACATTTTGGATCAGCGGGATCAGAATGGGGATCACCAAAAACAGCGCAGCTTCATAAGCGCCCTCATATTCTTTTCCCGCATAGATATTCAAAATAAAATATCGGCCAAAAACGATGAAGCCACCGGCCAGCAAGCCAAGGATCAACCACTGGACACGCCCGATCCTGGCCATGAGTCCTGTAAACTCCGCTTCGTATTCGTTCCCTTTTTCCGCCGCAATGCGATTCACTCTGGGCGAAAACACAGAGGAGATGGTGGTGGAAAATGTGATAAACAGACTATTGAATTGTGCCGCCACACCATACACCGCAATTTCCGCCGTCCCGCTGGTATGGGCGAGGATCAGCTTGTCCACATTCCAGTTCACCTGATCGATCACCATATTGATCAGCAAGAAAAAGCTGAATGCGGAGATCTCCTTTAACAGGCCCCACCGGAACCCGTGAAAAGACACCGGGATCTTCAATTTGCGGAAGCAGAACCACACATTCACCGCAAATCGCACAAGGGTCACGCCCGTGGTGACAGCGACGAGCATGACGCTTCCATATCCCATGAGCAGAAGGGGAAGGCTTAAAAAGGGATTGACGAGGGCAGAGATGATCCCCACAACACGCTGGAACACAAACTGTTCATAGGCGCTGATGATGGAGTCAAATATCCCGCTAATCAAAGAGACCGCAATATTGGCCACCAGAATCAGCATGAGGACCCTGGCTTTTGCAAGCTCCACAGAGGACAAGCCGGCGCCGAAGATCTGCCGCGGGAAAAAGGACAGCGCCGTTCCGCATAGGGCCGCCAGTGCGGCAAGGATGCAGAACAGGGTGAAGAACATCCCGTTGAGGGTAGCCAACTTGTCCCGATCGTGATAATATCGGGCAAAGAAGCGCAGATACGCCCCGGTGAAGCCCAAACTGAACAGGCTGAGGTAACTGACTACACTGGACACCAGCGAATACAGGCCATATTCACTTTGCCCCAGCAGCCGGATCATCACCGGCATATAAATCAGTTGGATCAGAATGGTGATCCCGGTTGAGAGATAGGACAGGACAACGCCCGCTTTTAATTGGTCTTTCAAAGTTCTGCTCCGTTCCGGTCAATCATCAGCGCATTTTCCAAATATGCCAGGGACTCCCTTCTACGCTCTTGCCAATGCTCATGTGCATAGGCAAAATCCACCTTTGGAATATCATTCATGTCTTCCAGCTCTATCTCTGTTACCAACTGCCGCTCCAGATGATATTCTTCCAGAAAATCATATATCCGGCTATTCATATTTCCTTTTTCGTTGGTACGATTTCGTTCAAAAACTGCAAAGGGCGTATTGAAGATCATGGAAAACACGCAGGCATGAAAGGAGTCTGTGACCACGAAATCCGCATGACGGATCAGGTCAAGAAACTCCCGCGGCCCTGATGTGTAATCATGAACATCGCCAAAAAACAGGTCGCATTTGCGCACAACATTTTCAAGGATGTGCGGGAATGTGATGATCGTGCGCTTCGTTTTTTTTGCGAACCTGCGCACCGCTTTTCTTTGCTCAACACGATCCCCAAGCAAATAACACAGTATGTATCGCTGTCGTTTCTCTGCAGGTCTCGTCACTTCCAGCCAATCTTCTTCCCGCAGCAGCAGCACCGGATCGACCACTACCGTGATCGGTTTTTGCGTCAGTTGTTTCAAAACATGTAAAGATCGTTTTTCCCGGATGGAAATCGCATCCAGCCGGTTAATCCATGTACTGAATTCTGCCTTAAATTCGTCCGTTAACTCCAGCACGGCCATACTCGGAGCATAGGATATTTTCTTGATATGTTCTGGTACAAATTGCAACGTAAACACTTGTGAGTCTTCTTTTCTATACCACCTTATGGCCTGATAATCATTCCAAATCTGGTCTCCCCCGCAGATAAATATATGATATTCATTCAATACATCGGAAATAGAATCAAAACGATAGGTTTCTTTACTGTGTGGGATGTCATCTATGAACTCGTCAAACATTCTTTTTCTGTTTATAAAGTATCTTTTCTCCAAACAGTTGGAGATACGCCAAACAAACGCATAGATTCTATTTAATAATGAGACGGGTTCTTTTTCCGTTTGTTCCTCCGCTTCTGCAGGACAAAGGGCATAATCAATCTGCTCCGCAGGGAGCCCCAGATATTTTTCCAATGCAACGGGCAGTGCGTACGCTTGCAGCAAGCCGCCAAAATTGTAGTTGCCATGAAATAAGGTCACAATGGCAGCTTTATCATTTTCACTTCTCATTTCCCTCACCAAAACGCTCTTCCAAACCATTCAACCCAATGGAACAAGGCGAGATCGCGTCTCTATTTCATCCATTTATTTTTCACTTCAAAACACATCTTATAGATTTGCGGAGACAGATTATAGAGCTTTAATTCAAGCCATGTTTTGGGCGGTAATTCTTTCACATTCGATAATTCCTTCAAAACGCTGTCATATCTGCCGTGATAATGAACGGATTCATACAGGCAATGCTGGACCAGCATATTCCATGCCGCCTTTTCAAGTTCCGGCTCATTTTGTTCCCTAAAAAACTCAGCACGGTGTCTCAGCGCCCAAACTAAATCGTCATTGAACGAATCTCCTCTGCTATGCATAATGCTGCCCGGATTTTGATAGTATGCGTATAGGCACTGATTGCCAACGGCCACCCGATCTGCTGCATAATAAAATTTACAGGTAGTCGCCTCGTCTTCATGCTTCCTGCCAACCGGGAAAGGATACTTCTGAGCAATCTCCCTTTTATATAGATTCCCTGCCGCAGTAACCAAAACATCATATAGATTTCCAAATAACGCTCGGCATGCTTCTTTGCCTGTTAGCAGCTGCTCATTTGGAATTGAATGATTTATGCCGTATGCAGATGTATTTTCAGTTGTTTTGACCATACAGCAGCACGAAATATCTGCACGATACTTCATTAGGAGGTCAAACAGGTATTCCACATAATTGGGTGCAACATAGTCATCAGAGTCTATGAATGAGATAAAAGCCCCGTGAGCGTGCTCCACTCCGCAGTTCCGAGCATCTGAAAGTCCGCCATTGGCCTTATGGTATACTCTTATTCTGGGGTCTTCTTGTGCAAAACGGTCGCAGATCTCTCCGCATCGATCCGGACTGCCATCATCAACAAGTATAATTTCCAGGTTCTGATAGGTCTGTGCAAGAACACTGCGAACGCATCTTTCTAAATAGGCCTCAACCTTGTATACCGGTATGATCAGACTGACCAGCGCACCCATTCTGTTACTCCCCTCGAACGATCCTTAAAAATACAGGTCCAAGCAATAATAATGCGTTTTCCAAATGAAATTTTACCAGTGCATATTTGATCTTGTGAAGCCCTGAGCGCAATTTTAATGGATAGATCGGACGGTAACTATCTATGCTCATTTTCTCTGCAAGGTTGGATAATTCCTTTCTTTTCTCTGTAAAAGACAAGGGACATCCTTTTGCGCATAATTGGTAAATCGCCCAGATATAATTATCAAAAGCAACCTCAGCATAAGCCAATGGGTTCAAATCCCCCGGAAGCGAATCCAAAAATTTCTTTTGATGATCCCAAATGATTCCCCGGCACTCTATTGTCTCCTCATTCCAACGATGACTTGTAGATCCTTCCACATAACGATAATGGTAAAACGCCCCTGGGATATACGCTATTTTTTCCACGTGACACATCGCGTCCATCACATAGCAGAAATCTTCCCCATTGATGGCATCGTTAAATCTGATTCTTCTAATGGGTTCCCTTCGAAACAGATGCAGCCACAAAGATTCATTTTTATTTTGCCAGAAGTTTACAATATCATTTTTGATCTCGTCTCTCGTCAGCAGTTGTTTCCCTTTCCAGTACAATGGTTCAGAATGGCTTCCATCGCTTCGTTCATATATCACACCAAACTGCACAATGTCAGCATTGGTTTCTTCCATGCGTCTCACCGCGCATTCTAGCAGACGATCTTCAATCCAGTCATCGGCATCCATGAAATAAATGTACTCTCCCGTTGCATGGTCCAACCCAATATTTCTGGTCGGCCCGGGGCCATGTATCCCGGTATCGTTTTCCAGAAGAACGATCCGGGGATCCTTTTCCCCATATTCTTTGCAAATGGCCACGCTGTTGTCTGAAGATCGGTCATTGATCAAAAGCAACTCAAAATTTGTGTATGTCTGCCGCAGAACGGACTCGATCGCTTCCCGCAAATAGCGTTCCGCATTGTAGACCGGCATAATGATAGATACTTTTGACATTGTTATTCCCCTAAGATGTCCTGAATTGTTTCAGCAAAATTCTGATAATAGACCGCTTCATCGAATTTTTTGCTTTGTATTTTTGATCTGTCGGACATATGCTTTCGCACATCTGGATGCTCTTTCAAGTAGAGAATGGCAATTTTCAGGTTTTCTACAAGATTCTCCCGCTCGATCAGCAAGGCGGTGTCTTTTTCCACATACTCAACCACGCCGCCGGATTTCGTGGCGATCAAGGGGAGTCCTCCTGCCATTGCTTCCAGCAAAACCAGGCCGGCAGCTTCTTCTACCAATGTAGGCACACACTGCACATCAGCTGCGGAGGCGTACCGATATACTTCCCCATTATCCACATATCCGGTAAAAATGATCCGATCCCTGTTTTGCCGGGAAAGCCTTTTTATTTTTCTTTCATAGGAGGAAAAGGCCCACTTTCCAAAATTTGCGCTCCCAATCACAAGTAATTTAACCCGCTTATCCTGAATGGAAAGGACTGCCTGCATCAACTCCAGAATCCCTTTGAGCTGTATCAATCGTCCCACAAACAGAACAACAAAATCATCTTCCCGCAATCCCAATTTGATTCTCATATCTTTTCTGTCTTCTGTTGAAATCGTCTTATTAAATTTGCTTGTATCAATCGCATTTTTCAGAAGATGTGTATGAACCGGCATTTGACAGGCTTTCTCATATTCCCTGACCACAAATTCGCTCACACCGATCATGTGACCGTAGCCATTTACCGTTTCTTCTTTCGGGACAAAGTGAACATGGGCATGAAAAACAAGCTGTTCTCTTTTGTAACCCTTTGCGATATCAAGAACGGCCTTCTCGTCTCCGCCTTCTACGATCAATAAATCAAATTTTTCACTCTGGATCACCGGAGCAATTTCATTGTAATGCCGTTGCAGTACCCGGATGGTTTTTCCCGTGAGTTGTCTGACCGCCATAAACACCGCGTGCTTGGACAAGTTCCAAAATGTATTGGTATGGGTCCAGACAAATCTGACGTCCGGGTACCTCTTTGCGGCCTCTACCGCCTTTTTATGATAGACCGAAAAAATCGTCAGACGGAATTTATCATTCTTTGCATACTGTTTGACAACACTTTCGATTAAGGTCTCGATCGCGCCGCCGCATACCGCAGGCACCGGCATGACGCCACCCATGATAATCCCAATGTTATACATGATAATTTTCCTTTCAGGCTGAGCTGCCCTGCCTTACCTATATAAATCTCTCCAACAATCCCCGGAATTTCATGCCCACTGCAAAAACAAGACATGGAGCCAGTTCAAGAAAGACAAGCGAAGTCCTCTGAATATTTGTCAGTTTTCTTTTTCTCAATTGATGAACGATGTCCTTGGTTCGCTTTTCCGCTTGAAGATACTTGGCTTTCTCTTTCCGGTTTGTGATCATTCTTTTGCTTTTTTCCAGATATTCCAGAGAGTAGATCAGAACCCGATATGCCTGCGCTGAATGTGTTTGATCCATTAAATAAACACCTATACGCTCCTGAAGTGCTTCCAGAATATCAAAATTTTTCTGAATGCTTGGCTTTCTCATAATGCTATTGTTGCGTTGACGATAATAATACAGGCACGCAGGGACCGTTACAATCTTAATATCCATCTGATAAATATCGTTTGCCCAAAACTCATCCTCATGATATTTACCCACACGAAATCTTAATTTTCCGAAGACCTTGCTTTTATATAATTTGTTCCAGACAACCGTCCAAAATCCATAACTGCGATCGTTTTTTCTGTTATAAAATATTTCTGCCCCCGGCAAAACCTCTGATGGAATTTTGGTGGAAAAATCCTGATTCCTGTCATCTTCGAAAAAATAAAGGAAGTTGCAAGCCGCTATATCCGCATTCTCCTTCAAAATACTCTGATACAGGCATTCCACCATAGTTGGCGCAATATAATCATCACTATCGACAAACATAAAATAGTTTCCGGCTGCCCGATCCATCCCGTGATTTCGCGCATCCGAAAGTCCGCCGTTTTCCTGATGGATCACCTTGACCCGTTCATCCATTTCGGCGTATTCATTCAAAGTCCGTAAAGGTCTGTGCCAGGATGCTGTCCACACATTTGTGGAGATAGTTTTCCACCTGATATACAGGTACGATGATACTTACCTCTGCCATACGATCCGTCCTTCATTTACGCGAACAGCTGCAAAACATCCTTCCACTGTTTCGCAATTCTGTCCTCTCTAAACTCATCCATGCGTAAGTATGCGTTCTCTGCAAGCCGCCTTCTCAGTTCCGGAGAATTGATCAGCAGTTCTATTTTGTCTACCATGTCGCCGCAATCAAAGGCCGGGACAAGATAGCCGTCAATTCCATGGTGGATCAATTCCCGGGGCCCCATTTTTACATCAAAGGAGACGCACGGAATCTTCATTTCCCTTGCTTCCAGCATGCTCAGCCCCATCCCTTCATACTGAGAAGCCAACACAAAAATACTGGCCTTCCGCAAATACTCGTCCACATTCTCAACATTTCCTTTGAGAATCAGGCGGTTTTGCAAGTGATGGTCTATGATGAACTGCTCGAGATTCTTTCGTTCTGTCCCTTCGCCAAGGAGTATCCATTGCCAGCCGGAATATCGCTCCAGAATCTGCAAGGAAACTTTTTTGATATACTCTGTCCCCTTTTCCGGCACAAGCCGGCCCACGGTGAGAATGATATTTTTCTTTTCACATACAGGCTCTTTGTCAAAGCGATACGCGACCGGATTATAGATCCGGGAAATCGCATTTTTCCTGCCCAGTCTGTTCCGGTACGCCTCAAAGTCTCCGTTTGTCAGCACCACGACATAATCCGACCGCTTGACTGAATAGCCAAGGATCATCCTTCGATACCAGGAAGACAATTCAAAGTCTACTGTAAAATGTTCCCACGACACCACCTTGGTCCTGGTCCCTCTTGTGGCGGGTATCGCAAGCGCATCCAGCACAATGTCGATGTCGATGATCACATCAATCTGCTGTTCCTTCAGGAATTTCCTCAGGTCAGGCTGAGAAAACAGATCTCATAGGTGTGATCCTTCCTCAGAGCATTGGCAAGCTGGATGGCCACGCGCTCTGTTCCTCCGCTGCGCGTGATATCCCCGGAAAAAAAGCAGATCTTCTTTCTCACAGCTTTCTGCCTCCGGCAACCCTTTCCAACTCACGGAATTCCGCTCTTTTCGTATTGTCCGTCCCCTCCGCTATGCTCTTTTTTCCACGGAACCACTGGAAGATCAAAATGGAGGAAAGCTCTTTGATCATATACTTGGTTGCATTGACGGGAGTCAAATAGCTTTTCCCCTCTTTTCGATCTTCCATCTCAACCTTCACTTCCTGCACATTTGCCCCCATTCGGACCATGTAGGCTATCGTATCCGGCTCCGGTGCACAACTTGAATCTCTTGCGAACTGGCGGATGATCCTTCTCCCGTACAGCCGCATACCGCTGGTCGGATCGGTCAGACTCTGCCCTGTTGTCAGCCGGATGGCAGCAGAGATCAGCTTCCCGCCCAGAGTCCGCAGCCGGAACGGCATTTTTCCGTCTTTGAAGCGGGAGGCGATCACAATATCGCATCCGGTCTCTTCCATCAGGCTGACCATGCTCTCTATGTATTCCGGCAAATGCTGGCCATCCGCATCAAACTGCAAAGCCGCATCATAATCCCGCTCCAGTGCATAACGCATTCCCGTCTGTATGACTTTCGTCAGTCCCTGATTCTCAGGAAAGTGCATCACATGATACTGATTTTCGATGCAGATCGCTTTTGTCCGATCGGTGGAACCGTCGTTGATGATCAGGTAGTCAAGCTGAGGACAGACGGCCTTCAGATGCTCCATCACTCTTTTCAGGCTTTTCTCTTCATTATACGCTGGTATAATAATCAAAACTCTCATGGTTTTTCTCTCTCTCATCGGTCGGAGCATCCAATAGTGCGAGGAACTCCTCCAGTCCTTTTGTATGATACAGCACTCTTTTTCCAGCCGCTTCCCCATAAAGTCTGCATTCTTTCGGATGGCGAATCATCCAGAGAAGCTGTTCGCTGACCGCTTCCGGCGACAGCTGGCACAGGCGTCCGTCTATCCCATCGATGATCTGCTCCCTGTTTCCGCTACAGTCCGTCGCAAGGATCGGTTTTTTAAGGGTCTGTGCCTCTTGTATCGCGATACTCTTTCCTTCAAACCCGGTAGCATGTACATAAATATCACAGTTCTTACAGTACGGGTATGGATTCGTTTGAACACCCAGAAGGATAAAGTCATGCTCCAGATGGGCAGCTTTGATCTGCTGTTCCAAGCTATCCCGAAGGTCGCCCTCTCCCAGAACATACCACCGAACCGGCACAGTGCATTGTTCCTTCAACAAGGCCATGGCCTGAATCGCGATGTCATACCGCTTCTGCCGGGTCAGTCTCCCAATCGTCAGGAGCCGGTATCCCTGAAAACCATCCGAAAATCCGGTTCCCAGATCCGCCAGCTTCAGGATTCTTTCCCGATTTACGAGATTGTGAAACACCGAGACCTTCTGCTCGTATTCTGGGTACACCTCCAGAAAATGCTCCCTTACCTCGTCAGAAACGGTAAATATCCTGTCAAAGTTCCTGTAACACTCCAAGTCCAATGCTCTTGTATATCCCGCTTTTCCGTAATCAATATGGACAAACGCCGCTTTTTTCCTGGCACGGACATGATCCGCGACATAATAAGTAGCTCCGCCTTCCAGATAAGCAACCGCCAGATCATATTCTTCCTCAACCCGCGGCGCTCCGTCGGCAAGCAGCCGCCAGCATAGCTTATCCGGCAGGATTTTCCCGCATCTGCACATCTGCCATGCGTTTTTCAGCAAATAGCCCGCTCTCCGCAGGAACAGGCCTTTTCCGATTCCGGCCCGCAGGACACGCTTTCTCAGAAGTTTTCGTCCTTCTTTGGTAAGCACGGATACACTCTGATAATCCCGATTGAGCAGCCGCACATAGCTCGGCAATTCCTTCCTTAATTCTCCCTGTCCCGTCAGGACCAGCAGGGAGATCTCATATTTCTCCGGCTCCAATACGGCAAACAGATCCAGCATGGCCCGCTCGGCGCCGCCGCATCCCAGCGTATTGATCACAAACAACAGCTTTTTCACGCCTCTGTCGTCTCTCAACTCCCCGGTGAACTGACGCACAGCCTTTCGTTTTCCACTGCACCTGCTTCCTGCATATAGAACGCTCTGGCTCCCTTTCTTCTGTTTTCGGGCTTTCCTCAGGATGGTTCTTTGCTCCGGGTCCAATACCTTCGGCTCCGGTTTGATCCCTTTTGCCCGCTTCATGACATTGCCTCTACAGAACATGTGCTCATCCAGATGTTTCTCCAACCACCGGAGTCTGATATAGGCCACAGTAAATCCGATCACAGCGCCGACCCAGACTCCAATGCCATAGAAGATCGCGCTTAGATGCACTGCAATCAGACTGCCGAGCAGTGTACTTACGCAAAAGCCAATGGCCGTGAACAATGCGCCATTGAGGTCTTCAAAATAGTAAAGGAAAATGATCTCCGCGTACATCAGGAACAGGACAAAATATCCGGCTGCCACCATAGGATAAATCCGCATAACCATGCCTGCATAGCCGATTCTCGGGAGGAAAATCACAAAAAGCAGGTAGACCACGACTGAAACAATAAACTGCAGCCGCACCAAGGTCACCAATTCGCTTCCAAGCTGCCGGAACATCCGCTGCCGGGTGTTGCGGATGTCAATGCCGCGTCCGCCGAACACAGCGTCCGCATAATCCCGATAGCGTTTGTGAAAATACATCTCCACCCTTGAAATGAAGATCACGCTGGCCGAGATGTTGGTAAACATAGCCAGACAGGTCGCCATGTCATAGGGCTGATTACACACAAAGGTGTTCACCAGATGCATCGCCATGTCGGTTCCCCAGAACACAAAATTATGGATGAACAAGCCCAGTGTGTATAGGAAATTGATCAGGATCAGCTGCCAATATTGCCGAAAATACTGGAATACTCTCCGATATTCCTCGCTGTTGTCCGGAAAAAACTGATGGATCTTCGCCCATTCCAGCACGGCGGCGAGAAAAAAGCCCACGGTCAGCGACAAAAGCATACTGTATGTAATGCTGACCCCACACACATACCGCAGAAAGACGGACAGCAGGAAGGCCGTTACCATTCCTACCAGAAAATAGAGGGAGATCAATCTGTATTCCTTACAGATCGACAAATACAGCATATTGTAAAATACGATCACCAGGCTGACAAAGCAGCAGTATCCAGTGAACACATAATAAATGGGCACCCCGCCGACCAGATGCTCCCAGAAGCAAAACGGAATCGCAAACAGACAGCTAAAGCAAAGATTGGTCAACAGCCCCACTCGATGACAGGGCTGCACATCCTCATACCGTTCCTCAAAAATGACGTCTGACATATAGCGGGACAGCACCGCGTTAAACGGCGAAGTCGTCAGCAGAGAGAAGATAAACACATACAAAATCGTGCAGGAAAAGATTTCCCGATTGATGTATGAAACCGTATTGAAATGCAGCACCTTCTGCATCAGCATGAGATTGATGATCACAACAAGAAGCGGCGCAATGGTCACGACCGTGCTGTAAAAAAAGCCGACCAGATCGGTAGTGATCGTATTCTTTTGATAAATCTGGTTCAGCTTTACACCAATTCCTGCCATTGTCTTTCCCTCTCCGCGTGATAGGCTTCTCCGGTCACCTTAAGATTGCTGCCCTATCTTTTTCCCGTTTTTCTTCTTGTGCCGGATTCATCCTCTGTTCCGCTGTCTGATAAATCCGGCCATACTTCTCTTTCATGTCTTCGATCTTATATTTTCGCATCAGGCGCTGATAACCGACCTCACCCATTGTTTTGCGTACCAACACGTTTTCCGCCAGGTAAACCATGGCATTTGCGATCTCCTCAATATTCATGATATGGGTCAGGACCCCCGCTTTTCCATATGTATCATCCTCGCCATACAGCAGGCCTCTACAGTTGCCCACATCCGTTGCGATGACCGGCACGCGTGCCGCAAAGCTCTCCAGAATGGTCAGCGGCTGCCCTTCACTGATGCTGGTCAGAATCGTCATATCCATCCATCCCAGATAGTCTGCAACCTGAATTCTGCCTGTAAACTCGATATCCGGAATCTCCATGATCTCGACCATCTTAAAGCATTCCGCCGCGTAGTCCGGGTCCTCATCATACGGTCCCATGATCCACAATTTCAGCTTGGGGCAGCGTTTCTTTGCGTAGGCAAATGCCTGAATCATCGTTTTTACGTCTTTGATCGGCGCCACACGGAGAATGGCCCCGATATGGATATATCCCTCATGCTCCGGCGGAACGCCGGGCAGATCCTCCAGTTTCCGATAGTCAATTCCATTGGGTGTGATCATCGTCTTTTCCGGCGGGCATCCCAGCTCAATCTGCAGCTCTCTTGCATGCTGGTAAAGACTGGTTACAATATCCGCCTTATCGTACGCCACCTGAGACATCTTTTTAAACTGCTGAATCCAAATTTTCTTATAGAGAAGCTGTACCCACTCCGCTTTGATCAGTTCTTCTTCTCTCTCGCGCGTATAGATTCCATGCTCTGACAGGATGAACTGTCCTTTGTAAAAATGCTTTCCCATGCAGCCCAGAAGGCCCGCATATCCGGTTGCTACCGCGTGATATACATCCGCCTCCGGGATCTCCATAGACATGGCGAGAAAGAGCGGAAGGTACATGGAGCGCATTGTCCACAGAAAATCCGAAAATACGATATCGGGGTACTTCAGGTTATAGCAATCCAATACCGCATGGTAAAAATCCTCTCCCATCAGAAGCTCATTGATGGATACGGTGTTATCCCGGAAGAAATCAAACATCGCATCCCACTCCACCTCATGGTCCAGCACCAGGCTTCGCAGCGCATGATATTCTTTCAGATTCAACCGCTTCTTGTGTCTTTTATTGACGGTGCCCCAGTCCGCGTCCTCCATGTAAAGCTCATGGACCTCTGTCACATTCTCCGGCAGCTCATAGGCGAATTTTCCGCTCATACCCCGGTTTGCTATGATCGTAAGCAGAACAAATTCGTACTCCGGAAACGTCTTGATCATGCTGTGAATCCACCCGGATACGCCGCCGACCACATAAGGATAGCTTCCCTCTGCTATGATACAGATTCGCATCATCGCACCTCTTCGCTGGTTATTCTTGATAGTAGAGTTCTTTCTCTGGTCTGAGTGTCACAGAAGCCTCCTCGGACGTCAGCTGCAGAAGATATGTATTCTCCTCCACCTCTTTCCATGTTCCGCCGGTCATGGTTTCCACGACCTCGTCATGCGTCCTGAGAAGAAGATACACATCCCCGGTAAAACCGGCAGTCTGAATCGAAATCTGATCTCCGGTTCTGGTGCTTTCCACACTTCCGTTCAGGAAATTACGAACTCTGCTGTCACTCTGACTAATCGTTGTCTTCTCAAATGCGGAAAATGGTTTCCAGTATGTATCCACATTGGACGACATCTTCTCCGCTACATGTTCCCATCCGTCTTCACTGGTTTCCGGCCACAATACCCGGTATATATCGACCAGAATATTGCTGTAGCCAAGTGCCGTCTCCAGGCTTTTCAGTCTCAGACTGTCTTGATAGCTGTGTATGTAGGCATTTGTTGTCGCGTTTTGAAGTGTGATCCTGTCGGTCATCCATGACAGGATCTGCTGATCTGTTTCATATTCTCCTACAACCGTGCGCAGGTCCTGAAAAAAATCCATTTGTCCATTTCCGTCGATGAGCGCGGCGAGCTTCTCCTGGTTCTCCTTTCGGACGTATCCGCCCGCAAAAACATAATTCAGGTCCCAGCTTTTTAAGGTGTTATATTCATCTTCCACCGACGCCCGCAAATCCGAGCTTTCTATGCGGCCCAGTGATATTCCCGCCTCTGTTGTCTCTTCATTAAAAAATTTCAGATAATCGATCAAATCGTTTTCATTCGGTTCGTTTTGAGACTGATCGCTCTGTTTTACGGACACAAACGCGGTCCCCTTCCAGTTCCCCTTCTGTGTACTTGCCACCAGGGAGGGCCATAGAATATCCCGGCAAAACTGCTGTGTCGTCATACCGTAAGTCTCTGCCATGGTGTCCTCATTCTCCACCGTCAGGTCCGGGAAGCCCGCAAAAGAGAGATTCTGCGCATTTACCACCGAATAAAGCGCGTAATCCTCTGCCTCATAGAGCATGGCGTCCAGGATTCCTAGCGCAGTTTCCCCCTTCATATAGTCCCCGTTCACCGCAAATACCGAGCCGGTTCCCATATTGCTTCTCCAGATGATGGCGGGCATATCTTCATTGTTCAGGCCTGCGGCACTCTTCTCCTCCTCCGTGAGGAAGCCGACCATATAAGATTTTGTTCGGGAGGAAATGTCGTACCACGGTACCTCCCTGTCCAGATCCACAAGCTCAGGGTCCTCCACGCCTTCGAACAAGTAATGGGTCTCTCCGCCCAGAAGGAACCCGCCAAAAAGGCGAATCTCCTGTAATTGAACCGACTCCCCACGCAGACGCTGAATGCCGAGAAGATTCTGTAAGTCTCTGCATCCTTCGATCACCCGGTAGGCAGGCAGCCGGTAAAAAATCACAACGCCGCCCTGCTCCACATATTGAGACAGCTTTTCCGCTGCGGCTTCCGGGTCATCTGCAAGCAATTCTCCATCTATGAGCACATAGGCTTTTTTCTCCTCATTTGTCCGAAGGATTCTATCCGCCGCGCTCAGAGATGAGAATACCCGCAGGGAGTTGTTGCGATATTCCGCCCACTCTTGGATGGCACGATAGTAACCATTCTCCATCGTCCCAACATATAAAACCTGTTGCCCCGTCGGATCAGGCTTGTGCTCCTTTTGTTCAATGATCTCTGTTTCCGCCGCGTGATTGACATCATAGTCATTAAAATACTCTTTCAATGCGACAGAGGAGAGAAAAAGTACCAGCACAACGATAATCATGGTCATCATCATCACAAAATTCCGTTTTGACAGCATTTCTCTCCTCCTTTCCGTGCCGTTCGTTCTTCTCTATTGCTGCATCATGCGGATCAGCTCCAGTGTCTGATGATCCACAACGACTGTGGACGCCCGCAATTCATCCAGCACCTCAAAGAATCGATCCTTCCGGCTGGTCTCAAAATACAGCTTCAATCTGAGCGTGAAAGATGACAGGTGGTCCGGATACTGCTCGCAAAAACGATTTGCCCACAGCTCCGCCTTGTCGTATTCTCTCAGCCCCATCGTTCTGCCTAAGATACATTCATAGCAGTCCGGCGCGAATTGACTCCTTTCGTTCTGATACAGTTTTTCGCAGAGCTGCTCCATCTGCTCCACGTAATCCAGCTGCTCAACCTGCGTGAATACATTCTGTTTCAACATTTGGTCCATATACCGGATCAGCTCTAAAACCTGTTTCTGACATGCTTCCTCTTTGATATCGCCCGCTTCGATGAACCGCTGCTTTTTTCTCACAGTTTCACGAAACGCATCCATCTTGCTCTGCAGGAAGGATGCCGCATAATGCGCAACCTCTGAATCGTCACTATCCAAGGCCTGCGCAATCGCAGAAAAAGACTCCCCTGTCTCTCCCAGAAGGATATTCAGCATGTTCGTGCGCTTCTTTTCCTGGTCTGACACAAGAATGGCTTCTTCCATTGCCACAATGTTCCGTTCCCGTTTCTCGTCGGCTTTTACTCTCGCCACATGCCGTTTCTTGCTGAACTCAACATCTGAGAGGTCTCTTTCGCCCAGCTTTAAGAAGCGATACTTCAAAAAAGCAAACAGGAAATATAGAATTCCAACAATCGGGCAAATCAGCATGACCACCGTATGGATCACAAACTGTACGGAATGATCTTGCTCTTTTTTGAAAATCAGATACCAGAGCAGATACCCAATTGCAATCAGCGCATTCAAGATCAGAACGATCAAAAAGATGATCCCACTGCGTGTCATGCGCCTATCTCCTCACTGATCACGGTGCAGATGCCTTTCTCCTCCAAGTTTTTCTGCATAAAACCACAGTTTTTCCCCCCTGTACTGGTGAGCAGGATATAGAGGTTGCCATCATAGCGATACCCGAAATAGTCCGTTACGCGAAGCATCTTCGAAATGTCTACTATTCCCGCTGTTTCCATATCCAATCGGGCAGAGACAACCCGCAGCAAAACATACTCCGTCAGGTTCTTCTTGCCCGCCTCACGGTAGATATTGACCAGTTCCTCGAATTCCTCCGCATGCAGGGCCGGACTATCATCCTGATGCCGTTCCTTTCGCAGGAGGTCCAGATATGCCGCGGTCCTCTTTACCTCCTTTTGAATCAGCTTGCTGATGACAATCAGACGGTTAGACTCATCGATCGTCATTCGCTCAAAGGGAATACTCCAAAGCAGGAGCATCATTTCCATGTTTTTGCCTTCAGAAATACAGTATGCCATCATCGGATACACCGGGTCCATCGTTCGGTTCAGATACACTTCCTGCCTGGAAAACGATTCAAAAAGGGGTTCTTTGTCCGGAAGATATACCGTACGACCCATAGAACAGGCTTTTTCCGAGGTATGTCCAAATAATCTGGCATAATTTCCATTGTCAACACGGTAAAGTGCAACATCCTGACAATCCATGATATTCCGAATCAGGGTGAGGGCATGGAACATCATTTGGTCCGGGTGGTCTGCTTCCAGCTGCTCTATCAGATCATAAACCATGCCAAGGCTGTAATCATAGTTCACTATCTGCGTGATCAGCCCCTTCTTGACGCGAAGGTTGCTGTCATTGATGTCGGTTATATCTGTCACGCGCTCCGACAGGAAGTCGATTTCCTGGTCCTTCTCTTCCTTCATGAAGACCAGCTGATCTCTCATGTAGCCTACCACCAGCCCCAAAATGAAGATTTCAGCGATCCACACATATGTATTGTAGTCTGTTACCACAGCAATTCCCGACTGATTGTACATCTGCCGAAACACATACCCTCCCATGGCCAGGAAGGCGGAAAAGGTGGCCTGTCGTTGTCCGTGCACCACCGCAAACAGCAGCACATAGAGCAGATAAAAATCAATCTTGGAAAAATACTGGCTGTCTGTGGCACGGTTATTCAGCATGAAAAACGGAATAAATAGCACCAGATTTTCCAGATACGGCACCAGAGCGCCAAACAGCCCGATCATTTTAAAATAAAGCCTGTGCCAGATATCCCAGCCTGTATGGGAAGAATCCAGAAAACGTCCGCTGTGCCTCTTCATATATTGGAGTGTCTTTCGGATTGTCTCTTCCGGCTCACACCGGACCTTAAATCCGAATTCCCCCTTAAGCCGTTCGTTGGACAGGATAACGGAACGCTGCTCCTCCCGCGTATTATCGAGCTTGTCCAATTCACTTCCGAGATTCTTTTCGATGGCATCTGCAATCTGCAATTCAGAGTACGCTTCGCTGGAGGAAATATGATAGAGTCCGTACCTGTGGCTCGGACAGGTCGCCAGCTGATAGATGCTCTCCACCGCATCGCCTATATATGTAAGCCCGTACTGATAATTGCGCCGATACGTAACAGTACGATTCCCAATAGCTTCCAGACACTTTCTCTGGCACACGCCCAAAGCCGCTTCTTTTTTATCTTTCGGAACATCATGCAGCCTGTCCAGACGCAGAATCACAACATCCTTTTTCAACTGCTCCTGATAAAACCTACAGCTTTCTTCTGCCTGAAAAAGCATCAGTGGGCGGATTCCTCTGGGGACCGGCCGAACCTCTTCCGTCACCGGGATGTGATAAGAGTCTCCATACACCTCCACGGAGGACAGGAAGATGATCCGCCCTTTCTCCAGCGCGGACCAAGAAACCAAAATGTTCTGCAGGCCTGCCGCGTACTCGACGGCCTCCTGCTTGGGATTTTCCCCGGGCAAATTACCGTCAAACGCGCCGAGCAAGATTGTCACATCCGGATTGACACTTTGGAACACCTCTTCGACCGAAGCACTGTCATAGGAAAAATTGTATCGCTCGAATGCATGCTCATAGCGGTTGGAAGGATTCCGGTCCCCCGATAACACATAGATCCTGTGTCCTTCTTTATACAGTTTTAATGAAAGCCTTTTTGTCATAGGCGACAAGCCGCCTACAAGCATGATATCCATAGCTTACTCCGTCTTCTGCTTTCAATGAACTTTAGTTGTAGCCGTAATCAATTGCAAAATTGTACAGGCGATATACATTTTGTTCCAGATAATAGCAGACAAACCTGTCGTTTTCATAGTAAACTTTCATTTCATTTGGATACAGTTCCATAAACTTCTGCGCCCAGTAGTACATTCTGGACATGGTCACAGAGCGGTTCACTCCGCTATAGGCCGAAAGGCCGGAATTCTCGGGAAGAGGCTGCTGCGCTTGCTCCTCGGACACCTCCGGAATCGATCCTATATATCCGCCGGCATAGTTCAGAGGTTTCTTTTCAATATAAAAATAGACCTTTTCCCATGTCTTCCAAAAACTCGATGGTCTCCGTATGCCGTCCGTACTTCTCCACCATACGGTACTCATCGTTGGCAGATACAATGGTCCAGGTATTATTTTTTCCCTCGTTGTCCTTTAAAATGTTCGTGGTGCAGAGAATCGACTCATTCATTTCCAACTGGCCGCCGCCAAAAGAACCCCGCACATAGTCACCGCCGATCCCGAAGAATATGACCAGCACAGTCAGAATCAGACTGATCGTCTTCTGAACCTCCGGGAGCCGGGCAAGCAGCAGGCAATTCACCGCACCGGCCGCCGTCATCACAAGGAGCACCGGGATCAGATACGCAAAATAGATGCTCGTCCGGGAAGGCTCCATCAGCATCGGCCAACCCAGTGAACCGCTGACCAGCACCAGTCCCAGCAGGATCTCAGCGGTCACCATGGCCAGAAGCCCGGCGCCACGCATGGGGTCGATCAGGTACCGCTGGAGCAGTCCGATCCCTACCGCTGCGCCGATCCCATACAAAACCCAGCGCATCTCTGGCAGGGCAAATGCGTATTGCTGACAGCCCCACAGGATCGTTTGCCCGTATTTCCAGCCGATCAGCAAAATCGCTGCCAAGGGTGCCAAAGCGAAAAGCTGAAGAATCACCTTCCCGAACAGTGAATGATGCGGCACTTTCTGATCTTCAGAAAAGGAGAGCTTTCCTCTTCGAAGCCCACAAACCACCAGGAGCACCCCGCCCACCGTGATAGCCACGACTGTGATGCAGATGATCCGAAAGATCAAAACCGTATAGTCTCTCAGTCCGATCACGTTCATCGCCCAGTACATCGAGCCCTGTAGGGATTTTCCGGTGAGAAAGGCCGCCGCCATCGGCAGAAATGCCATCAGGATACTCAAAATGCCGGTCAGCATCACGCGAAAAAAATATTCTTTCCGCCAGAACCAGTACCCGTATGCAACCGCGATCCCCAGGCAAATGACGCCTGCGATGATCGTATCGTAAAAGTGGGATGACAAGGTCAGAGAAAAGCTCATGGCGAATCCCAACAATAGCCAGGATGAGGTACAGCGGATGCGGTTGATTCCCGCCTCCAATTCTTCCTTTCTCGTCCGAAAGAATTCCAAAGCAAAGAAAATGGACGGGAGAATATACAGCATCCCAAATTCCTGCGGAAGGGTGGCTCCAAAGCGCAAATAGGATACTCCCACAAAAAATTTTGCCCCGACAAACATCAGGGTTCCCAGGTAGGGAAGGAATCTGTTTTTACAGGTTCCTTTCAGAAACGCAAGGGTCATCAGCG